>NZ_CP166199.1:5335000-6335862 GCF_041228395.1 Pseudomonas sp. N2-3-1-14
AGACTTCCAGAATCTGCCGTCAAGCACTAATTACGCTTTTGGTGCAGAAACTGGTTTTTTCGCGATAAGGCGGGGAATCCGGCGCATGACAGGCGGAATACGCAGGGCCAAAAGCAGCGCACCTATAGATGCATATACTGCCCACTCCTTCAGATCGGCCCGCACAATCCACAACATATGCAGCAAACCAAGCACAAGGATCACATACACCAAGCGATGCAGCTTCTTCCAACGACTGCCAAGTCGACGCTGGCTATAGCGATTGGAGGTCACTGCCAGCACCAATAAGCAGAGGAAACCCAACGCGCCCACAATAATGTAGGGCCGCTTACGCAGCTCCACCCCGAATTGCGACCAATCGAGTCCCAGGATAAAGACGCAGTAAGCCGCCAGGTGCAAAACCACATACGCAAAACACCAGAGACCCAGCTGTCGGCGGACAGCAATCCACCCCGCCCACCCGCTGAGCTTCTGCAATGGCGTCATGCCCAGCGTGATCAGCAACAGAATCAAGGTCCCAAGCCCCAACCGATCCATCAGCACTTTGCCTGGATCAGGCCCGAGCACAGAACTCCATGCCTCGTACAACCAGAAAAATGGCCATATCGCCGCGGCTATAAAGACGCCTATGCGCCAGATCGGATAACGCATCAGTAATTCTTCCGCAGATCGAGGTCCGTATAAAGAGAAGCGACCTCATCCGAGTAGCCATTGAACATTTGCGTCTCACGCACGTTCGGGCTGAACAAGCCGCTGGGCAGGCGACGTTCTCGCGCCTGAGTCCAACGAGGATGGTCGACCGTAGGATTCACGTTCGCGTAGAACCCATACTCATCGGCCGCGATGCTCTGCCAGGTCGTCTTGGGTTGTTCGCTTACAAGACTGATCCGCACAATCGACTTCACACTCTTGAAGCCATACTTCCACGGCACCACCAGACGCAGTGGCGCGCCGTTCTGGTTAGGCAGTTCACGCCCGTACATGCCAACGGCAAGGATGGCCAATGGGTTCATGGCCTCGTCCAGGCGCAACCCTTCTACATATGGCCAGTCGATCAAGCCGAAGCTTGAGCGCTGCCCCGGCATGCTTTTGGGGTCCTGGAGCGTTTCAAAACGGATGTACTTGGCTTTGGAGGTCGGCTCCACCTGCTTGAGCAAGGCGGAAAGGGGGAAACCCATCCACGGAATCACCATCGACCACGCCTCGACGCAGCGCAAACGGTAGATGCGCTCTTCCAACTGATAAGGCTTCATAAAGTCTTCCAAGGCATAACGCCCCGGCTTGCCGACCTCTCCATCAATCACCACACTCCAGGGCTCGGTCTTGAGTGAACCCGCGTTCTTCGCCGGGTCCCCCTTGTCAGTACCGAATTCATAGAAGTTGTTGTAGTGGGTTGCGTCCTTGAACGGCGTGATGGCTTCGTCCTTTACCGTAACAGCCTGCCACTGGGTGCCTGGCAGCTTCTGGGCAAACCAACTCGGGGCATTGCCCGGCTCGACGTCGGCGTAACGCGCTGCATCGTCAGCACTGGCCCAGCGCGGCAAAGTACTGGCAGCGACGCCAGCAAGCGCACCACCGAGCAAGCTGCGGCGAGATAAATAGAAGGATTCAGGCGTGACATCCGATTCGTGACAATCGGACGCTTTGGGGATCTTGATTAACATGGCAACTCCGCAGCATTGGAGGACTGATGCACCAATAGACTGCGGAGTATGGCGGACATTACATTAAGACAATGTTTTGTCGCGGCGCAGATGCAGCAAGTACTGAATCGGCCCCGAAGCGGCGTAGACCAGGAACGCCAGCAGCAGGATACGCGGCGGGTCGCTGAACACTACAGCGAACACCAACACCACCACCAGGATCGCCACGAAAGGCACGCGCCCCTTGAGGTCGAACTCCTTGAAGCTGTTGTACTTGATATTGCTGACCATCAGCATGCCGGCCGCAGCCACCATCAAGGCCACCAGGAACGACATTTTCGAGCCCTGGATTCCATAGTCACTGAATGCCCAGACAATACCCGCCACCACGCCCGCCGCCGCCGGGCTGGCAAGGCCGATGAAGTAACGCTTGTCAGCGGTACCCACCTGGGTATTGAAGCGCGCCAGACGCAAAGCGGCGCCGGCGACATAGATGAAGGCGACCATCCAGCCGACCTTGCCCATATCCCCCAGCGCCCAGGCAAACGCCAGCAGCGCCGGTGCGACCCCGAAAGCGACCATGTCCGACAGCGAGTCGTACTCGGCGCCAAAGGCACTTTGCGTGTTGGTCATGCGCGCCACACGGCCATCAAGGCCATCAAGCACCATGGCCACGAAGATTGCGATGGCGGCAAAACCGAAATACTTGCTGGCACTCACCGCATCACCCGCCGCCAGCGCACTTTGGGCGCTCATGGAGTTGATGATGGAATAGAAGCCGGCAAACAGGTTCGCGGTGGTGAACAGGTTAGGCAGAAGATAGATGCCACGATGCCGGACCTTGCGACCTTCCGCGTCATGCCCTTCTTCGACATGCTCATCGATCGGCAGCAGGCTTTCGGCGTCAGAGGCCTGGTGTGGCTCTTCGGGACGTTCGCTCATGGATTTTACCTTGCAACGGTGTGAAAAAATTCGACAGAAACTTGCGGCGAGTGTTCGCCCGCAAACGATGCAGCTTTATACCAGAACCAGCCCCTCAAACGAAAAAACGCGGCCTAAGCCGCGTTTTCTGTTGATGCGTACGACTTAGTTTTTGGCTTTGTCGACGATCTTGTTGGCACCGATCCACGGCATCATGGAGCGCAGTTGCTCGCCGATGACTTCGATACCGTGAGCGGCATTGTTACGACGCTTGGCGGTCATCGAAGGGTAGCCGGTTGCGCCTTCGCTGATGAACATTTTGGCGTATTCGCCGTCCTGAATACGTTTCAGAGCGTTGCGCATGGCCTGACGGGACTCGGCGTTGATCACTTCCGGGCCAGTCACGTACTCGCCGTATTCGGCGTTGTTGGAGATCGAGTAGTTCATGTTGGCGATACCGCCTTCGTACATGAGGTCAACGATCAGCTTCAGTTCGTGCAGGCATTCGAAGTAGGCCATCTCTGGCGCGTAGCCAGCTTCAACCAATGTTTCGAAACCAGCTTTGACCAGCTCAACGGTACCGCCGCACAGAACGGCTTGCTCGCCGAACAGGTCGGTTTCAGTCTCGTCCTTGAAGGTGGTTTCGATGATGCCGGTACGACCGCCACCCACGCCAGCTGCGTAGGACAGTGCAACGTTTTTGGCGTTGCCCGAGGCGTCCTGGTAGATCGCGATCAGGTCAGGGATACCGCCGCCTTTGACGAACTCGGAACGCACGGTGTGGCCCGGGGCTTTCGGCGCGATCATGATCACGTCAAGGTCAGCACGTGGAACAACCTGGTTGTAGTGAATCGCGAAACCGTGGGAGAAGGCCAGGGTGGCGCCCTTCTTGATGTTCGGCTCGATTTCATTCTTGTACAGCGAGGACTGGAACTCGTCCGGGGTCAGAATCATGACCAGGTCAGCAGCAGCAACGGCGGAAGCAACGTCGGTCACTTTCAGGCCATGGGCTTCAGCCTTGGCAACAGTGGCCGAACCTTTGCGCAGGCCGACAGTGACGTCAACGCCGGAATCTTTCAGGTTGCACGCTTGGGCGTGGCCCTGGGAACCGTAGCCGATGATGGCGACTTTCTTGCCCTGGATGATCGACAGGTCACAATCTTTATCGTAATAAACTTTCATGAGGTTCCTCTATATATCCAGGCCGTAAGGCCATTCGCTAATTTGGGTTAGATGCTGAGTACTTTGTCGCCACGGGCAATCCCGGTGACACCACTGCGTACGGTTTCCAGAATCGAGGCCGTCCCGATCGACTGGATGAAACTGTCCAGCTTGTCGCTTGTACCGGTCAGTTGAACGGTATAAACGCTGGCGCTCACATCGACGATCTGCCCGCGATAAATGTCAGTAGTCCGTTTAATCTCGGCACGCTGGGCACCCGTAGCCTTGACCTTAACCAACATCAGCTCACGCTCAATGTGGGCACTTTCCGAAAGATCGACCAGCTTGACCACTTCGATCAACTTGTTGAGGTTCTTGGTGATCTGTTCGATCACCTCATCGTGGCCCACGGTGGTCAACGTCAGACGCGACAGGGTCGGGTCTTCGGTCGGCGCCACGGTCAGGCTTTCGATGTTGTAGTTGCGTTGCGAAAACAGGCCGACAACACGAGACAGAGCGCCGGGTTCGTTCTCCAGAAGCAGGGAGATAATGTGCCGCATGATTAAGTACGCTCCGTCTTGTTCAGCCACATGTCGCGCATAGAGCCGTCTTTGATCTGCATCGGGTAGACGTGCTCGCTGGTATCCACTTGAATATCGAGGAACACCAGGCGGTCCTTCATGGCGAACGCCTCTTCCATCTTCGGCTTCAGATCTTTCAAATCGGTGATGCGAATGCCGACGTGGCCATAGGCTTCGACCAATTTTACGAAATCTGGCAGCGATTCCATGTAGGAATGGGAGTGACGGCTGCCGTAGCTCATGTCCTGCCACTGACGAACCATGCCCAGTACGCCGTTGTTCAGGCAGACGATCTTCACCGGAAGGCCGTACTGCAAGCACGTCGACAACTCCTGAATGTTCATCTGGATGCTGCCCTCACCGGTGACGCACGCGACGTCGGTGTCGGGGAAGCTCAGCTTCACACCCATGGCCGCAGGGAAACCAAAGCCCATCGTGCCCAGGCCACCGGAGTTGATCCAGCGGTTAGGCTTGTCGAACTTGTAGTACTGCGCGGCGAACATTTGGTGCTGGCCCACATCGGAGGTTACAAAGGCATCGCCCTTGGTCACTTCGCACAGGGTTTCGATCACGGTTTGTGGCTTGATGACGCTGCCGTCGCCTTTGTCGTAAGGGAACAGGCCGCGGTCACCGCGCCATTCGTCGATCTGCTTCCACCAGCTGGCAACGGATTCCTTGTTCGGCGTTTCGCCGATGTCCTTGAGCGCGGCAACCATCTCGGTCAACACACTTTCTACCGGACCCACGATCGGCACATCGGCCTTGATGGTCTTGGAGATGGACGCCGGGTCGATGTCGATGTGGATGATCTTGGCATTCGGGCAGAACTTGCTCGCGCCGTTGATCACACGGTCATCAAAACGCGCGCCCACTGCCAGGATCACGTCAGCGTGGTGCATGGCGAGGTTGGCGGTGTAGCTGCCGTGCATGCCGAGCATGCCGACGAACTGACGGTCCGTGCCCGGGAATGCGCCGAGGCCCATCAACGTGTTGGTGACTGGCAAATTAAGCAGCTTGGCCAGCTCGGTCAGTGGAGCAGAACCGCCACCCAGGATCACGCCACCGCCCGAGTACAGCACCGGGCGCTTGGCCGCCAGAAGCATTTCTGCCGCCTTGCGGATTTGCCCCGAGTGCCCACGAACAGCCGGGCTGTAAGAGCGCAGCTTGGCTTTCTTCGGGAAGATGTATTCGAACTTTTCAGCCGGGTTGGTCATGTCTTTCGGGATATCGACCACAACAGGGCCCGGGCGACCGGACTGTGCGAGGTAGAACGCCTTTTTCATGACTTCCGGGATTTCCGAGGCATGCTTGATCATGAAGCTGTGTTTCACGATCGGCCGGGAGATACCGATCATGTCGGTTTCCTGGAATGCATCGGTACCCACCATGGTGCTTGCGACCTGGCCGGAAATGATCACCATCGGAATAGAGTCCATATACGCAGTCGCGATGCCGGTAATGGCATTCGTTGCGCCTGGGCCGGACGTCACCAGTACCACACCGGCTTTACCGGTGGCACGGGCGTAACCGTCAGCCATATGGGTCGCGGCCTGTTCGTGGCGAACCAGGATGTGGGTAACAGCCGGTTCCTTGAACAGTGCGTCGTAAACATGCAGCAGAGCACCACCTGGGTACCCGTAGATATAGTCGACGCCTTCGTCACGCAAAAAGCGGACGAGCATCTCACCGCCAGATAAAAGCTCCACGTTGTTCACCTCTAAAACGCCAGAATACCGTCCGTTAAAAACCGACGGGTCTTAATAGGTTTACTTCTCAACAGAGCATGAGCGACGGTGGTCGCCGACTACGTCAGCACTGACTGAGCAAGTATTGGGATCGTCCCAAGTGTTGCGGGCTTTTCCCACCCAGCGCGAGGTAACGCGTTGCGGGTGTTACAGGTCGGCGCGGATATGCGCCTCATGATCTGCTGAGCGGGTCTGCTTCTGGCAGTCCCGATACAGCGGACTTTGGATTCTTCTGTTTCAGCCCCTTCAAGTCAAGCAATAATTGCGCTTTTTTCCAACTAAGCGCATGAGAACGTAGATTAAAGGGGTTTGAGGAGGGATAAAACTCGCCTGAATGTCGTCAAGCGGTAGAAATGTGCGCAAGACTGCCGGAAAACCCGGCAGTCAGGCAATTAACGAGCGTCGACGATCAATTGGTCGAACTTTTTCAGCGCGTTACGCAAACCGAGGCTCTCACGCGGGCGATCGGCGTAAACCATCTCCGCCATCTCCAGAATCCCCGACGCATTAGGCAACGGCAGATCCTGCTCGAGGATCTGCTTCATGCGCACCAGGAAGATCCATTGCAGCCACTGATGAAAATCCAGGGTATCAACCGAAAAAGGCTCGACACTGCTGAGCGCCTCTGCGCTGGGGGACGCCTCGTCCCACCAGCCCTGCACGCGCAATTCGCGCTCGATCAGCAATAACTGTTCGGCAATCGCGGGAAAACGTGCATCCATCAGAGGCTGACCTTGGCTTTCTGGCGAGCCTGCGCAGCACCGGCGGCATCGCCTTGTGCAGCACGCGCGTCACCAATCAGGGCCCACAGGTTGGCTTGCAGATCGGGACGACCATTGGCCAGGCTTAGGCCGCGACGGGCGAACTGTTCGGCTTGCGGCGCATCACCTTGAGCCATACGCACCTGGGCCAGGCGATACAACACTTGCGGCTCGCGAGGTGCCACGCGCTGGGCACGCTCAAGGCTGGACGAAGCGCCGTTCAAATCACCACCGGCCTGCTGTTGCTGGGCGGTGGTCAACAGCGACAGCACTGGTCCGTCCAGTTGCTCATCAGCCGACAGGCCGCCAGCGTTCGACGACGACGGGATACCGCTCGGCGTCGACGGCATGTTGTAGGTGCCCTGGTTAACCGGCGCCGTCTGGATCGGCGTGGAATCAACCGGCCCCGACGTGCTTGGGCCTGGGGTCCACGGCTCGGCGCTGATCGGCGCCGACGTTGCAGCACCACCACCCGGCACCATCACTACCACACCCGAATCCTGCGGCATGGCCTGCGGTGTGGCTTGGGCCGGACGCTTGACCACGGTCTGACGGAAGCCGCCGTTGGCCGAAATGCGATCGTTATTGGAAACGGTGGTACTCGAATCCACCACGGGAATCGAACCGCGCTGCACGCTGGAGCAACCGCTGAGCACTGCCAGAGCTGTAATAGCTGGAATCAACCACTTGTTCACGTGAAACCCTCTTTGCTTAGTTCATCCAGCCCTTGACCCAATCCATCACCGATTCCGCGTCAGCAGGGGCACTGCCACCGCATGCGGCGCCGGGTGGTGGCTCGCTGCCGCGAATATACGGCATCTGCACCGCGCCCGGACAGTTGGCATCGGAGCCCTGCCCCGTGTGCGGATCAATCCAGGCCTGCACGATGTTGTCCGGTTGCGGCATGTTCAGCGGCAACGGGTCGGCCTTGCGCATGAAGCTGGTCCAGACCTGCAGCGCACCGGTAGCACCGGTGAACGGCGTCTTGCCATTGTCGTCACGCCCCAGCCAAACCACGGCCAGCACGTCCTGGCCGAAGCCCGCGAACCAGCTGTCACGCGAATCGTTACTGGTACCGGTCTTGCCCGCCAGCGTCAGGTTCGACGGCAGCACGCTGTAAACCGAGCGCCCGGTACCTTCGCGCATTACGCGCTGCATGGCGTTCTGGATCAGGTAAATGGAGCCTGCATCAAAGCGCTGCTGAATCTGGAACGGATAGCGCTTGAGCGGCTCGCCCTCGGCAGTCAGCACGCTGCGGATACCGCGCATCGGGGTATTGAAGCCGCCGTTGGCGAGGGTCTGGTACATCGTGGCCACTTCCATCGGGGTCATGGCGCCAGCGCCCAACAGCATCGATGGGAACGACGGAAATTCACGATTGATGCCCAGGCGACCCAGGGTTTTCAACACATTCGGCACCCCGACTTCCAGCCCGAGGCGTGAGGTGGAGATGTTGTAGGAATGCGCCAGCCCCTGATACAGGAACACCGTGCCGTGAGAGCGGCGATCGAAGTTCTGCGGCGTCCACACTTGGCCATCGGCACCTTTGACCGACAACGGGTCATCCGACAGCCAACTGGTCAGGGTGTATTTGCTCGGTTTTTCCAGGGCCGTCAGGTAGACCGCAGGCTTGACCAGCGAGCCGATCGGCCGCACGGCATCCAGCGCACGGTTGAAACCGGCAAAGCTGGCCTGGCGACTGCCGATCATGGCCTGGACTTCACCGGTTTCCGGATTGGTCACCACCATGGCCGCCTCGACTTCATCGGCGCCCTTGCGGCCGGTCAAGCGTTTGAAGGTGTCATTGACCGACGCTTCGGCTTTCATCTGCAAAATCGGGTCGAAACTGGTGAAGATCCGCAGGCCCTCTTCAGTCAAGTCTTCGTCGCGGTAATCTTCGCGCAACTGACGTTTGACCAGGTCGATAAAGCCTGGGAAGGAGCTGTCGGCCAGCTTGCCGCGAGTGGTTACACCCAGTGGCATTTTCTTTGCGGCCGCGACTTGTTCAGCGGTAGCCACGCCCTGCTGCTCGAGTACGTCCAGCACCAGGTTACGACGTTCAAGCGCGCGCTCCGGGTTGCGACGCGGGTTGTAATAGGACGGTCCCTTGACCATGCCCACCAGCAACGCGACCTGATGCAGCTTCAACTCGGACAACGGCTGACCGAAGAAGAACTGGCTGGCCAAGCCAAAGCCGTGAACGGCGCGCTGGCCATCCTGGCCGACGAATACTTCGTTGAGGTAAGCCTCGAGGATTTCCTGCTTGCTGTAATGCAGCTCCAGCAGCATCGCCATCATGGCTTCGGTGAGCTTGCGGGTCAGGCTGCGCTCGTTGGTCAGGTAGAAGTTCTTGACCAATTGTTGCGTCAGCGTACTGCCACCCTGCGTCATCTTGCCGCCAGAGGTGTTGACCCAGATGGCGCGGGCAATCGACTTGGGCGAGACGCCCCAGTGGCTGTAGAAGTCGCGGTCTTCGACGGCAACCAGTGTTTCAAGCAGATACGGCGGCACCTGATCGAGCTTGATCAGGATGCGATCTTCCAGGTTCTTGGGGTAAATGCCGCCGATCAGCAGCGGCTCCAGGCGCACCACAGGCAACTTCGAACCATTGAGCGACGACAGCTCGGCGACGTAATCGCCAGAGAAGCGCACGCGTACCGGTTGGGCTTTTTCCAGGCCTTCATAAAACTGGAAGCCGCGGGTATTCAAGTCGACGGTGTTGCCGCTGACGGCCGCGGCGCCAGGGCCATTGCTCACGGCTTCGCGGCGGTAACCCAGGGCGTCGAGCTCGGTGAGAAAGTCATCCTTGCTCAGCTTCTGGCCGGTGAACAGTTCCAGCGGGCGTGCGTACACCTTGGCCGGAATGGTCCAGCGCTTGCCGGAGAACTTCTCCTGGACCACGGCATCGAGGTACACCGCGAAGCCGGCGAGCACCACAAGGCCCACCAGGCTGAGCTTGAGCGCCCAGCCCAGCCACGGACGCAGGCCGCGGGAAGGAGGTTTTTTACGGGAACGGGGAGATCGGGTTCGAGTCATGGCGGCGGATTATACGCACTTTATTGATGATCAACATGAGCCGGACAGCGGTTTGCACGACCGGCTGTAACCGCCATAATGCCCGCCATGATTTCCCCCAGACTTTGAAGGATCGCCCGTGAGCCAGTCCCTGATCGCTGCCCTGCAAAACCCGGCTTTGTATCCCCATCCGGTTGAAGCGTTTCAAGTTATCGAGACCCATATTTCCTGGGTCATTCTGACTGGCCCTTTCGCTTATAAACTGAAGAAGCCGATGAACTTCGGCTTTCTGGATTTCACCCAACTGGACGACCGGGGGCACTTCTGCAACGAAGAACTACGCCTCAACCAGCGCCTGACCGAAGATTTGTATCTTGAAGTGTTGCCGATTACCGGCACCGCCGAGGCTCCGCAACTGGGCGGCGATGGCCCGGTAATCGAGTACGCGCTGAAAATGCGCCAGTTCCCGCAAAGCCAACTGCTGAGCACCTTGCAAGCCAACGGCGAACTGACCAGCGCGCACATCGATGAAATGGCCAAGCAGATTGCGCATTTCCACCTCACCGCTCCAAAGGTTCCACAGGCGCACCCGGCCGGCACCCCGGACGAGGTGATGGCGCCGGTGCGCCAAAACTTCGATCAGATCCGTCCTTTCCTCAGCGACAAGGCCGACCTGGCCCAGCTGGAAGCTCTGCAGGCCTGGGCCGAAAGCAGCTTCGAGCGCCTCAAGCCTTTGCTGGCTCAGCGCAAGCTCGAGGGCTTCACGCGTGAATGTCACGGCGATATCCACTTGGGCAATGCGACGATGATCGACGGCCAAGTCGTCATCTTCGACTGCATCGAGTTCAACGAGCCGTTCCGCTTCACCGATGTGTACGCCGACACCGGCTTTCTGGCGATGGACCTGGAAGACCGTGGCCTCAAATCCCTGGCACGTCGCTTTATCAGCCAATACCTGGAACTGACCGGCGATTACCAAGGCCTGGAAGTGCTGAACTTCTATAAAGCTTACCGGGCGCTGGTACGCGCCAAGGTTGCACTGTTCAGCATGCCGAGCGAGGCAAGCCCGGTGCAGCGCGCCACTACCCTGCGCCAGTACCGCAACTACGCCAACCTGGCCGAAAGCTACAGCACTATTCCTTCGCGCTTCCTGGCAATTACCCACGGCGTATCGGCAGTCGGCAAGAGCCACGTTGCCATGCGCCTGGTTGAAGCCTTGGGCGCCGTGCGCCTGCGCTCGGATGTGGAACGCAAACGCCTGTTTGGCGAACAGCACGTGGAAAACACACCACAGGCCGGCATCTATGCCGCCGACGCCAGCGCAGCCACCTATGCTCGCCTGAATGAAATCGCCGATATCGTCTTGCGCGCCGGCTACCCGGTCGTACTGGATGCCACCTTCCTCAAACGTGAACAGCGCGACGCCGCCGCGAAGATTGCCGAGGCCACCGGCGCGCCATTCCTGATCCTGGATTGCAACGCACCGCAAGCCGTTATCGCCAGCTGGTTGGCACAACGTCAGGCGGACAAGAACGACCCTTCCGACGCGACGCTGACCATCATTGAAGAGCAGCAGGCCAACCGAGACCCGCTGACGGCTGAAGAATTGTTGCTCAGCAAGCGTGTAGAGACCAATGAAAGCGGAACCCTGGATGCTCTGGTGGCGCATATTCGCCAACGCCTGCCAGGCCTGTAAGAAATATTTCTTGGTCGTGTCACCGATCTACGGTGCACGACCGAGCAATAGTGGCACTATAATGGCGTCATAATTCCAACAGGAGTCGCCGTCATGAGTCAGCCCAAGCTTCTTGATACTCCGCTCTACGCGCTCCTGCACAAGGACGACATTCGAGGCTTCAACCAGGAACGGCCCAAAGACGGCAGCATCGACATGCGTGGCGGTGACTTTCGTGGGCTGGACTTGCGCGACCTGAACGCCACGGGTGTAGATTTCACCGACGCGTATTTCCGCTCTGCCGATCTGCGTGGCCTGGATCTACGCGACTGCTCATTGGAAGGCGCCAGCCTGGCGCATGCACAAATTTCCGGCACCTACTTTCCACCTGAACTGACCGCCGACGAAATCCTCATGTCGGTTAATTTCGGTACTCGCCTGCGCTATCGCACCAAGTGACGCCATATGCCCGCCCCCGGCTACGCATCAAGTGTGCCGGGTGGTTCGCCGTGCCTCTGCTTAAAACCTCCTGAGCATTCTTATAAGCGTTTCAGCCGTTCCTGACCAAAGAACTACGCTTTTCCTACTGAGCGCTACACTCCTTTTCAGGCTTGCCTGGTCACGATACCCACCGAACCATTCGGCCGTCGCAAGGAGGCTTGATGAACGATGAGCTGCAACACCTGAAAAACCTTGGCAAGACGTCGGCGCAGTGGCTGCATGCGGTGGGCATCCACAGCGCGTCCGACTTGCGCCGTCTGGGAGCGGTCGATGCCTACCGGGCAGTGCGAACTCGCGGTTTCCGGGCGTCGAAGGTATTGCTGTACGCCATTGAAGGCGCATTGATGGATGTGCACTGGAACGACATTCCCGCGGAGCGAAAGGAAGCGCTGAACCGCCAGCTGGATGCGATTTCGGCACGTCAGAAGAATTAGCTCAGCGATAAAACTCAACGTTTACAGGCATTACGAACGCCTGTTTGAGAAAATCCACAGGTCGAGCAAAAACAAATGTTGACTCTCAAATGAGAATCGTTATGATTATCACAACTGGTCGCGAGATCAGCCGATAACTGAAAGACCATTGGTTCGGACTCTCAGATTATCTCCTCATCAGGCTAATCACGGTTATTTGACCCGGCTCTTGCCGGGTCTTTTTTTGCCTGTAAAACGCCTATAAAACCGTGAGGCTCAGCGCGCGATAATCAACGGATGCCCACGCTCCGGGTGCGGCTGCACCAACACATCCAGCCCAAACACAGCCTTGAGCGGCTCAGGTCGCAAGACGTGTGCGGGCGTATCCAAGGCATGCGGACGCCCGCCTTCCAGCAGCAGAATGCGATCACAGTAACGCGCAGCCAGATTCAGGTCATGGAGGATCACCAGCACGGCCGCGCCTCGATCGGCAAAACTGCGAATAGCCTGCAAGGTCGTGTGCTGATGCAAAGGGTCGAGCATCGACGTCGGCTCATCCAGCAACAACGTCTGCCCCGCCTCGCCCGGCCATAGTTGCGCCAATACCCGCGCCAGGTGCACACGTTGGCGCTCCCCGCCAGACAACGCCAAGTAGCTGCGGCCGCTCAAATGGCTGATGTCCGCCGCCTGCAACGCCGCACGGATGATCTCGTCGTCACGCACGCGCCCGGTCTGATGCGGCAAACGCCCCATGCCGACAACTTCTTCAACGCGAAACGCAAAATCCAGGATCGAGGTTTGCGGCAACACCGCCAAGCGCTGGGCGCGCTGCGGGCCGGTCCAGCTTTTGAGCGCCTGCTCATCCAGCCACACCGCGCCCTGATCAGGGCGCAGCTCACCGCACAGCGCGCTGAGCAAGGTGCTTTTGCCAGCACCATTGGGGCCCAGCACGCCAAGTACCTGGCCCGGTAACAGGTCCAGGCTGACATCGGCCAACACAGTCTTGCGACCACGCCGGATCTGCAGCGCTTCCACTCGCAGCATCAGGCGCGTCCTCGCAACAACAGAAAAAGAAAAAACGGCGCACCGATAAACGCCGTAACAATGCCGATCGGCAACTCCGCGGGCGCCAAGGCCAGGCGCGCCACCAAATCTGCAAACAGCAACAAACTCGCGCCGGCCAGCACCGAGGCTGGCAACAGCACACGATGGTCGGGCCCGGCCAGCAACCGCACCAAGTGCGGGACCACCAGCCCGACAAACCCGATCATCCCCGCCGCCGCTACTGCCGCCCCCACGCCCAAAGCGGTGCAGAACACCAGCTCACGCTTGAGCCCTTCCACATCAATCCCCAGGTGGCTGGCCTCGGACTCACCCAGCAACAAGGCATTCAGCGCCTTGGCGCGGCGCGGCAACCAAAGCGCGACACCCGCGCTCACCAGCAGCAACGGCCACAACCGCGAGTAGCTCGCGCCATTGAGGCTGCCCAGGTTCCAGAACGTCAGGGTGCGCAGAGTGGCGTCGTCGGCCAAATAGGTAAACAGCCCGACCGCCGAGCTGGCGAGGGCCGTGAGCGCGATGCCGGCAAGCAGCATCGTCGCAACATTGGTCTGGCCGTTACGGCGCCCCAGGCGATAGACCAGCGCAGTCACTCCCAAACCACCGAGAAACGCACACAGCGACAGCAAGTAAGGCCCGAACGCATCCGGCAGTCCGCCAAAAAACGAACCCCCGACAATCGCAATCGCCGCCCCCAGCGCCGCGCCACTCGACACCCCGACCAGCCCGGGATCCGCCAGCGGATTACGGAACAACCCCTGCATCGCCACGCCCGACAACGCCAGCACGCCGCCGACCGCCAGGCCAAGCAATGTGCGCGGCAGGCGAATCTGCCCCAGGATCAATTCGGCCTGCTCCAGGCCGTCGGCAGCAATCGGCACGCCCATCAAGCGCAACGCGGCCCTGAGTGTGTCCAGCAACGGCAGGCTGACCGGCCCCAAGGCTAATGAGAGCCAGGTCGCCAATACACACAACAGCGCCAGCCCGATAAACAGTGTTTTCGGCTTAACCAGAGGGGTCATGGAGCAGGTTTAGCCTGGGACGGATAGAACCCGGCAGACAGTTGCACCAGGCTTTGCGGCACACGCGGGCCCAGGCCGCCCACCAGCAGGGTGGGGTCCAGCTCAAACACCCGGCCATTTTTGGCCGCCGGCGTTGAGGCCAAAATCGGGTTTTCCTTGAACAGCGCCGCGCGCGCTGCATCGCCGGTCAAGGCACGGTCAGCAAATACCAGCACATCAGGGCTCAGCCCCGCCAACGACTCCACCGAAAAAGGTTTGTAGCCAGTATGGGTGGCCAAGTTGCGTCCGCCCGCCTGCTGCAACAGCCAATCGGCGGCGGTGTCTTTACCTGCGATCAGCGGCTTGCCGCCCGCATGACCGAGCACCAACAGCACACCCGGGGATTTTTGCGTGGCCTGGGCCTGAGTGACCCAGCGCTTCTGCTGCTCGAGTGCTTGTTCATATCCGGTAAATAATTCGTTGGCTTTAGCCTCACTGCCCAGCAACTTGCCAAGGTGCTGCAAGTTGCCTTTCAGGGTTGGCAGGTCCGGCTCGGCCGAAAACATTTCCACCTGCACGCCGGCGCCGCGAATTTGCGCAAGTACCGGCGGCGGCCCCATTTCCTCGGTGCCGACCAGTACTTGCGGGCGAAGGCTGAGAATGCCTTCCGCCGACAACTGGCGCTGGTAACCTATGCTCGGCAAGGCCTTCAGCGATTCCGGGTGCTGGCTGGTAGTATCCACGCCCACCAGTTTCGATTCGCCGCCCAAGGCCGTCACCCATTCCGATAGCGCGCCACCGGCACTCACCCAGCGTTGCGGCAGTTCAGAGGCCTGCGCCCCGTGGTGGACCAGCAGTGAGGCAACAAACGCAATAGCGCTGGTACTCAGACGCATAACAGGGTTTCCTTCCAGGGGCGGGGCGAAGCCGGCATTTGATAATTGTTTGCATTTGAACGTCAAGGCACTTAAGGATTGAAATGAAGTTTCTCTGCACCTCCGACACCCTTGCAGCCAACAGCAGCCTCGGCTTCGAGATCGACGGTTGCAAACTGCTGGCCGTGCGCCGGGACGGCGTTGCCTACTTCTATATCAACCGCTGCCCCCATCGCGGCATCGCGCTGGAATGGCAACCCGATCAGTTCCTCGACACCAGCGCCAGCCTGATCCAGTGCGCCACTCACGGCGCGCTGTTCCTGATCGAAAGCGGCGAATGCATCGCCGGCCCCTGCGCGGGCCAGAGCCTCACCGCCCTGCCCGGCCGCGAAGACGCACAGGGCCTGTGGGTGCAACTCTAGTCGCTGATCAGTACATCCAAGCGACGTTCCACAACAATTTCCTCAGGCGTGACTCGCACACCGTAGGCCAATACTTCCACACCGGCGGCCTTGGCCTCACGCAATGCCGCAGCGTAACCAGCGTCGATTTCAACCGCCGGGCGTACTGCCTCGATTCCCGACAGATTGACGCAATACAACTGCACCGCCCGCACCCCGTCACGCGCCAAGTGCGCCAACTCGCGCAGGTGCTTGGCGCCGCGCTGTGTCACCGCATCGGGGAAGGCTGCCACCGCCGAGCCATCAAAGCCCAGGGTGACGCTTTTGACTTCGACAAACGCCGCACCTTGCGGGTAATCGAGGCGAAAATCGATGCGGCTTTTCTCCTGGCCATAAGGCACTTCGCGCTTCAAGGCAGTAAACCCGTTGAGCTCAGTGATCACCCCCGCGCGCAACGCCTCCTCGATCAGTTGGTTGGCGCGCGCCGTGTTGACGCACGCCAGCCGCCCCTGCGGCGTTTCGGCAATTTCCCAGGTGCCGGGCAACTTGCGCTTGGGGTCCGTGGAGCGACTGAACCAGACCTGGCCGCCCTCCACCATGCAATTGAGCATCGAGCCGGTGTTCGGGCAGTGAATTGTCAGCAACTCGCCGGTAACGGTTTCGATATCGGTGAGAAAACGCTTGTAGCGGCGGATCAGCCGCGCTTCTTCGAGAGGAGGATGAAAACGCATCAGCCTTGCCAGCTCCGCAAACCACGGGCGATTCGCTCTACCGCCTGTTGTAGCCGATCGATATTTTGCGTGTAGGCAAAACGCACATGGTGGCCGGCTTGATAGCGGCCAAAATCCAGCCCGGGCGTAAACGCCACGTGTTCGGTTTCGAGGAAATGCCGGCAGAACGCGAAGGCATCACCGCCGAACGCGCTGATATCGGCATACAAATAGAACGCCCCTTCCGGCTTTACGGCGATCCCGAATCCAAGTTCGCGCAGGGCGGGCAGCAGGAAATCCCGACGACGACCGAATTCAGCGCGGCGCTGCTCCAGAATGCTCAACGTATGCGGGGTAAAACACGCCAGTGCCGCGTATTGGGCCATGCTCGGCGCGCTGATGTAGAGGTTTTGCGCGAGCTTTTCCAATTCACCCACCGCCGCGGGCGGCGCCACCAGCCAACCCAGGCGCCAGCCGGTCATGCCGAAATACTTCGAAAAACTATTCAGGACGAACGCGTCGTCGTCCACTTCCAGCACGCTGGCGGCATCGGTGCCGTACGTGAGGCCATGATAGATCTCGTCCACCACCAAGTGGCCGTCGCGCGCCTTGATTGCACTGGACAACCCTGCCAACTCGTCCCGTGTAAGGATCGTGCCGGTGGGGTTGGCCGGGGAAGCGACCAACGCGCCCACGCTGTACTGGTCCCAATGTTTGGCCACCAACTCGGCGGTCAATTGGTAGCGCACATCCGGGCCAACCGGCACCAGCTGCGCCGCGCCTTCCACCAAGCGCAGAAAATGTCGGTTGCACGGATAGCCCGGGTCGGCGAGCAACCAATGTTTGCCCGGATCGACCAGCAGGCTGCTCGCCAGCAGCAACGCACCGGAACCACCGGGGGTGATCAGAATGCGCTCAGGATCGATGTTCAGCCCGTAGCGCTGCTGGTAGAAACCACTGATGGCCTCGCGCAACTCCGGCAACCCGCGCGCTGCGGTGTAGCGGGTCTTGCCGTTGGCCAGCGCCGCCTGGCCGGCCTGGATGATGGGCTCGGCCGTGGTGAAATCCGGCTCGCCGATTTCCAGGTGGATCACGTCATGGCCGGCTGCCTGCAGCTCATTGGCTCGCGCCAGCAGCGCCATGACATGAAAAGGTTCGATGGCGCGACTGCGCGCACTGTAGGGCTGAGCCATTAGCCTTCCTTAACGGTGAGGACAAAATCAGGATTCTACCGAACCCTCGCGGTAAAACATGCTCTATTGCCTGCTCGGCCGTCCATGACGAACCGAGCAAGCGCTTGCAAAACGACTAAAATCAACATTCGAGACACGCTATACCCAGCCATGGCGGGCTGTTGCAGTTTGCACCCCCGCCAAGTTGGGCCTCGACAACCGGGAGTGGCGCACCCCGAATCTATCTGGTAAGTTCGCCCGCTTGCAGCCGCAGGGCCGGCAGGTGTCGGTGACGTTGCAATCCTGCGCAATGGATTAGAAGAGTGAGAGGCGGTCTATTCATGTCCACCCAAGCAAAGCAACAGCAGCAGAGCCTCAGTGGCTTCACACCTTACGTCGAAACGAAAGGTGAGGAGTACATGGGCAAGCCCATGCGCCAGCACTTCACCAAGATCCTGCAAAAGTGGAAGCAGGACTTGATGCAAGAGGTCGACCGCACCGTTGACCACATGAAGGACGAAGCCGCCAACTTCCCGGACCCGGCAGACCGTGCCAGCCAGGAAGAGGAATTCGCCCTCGAACTGCGCGCCCGTGATCGTGAACGCAAGCTGATCAAGAAAATCGACAAAACGCTGCAACTGATCGAAGACGAGGAATATGGCTGGTGCGAATCCTGCGGCGTCGAGATTGGTATTCGCCGCCTGGAAGCCCGCCCAACCGCGGACCTGTGCGTAGACTGCAAAACCTTGGCTGAAATCAAGGAAAAACAGGTCGGCAAGTAATCCTGCCGGGCTGAACGAATGGGGCGTGCAAACGCCCCATTTTTGTTTCTGGCGTTTACCGATTTTCCAGTAGTATCCGGCCCATGACAGCCTCTACCTATATCGGGCGTTTCGCCCCCACGCCCAGCGGCCATTTGCATTTCGGCTCGCTGGTTGCCGCCCTCGCTTCCTACCTCGATGCCCGCGCCAATCACGGCCGCTGGCTGATGCGCATGGAAGACCTCGACCCACCGCGTGAAGAACCCGGCGCCCAGACGGCGATCCTGCACGCTCTGGAAAGCTACGGCTTCGAGTGGGATGGCGAACTCGTCCGACAAAGCGAGCGGCATGATGCCTACGCCAAGGTCCTCGACGGCCTGTTCAACCACGGCCTGGCCTACGCCTGCACATGCTCGCGCAAACAGCTGGAGCCCTACCACGGGATTTACCCGGGTTTATGCCGCAATGCCGGGCACGATCAGCACGACGCGGCCATTCGCCTGCGCGTACCCGAGCTGGAATACCACTTTACCGACCGCGTACAGGGCGAATTCCGACAGCACCTGGGCCGCGACGCAGGCGATTTCGTCATCCGTCGCCGCGACGGCTTGTATGCCTATCAATTGGCCGTCGTGCTCGACGACGCCTGGCAAGGCGTGACCGACATCGTGCGCGGCGCCGACCTGCTCGATTCCACGCCACGCCAGCTCTACCTGCAAGAACTGCTGGGCCTGCGCCAGCCGCGCTACCTGCACGTGCCGTTGATCGTGCAGCCGGACGGTAACAAGTTGGGCAAAACCTACCGTTCCCCGCCGTTGACACCGGACCAGGCCACGCCTTTGCTGTTAAGGGCATTGCGCGCCCTCGGCCAGCCCGCCGGCGCTGAACTGCTGCACGCCAGCCCACGGGAACTGCTCGATTGGGGCATTGCGCACTGGGATGCAACCCTGATCCCGCGCACACTCACGCTGGCCGAAGCGCAATTGCGCTGAAGGCGCTTGCAGCTTGCCAGCCATCCGTTACCATCGCCGCAGTTTTTTAATCAGAGGCCAACATGTACATCTATCGATTGGTCCTGCTGCTGGTCGTCGGGATCTACCTGTTTTCCCCCGCCATCATGGATTGGTGGATCGACGCCACGGGCGCCTGGTATCGCCCTTATCTGCTGTGGCTGATCCTGATCGTCGTGACCTTCATCCTGCAGAGCCAAAAAGATGCCGATGAGCTTTAGCCTCACCCAGATGCTGCTGATCAGCGCCGCCTACCTGGCCGCGCTGTTCGCCGTGGCCTGGATCAGTGAGCGCGGAATGATTCCGCGGGCGATCATTCGCCATCCGTTGACCTACACCTTGTCCCTGGGCGTTTACGCCAGCGCCTGGGCGTTTTATGGCACCGTGGGCCTGGCCTATCAGTACGGCTACGGCTTTCTGTCCAGTTACCTTGGGGTGTCCGGCGCATTCCTGCTGGCGCCAGTGTTGCTGTACCCGATCCTGAAAATCACCCGTACCTACCAGCTGTCATCCCTGGCGGACCTGTTTGCCTTCCGCTTTCGCAGCACCTGGGCCGGCGCGCTGACCACGATTTTCATGCTGCTCGGCGTGTTGCCGTTGCTCGCCCTGCAGATCCAGGCCGTGGCAGATTCCATCAGCATCCTGACCCGTGAGCCGGTGCAGCATCGCGTCGCGCTGGCTTTTTGCGCGTTGATCACGCTGTTCACGATTTTTTTCGGTTCGCGCCATATCGCCACCCGTGAAAAACACGAGGGCCTGGTGTTTGCGATTGCCTTTGAGTCGGTAATCAAGCTGATCGCCATCGGCGGCGTCGGCCTGTATGCGCTGTATGGCGTGTTCGACGGCCCGCAACAGCTGGAACTGTGGCTGCTGCAAAACCAGACCGCCCTCGCTGCCCTGCACACGCCGTTGCAGGAAGGCCCATGGCGCACGCTGTTGCTGGTGTTCTTCGCTTCGGCGATTGTGATGCCGCACATGTACCACATGACCTTCACCGAGAACCTCAATCCGCGCTCATTAGTGAGTGCAAGCTGGGGCTTGCCGCTGTTCCTGCTGCTGATGAGCCTGGCGGTGCCGCTGATCCTGTGGGCCGGCCTCAAGCTGGGCGCAACCACCAACCCGGAATACTTCACCCTCGGCGTCGGCATTGCCGCCAACAGCAAATCCCTGGCGTTGCTGGCGTACGTCGGCGGTTTGTCGGCGGCCAGCGGCTTGATCATCGTGACCACGCTTGCGTTGTCGGGCATGGCGCTCAACCACTTGGTGTTGCCGCTGTATCAGCCGCCTGCCGAAGGCAACATCTACCGCTGGCTGAAGTGGACGCGCCGCGCGCTGATCGTCGCGATCATCATGGCCGGTTATGGCTTCTACCTGTTGCTGGGCGCCGGGCAAGACCTTGCCAACCTCGGCATTGTCGCGTTCGTTGCCACCTTGCAGTTCCTGCCGGGCGTATTGTCGGTGCTGTACTGGCCGACCGCTAATCGCCGCGGGTTTATCGCCGGCCTGCTGGCGGGGATTCTGGTGTGGATCGTTACTATGCTGCTGCCGCTGGTCGGCAACCTGCAGGGTTTCTACATTCCGTTGCTGAACATGATTTACGTGCTGGACGACACCAGTTGGCACATGGCCGCCATCGCTTCACTGGCTGCCAACGTCTTGATGTTCACCTTGATCTCGCTGTTCACCAACGCCAGCCCCGAAGAAACCAGCGCCGCCGAAGCCTGCGCGGTGGACAACGTACGCCGCCCGCAACGCCGCGAGCTGCATGCCGCCTCGCCTCAGGAGTTCGCCACGCAACTGGCCAAGCCGCTGGGAGCGAAAGCCGCGCAAAAGGAAGTCGAACAGGCACTGCGCGACCTCTACCTGCCGTTCGACGAGCGCCGCCCGTATGCGCTGCGACGCTTGCGTGACCGTATCGAGGCCAACTTGTCCGGGCTGATGGGGCCAAGCGTGTCCCAGGACATGGTCGAAACGTTCTTGCCCTACAAGGCTGGCGGCGAAAACTACGTCACCGAAGACATCCATTTCATCGAGAGCCGGCTGGAGGATTACCACTCGCGCCTCACCGGCCTTGCCGCCGAACTCGATGCGCTGCGCCGCTACCACCGCCAGACCCTGCA
Organism: Pseudomonas sp. N2-3-1-14; assembly: GCF_041228395.1. Taxonomy (NCBI): domain Bacteria; kingdom Pseudomonadati; phylum Pseudomonadota; class Gammaproteobacteria; order Pseudomonadales; family Pseudomonadaceae; genus Pseudomonas; species Pseudomonas sp. N2-3-1-14. The sequence goes on from NZ_CP166199.1 coordinate 5,356,526, forward strand.
GGAACTGCCGATGGGCGTGTGCTCCCTGGCCAAGGATCAAGAGATCCTGATGTGGAACAAGGCCATGGAAGAACTCACCGGCATCGCCGCGCAACGGGTAGTGGGTTCGCGCCTGAACACCTTGGGCGATCCGTGGAAAGAACTGCTGCAGGGCTTTATCAACCTGCCCGACGAGCATTTGCACAAGCAGCACTTGGCACTCGACGGCCAGACGCGGTGGCTCAACCTGCACAAAGCGGCGATCGACGAACCGCTGGCACCCGGCAACAGCGGCCTGGTGCTGCTGGTGGAAGACTTGACCGACACGCAAATGCTCGAAGACAAGCTGGTGCACTCCGAGCGCCTGGCCAGCATTGGTCGTTTGGCGGCAGGCGTGGCCCACGAGATTGGCAACCCGATCACCGGTATCGCCTGCCTGGCGCAGAACCTGCGGGAAGAGCGCGAAGAGGACGGCGAAATCACCGAAATCAGCGGGCAGATCCTTGAGCAGACCAAGCGCGTTTCACGCATCGTGCAGTCGTTGATGAGCTTCGCCCATGCCGGCGCTCATCAGAATCAGGACGAGGCCGTGTGCCTGGCCGAGGTCGCGCAGGATGCCATTGGGCTGCTGGCCTTGAACCGGCGCAATTTCGAAGTACAGTTCTTCAATCTGTGCGACCCGGACCACTGGGTCGACGGCGATTCCCAACGCTTGGCGCAGGTGTTGATCAACTTGCTGTCCAACGCCCGTGACGCGTCCCCGCCGCACAGCGCGGTACGCGTCAAGAGCGAGGCTTTCGAGCACACGGTCGATCTGATCGTGGAGGATGAAGGCAGCGGTATTCCACAGAACATCATGGACCGATTGTTCGAACCTTTCTTTACCACCAAGGACCCGGGTGAAGGTACCGGTCTGGGCCTTGCACTGGTCTATTCCATCGTTGAAGAGCATTATGGACAAATCACCATCGACAGCCCGGCTGACACCGAAAGCCAACGCGGCACCCGTATTCGGGTGACCTTGCCGCGTCATGTCGAAGCGACGTCCGCTGTGAACTGAGACCGTCGAGAGAATTGAATCAATGCCGCACATTTTGATCGTCGAAGACGAAACAATTATCCGCTCTGCCTTGCGTCGCCTGCTTGAACGTAATCAGTATCAGGTCAGCGAAGCCGGCTCGGTGCAGGAAGCCCAAGAGCGATTCAGCATTCCCACGTTCGACCTGATTGTCAGCGACCTGCGTTTGCCGGGCGCGCCAGGCACCGAGCTGATCAAGCTTGGCCAGGGCACGCCGGTGCTGATCATGACCAGTTACGCCAGCCTGCGTTCGGCGGTGGACTCGATGAAGATGGGCGCGGTGGATTACATCGCCAAGCCTTTCGACCACGACGAAATGCTGCAGGCCGTGGCCCGCATTCTGCGCGACCGTCAGTCGGCCAGCAGCGCGCCCGCCGAACAGCGCCCCGCCGGCAAGACCGCGAGCGGTGCGGACAAGCCCGGCGTCAACAACAGCAATGGCGAAATCGGCATTATCGGCTCCTGCCCACCGATGCAGGACCTGTACAGCAAGATTCGCAAAGTCGCGCCCACCGACTCCAATGTATTGATTCAGGGCGAGTCGGGCACCGGTAAAGAACTGGTCGCACGCGCGCTGCACAACCTGTCCAAGCGCGCCAAGGCGCCGATGATTTCGGTGAACTGTGCGGCGATCCCTGAATCGCTGATTGAGTCCGAACTGTTCGGCCACGAAAAAGGCGCGTTTACCGGCGCCAGCGCCGGGCGTGCGGGCCTGGTCGAAGCGGCGGACGGCGGCACTTTGTTCCTCGACGAAATCGGCGAACTGCCGCTGGAAGCCCAGGCGCGCTTGCTGCGCGTGTTGCAGGAAGGCGAAATTCGCCGCGTAGGTTCGGTGCAATCGCAAAAGGTCGATGTTCGCCTGATCGCCGCGACCCACCGCGACCTCAAGAGCCTGGCCAAGATCGGCCAGTTCCGTGAAGACTTGTATTACCGCCTGCACGTGATCGCCCTCAAGCTGCCGGCCCTGCGTGAGCGTGGTGCCGACGTCAACGAAATCGCCAGCGCCTTCCTGCTGCGCCAGAGCGCGCGGATCAACCGTACCGACCTCAAGTTTGCCCCGGACGCCGAACAGGCGATTCGTCACTATTCGTGGCCGGGTAACGTGCGAGAGCTGGAGAACGCGGTCGAGCGCGCGGTGATTCTGTCGGAGAGCCCGGAGATTTCCGCCGAGCTGCTGGGCATCGACATCGAGTTGAGTGACCTGGAAGACGACGACTTCATCGGCCTGGCCCCACAACAGGGCGGTGGTAGCAATACCAGCCACGAGCCGACGGAAGATTTGTCACTGGAAGATTACTTCCAGCATTTCGTTCTTGAGCACCAGGACCACATGACCGAGACCGAGCTGGCGCGCAAGCTGGGCGTGAGCCGCAAGTGCCTGTGGGAACGGCGCCAGCGCCTGGGCATTCCGCGTCGCAAGACCGGCGTGGCCAGCGAGAGTTGAGGGTGCGCCCCCACAAGTAACACCCTCAGATGTGAAAAAACTGTTACCGCTGAATTTTCACGTAACAAAAGCCGGGGCTTACGGTAACGAAGCCCCGGCTTTTTTTCGCCCCCGAAAACGCCGAAAGCGCCTCAAACCCCCGGTTTTGCTGGGCGGCACAAAAGTTGGCACGCACCCTGCTATATGCTTAGTACAAAAACAATAACAAGCTCAGTACCCGACAATAAAAATAAGACGTATCGACTCACGCACAATAAAAACAACACGGCGGAGGCGCAGCTAACTGATTCTTTTGGAGAGGCGTTGCATTTGGGGCTTGCCCCGCAACCAGGCCGAGAACAACAAAAACTGCCCTAAGGCAGAGCCTGAACTGGTTGGATCGTAGATCAGCAACACAGCGACCAAAGCAATCCGTTTGCTCTTGACTCCCGATTGGGAGTGTCATGAAGGTGAAGCTTCATGGCGAGGGCGATCAACAAAAACAAGAAGCCCGAAATCAATAATAAAAATAGAGCACGCAACTACTTCTGGGGGAGCTTCGGCTCCCCTTGTAGTTTCCGGCGTTTGGCCGGTTCCCCTGTCTTTTAAGCTTATGGCGCAAGGCCTGCAGCTTGTTCCTACACCATCCCTCGACTAAATGCTAGAATCCCCGCCCATCATGCGGTCATTCTTCGTTATGGCCGAACATTCCTTCAAACAGTGCATCCCATGCTGAAGAAGTTGTTCCAGTCATTCCGTTCTCCCTTGCGTCGTACGCAACACATTCGCAGCACGCCTGAAGTGCTTAACAGCAATCAGCATTCATTGCAGCGTGCTCAATTCAGCCGCTATGCGGTGAACATCGTCGAACGTTTGCAGAACGCCGGCTACCAGGCTTATCTGGTGGGCGGCTGTGTACGTGACATGATGCTCAATATCACGCCCAAGGATTTCGACGTCGCCACCAGCGCCACGCCCGAGCAAGTGCGTGCCGAATTTCGCAACGCGCGAATCATCGGTCGCCGGTTCAAGTTGGTGCATATCCACTTCGGCCGCGAAATCATCGAGGTCGCCACGTTCCGCGCCGGCCACCCGCAAAACGATGAAGAGGAAGACACCAACCAGTCATCCCGCAACGAGAGCGGCCGCATCCTGCGCGACAACGTCTATGGCACCCTGGAAGAAGACGCGCAACGCCGCGACTTCACCATCAACGCCTTGTATTACGACCCGGTCAGCGAGCGCATCCTCGATTACGCCAATGGCGTACACGACATTCGCAACAACCTGATCCGTTTGATCGGCGACCCGACGCAGCGCTACCAGGAAGACCCGGTGCGCATGCTGCGAGCGGTGCGTTTTGCCGCCAAGCTGAATTTCGGTATCGAGAAACACACGGCCGCGCCGATTCGCGACCTGGCGCCCATGCTGCGGGAAATTCCTTCGGCACGCCTGTTCGAAGAAGTGCTCAAGCTGTTCCTCTCGGGGTACGCCGCCGACACTTTCGAAATGCTCGTCGACCTGCAGTTGTTCGACCCACTGTTCCCGGCCAGCGCCGAGGCTCTGGAATACAACCCGACGTACACCCACACGCTGATCAGCGAAGCCTTGATCAATACCGACCTGCGCATCAAACAGAACAAACCGGTGACCCCGGCGTTCCTGTTTGCCGCCCTGTTGTGGCCGGCCCTGCCCAAACGCGTACTGCGCCTGCAGGACCGTGGCATGCCGCCGATTCCTGCCATGCAGGAAGCGGCGCACGAGCTGATCGCCGAGCAATGCCAACGCATCGCCATTCCGAAACGTTTCACCCTGCCGATCCGCGAGATCTGGGACATGCAGGAGCGCCTGCCACGGCGCAGCGGCAAACGCGCCGACCTGCTGCTGGACAACCCGCGCTTCCGTGCTGGCTACGACTTCCTGCTGCTGCGCGAAAGCGCCGGCGAGCAAACCGACGGCCTGGGCGAGTGGTGGACCGACTACCAGGACGCCAACGACAGCCAGCGCCGCGACATGATTCGTGACCTTGGCAGCAAAGGTGATGGCGCCAGCGATGGGCCGAAGAAGCGTCGTCGCAGCTCCAGCAAGCGCAAACGCACGTCTGCCGATGCCTCGGGCGCTGCAGGCGAATAAACGTGGAACGTATCTACATCGGTATGGGCAGCAACCTCGCTGCCCCGGACCAGCAATTGCGCAGCGCCATTGCGGCGTTGGCGTTATTGCCAGGCACCGCCCTCGTTGGTGTGTCCGACTTCTATCAGAGTGACTCCCTGCTCCCCGGTCAGCCGCGCTATACCAATGCGGTCGCGGCCTTGGACAGCAGCCTTGCGCCACTGGCGCTGCTCGATGCACTGCAAGCCATCGAAAACGGCCAGGGCCGCGAACGTCTCGAGCGTTGGGGCCCGCGTACGCTGGATCTGGATATCCTGCTGTTTGGCGATCGCCTGATCGACGAGCCGCGCCTCAAAGTGCCTCACTACCAGATGCACCTGCGCGCGTTCGTGCTGTACCCGCTGGCCGAACTGGCTCCCGCCGAGCTGCAACTGCCCGACGGCCGAACGCTCGCAGAGCTGTTGAAGGCCTGCCCGTTTGTCGGCCTGGAACGGCTTTCTACCGTCTGATGCAGCCCCTGTGGGAAAACGAGCTTGCTCGCTCCCACATTGATCTCGCAGGCCATCAAAAGCGGTCTTCTACGTGCTGAATCGCGTCAGTAACAGCGGTAACACCGCCATCGTAACAATGCGGTAACACATCCAATTGACTTCCCGAGTCCTCATCACGACTATAGGCGTCCCGCTGCCGCCAACCCGGCGCTGAAGGGCGCAATCCAGGCCTTATAAGCACTGCTCTCAAGACGGTGCGCCTGTATAAACGAAGACTCACGCGCGTTACTCGCTGTTTCCAAGCGCCTGAACGAGGACCCTTTTCATGCCAGACATTACCCTGACCACCTTGCAGAGCCTCAAGCTCAAAGGTGAAAAAATCACCATGCTGACGTGCTACGACGCCACCTTCGCCCAGGCCAGTTGCCAGGCCGGTGTCGAAGTGCTGTTGATAGGCGACTCGCTGGGCATGGTTCTTCAAGGGAATGACAGCACCCTGCCCGTCACCACCGATGAACTCGCCTACCACACGGCCAGCGTCAAGCGCGGTAACGATGGCGCTTTCATCATCGCCGACCTGCCGTTCATGGGTTACGCCACGCTGGAACAGACCTTTCAGAACGCCGGCAAACTGATGCAGGCCGGCGCGCACATGATCAAGGTCGAAGGCGCCGTATGGCTGGCCGAGTCGATCCGCCTGCTGGCCGAGCGCGGTGTGCCGGTGTGCGTGCACATGGGCCTGACGCCACAGTCAGTGAACATCCTCGGCGGTTACAAGGTACAAGGCCGCAATGAAGCCCAGGCGCGTCAGATGCGCGCGGATGCCATCGCCCTGGAACAAGCCGGTGCCGCGATGATCCTGCTCGAATGCGTACCGAGCGAATTGGCGGCAGAGATCACCCAGGCAGTCAAAGTGCCGGTAATCGGCATTGGCGCGGGCTCTGCCACAGACGGCCAGGTTCTGGTCTTGCATGACATGCTCGGCCTGTCGCTGACCGGGCGTGCACCCAAGTTCGTGAAAAACTTCATGGCAGGTAAAGACAGCATTCAGGCCGCGTTGAGCGCTTACGTCGACGAAGTCAAAGCCGTTACTTTCCCAGGCGCCGAACACGGATTCTCTGCATGAACACCGTTAAAACCGTACGAGAACTGCGCGCTGCAGTCGCCCACGCGCGCAGCGCCGGCAAGCGCATTGGCTTTGTGCCCACCATGGGCAACCTGCACAGCGGCCACGCCACCCTCGTGACCAAGGCCGCCCAGCAATCGGATTTCGTGGTGGCGAGTATCTTCGTCAACCCGTTGCAGTTCGGTGCTGGCGAAGACCTGGACAAATACCCGCGCACCCTGGCTGCCGATCAGGAAAAACTGCTGCAAGCCGGTTGCAACCTGCTGTTCGCGCCCACCGTCGAAGAAATGTACCCCGGCGGCATGACCGGCCAGACCCGCGTCAGTGTCCCGCAGCTGTCCGAAGGCCTCTGCGGCGCCAGCCGCCCCGGGCACTTCGAAGGTGTCGCGACGGTGGTCAGCAAGCTGTTCAACATGGTCCAGCCGGATATGGCCGTATTTGGCCAGAAGGACTATCAGCAACTGGCAGTGATTCGCGCCATGGTGCATGACCTGAACATGCCCATCCAGATCATCGGCGAGCCCACCGTGCGTGCCGCTGACGGTCTCGCGCTGTCCTCGCGCAACGGCTACCTCAGCGAAGAGCAACGCGCCATCGCGCCGGTGCTGTACCGCAGCCTCAGCCAGATTGCCGCCGCCATCAAAGGCGGCGACCACGATTTCGCCAAGCTGCGTGCCGAGCAGATCCAGCAGATCGAAGCGGCCGGATTGCGCATGGATTACCTGGAAGTGCGCCAAGGTGTGCACCTGCGTCCCGCCACGCCTGAGGATCGCGATGTAGTGATCCTGGTGGCCGCGTACTTGGGCGCCACACGCCTGATCGACAACCTGCACCTGACCCTGGCCTGACCCCGCTTTTTCTCCCTCAAAAAAGCGCGCTTGTTGCCCTCCCCGCTGTGCCGGTATAAAAAAGTACCGGCTACAGCGCAGACAAAGCCAAGACATATCGACACGCTAGGTTTAATGTAAACGCCCTGTGCCATTGTTGGCGCTGACCGGAACCCAACGCCTGATGAAAGACTGGACGTTCCGGATTTAGAAGTGTCCTAAAGGCAAGTCCCCGTAATAAAAAGGAAACCCGCAGCGATGGCGTATTACCGCACTCCTCATGACGTTACCGCTCTGCCCGCTTGGCAAGCGCTCGATAAACATCGCCAAGCCATGCAGGATTTCAGCATGCGCGACGCATTCAATGCCGATCCCCAGCGCTTTTCCCAATTCACCTTGAGCAGCTGCGGGCTTTTCCTCGATTACTCGAAAAACCTCATCACTGCCCAGACGCGCGCCTTGCTTGTCGACCTGGCCAATGAAGTCGGGCTTAAAGACGCGATCAACGCGCTCTACGCTGGCGAGCCGGTCAACTCCTCCGAAGGCCGTCCGGCCCTGCACACCGCACTGCGTCGCCCGGTTGGCGACAAGTTGTCGGTCAACGGCGTGAACATCATGCCGGACGTGCACAAGGTGCTGAACCAGATCACCGACCTGGTCGGCCGCATCCATGATGGCCTGTGGCGCGGTTACACCGAGAAGCCGATCACCGACGTGGTGAACATCGGCATCGGCGGCTCGTTCCTCGGCCCGGAGCTGGTCTCCGAAGCGCTGTTGTCCTACGCCCACAAAGGCGTGCGCTGCCACTACCTGGCGAACATTGACGGCAGCGAGTTCCACGAGCTGACCCAGAAGCTGCGCGCCGAGACCACGCTGTTTATCGTCTCGTCAAAATCCTTCAACACCCTGGAAACCCTGAAAAACGCCCAGGCCGCCCGCGCCTGGTACCTGGCCCAGGGTGGCTCGGAAGCCGAGCTGTATCGCCACTTCATCGCCGTCTCAAGCAACAACGCAGCGGCCGTGGCCTTCGGTATCCGCGAAGAAAACATCTTCCCGATGTGGGACTGGGTGGGCGGGCGTTACTCGCTGTGGTCGGCCATCGGCTTGCCGATTGCCCTGGCGATCGGCATGTCCAACTTCAAGGAACTGCTGTCCGGCGCCTACACCATGGACCAGCATTTCCAGAACGCCCCATTCGAAGCCAACATGCCCGTGCTGCTGGGCCTGCTGGGCGTGTGGTACGGCAACTTCTGGGGTGCGCAGAGCCACGCGATCCTGCCGTACGACCACTACCTGCGCAACATCACCAAACACTTGCAACAGTTGGACATGGAATCCAACGGCAAGAGTGTGCGCCAGGATGGTACGCCAGTGTCCACCGATACCGGCCCGGTCATCTGGGGCGGCGTAGGGTGCAACGGCCAGCACGCCTACCACCAGTTGTTGCACCAGGGGACCCAACTGATTCCGGCCGACTTCATCGTGCCGATTGTCAGCTTCAACCCGGTGTCCGACCACCATCAGTGGCTGTACGCCAACTGCCTGTCGCAAAGCCAGGCACTGATGCTAGGCAAGACCCGCAGCGAAGCCGAAGCCGAACTGCGTGAAAAAGGCGTGCCGGAAGCCGAAGTGCAGAAGCTGGCCCCGCACAAAGTGATCCCGGGCAACCGTCCGAGCAACACCATTGTGGTTGAACGCATCAGCCCGCGCCGCCTGGGCGCACTGGTGGCTATGTATGAACACAAAGTGTTTGTACAAAGCGTGGTCTGGGGTATCAACGCCTTCGACCAATGGGGCGTGGAGTTGGGCAAAGAGCTGGGCAAAGGCGTGTATAACCGTCTGACCGGCGCCGAAGAAACCTCGGCCGAGGATGCTTCGACCCAAGGCCTGATCAACTACTTCCGCGGTCGTCACCGCGGCTGAAGCCGGTACACCAAGGCCAACGTCCGTTTGGACGTTGGCCTTGAACCCTCCCCCCACTGCGTGCATCTTTATGACTTGTCGCCAAAACAAGAATAAGGACCGCTCATGTTCGATATCAGCACATTCCCCAACGCCGATGCCGTCCGCCAGGCCGCGCAGCTCAGTCAAGCCGACTACCAGCGCCTCTATCGCCAATCCATCGAGCAACCCGACACTTTTTGGGCAGAACAGGCCAACAGCTTTCTCGACTGGATCAAACCCTGGCACACCGTCCAGCATTCAGACATTCACACCGGCGGCGCCCAATGGTTTGCCGGCGGCCAACTGAACGTCAGCTACAACTGCATCGACCGTCACCTGGCGCAACGCGCCGACCAGCCTGCCTTCATCTGGGAAGGCGATGATCCGACACGGTCTGCAAAAATCACCTACCGCCAGCTCCATCAAAACGTCAGCCGCCTGGCCAATGTGTTGAAAAGCCGTGGCGTGAAAAAAGGCGACCGCGTGTGCATCTACATGCCAATGATCCCGGAAGCCGCCTACGCAATGCTGGCCTGCACACGCATTGGCGCGGTGCACTCGGTGGTTTTTGGCGGGTTCTCACCGGACGCCCTGCGTGACCGTATTCTCGACGCCGACTGCCGCACCGTGATCACCGCCGATGAAGGCGTGCGCGGTGGTAAACCGGTGGCGCTGAAAAAGAATGTCGACAAGGCCCTGGCCAGTTGCCCGAACGTCAGCACAGTGCTGGTGGTGGAGCGTACCGGCGCTGACCTTGCCTGGCTCGAAGGCCGCGACCTCAAGTACCAGCAAGCGCTGGATGCCGCCAGCGACGATTGCCCGCCCGAGCCCATGGACGCCGAAGACCCGCTGTTCATCCTCTACACCTCCGGCAGCACCGGCAAACCCAAAGGCGTGCTGCACACCACTGGCGGCTACCTGCTGCAAGCGGCGATGACCTTCAAGTACGTGCTCGATTACCGCGACGGCGAAGTGTTCTGGTGCACCGCCGACGTCGGTTGGGTGACAGGCCACAGCTACATCGTGTACGGCCCGCTGGCCAATGGCGCCACTTCGCTGATGTTCGAAGGCGTGCCGAGCTACCCGGACAGCTCGCGCTTCTGGCAGGTGATCGACAAACATCAGGTGAACATCTTCTACACCGCGCCCACCGCCCTGCGCGCCCTGATGCGTGAGGGTCAAGGGCCACTGGAGAATACCTCCCGCGCCAGCCTGCGCCTGCTGGGCAGTGTCGGCGAGCCGATCAACCCCGAAGCCTGGGACTGGTACTTCAACGCCGTCGGTGAACAACGCTGCCCGATTGTCGATACGTGGTGGCAGACCGAAACCGGCGGCATCATGCTCAGCCCCCTGGTCAGCGCCCAGCGGATCAAGCCCGGCTGCGCAACCCAGCCGATGTTTGGCGTGCAGCCGGTGCTGTTGGATGAGCAAGGCAAGCCAATCAGCGGCGCCGGCAGTGGCGTGCTGGCGATCAAGGCCAGTTGGCCTGGGCAGATTCGCAGCGTCTACGGCGACCCGCAGCGCATGATCGACACCTATTTCAAACCCTACCCGGGCTACTACTTCACGGGCGACGGCGCACGCCGCGATGAAGACGGCGACTACTGGATCACCGGGCGCATCGACGATGTGATCAACGTGTCCGGCCACCGCATCGGCACTGCCGAGGTGGAAAGCGCGCTGGTGCTGCATGACCAAGTGGCCGAAGCCGCCGTGGTGGGCTATCCCCACGACGTCAAAGGCCAGGGAATTTATGCCTTCGTCACGCCCATGAATGGCGTTGAACCCAGCGATGCGTTGAAGAAAAACCTGCTTGAGCTGGTCAGCAAGGAAATCGGCAGCTTTGCCAAGCCGGAACTGATCCAATGGGCGCCGGCCTTGCCGAAAACCCGCTCCGGCAAGATCATGCGGCGGATTCTGCGCAAAATCGCCTGCAATGAACTGGACAGCCTGGGTGACACCTCGACCCTGGCCGACCCCAGCGTTGTGGATGGCCTGATCGACAAACGCCTGAACCGCTAGGAACCCTCGAGTCGCCATGGAATTTATCCGCAGCCGTATTGAAACCCAGCTGATGAGCCTCACCGGCCTGTCGCTGGGCCAGCTGGACCTGGAAAACCCCAAGGGCGATCCAGGCCTGTTCGGGCCGGACTCGATCAGTTGGCAAGTCCATGGCGATTTCAGCAGCATGTTGATTGGTGGGATCAGCGCCTTGATGCTGCAAGCCTTGCACCCGTTGGCCCTGGCGGGTGTGTGGGACCACTCGAATTTTCGCCAGGACATGCTCGGGCGTTTGCGGCGCACCTCGCAGTTCATTTCCGGGACCACGTTCGGCTCGCGCAAAGACGCCGAATGGCTGATCGAAAAAGTGCGCACCATTCACCTGCAAGTGACGGGGCATGCCCCGGACGGGCGACCTTACGCGGCCAGCGATCCGGCGTTGCTGACGTGGGTGCATGTGGCGGAGGTCAGCAACTTCCTCGCGGCCCACCTGCGTTACTGCAACCCGCGCCTTTCGGGTCGGGATCAAGACCGCTACTACAGTGAAATTGCGTTGGTGGCCGAACGCTTGGGCGCGCGGCATGTTCCGCGTTCACGGCAGGAAATTTCGGATTACCTGGCGCGCATTCGTCCGCAACTGCTGTGCGACGAGCGCAGCCGCGAAGTGTTGCGTCTGCTGCTCAATGCACCGTCACCCAGCATGCTGGCCAAACCTTTTGGTGCGCTGATGATGCAGGCCGGGATCGACTTGCTGCCCGACTGGGCGAGCAGCCTGCTCGAGCAACACCAAAGCCCGCTGCAACGGCAAATGATCCGCGCCGGGGTCAAGCGCAGTGCGCCGTTGCTGCGCTGGGCGATGCGCAATGGCTCGGTGCAGCGTGCCCATCGGCGGATGGGGTTGATGTAGGCCGGCGCCTATAGCTGTTAAACTCCGCGCCCCATTTACAGCAAGGCGCGCTCCATGACTCCCTTGAATCAGGCGCTGCGCGCCGCCCTCGATTACCGCCAAGACCTGATCCACGAGTTGCATGCCCAAGGCACTGACTGCTACCGCTTGTTTCATGGCAGCCAGGAAGGCGCCGGCGGCCTGACTATCGATCGTTACGGCCCACAGTTGCTGGTGCAGAGTTTCCACCAATCCCTGGAAACAGCCGATCTTTTGGACCTGCACCAGTTGATCAACCAGTTCATGGGCCTGGAATTGCTGCTGGTCTACAACGACCGCTCCCGTGGCAACTCGCGGATCGACCGTGAAGACACGGTGTATCGCGCCGAGCCTGCCGCGCTGGTAGACCTGGTGGGCCATGAATGGGGCCTCAATTATCGTGTGCGTGGGCGCCATGCCGGGCAAGACCCGCTGCTGTTCCTGGACCTGCGCAACACCCGCGGCTGGGTCAAGGCGCACAGCGCCGGCAAGAGCGTGCTCAACCTGTTCGCCTACACCTGCGGCGTCGGCCTGAGCGCGGCGGCCGGTGGCGCGCGTGAGGTGTGCAACCTGGACTTCGCCGAGGGCAACCTGGCGGTCGGTCGCGAAAACGGTCTGCTCAACCCACAATTGCCAACCATGCAATTCGTGCAGTCCGACTACTTCCCGGCGATTCGCCAACTGGCGGGCTTGCCGATCACTCAACGTCGCGGGCAGAAACTGCCGAGCTATCCACGCTTGGACCAGCGCCAATATGACCTGGTATTGCTCGACCCACCGGCATGGGCCAAGAGCGCCTTTGGCACCGTTGACCTGTTGCGTGACTACCAAAGCCTGCTCAAGCCTGCGCTGCTCGCGACGGCCGACAATGGCGTGCTGATCTGCTGCAACAATTTGGCGAAAGTCAGCATGGATGACTGGCGCGAACAGGTGCTGCGTTGCGCTGAGAAAGCCGGTCGCCCGGTACGCGACTGGCAAATCATGACACCGGGTGCCGACTTCCCTTCCCAGGACCTGCAGCCACCGTTGAAAACCCTCATCCTGCAGTTGTAGTACTTTTCCCAAGCGGCCCGGTGCTTCGGAACCGAAATCCCGTGCCATACTCCAAGGCACTCCTGTTCGACATAGATGGCGTCACTCATGCCCAAAGGATTGATCCGCGCCGCTGGCGCCTTGTTGACCGCCCTGGCTTTGTACAGCTTGCTGGGTTTTCTGATTTTGCCGGGCATCGCCCTTCGTATTGCCAATCAACAGCTGGCCCATTACGCCACGGTGCCGGCACGCATCGAGCGTATCGAACTCAATCCGTTCAGCCTGGAAGTGACAGCCTGGGGCTTGAAAATCGGCGAACCGGGCAAAGAGCAAGTGGGTTTCGAGCGTCTCTACGCCAACCTGCAGATCGACAGCCTCTGGACTCGCGCCCTGCACCTGGCCGATGTGCAACTCGACCAACCCAAGACCGAGCTGCTGTTCGACAAATCCGGCCAACTGAACCTGGCGCAGTTGTTCAAGCTGCCGCCGAGCGAGCCGACCCCGGCCGATCCCGACGCCAAGCCATTCCCGCTGCGCATCGACAGCATCAAGCTGGCGGGCGGCTATGTGCATTTTCGAGACCTGCGTCCCAGCGAACCGATCGAATTCCTCTACGACAAACTCGACTTTGAACTGAAAAACCTCAGCACCTTGCCGGAAGACAACGCCGACATGACGCTGGTGGCCGCCGGCCCTGAGGGTGGGCAAATCGACTGGAAAGGCAATTTCAGCCTGGTGCCGATCACCTCCAAGGGCACGCTGAAAGTCACCGACGGCAAGATGAAGGCCTGGTGGCCGTATGTTCGTGATGCCGTGCCGCTCGTGCTGGAAGACGGTGTGCTGAATTTCAGCACCGACTACACATTCAGCCTGGCCAAAGAAACCGAACTGAACCTGACCAACACCGCCGCCAGCATTGCGCCGTTTGCTATCAAGGCGCCCGATGGCCGCCCATTGGTACGCCTGGAACGCTTGGACGTCAGTGACACCACGGTGGACCTGGCCAAGCAGCACGTGGTGGTCGGCAAGATTCGCAGCAACAAGCTGGAAACCTGGGCCGCCCGCGAAGCCGATGGGCAACTGGACTGGCAAAAACTGTTCGCCAGCCAACCGAGCAAACCGGCCAAGGCGCCCGAGCCCGCCAATGCGCCGGCAACGGCCGACTCGCCAAAGGCTGAACCGGCCGCGCCTGGCAAGCCCTGGCAAGTACTGCTCAAGGATGTGCAGCTGCGTAACTATCAGGTGCACCTGGCCGACCGTCAGGCCAAACCTGCGGTAGCGCTGGAACTGGGCCCCTTGAACGTCGATGTGCAGAACTTCGACAGCCTCAACCAAAGCCCGTTTACCTTGAAGGTCGACTCCGGCCTGGGTAAACAAGGCAAGATCCAGGCAACCGGCGAGGTCAATCTCAACCCGGTCAGCGCCAAACTCAAAGTGAATACCCAGGACATCGACCTGCGGGTTGCTCAGTCCTATATCAGCCCGTTCATTCGGCTCGAACTGCGCAGCGGCATGTTGGGCAGCAACCTGGATGTGAACCTCAAGAGCACCAAGCCGTTGGCGCTTCAGGTCACCGGCCGCGCTCAGGTCGACCAATTGCACACCCTGGACACGCTCAAGACCCGCGACTTCCTCAAATGGCAGCGCCTGGTGCTCGAAGGTGTCAATTATCAACACGGCGACAGCCTGTCGATCGACAAGGTCAACCTGCTGCAACCGTATGCGCGCTTCATGATCAATGATGACCGCACCACCAACATCGATGACCTGTTGATCCCGCAGCCGGCCGACAGTGGCGCCAAATCGGCAGCCAAGCCGGCGGCCAGCAAAGACAAGCCGCTGGGCATCCACATAGGGCAGATCGCGATCAATGACGGCTCGGCCAACTTTGCCGACTTCAGCCTCACGCCCAACTTTGCCACGGCCATTCAACAGCTCAACGGGCAGATCGGCACCATTGACAGTCGCCAAGCCAAACCGGCCAGCGTCGACATCAAGGGCAAGGTGGATCGCTATGCGCCAGTGACCATCAAAGGCAGCGTGAACCCGTTTGATCCGATGGCGGCGCTGGATATCGCCACCAGCTTCAAACGCGTCGAGTTGACCACGTTGACGCCGTATTCCGGCAAGTTCGCCGGTTTCCGCATCCGCAAGGGCCGGCTCAACCTGGACCTGCATTATGTGATCACCAAAGGCCAGTTGAAGGCTGAAAACAAGGTAGTGGTTGAGCAACTGCAACTGGGTGAGAAAGTCGACAGCGCCGACGCCGTGGATTTGCCGATTCGCCTGGCCATCGCCCTGCTCAAGGACTCCGACGGCAAGATCTCCATCGAACTGCCGGTCACCGGCGACCTGAACAACCCGCAATTCAGCGTGATGCCGATTGTCTGGCAAACCCTGCGTAACCTGGTGGTGCGCGCGGCGACGGCGCCGTTCAAGTTCATCGGTGGGCTGGTCACGGGTGGCGGCTCGGAAGACTTGGGCAATGTGTCGTTCGCCCCAGGCTCCAGCGAATTGAACAAAGACGCTCAAGGCGCGCTGAATACCCTGGCCAAAGCACTGAAAGAGCGCCCTACCCTGCGCCTTGAAATCGAAGGCACGGCGGCTGCCAGCAGTGACGGTCCCTTGCTCGCTGCCGAGCGACTGGAACGTGAATATCAATACAACTACTACAAGATACTGCAGCGCCGTGGCGATAAGGTTCCGGCCCAGGCTTCGCTGCTGGTCGTCCCCGAGAAGGAAAAAGCGCCGTTGCTGGAAGGCATCTACCGCACCCGTCTGAAACAGCAACCGCCGGCCGAGTGGAAAGACCTGAGCAGCGATGAACGCACCGCGAAGCTGCGTGACGGGCTGATCAAGTTCTGGGGCGCCAGTGATGTACTGCTGCGTCAACTGGGGCAAGACCGAGCCAGTGCCATCAAGGACTACCTGGTGGACAAGGGCCAGCTGGAAGATGACCGGGTGTACTTCATCGATGCCAACCTGGGGCAGGCGGAGAAGGATGGCCGGGTGGTAACCCCAATGCATCTGGATGCTGAGTAACACCTGAGACACCCATCCAAATGTGGGAGCTGGCTTGCCTGCGATGCAGACACCTCGGTCATTCAGTTGAATCGAGGTGATGCTATCGCAGGCAAGCCAGCTCCCACATTTGTTTGTGCTCGGCCTGGGGTTTTGTTTGCGCCCAGAATAGAACAGGCCCCGACACAAGTGCCGGGGCCTGTAATGACCACATCCGTGTGGTCGGTCGCATGAACTCCAGAGGTGCCTTGGGTGGATATCTAACTCACCCTAAGCCGCCGCTATTCAGTTCAGACGAACAGTTAAGCGTTACTCTGCTTTCAGGCCATCGGCCGATACAGCTTTAACGCCTTTGATTTTCTTGGCGATATTCACCGCGGTGGTTTTCTGTGCTTCAGTCACAGCGACCGAAGAGGACAGAGAAACTACGCCTTTGTTGGTTTCGACTTTGATGTCGGTGCCAGGAATGCCTTTCTCGGTTACCAGGTCAGCTTTCACTTTGGTGGTGATCCAGGTATCGGAAGTGGCGCCCTTGGCGTCAGCTGCTGCGCCTTTGGTTTTGTCGACGTTGTCGGCTTTAGTTGCGCCGCCTGCCAGCAGGCCGTCAGCAGAAACAGCGGTCACACCTTTGATACGCTTGGTGATTGCTACTGCAGTGGCTTTCTGCGAATCAGAGATCGCTACGGTCGACGACAGGGAAACCACACCTTTGTTGGTTTCAACCTTGATGTCTGAACCAGGAATGCCTTTCTCGGTCAGCAGGTCAGCTTTGACTTTGGTGGTGATCCAAGTATCCGAGGTGGATTCTTTGGCTTTGGTCACTTCGCCAGCAGCCATGGTCATTGGAGCTTGGGAAGTCTGAGCAAAGGCCACGTTAGCACCCATGGCCAGGGTCAGAGCGGTAGCAGTAGCGAGAGCGAACTTCTTCATACGAGTAACTCCTGTTTTATTGAAAGTCTGCAGTGGGTAAACCTTGATGCTGCAGCGTTACCAGGATTATTGCAGGCAGTGTGCCAAGTTAGATTTTCGAATTAAATCCCTATAAAACAATCACTTATAAAAATTACCAATTTTCGGAATCGTGCAACTTGCATGAAGAAGGCTGTCCTTGCATGCAAGTTGCGGCTTTTGGGATTTACTAAGCATCTGATTTATCGGCATTTTCCTAAGCGCATAAAAAAAGGACTCCGAAGAGTCCTTTTTTTCAGCGTGAGGCCGGGGTAATTAAACGCCCGAAGCCTTGGCTGCTGCTACATCCTTGATGGACAGCTTGATACGGCCGCGGTTGTCCACGTCCAGTACCAGCACTTCCACTTCCTGACCTTCTTTCAGAATGTCGGTCACTTTCTCAACACGAGCGTCGCTCAGCATGGAGATGTGCACCAGACCGTCTTTGCCCGGCAGGATGTTGACGAATGCGCCGAAGTCGACGATGCGCTCAACTTTACCGACGTAGATCTTGCCGATCTCGGCTTCTGCGGTGATACCCAGAACGCGCTGACGTGCAGCTTCTGCAGCTTCTTTGGTTTCGCCGAAGATCTTGATCGAGCCATCGTCTTCGATGTCGATCGAAGCCTTGGTCTCTTCACAGATCGCACGAATGGTCGCGCCGCCTTTACCGATAACATCACGGATTTTATCGGTGTCGATTTTCATCGCGATCATGGTCGGAGCATTTTCCGACAGCTCGGTACGCGACTGACCAATGATCTGGTTCATCTGGCCGAGGATGTTCAGGCGCGCTTCCAGGGCTTGGCCCAGAGCGATTTCCATGATCTCTTCGGTGATGCCCTTGATCTTGATGTCCATCTGCAGCGCGGTAACACCTTTAGCGGTACCGGCTACTTTGAAGTCCATGTCGCCCAGGTGGTCTTCATCGCCCAGGATGTCGGTCAGGATGGCGAACTTCTCGCCTTCTTTAACCAGGCCCATGGCGATACCGGCAACCGGTGCCTTCATCGGCACACCAGCGTCCATCAGCGCCAGGGAAGCGCCGCAGACCGAAGCCATGGAGCTGGAACCGTTGGACTCGGTGATTTCCGACACAACACGAATGGTGTACGGGAACACGTCGGCGGCAGGCAGCATGGCTGCAATCGAACGACGGGCCAGACGGCCGTGACCGATTTCGCGACGACCAGCGCCACCCATGCGACCACACTCACCTACCGAGAACGGAGGGAAGTTGTAGTGCAGCATGAACGGGTCTTTTTTCTCGCCTTCCAGGGTGTCCAGCAGCTGTGCGTCACGGGCAGTACCCAGTGTTGCAACAACCAGAGCCTGGGTTTCGCCACGGGTGAACAGAGCCGAACCGTGAGTCTTCGGCAGAACGCCGACTTCGATGTTCAGCGGACGTACGGTGCGCGTGTCGCGACCATCGATACGTGGCTTGCCGTTAACGATGTTTTCGCGAACGGTGCGGTATTCGATTTCACCGAAGGCAGCTTTGACGTCGCTGGAAGAAGGCTGGCCTTCTTCACCGGACAGCTTGGCCACAACCTGCTCCTTCAGCTCGCCCAGGCGAGCGTAGCGGTCGGCCTTGACGGTGATGGTGTAGGCGTCGGAGATGGCAGCGCCGAACTCGGAGCGGATCGCACCCAGCAGTTCAGTCGCTTCAGCCTGTGGAGCCCAGGTCCAAGTCGGCTTGGCAGCTTCGGCAGCCAGTTCTTTAACAGCGTTGATCACAACCTGGAACTCGTCGTGAGCAAACAGTACCGCGCCCAGCATCTGGTCTTCGGTCAGCTCTTTGGCTTCCGATTCAACCATCAACACGGCTTCCGACGTACCGGCAACGACCATGTCCAGGCTCGATGCTTTCTGTTGTTCGTAAGTCGGGTTCAGCAGGTAGCCGGTGCTTTCGTGGAAAGCAACGCGAGCTGCGCCGATCGGGCCATCGAAAGGAATACCGGAGATGGCCAGGGCAGCCGAAGTACCGATCATCGCAGCGATGTCCGGATCGGTCTTCTTGCTGGTGGAAACGACGGTGCAGACAACCTGCACTTCGTTCATGAAGCCTTCTGGGAACAGCGGACGGATCGGACGGTCGATCAGTCGGGAAGTCAGGGTTTCTTTTTCGGAAGGACGGCCTTCGCGCTTGAAGAAACCGCCAGGGATCTTACCGGCAGCGTAAGTCTTTTCCTGGTAGTGAACGGAAAGAGGGAAGAAGCCTTTGCTTGGGTCAGCGGTCTTGGCGCCAACAACGGTCACCAATACGGTGACGTCGTCGTCAACGGTGACCAGCACTGCGCCGGAGGCTTGACGGGCGATACGGCCTGTCTCGAGGGTAACGGTCGACTGACCGAACTGGAATTTTTTGATAACCGGGTTCACGGTGTCCTACCTTCTTTGTGGCTCTTGGGGAACTTGTCTTCTTGCGAAATTCTTGGGCAATGCCGGGAATCGGCCCGACGCTCGTCCAGGGTAAAACGTGTATCCAGATAAAACTTGAGGCTGGGAGCCTGCCATGGGCCAGCGGGAATCCCACTGACACACGGCAGACAACCAACCTCTAGCGCAATCGCTGATTAGCGACGCAGACCCAGGCGACCGATCAGAGCCTGATAACGACCCAGATCCTTGCCTTTCAGGTAGTCCAGCAGCTTACGGCGCTGGTTTACCATGCGGATCAGACCACGACGGGAGTGGTGATCTTTACCGTTGGCCTTGAAGTGACCTTGCAGCTTGTTGATGTTGTGGGTCAGCAGTGCAACTTGCACTTCTGGCGAACCAGTGTCACCAACAGCTTGCTGATAGTCAGCTACGATTTGTGCTTTTTCTTGAACGTCGAGAGCCATGAGGCAATCCTTTTTTCAGGAAACCACCCAAAGGGTGATCTCAACAGGCCAGGGACAAATCCCTGTATCTAAAAATGAGTGTTGACCGTGCCTGTTAACAGCCACACTCGTTCGGTCATTCTGACCGAATCAGTCGACGCGGCGCGATGCGCCCGTCTTCGCTCACTTCACCGATACCGATGAAGCGACCGTTATGATCCTGTACCCGCACCATACCGAACTTCGGAGCGTCCGGGGCACGTACCGGCTGGCCGTTGAGCCAGTAGAACGCGCTGTGCTCCGAGAAGTGCAGCAATGGCCAATCCAGCAAACCGCTGTCCGATGGCATCAGGAAGCGATCAACTGCTTCATTGCCGCCTTCGGCGTGTACCGCTTCCAACTCTTCCAGCGTGACCGTCTGGGCCAGGCTGAAAGGACCGGCCTGGGTGCGTCGCAGTTCTGCAACGTACGCGCCGCAACCGAGCTTTTCACCAATATCTTCCACCAGGGTACGGATATAGGTGCCTTTGCTGCAGTCCACGGCCAAGCGGGCAGTGTCGCCTTCATGGGCGAGCAATTCCAAGCGCGCAATAGTAACAGAACGCGGTTCGCGCTCCACTACTTCGCCCGCACGTGCCAGCTTGTACAGAGGCTGGCCATCACGCTTGAGGGCCGAGTACATCGGCGGTATCTGACTGATTTGCCCACGAAAACCGGGTAAAGCAGCTTCAATATCAGCACGACCAACGGTCACGTCGCGAACCTGCAGAACATCACCTTCAGCATCGGCCGTGGTGGTGGTCTTGCCCAGTTGCATCAGGGTTTCGTAACCCTTGTCGGAATCGAGCAGGTATTGCGAGAACTTGGTCGCCTCACCAAAGCACAACGGCAGCACGCCGGTGGCCAGGGGGTCGAGACTGCCGGTATGCCCGGCCTTCTCGGCATTGAGCAGCCAGCGAACCTTCTGCAAGGCAGCATTGGAGGTAAAGCCAATGGGCTTGTCGAGCAGAATAATGCCGCTGACGTTGCGACGGATACGTTTGACCTGAGCCACCGCTTACTCCTTGGCGTCTTCAGGTGTGGACGGGTGCTGGCTGTCTTCAGCCACGGCGCGCTCGATCAGCGCCGACAGGTGCGCACCACGCACGACGCTTTCGTCGTAGTGGAAGTGCAACTGAGGCACGCTGCGCAGCTTCATTTCGCGGGCCAACTGCATGCGCAGGAAACCTGCAGCCGCGTTGAGCACCTTGATGCTTTGCGCGATTTCTTCGCTGCTGTCCTGGCCCATCACGGTGATGAAGATCTTCGCGTGACCTACGTCGCGGCTCACTTCAACGGCGGTGATGGTGACCAGGCCAACGCGTGGGTCTTTGACTTCGCGACGGATCAGTTGGGCCAGCTCGCGCTGCATCTGATCGCCGATACGTTGGGTACGGCTGTATTCTTTTGCCATGTCTTGTTACCTGTTACTGCCACACGGTGAAACCCGTGGGGTCTGAAAGCGGCAAACGCCCGGCCTGACAAAAGCCAGACCGGGCGTTGCGTTTAGAGTCCGTACGCTGCGCGGGGCATCTGCATGCCCACGCGTCGCGTGGCTCCGGAAGTGCGCGAGTTAGAGGCTGCGAGCAACCTGAACCTTCTCGTAGACTTCGATCTTGTCGCCAGCTTTGACGTCGTTGTAGCTCTTGACGCCGATACCGCATTCCATGCCGGCACGCACTTCGGAAGCGTCATCCTTGAAGCGGCGCAGGGATTCCAGCTCGCCTTCGAAGATAACGATGTCTTCACGCAGTACACGGATTGGACGGTTACGGTGCACAACACCTTCGATAACCATGCAACCGGCGATCGCGCCGAATTTCGGCGAGCGGAACACGTCACGCACCTCGGCAACACCCAGGATATTCTCCCGAACGTCGCTGCCAAGCATACCGGTAAGGGCTTTCTTGACGTCTTCGATGATGTCGTAGATGACGTTGTAGTAACGCATGTCCAGGCCTTCCTGCTCGACGATCTTGCGAGCGCCAGCATCGGCACGCACGTTGAAGCCGAACAGTACAGCGTTGGAAGCCAGTGCCAGGTTGGCGTCGGACTCGGTGATACCACCGACACCGCCACCGACAACGCGCACTTGCACTTCGTCGTTACCCAGGCCGTTCAAGGCGCCGTTCAACGCTTCGAGGGAACCACGGACGTCAGATTTGAGGACGATGTTAAGCGTCTTCTTCTCTGCCTGGCCCATGTTTTCGAAGATGTTTTCCAGCTTGCCAGCGTGAGCACGGGCCAGTTTGACTTCGCGGAACTTGCCTTGACGGAACAGAGCCACTTCACGGGCTTTCTTCTCGTCGGCTACTACGCTCATCTCGTCGCCAGCGTCCGGGGTACCGTCCAGGCCGAGAATCTCGACAGGGATGGAAGGACCGGCTTCCTTGATTGGCTTGCCGTTCTCGTCGAGCATGGCACGTACACGGCCGTAGTTCGAACCAACCAGTACCATGTCGCCTTGGCGCAGCGTACCGTCTTGAACCAGAACGGTTGCAACCGGGCCACGACCTTTGTCGAGACGCGATTCAACCACAACACCGCGACCCGGGGCCGATGGCGTTGCTTTCAGTTCGAGTACTTCAGCTTGCAGCAGGACCGCTTCGAGCAGTTCGTCTACACCGGTACCGACTTTTGCCGAGACCGAAACGAACGGCGTATCACCGCCCCACTCTTCGGACGTCACGCCGTGAACCGACAGTTCGCTACGGATGCGATCGAGATCGGCGCCCGGCTTGTCGATTTTGTTCACGGCAACAACCAGTGGAACACCAGCGGCCTTGGCGTGCTGGACAGCTTCAATGGTCTGCGGCATCACGCCGTCGTCCGCTGCAACCACCAGAATCACGATGTCAGTCGCCTTGGCACCACGGGCACGCATTGCGGTAAACGCGGCGTGACCAGGGGTGTCGAGGAAAGTGACCATGCCGCGTTCGGTTTCAACGTGGTATGCACCGATGTGCTGGGTGATACCGCCGGCTTCGCCAGCAGCTACCTTGGCACGACGGATGTAGTCGAGCAGCGAGGTCTTACCGTGGTCAACGTGGCCCATTACGGTCACAACCGGCGCACGGGAGAACGACTCACCTTCAAACTTCAGGGACTCGGCCAGGGAATCTTCCAGGGCGGTGTCGCTGACCAGGGTCACTTTGTGGCCCAGCTCTTCAGCAACCAGCTGGGCAGTTTCCTGGTCCAGTACCTGGTTGATGGTCGCCGGCGTACCCAGTTTGAACATGAACTTGATGATTTCAGCAGCCTTGACCGACATCTGATTGGCGAGATCGCCAACTGTGATGGTCTCGCCGATCTGCACATCACGCACGACAGGGCCGGTTGGGCTCTGGAAACCGTGGGCGTTGCGCTTTTTCAGCTTGGCCTTGCCGCGACCACCACGACGGAAGCCATCGCTTTCTTCGTCGGTAGTACGTGGGGCAACGCGTGGAGCAGGCGCTTTCTCTTTGACCGAGGCACGATGTGGGGCGTTTTTACGCTCGCCATCGCCACCACCACCGCGACGATTGTTATCGTCGGCACGTGGCTTGTCCGGACGACGAGGCTCGTCGCGCTTGCGAGCGTCTGCTGCAGGAGCAGGTGCAGCGGCAACCGGAGCAGCCTCACGCACAGCTTCAACAGGCGCTGCAGGAGCGGCGACCGCGTCAGTACCAGCAGGTTGCGCAGCAGCAGGCTGGCGGCGCGCTTCTTCTTCGGCGCGACGCTTGGCTTCTTCTTCAGCCTTCTGACGAGCAGCATTTTCTACTGCGCGACGTTCATCCAGTTCGCGTTTGCGCTCGGCTTCGATTTCTTCCGGGCTGCGCTGTACGAAGACTTTCTTCTTGCGTACTTCAACGCTGATGCTCTTGCTACCAGCAACACGCAGGGTGCTGGTGGTTTTGCGCTGCAATGTAATCTTGCGCGGTTCTTCCACTTTCGCCTTGTGGCTGCTCTTCAAGTGAGTCAGCAAAGACTGCTTCTCACTGTCGCTCACACCTTCATCGGCGGCGGTGTGCGGCAGACCTGCCTCACGCATCTGCTGCAACAGGCGCTCTACCGGTGTTTTGACCTCATCGGCCAGTTGTTTCACCGTGACTTGCGTCATGCACTTCTCTCCTCAGGCCGCGCCTAGTTACTCGAACCAATGGGCTCGGGCGGCCATGATCAACTTGCCGGCACGATCATCGTCAATGCCGTCGATGTCGAGCAGATCGTCAATAGACTGCTCGGCCAGGTCTTCGCGGGTAATTACGCCGCGCACCGCCAGTTCCATCGCCAAATCCTTGTCCATACCCTCAAGCGAGAGCAGGTCTTCGGCCGGATGGGCGTCTGCCAGCTTTTCCTCAGTAGCGATGGCTTTAGTCAACAAACGATCCTTGGCCCGAGCGCGAAGCTCGTTGACGGTGTCTTCGTCAAAGCCGTCGATGTTGAGCATTTCTTCCAACGGTACGTAGGCAATCTCTTCCAGGCTGGTGAAGCCTTCATCTACCAGCACCTGCGCCAGGTCTTCGTCGACTTCCAGCTCGTCGATGAAGTTGCGCAGGATGTCACCGGTTTCAGCTTGCTGCTTAGCCTGGATGTCCGATTCGGTCATCACGTTCAGGGTCCAGCCGGTCAGTTGGCTGGCCAGACGCACGTTCTGACCACCACGACCAATGGCCTGAGCCAGATTATCTGCGCCAACGGCGATGTCCATTGCATGGGCATCTTCGTCAACGATAATTGCCGCCACTTCAGCCGGCGACATGGCGTTAATTACGAACTGCGCCGGGTTATCGTCCCACAGGACAATGTCCACACGCTCGCCGCCCAACTCGCCCGACACTGCCTGGACGCGCGAACCGCGCATACCAATGCAAGCGCCCTGCGGGTCGATGCGTTTGTCCTTGGAGCGGACCGCGATCTTGGCGCGCGAACCCGGGTCGCGGGACGCAGCCATGACTTCGATCAGGCCTTCGGCAATTTCCGGCACTTCGATACGGAACAGCTCGATCAGCATTTCCGGCGCGGTACGCGACAGGATCAACTGAGGGCCGCGGTTCTCGGTGCGGATTTCCTTGAGCAGCGCACGCAGACGCACGCCGACACGGAAGGTTTCGCGAGAGATGATGTCTTCGCGGGCCAGCAACGCTTCAGCGTTGTTGCCCAGGTCAACGATCACGTTGTCGCGGGTAACTTTTTTCACGGTACCGGAGATGATTTCACCCAGGCGCTCGCGATAAGCATCAACGACTTGAGCGCGCTCAGCTTCGCGAACCTTCTGCACGATGACCTGCTTGGCGGTCTGTGCAGCAATACGGCCGAATTCGATCGACTCGATCTTTTCTTCGACGACATCACCGACCTTGGCGCCAGGGTGCGTTTCGGCAACCTTGCTTGGCCAGGTTTCGATGGCCGGATCATCAAGATCGGCTTCTTCGACGACCGTCCAGCGACGGAAAGTCTCATAGGCACCGGTGTGGCGGTTGATTTCCACACGCAGATCAACTTCGTCTTCAAAACGCTTTTTGGTAGCAGTGGCCAGGGCCAGCTCCAGCGCTTCAAAAATCACGTTTGCCGGTACGCCCTTTTCATTGGATACCGACTCAACAACCAGCAGTACTTCTTTGCTCATCGTACGCCTCGCCTTTCGCAAGCCATTGGATCCGCGGGATCCGCGTCTCAGTCAAAACTGGGAATAATGTTGGCCTTGTCGATCATATCGATCGGCAACAGGAATTCATGGTCTTCTACCTGCACCACGACATCCTGTTCTTCTACACCGCGCAGAAGGCCCTGAAAGTTGCGTCGCCCTTCAAAGGGAGAGCGCAGCTTGATCTTCACTTGTTCACCGGCAAATTTTGCAAACTGATCAATAGTGAACAGTGGGCGTTCCATGCCTGGCGAGGAAACTTCGAGGGTGTATTCAACGGAAATCGGATCTTCAACATCCAGGACACCGCTGATCTGACGGCTGACAATGGCACAATCGTCCACCAGCACGCCGCCCTCTTTATCGATATAAACGCGCAACATTGAGTGGCGACCTTGAGCCGAAAACTCAATACCCCAGCATTCATAGCCTAGGGCCACGACCACCGGGGCCAACAAGGCCTGCAACTCTTCTAGCTTGCTCGACACCTGAACCCCCTCGTGCATGTATGTGCATGCTGTGCAAAATAAAAAAATGGGCGAAACGCCCATCCTTGAAACGCCGTCGAACAGCGGCGTTGAAAGTGTCCAGCTAACAAAAAGCCCCTTAAAAGGGGCTCCGCTAAAACTGGTTGCGGGGGCCGGATTTGAACCGACGACCTTCGGGTTATGAGCCCGACGAGCTACCAGACTGCTCCACCCCGCGACAAAGCTGGGGCGGAAGTATACGACCGATCCCTTACAGGGTCAATGTAACCTTCCACCTACAAGAAAGCCCGCAACAGCGGGCTCTCCTGATAATTGGTACCGAGAAGGGGACTCGAACCCCTACACCCTATGGGCACAACCACCTCAAGGTTGCGTGTCTACCAATTCCACCACCTCGGCAATACAGCGTTTACAACCCTTCTTACTTCTGCTCTTGAGCTGGAGGTACGTCAGTCGCTGGAGTAGCCGACTTTTGCTCTTGAAGCACCGGGACATCATCAGAAGCCGGTTTTGCTTTTGGTACTTCCAACACTGCTGGGTTTGGGAGACCTACTTGAGTCAGCACATGAGCTTTCTCTTTAGCAAAGTAACCTAACCCCAAGCTGGTTATGAAGAAACCGGCGGCAAGTATAGCAGTAAACTTACTAAGAAAGGTAGAGGAACCTTGGCTTCCGAACACAGTATTTGAAGCACCTGCACCGAAAGACGCACCAGCATCCGCACCTTTACCCTGTTGCAACAAAACCAGGGCAACTACGCCCAGGGCAGCCAACAGATGAAAAACGACTACGACTGTTTCCAGCATTTTTTCAGTTTCCCGCGGCGCGACAGATCGCACCGAACTCATCTGCATTCAGGGAAGCTCCACCAATGAGCCCCCCATCGATATCCGGCATGCCGAACAGTTCGACCGCATTGGCCGCCTTCACGCTGCCGCCGTATAGAAGCCGCACACCTTGCGCGACTTCAGAATTCTCTGCCGCCAACTGAGCGCGGATGGCTGCGTGCACATCCTGCGCCTGTTGCGGCGTAGCAGTCAGTCCGGTGCCAATGGCCCAGACCGGCTCGTAAGCAATGACTGCCTTTGCAAATGCACCAACACCCAGCTCCTCGATGATGCTGCCCAGCTGACGCGAGACAACTTCAAGAGTCTTGCCCGATTCACGTTGCTCCAGGGTCTCCCCTATGCACAACACTGGAATCAAGCCACAAGCCTGTGCCGCTGCGAACTTGCGGTTGAGTGTCCCATCACGCTCGCCCATCATCTGACGGCGCTCGGAGTGCCCGACAAGCACATAGGAACAACCCGCATCTACCAGCTGACTCGGCGAAATCTCGCCGGTCAACGCACCTTGCATGGGCTCCACCGCAGAATTCTGCGCGCCGACCTGAATCGACTTACCTTTCAAGCCATCAACAACCTGGTTGATATGCAAGCAAGGCGGGAAAACCGCAACATCAACACCGCTAGGCAAGGCCAAGTGACGAAGGCCATTGATCAGCTCAGCGACACTGGCGCGGGTACCGTGCATCTTCCAGTTACCAGCTACCATAGTGCGACGCATGCTGTACCTCGTCGGTCAAAGTGGGCGCAGATGTTACCCAACCACATCATCACTGGCAAGCCGAATTCAGGCGCAAATTTCAGTTACCAGTTTTGCCAGGTCTTCGGCATGGCCGCGAACCTGTGTTTCGTCTTCGCCTTCGACCATGACGCGCACCAGAGGCTCTGTGCCGGACTTGCGCAACAGCACCCGTCCACGCCCCGCCATTGCCAGGGTTACGCGCTCGCACGCGTCTTTGACAGCAGGGTGCTCGATCGGGTTTTCGCCACCGGCAAAACGCACATTGAGCAGAACTTGCGGGCACTTACGCAGCGCCTGTCGCGCCTGAGCCAAGCTCTCTTCACGGCGACGCAACGACAACAACACTTGCAGAGCAGCAATGATGGCATCGCCCGTGGTGGTGTGCTGGAAGCAGACAACATGCCCGGAGTTTTCACCCCCCACCTGCCAGTTACGCTCCAGCAGCTCGGCGATCACATATCGGTCACCGACGTTAGCGCGTACGAACGGAATACCCAGTTCCGCCAGAGCGAGCTCAAGCCCAAGATTGCTCATCAATGTGCCGACGACACCACCTTGCAGCTTGTTACGCTCATGCAGGTCGCGAGCAATGATAAACAGCAGGTCATCGCCATCAACCACGGTACCGGTGTGATCCACCATCAACACACGGTCGCCATCGCCATCAAAGGCGATGCCCAGGTCGGCATGCTCAGCCAGAACGGCCGCCTGCAACTGCCCCATGTGGGTGGAACCGCAATTTTCATTGATGTTCAAGCCGTTCGGTTGCGCCGAAAGCACCGTCACGTCCGCACCCAGCTCTTTGAATACACTCGGAGCCACCTTATAGGTCGCACCATGGGCGCAGTCGACAACGATCTTCAGCCCGGCAAAATTGGTACTGCTCGGAACGCTGCTTTTGCAAAATTCGATATAACGGCCTGATGCGTCGTTGATACGCGACACCTTGCCCAGCTTGCTGGACTCAACCACCGTCATCGGTGCATCCAGCAGCTCTTCAATCATCAACTCGATCTCGTCCGGCAACTTGGTGCCCTGGCCCGAGAAGAACTTGATGCCGTTGTCATCGTGGGGATTGTGCGACGCACTGATCACGATCCCGGCTTCAGCGTGAAAGGTACGCGTCAGGTAAGCGATTGCAGGCGTAGGCATTGGCCCCAACAGCATCACATCAGCACCGGCGGCGGACAAACCTGCCTCCAGCGCCGATTCGAACATATAACCCGAAATACGGGTGTCCTTGCCCACCAGAATGCGGCAAGCGCCCATGCTGCGGAACGCCATGCCTGCCGCCCAGCCCAGCTTGAGCATGAAATCAGGAGTAATCGGAAATTCGCCGACCCGACCGCGAATACCGTCGGTGCCAAAATATTTTTTAGTCATAAGTGCTCCGTCATTCTTATTCGGCTGATTCTACAGCGGCAATCATACGCACCACATCGACTGTCTCGGCGACATCATGCACGCGCAAAATTCGCGCACCTTTGGTCATGGCAAGCGCAGCAAGCGCCAGTCCGCCGTACAGCCGCTCGCCCACCGGGCGATTCAAGGCCAGCCCTATCATGCTCTTGCGCGAAACACCGACCAACAAGGGCCGACCAAGGGCATGCAGGGCTTCCATATGCTTAAAGAGACTCAAATTGTGCTGGAGTGTCTTGGCAAACCCAAAACCGGGATCAAGGATGATCTTTTCGGCAGCGATTCCCGCTGTGGCGCACTGAGCGATTCGTTCAGCGAGAAACCCACTCACTTCACCTACCAGGTCGTCGTAGTGCGGGCTGTCTTGCATGTTGCCGGGCTCTCCCAGCATATGCATCAGGCACACCGGCAGGCCGGTTGCGGCCGCTGCATCCAGGGCACCGTCTCGCTGCAGGGAGCGCACATCGTTGATCAGGCCCGCACCCAGGCGCGCCGTTTCACGCATTACCGCCGGCGTAGATGTATCAACCGAGATGATCACATCAAGCTCGCGGGCGATACGCTCAACTATCGGCGCGACGCGCTCCAGCTCCTCCAGGGGAGAAACAACACGTGCTCCCGGACGAGTCGATTCGCCACCAACATCAATCAACGTTGCCCCCGCCAGCACCATAGCCTCGGCGTGACGCAACGCGGCGTCCTGCTGACTGAAACGGCCGCCGTCGGAAAAGGAATCAGGGGTTACATTAAGAATGCCCATGACGTGTGTATGGGCCAAATCAAGAACCCGGTTACCGCAAGGCAACCGGGTGGAGGACGACGCAGGAGTCATTTCAAACCTTAGTGGTCAGCCGCAGGGCCACCGATCGGGGTTTCAGGGCGTTCGTTCTGAACCACTGGCGGGGTGCCAGAGGTGCCTGAACCGCCTTCCCAGTCGCGAGGCTCACGAGGCGTACGACCGGCCATGATGTCGTCGATCTGGTCGGCGTCAATGGTCTCGTACTTCATCAGCGCATCAGCCATGGCATCCAGCTTGTCGCGGTTGTCAGTCAGGATCTGCTTGGCAGTGCCGTAGCACTGGTCAATGATGCTGCGCACCTCGGAGTCGATCAGCTTGGCCGTCTCACCGGAGAAGCTGGCGCTTTGACCGCCGCCGCCACGCCCCAGGAACACTTCGCCATCTTCCTCGGCATACATCAATGGACCGAGTTTTTCTGACAAGCCCCACTTGGTCACCATGTTTCGTGCAATCTGGCTGGCACGCATGATGTCGTTGGAGGCACCGGTGGTCACACCGTCAAAGCCCAAGGTCATTTCTTCAGCAATCCGGCCACCATAAAGCGAGCAGATCTGGCTGATCAGCGCTCGCTTGGAAAGGCTGTAACGATCCTCTTCCGGCAGGAACATAGTGACACCCAGCGCGCGACCACGAGGGATGATCGACACTTTGTAGACCGGGTCATGCTCAGGCACAACACGACCCACAATGGCGTGACCGGCTTCGTGATAAGCGGTGTTCTGCTTCTCTTTTTCGGACATGACCATGGATTTGCGCTCGGCGCCCATCATGATCTTGTCTTTTGCCAGCTCGAACTCTTTCATTTCAACGATGCGTTTACCGGTACGGGCCGCGAACAACGAAGCCTCGTTCACCAGGTTGGCAAGGTCTGCACCCGAGAAACCTGGCGTACCACGAGCAATCACGGCAGGCGCCACATCGTCGCCCATCGGTACTTTGCGCATGTGCACTTTCAGAATCTGTTCGCGACCGCGGATATCCGGCAAGCCAACCACGACCTGACGGTCAAAACGACCTGGACGCAGCAGCGCAGGGTCCAATACGTCAGGACGGTTAGTTGCAGCAATGACGATGATGCCGTCATTCATTTCGAAGCCGTCCATCTCCACCAGCAACTGGTTGAGGGTCTGCTCACGCTCATCGTGACCGCCGCCCATGCCAGCACCACGATGGCGACCAACAGCGTCGATTTCATCGATGAAGATGATGCACGGTGCGTGCTTCTTGGCCTGTTCGAACATATCGCGAACACGGCTGGCACCCACACCAACAAACATTTCGACGAAGTCAGAACCGGAAATGGTGAAGAACGGCACTTTAGCTTCGCCGGCAATCGCCTTGGCCAGCAAGGTTTTACCGGTACCCGGAGGACCAACCATCAGTACGCCGCGCGGAATACGGCCGCCCAGGCGTTGGAACTTGCCCGGATCGCGCAGAAACTCGACCAGCTCGCCGACTTCTTCCTTGGCTTCGTCGCAACCTGCAACGTCAGCCAGGGTGGTCTTGACCTGATCCTCGGAGAGCAGGCGCGCCTTGCTCTTGCCGAAGCTCATCGGCCCGCCCTTGCCTCCCGCACCGCCTTGCATCTGGCGCATGAAGAACATGAACACGGCGATAATCACCAGAATCGGGAAGCTGGCGACCAGGAGTTGAGTCCAGATGCTCTGCTGCTCAGGCTGCTTGCCTTCAACGACTACGTGGTTATCCACCAGATCGCCGATCAGACCGTTGTCCTGGATAGCCGGACGAATGGTCTTGAAGCTGTCGCCATCGTTGCGTTTGCCGGTGATCACGTAGCCATCAACCGCTACGCGCTCGACCTTGCCATCCTTAACTTGCTGGATGAAGTCGGAATAGTTGAGGGTCTGCGGCTCGTTAGGGCTGGAGAAGTTGTTCATCACCGTCACCAGGACTGCCGCGATGATCAACCACAGGATCAGATTCTTTGCCATATCGTTCAATTAACTACCCTCTGAAGCAAGCTCCGCTACTGGCGCGCGCTTCGCATGATATTCACCGGCCTAACTTACTACATTACCTACAACTCTGGCAGGCGCCGTCTGTAACCCTTTGTGAAACTTTGACTACACAATATTCGTAAAGCTTCGTGACGAAAGCGATATAAAAAAACCTATCGCCTTCCTCGAATTCCTCAAAAACGCTCTTCACTCGCCGCACCTTCAACACCGCGGAAGCCGCGGCACAGCAGGTATTGCTCTCGAGACCTGTCCCGAGAAGAGTCTGGCTTGCGCGTTTGCACCTTGTCGAACAACTTGCGGATGTTCTTGTGGTACTCGTCAAAACCTTCACCTTGGAAGACTTTCACCAAAAAATCACCACCCGGACGCAACACCCGACCCGCCAAATCCAGCGCCAGTTCACACAGGAACATTGCGCGCGGCATATCGACGGCCGGTAGTCCACTCATATTGGGGGCCATGTCGGAAATCACAAGGTCTACCTGCGAATTTCCCACTGCCTCGAGGATCTCTGCGAGCACAGTGTCCTGGGTGAAGTCACCGTGAACAAAGGTCACATCCGGGATGCTGTCCATTTCCAGGATGTCGGAAGCGATCAAGCGGCCCTGCCCACCAATCAGACGACTGGTCACCTGGGACCAACCACCAGGGGCCGCGCCAAGATCAATAACGCTCATGCCGGGGCGAATCAATTTGTCCTTGTCCTGGATCTCAAGGAGCTTGTAGCTGGCCCGCGAACGGTACCCGTCCTTTTGCGCCTTTTTGACGTAAGGATCGTTGAAATGCTCTTGCAGCCACTTAAGGCTAGTTTTGGAACGGGCCACGGGCCACCTCGAAAAATAAAACGGGTCGTGATTAACTGGGCGGTCCCGGACTCGCTCGGGTAAACTGGCCGCCGCTTTTTACAAGATCAGACGCAGGGGTCAGATTATGCCGCTCACTCAAGAGCAGAAGAAACAGTACAAATCCATTGGCCACCATCTGAAACCAGTTCTGATTGTGGCAGACAACGGTTTGACTGAAGGTGTGTTAGCCGAACTTGAACGCGCATTGGGCGATCACGAACTGATCAAGATCAAGGTCAACATCCTTGACCGCGAAGCGCGTTTGGCCGCCGTTGCAGAACTGTGCAAGGTCGGCAAAGCGGATCTGGTTCAGGTCATCGGCAAGATGGCGCTGCTGTATCGCAAGAACTTCAGCGTCAACAAGCAACTGTCGAACGTACACCGCTTCAAGTAACAAAAGGGTCACGGGCGTGCTTCGCGCGCCCCGCCACTCCATCCTGGCGCCGGTTGTAAAACCAGCACCAAGCCGGAGAACCCTAGCACAAGATAGCTGAACAGCTGCCAGCGCAACGCTTCCGGCAGCCACGTATGCACCACGCAAAACATTGCGCATGCGTACAGCGCCATCAACAGCAGTTGGCCGCGAATATCCCGCCACAAACTCCCCAAGCCCTCGGCCTTGATCAGCACCAGCACCTGGAGCGTCACGCACGCCGCCGCAAAACCTACCAGCAGCGCGCTGAGCAATCCGTCGATTTCATCGATCAGCAACGGCGCCAGGCCAATCAGGCCCAGCGTCGGCAGTAAACCAATGTGTAACAACCACACGCCGCCCACCCAAAGCATCTGGGCAAGCTGCCAAAGCATGGCGCCCGCACGAAGCGGGCGCCGTCTTTCAGATGTGACGAACTTCAACAATCTCGTACTCGATCACGCCACCGGGCGTTTTCACCGCCACCACATCACCCTCTTCCTTGGCAATCAAGGCGCGAGCAAGAGGCGAACCAACCGAGATCTTGCCGAGTTTGAAGTCAGCTTCGTCCTCGCCGACGATGTGGTAAACAACGCGCTCATCCGTCTCGACGTTGGCGATTTCCACGGTGGTACCGAAAATCACTTTGCCGGTATGCGGGATGGTCGTGACGTCGATGATCACCGCGTTCTGCATACGGCCTTCAATGTCACGGATCCGCGCTTCGACCATACCCTGCTGCTCGCGAGCAGCATGGTATTCAGCGTTTTCCTTCAAGTCACCCAGCTCGCGGGCCGTACCGATGTCCTGGCTCAGCTTCGGACGGACGACCTTGGTCAGATGGGCGTGTTCCTCTTCCAGGGCCTTGGCGCCCTGGACGGTCATTGGGTATTTGGTCATGCCTTCAATCCTGCGTGTAGATCCTGCAAGCGACGCACGGTCTTTTCCGGACCGAACTTGAGCGCTTCGCAGATGGCTTCGCCAGCAGCAATGGTGGTGGTGCAGTAGATCTTGTGCTGCAAGGCATTACGACGAATGGAGTAGGAGTCCGCGATCGACTGGCGACCTTCAGTGGTGTTGATGATCAGGGTGACTTCGTCATTCTTGATCATGTCGACCACGTGCGGACGGCCTTCCGTCACCTTGTTCACGCGACGCACTTTCAGGCCGGCAGCTTCGATCAGCTTGGCGGTCCCGGCGGTGGCCACGACTTCAAAGCCCAAGTTGATCAGATCACGGGCCACGCCTGCAACCAGCGGCTTGTCATCATCCCGCACACTGATGAACGCGGTACCGCCGGTCGGCAGCACTTCGCTTGCACCCATCTGGGCTTTGGCGAACGCTTCACCGAAGGTGTCGCCCACGCCCATCACTTCACCGGTGGACTTCATCTCTGGGCCCAGGATCGGGTCCACACCAGGGAATTTGGCGAAGGGGAACACCGCCTCTTTCACGCTGTAGAAGTTAGGAATGATTTCCTTGGTGAAGCCGATTTCCTTCAAGGTCTTACCGGCCATCACACGGGCAGCAATCATCGCCAGAGAAACGCCGATGCACTTGGAAACAAATGGCACGGTACGCGAAGCACGCGGGTTGACTTCGATGACGTAGATGTCTTCGCCTTGCAGCGCCAACTGAACGTTCATCAGGCCGACCACGCCCAACTCCAGGGCCATTTTCTTGACCTGCTCGCGCATCTCGTCCTGGATGTGCGCCGGCAGCGAGTATGGCGGCAACGAGCATGCGGAGTCACCGGAGTGAACGCCCGCCTGTTCGATGTGCTGCATGATCGCGCCGATCACTACGTCGGTGCCGTCGCAGACAGCATCCACATCCATCTCGATGGCGCAGTTGAGGAAGTGGTCCAGCAGCACCGGGCTGTCGTTGGACACTTTCACCGCATCACGCAGGTAACGCTTGAGCTCTTCTTCTTCGTAGACGATTTCCATCGCACGGCCGCCCAATACGTAGGACGGACGCACCACCAGCGGGTAACCGATCTTGCTGGCTGCGCGGATGGCTTCGTCTTCGCTGCGCACGGTGGCGTTAGGCGGCTGACGCAGACTCAAGCGCTCAACCATCTGCTGGAAGCGCTCACGGTCTTCGGCACGGTCGATAGCGTCCGGGCTGGTGCCAATGATCGGCACGCCGGCTGCTTCCAGGGCGCGAGCCAGTTTCAGCGGAGTTTGGCCACCGTACTGGACGATCACGCCTTTTGGCTTCTCGACGCGGCAGATTTCCAGCACGTCTTCCAGGGTGACCGGCTCGAAGTACAGACGGTCGGAAGTGTCGTAGTCAGTGGAAACGGTTTCCGGGTTGCAGTTGACCATGATGGTCTCGTACCCGTCTTCGCGCAGGGCGAGAGCGGCGTGTACGCAGCAGTAGTCGAACTCGATGCCCTGGCCGATACGGTTTGGACCGCCGCCCAGAATAATGATCTTGTCGCGGCCCGACGGTGCGGCTTCGCACTCCTCCTCATAGGTGGAGTACAGGTATGCAGTGTCGGTGGCGAACTCGGCAGCGCAGGTGTCAACGCGCTTGTAGACCGGGAAGATATCCAACTTGTGGCGATGCGTGCGCAGGTTCTTCTCGGTCACACCCAGCAGCTTGGCCAGACGTTGGTCGGAGAAACCTTTGCGCTTGAGGCGGAACATCAGGTCGCGGTCGATGGAGGACAGACCGAGGGTCTTGACCTTCTCTTCTTCCTTGATCAGATCTTCGATCTGCACCAGGAACCACGGGTCGATCATGTTCATGCCGAAGATTTGTTCGACAGTCATGCCGGCGCGGAAAGCATCGGCCACGTACCAGATGCGCTCAGCGCCCGGCACGGTCAGCTCGCGCTTGAGCACGCTCATGCTTTCCGGGTTGCTCAGGTCGAGCTTCTCGTCCAGACCGCAAACACCCACTTCCAGGCCACGCAGGGCTTTCTGCAGGGACTCCTGGAAGGTCCGGCCGATGGCCATGACTTCACCCACAGATTTCATCTGGGTGGTCAGGCGAGCGTCAGCCTTGGCGAACTTCTCGAAGGCAAAACGTGGCAGCTTGGTCACGACGTAGTCGATGGACGGCTCGAAGGATGCCGGCGTAGCGCCACCAGTGATTTCGTTTTGCAACTCGTCCAGGGTGTAACCGATCGCCAGCTTGGCAGCGATACGCGCAATCGGGAAGCCGGTGGCTTTCGATGCCAGCGCCGAAGAACGCGATACACGCGGGTTCATCTCGATCACGACCATACGACCGGTGTCCGGGCAGATGCCGAACTGAACGTTGGAACCGCCGGTTTCAACGCCGATCTCACGCAGTACCGCCAACGAGGCGTTACGCATGATCTGGTATTCCTTGTCCGTCAGGGTCTGTGCCGGAGCAACGGTGATCGAGTCGCCGGTGTGCACGCCCATCGGGTCGAAGTTTTCGATCGAGCAGACGATGATGCAGTTGTCCTTTTTGTCGCGGACAACTTCCATCTCGTACTCTTTCCAGCCGATCAGGGATTCGTCGATCAGCAGCTCTTTGGTCGGCGACAGGTCCAGACCACGGGCGCAGATTTCTTCGAACTCTTCACGGTTGTAGGCAATACCGCCACCGGTGCCGCCCATGGTGAAAGACGGACGGATGATGCACGGGAAGCCCAGCTTCTCGAGGACCGCATTGGCCTCTTCCATGCTATGGGCGATACCGGAACGCGGGCAATCAAGGCCGATGGACTTCATGGCCTTGTCGAAACGCGAGCGGTCTTCAGCCTTGTCGATGGTGTCGGCGTTGGCGCCGATCATCTCTACGCCGAATTTTTCCAGGACGCCTTCGCGCTCCAGGTCCAGGGCGCAGTTCAGTGCGGTCTGGCCGCCCATGGTTGGCAGCAGCGCGTCCGGACGCTCTTTCTCGATGATCTTGGCAACGGTCTGCCACTTGATCGGCTCGATGTAGGTGGCGTCGGCCATGTCCGGGTCGGTCATGATGGTGGCCGGGTTGGAGTTCACCAGGATGACGCGGTAACCCTCTTCGCGCAGGGCTTTACAGGCCTGGGCGCCGGAGTAGTCGAATTCGCAGGCCTGGCCGATCACGATCGGGCCAGCGCCGAGAATCAGGATGCTTTTTATGTCTGTACGTTTTGGCATGGGTTTGTCACTCAAATCCGCAGGTCAGTCGGCAAGCCGTCTTGAACACTCTTTGAAGAGCCTGCGGGGGCCACCGACATTCGGGGCCGCCCGCAGGCCGCTCAGTCAGCGTCGCTTGGCCATCTCATTGATGAAACGGTCGAACAGCGGCGCTACGTCGTTCGGGCCCGGGCTGGCTTCAGGGTGGCCCTGGAAGCTGAACGCGCTCTTGTCGGTGCGCTCGATGCCTTGCAGGGAACCGTCGAACAGCGACTTGTGAATAGCGCGAACGTTAGCCGGCAAAGTCGCTTCATCCACCGCAAAACCATGGTTCTGGCTGGTGATCATCACAACGCCAGTGTCCAGGTCTTGCACAGGGTGGTTGGCGCCGTGGTGGCCGTGACCCATTTTCAGGGTCTTGGCGCCGGAGGCCAGGGCCAGCAGCTGGTGACCGAGGCAGATACCGAATACCGGAATCTCGGTTTCCAGCACTTCCTTGATCGCCTTGATGGCGTAATCGCAAGGCTCGGGGTCACCCGGGCCGTTGGACAGGAACACACCGTCCGGCTGCAGGGCCAGCACGTCGCTGGCCGGGGTTTGCGCCGGCACCACGGTCACGCGGCAACCGCGCTCAACCAGCATGCGCAGGATGTTGTACTTAATCCCGTAGTCGTAGGCGACCACGTGGTATTGCAGGTCGGCAGCGGCGATGGTCTCGTGGCTGTCGGTCTTCAAGTCCCAGACAGTGGAGCGCCACTCGTACTGCTCTTTGGTGCTGACAACTTTCGCCAGGTCCATGCCTTTCAGGCCAGGGAAGCCTTGCGCTGCGGCAATCGCCGCTTCTTCGGAAATATTGTCACCCGCCATGATGCAGCCGTTCTGCGAGCCTTTTTCACGCAGGATGCGTGTCAGGCGGCGCGTGTCGATACCGGCGATTGCCACAACATTGTTGGCTTTCAGGTAATCGGACAGCGACATCGTGTTACGCCAGTTGCTCGCAACCAGCGGCAGGTCACGAATGACCAGGCCAGCCGACCAGACACGATCAGACTCGACGTCTTCCGGTGTAGTACCGGTGTTGCCGATGTGCGGATAGGTCAGGGTAACGATCTGTTGGGCGTAGGAAGGATCGGTAAGGATTTCCTGATAGCCTGTCATGGCAGTGTTAAACACTACCTCTCCAACGGTTTGACCGTCGGCTCCAATGGCTTCGCCGCGAAAAATGCTGCCATCAGCAAGGGCGAGTATGGCTGGCTTAGTCAAGAAGACCTCCCGTAAATAAAGCCTGAAAGGGCGATCGCAGGTTGTAAAAAAGCGGAGTGACGTATGGACACGTCACCCCGCTTCTTCACTGAATTATTCTGCGCGCTTTTAGTGGACACACTAAAGCTGTAGCTTACAGAAAAAGGCTTTTTTGGTCCACCGCTAATGAGCCTTAAAGGCAGGGGAATGCGACAGGAAGTCGCCTAGCGGGTAAAAACGGGGCCTCAGGATAATCCTGAGGCCCCGTTTTAGCTACTGATTAGTGCAGATCCAGCACATCACGCATATCGTACAGCCCCGCTTCACGACCTTCCAACCAAAGGGCGGCACGTACCGCACCCTTGGCGAATGTCATGCGGCTTGAGGCTTTGTGCGTGATCTCAAGGCGCTCGCCTTCGGAGGCGAACAGCACAGTGTGATCACCCACCACATCGCCACCGCGCACAGTGGCAAAACCGATGGTGTCACGCGCACGCGCCCCGGTATGACCTTCACGGCCATACACCGCGACTTTCGACAGATCACGCCCCAGCGCATCGGCGATGGCTTCGCCCATGCGCAATGCGGTACCCGACGGCGCGTCGATCTTGTGGCGATGATGGGTTTCAATGATCTCGATATCCGCCTCATCACCCAGCACACGAGCGGCCAGGTCCAGCAACTTGAGCGACAGGTTCACGCCCACACTGAAATTGGCAGCGAAGACGATTGGAATATCCTTGCCCGCCTCCACCAGCAACTGCTTCTGCTCAGCACTCAAGCCCGTGGTACCGATCACCATGGCTTTGCCCGCCTTGCGGCAGAACGCCAGGTTTTTCAGCATCACCTCCGGCAGGGTGAAATCGATCAGCACGTCGAACTCGTCAGCCACCTGCTCCAGGTTGCCTGACAACGAAACGCCGATGCGCCCCAGCGAGGCCAGCTCACCTGCATCCGCACCGATCAACGTGCTGCCCGGGCGGACAATCGCCGCCGTCAGCCCGGAGGCCGGCGAGCGCTGCTGCACCGCTTCGACCAGCGTCTTGCCCATGCGCCCAGCAGCGCCCATTACGGCTATACGTCGCATACTCACTTCCTTACAGGTCGCCGAAGAAGCGCTTCACGCCATCGAAAAATCCGGTGGTTTTCGGCGAATGGGAGTCATCACCCTCCAACGAACTGCGGAACTCTTCCAGCAGTTCGCGCTGACGACGCCCGAGGTTGACCGGTGTTTCCACCGCCACGCGACACATCAGGTCGCCAGCACCGCCACCGCGTACCGGCGCAACGCCTTTGCCACGAATACGGAACTGTTTGCCGGTCTGCGTACCTTCAGGAATCTTGAGTTTGACCCGACCGTCCAGCGTCGGAATCTCCAACTCGCCACCCAGGGCCGCATCGACAAAGCTGATCGGCACTTCACAGAACAGGTGTTTGCCATCGCGCTGGAAGATCGAGTGCTCGCGCACATTGATCACCACATACAGGTCGCCCGTAGGCCCACCTTGAGTCCCCGCCTCACCTTCGCCCGACAGACGAATGCGATCACCGGTATCGACACCCGCCGGCACTTTCACCGAGAGGGTCTTGTACTCTTCTACGCGGCCTTCGCCATGGCAGGAGTCGCACGGATCGGAAATGATCTTGCCCTGGCCATGGCAACGCGGGCAGGTCTGCTGCACCGAGAAGAAGCCCTGCTGCATACGCACCTGGCCGATACCGCCACAGGTTGGGCACGTGATCGGCGAGGAGCCTTTCTTGGCGCCCGAGCCATCGCACGGCTTGCAATTGACCAGCGTCGGCACACGGATATTGACGCTGGTGCCGCGCACGGCTTCTTCCAGGTTCAGCTCCAGGGTGTAGCGCAAATCGCTGCCACGCTGAGCGCCGCCACGCTGGCCGCCACGGCCACCGCCGAAGAAGTCGCTGAATACGTCGCCGAAAATATCGGAGAAATTCTGACCACCAAAGCCAGCACCGCCGCCGCCCATGCTTGGGTCAACACCCGCATGACCATACTGGTCGTAGGCCGCACGCTTGTTGGGATCAGACAGGCACTCGTAGGCCTCATTGGCCTCTTTGAACAGCTCTTCGGATTCTTTGCTATCCGGATTACGGTCCGGGTGGTGCTTCATCGCCAGGCGACGGTAAGCCTTTTTCAGGTCCGCCTCGCTGGAGCCACGCTCCACACCCAACACTTCGTAATAGTCACGCTTTGCCATAAGTCTTTGCACTCTTAAGGACGTTCGCCAGACCCTCCTGAGCCTTGCCAAACTCGTTGAGCCCCAATACAGGCCCGGACCCAACTCACGTCAATTCAACGATCCTGGTCATAACTGCTTTTAGCCAGGGAGCCGGCCAAAAACGCGGTGACTGTCGCCAGGAAGCAGGAGCATTCCCAGTCACACCGCCAACATCCGAACCTTGTCGCATGTTGTAAAAATTCGCATACCCCAGACACGCCAACGCGGGAGCAAGCTCCCGCGCGGCGACATCCTACCAGTCACCGCTTGATAGCGGTCAACCGGGCGACCAACTTACTTCTGGTCTTTAACTTCTTCGAACTCGGCATCGACAACATCGTCGTGCTTGGCTTCAGGCTCTGCGTGCTGCGCAGCGCCTTCTGCCGGCTGGCCTTGTTCGGCGTACATTTTCTGAGCAACCGGTGCGGAAACTTTCGACAGCTCCTCAACCTTGGCTTCGATGGCAGCCTTGTCGTCGCCTTTGATGGCGGCTTCCAGGGCAACCACAGCTGCTTCGATTGCGGTTTTCTCTTCAGCAGTCACTTTGTCGCCTGCTTCGGAGATCATTTTGCGCGTCGAGTGAACCAGGGCATCGCCTTGGTTACGGGCGCCGGCCAGCTCAGCAAACTTGGCATCTGCATCAGCGTTGGCTTCAGCATCACGAATCATCTGTTGAATTTCTTCATCAGACAGACCGGAGTTGGCCTTGATGGTGATCTTCTGCTCTTTGCCTGTGGCCTTGTCTTTAGCGCCTACGTGCAGAATGCCGTTGGCGTCGATGTCGAAGGTCACTTCAATTTGCGGCACGCCACGTGGTGCTGGTGGAATCTCAGCCAGGTCGAACTTGCCCAGAGACTTGTTCTGCGCCGCTTGCTTACGCTCACCTTGCAGCACGTGAATGGTCACAGCGCCCTGGTTGTCGTCGGCAGTCGAGAACACTTGCGATTTCTTGGTAGGAATCGTGGTGTTTTTCTCGATCAGCGCGGTCATCACGCCACCCATGGTTTCGATACCCAGAGTCAGCGGGCTGACGTCCAGCAGCAGCACGTCTTTCACGTCACCGGCCAGTACCGCACCTTGGATAGCAGCACCCATGGCAACCGCTTCGTCCGGGTTCACGTCCTTACGGGCTTCTTTGCCGAAGAACTCGGTAACCAGTTTCTGAACCAGTGGCATACGGGTCTGACCGCCAACCAGGATCACGTCGTTGATCGAGCCAACGTCGATACCGGAGTCTTTCAGCGCGATGCGGCAAGGCTCGATGGTGCGTTGAACCAGGTCTTCAACCAGTGCTTCCAGCTTGGAACGCGAGATCTTCACGTTCAAGTGCTTAGGACCGGTAGCGTCTGCAGTGATGTACGGCAGGTTCACGTCGGTCGACTGAGCGGAAGACAGCTCGATCTTGGCTTTCTCAGCGGCTTCTTTCAGGCGCTGCATGGCTAGCGGGTCACCCTTGAGGTTCATGCCGCTTTCTTTCTTGAATTCGTCAACGAGGTAGTCGATCAGACGAATGTCAAAGTCTTCGCCGCCCAGGAAGGTGTCGCCGTTGGTGGCCAACACTTCAAACTGGTGCTCGCCGTCAACTTCAGCGATCTCGATCACGGAGACGTCGAAAGTACCGCCACCCAGGTCGTAAACGATCACAGTGTGGTCGCCCTTGGCCTTGTCCATACCGTAAGCCAGAGCCGCTGCGGTAGGTTCGTTGATGATACGTTTTACGTCCAGGCCCGCGATGCGGCCGGCGTCTTTGGTCGCCTGGCGCTGGCTGTCGTTGAAGTAGGCCGGAACGGTGATCACCGCTTCAGTCACTGCTTCACCGAGGTAGTCTTCGGCGGTCTTCTTCATCTTTTTCAAGATTTCAGCCGAGATTTGCGGCGGCGACATTTTCTGGCCGTTTACTTCAACCCAGGCGTCACCGTTGTCAGCCTTGGCGATTTTGTAAGGGACCATCTTGATGTCTTTCTGTACGACTTCTTCGTCGAACTTACGACCGATCAGACGCTTCACCGCGTACAGGGTGTTGTGCGGGTTGGTCACAGCCTGACGCTTGGCCGACTGACCGACGAGGATTTCACCGTCGTTGGCGTATGCAATGATCGACGGCGTGGTACGCGCGCCTTCGGCGTTTTCGATAACTTTAGCAACGCCGTTTTCCAGCACGGAGACGCAGGAGTTGGTAGTCCCCAGGTCGATACCGATAATTTTGCCCATGATTTACTCTCCCGAAACTTTAATTTGGTTGCCGCAGCAGTGGTGGCTAACTGCGGTAGCACTTAAACGCTTGACTTATAGATGGGGCCGTTACGACTGATTTCAAGCCTGCTCATCAATAGAAGGTGCAACAGGTGCAGGAGCCTTGCTC
Organism: Pseudomonas sp. N2-3-1-14; assembly: GCF_041228395.1. NCBI lineage: Bacteria > Pseudomonadati > Pseudomonadota > Gammaproteobacteria > Pseudomonadales > Pseudomonadaceae > Pseudomonas > Pseudomonas sp. N2-3-1-14. The sequence goes on from NZ_CP166199.1 coordinate 5,399,395, forward strand.
ACCACCACCATTGCCGGGCGCAACAAGCGACCGTTGAGCTGATAACCCTTCTGGAACACTTTCAATACGCTGTTGGGCTCCAGGTCATGGCTTTCCTGCATGGCCATGGCTTGGTGATGCTCCGCATTGAACGGCTCGCCGCCTTGCGGATCGATAGCTTCCAGCTGATAACGCTTGAGGGTGTCCTGGAACATTTTCAGCGTCAGCTCAATTCCTTCGCGCATCGGGCGGATGTTTTCATCGTCCGGGTTGGACAGCTCAAGGCCACGCTCCAGGCTATCGATAATCGGCAGCAGGTCATTGGCGAATTTTTCCAACGCGAATTTGTGAGCCTTCTCGACATCCTGCTCGGCACGGCGGCGGACGTTCTGCAGATCGGCGGCAACACGCAAAGACTGATCCTGCGCAGCAGCCAATTGCTCTTCGAGCACTTGCACACGAGTCGCCAGCTCATCACCGGCAGCCGAATTGGCGTCTGGAGTTTGCGTATCCTGCGTCTGTTCGTCAGCCATAGATTTCTCCTTTCAAAATCATGCGCGAACTCAACTCGCGCTTCTGTTCCGGTATATGGGGCCACAATTTCCAGGTTCAAGAGCGCAGGCGTTACCAAAAGTCTTTCGCCTGCTCTGGATCAATTCCTGCGCACTCATTCCTCATTGAGCTAAGAAACTTCTGCACTCAAGCAAATCGAGCTAAGCATCAGGATTGTCAGCCTCAAACAAAACACTGTATAAATAACCAGACCTAACGCCTCGGAGCGGCCGCCATGCTCGTGCACCTGTCTGTACATAACTACGCCATCGTTGAACATCTGGACCTCGAACTGGATCGCGGGATGAGCGTAATCACAGGCGAAACCGGTGCCGGCAAGTCGATCATGCTCGACGCCCTGGGCCTGACGCTTGGCGACCGTGCCGACAGCGGCGTGGTGCGACCCGGTGCGGACAAGGCCGATATCCTGGCGACCTTCGACCTGGCAGACATTCCAGAAGCCGAAACCTGGCTGGCCGAGCGCGACCTTAATAATGAAGGCCCGTGCATCCTGCGCCGGGTCATCACCGCGGAAGGCCGCTCGCGCGGCTACATCAATGGCACGCCCTGCCCTCTTGGCGACTTGAAAGCCCTGGGCGAGCTGCTGATCGATATCCACAGCCAGCACGAACACCAATCCCTGCTGAAAACCGATACCCATCGCCGCCTGCTCGATGAATATGCCGGCGCCACCGACCTGGCCCGACAGGTACAACTTGCCGCCCAGCGCTGGCGTCAGACTCGTCAGGAGCTGGAGCGTCTTTCCAACTCCGGCGACGAGCAGCGCGCTCGCCATCAGTTGCTTAGCTATCAGCTTGAAGAGCTCGAAAGCCTGGGCCTTGGCGAAACCGAGCTGGAGCAGCTCGAGCAGGAGCACAAGAACCTCACCAATGCCGAAACCCTGCTGGGTATCTGTCGCCAAGTGGTGGAGCAGTGCAGCGAAAGTGATTCGGGCAATGTCCTGAACGCATTGACCGCCAGCCTCAATCGACTGTCCAGCGTGAACAACGCGTCCGGTTCGCTGAGTGAAGCCACAACACTGTTGACCAGCGCACAGATCCAGGTCGAAGAGGCCGTGGGCGAACTGAATCGCTTTCTTGATCACTTCGACGCGGACCCAGCGCGCCTGCAGGAAATCGAAGAACGTCTGGACACTATTTACACCCTGGCCCGCAAACATCGAATTCAGCCAACCGAAGTAGCGACGATGCAGCAGAAGTTGCTGGATGAAATCGAAACCTTGAACGCGAATGACGAATCCATTGAGCGCCTCGGTGACGAGCTCGCCTCCTTTGCTCGCCACTACCAGGAGAAAGCTCGCGAATTAAGCGAGCTGCGCCAGCAGGCGGCCACAGGCCTGGCCGCAGCGGTAGAGCAGGAAATTCAGCGCCTCGGCATGCCGGGCGGGCGCTTCACCATCGAACTGCATGCCAACACCAGCAATGAGCTGCAACCCCACGGCCTGGAACAGGTGGAGCTGCTGGTGAGCGCCAACCCCGGTCAGCCGCTCAAGGCGTTGGCGAAAGTGGCGTCTGGCGGCGAGCTGTCGCGAATCAGCCTGGCGATCCAGGTCATTACCGCGCAAACCTCACGAGTACCCACGCTGGTATTCGATGAAGTAGACGTGGGTATCGGCGGGCCGACTGCGGAAATTGTTGGCCAATTGCTGCGCCGCCTGGGCGAACGTGGGCAGGTCTTGACCGTGACCCACTTGCCACAAGTGGCCGCTCAAGGGCATCAGCACCTGTTTGTACATAAAGTACGCGGCAGCGATGCGACCCACACGGCCGTCTCCAAACTGAACAAGTCGGAACGTGTGGAAGAGGTGGCGCGGATGCTGGGCGGGATCGACCTGACCAAAGAGTCTTTGGCCCACGCGAAGAAAATGGTCGTGGCAGCCAAGGCCTAAAACCCGGTTATTTCTTCTATTTAGAAAGCACGAAGGCGACCCTAGGGTCGCCTTCAATCGTTTTGCAGAGCAAATCTGCGTCGATTTTTACTTTTTCTTACGGATGTACAGCACCAGATTATGGTCCACCAAATCGAAACCATGCTCTTCGGCGATAGCCTTCTGGAGCTTCTCGATTTCCGGACTGGTGAACTCGATAACCTCGTTGGTATCCAGGTCAACCATGTGGTCGTGATGACCACCGTCAGCCAATTCGAACACCGCATGACCGCCGTCGAAATTATGACGAACCACCAGCCCTGCGGCTTCAAACTGGGTCAGCACACGGTAAACCGTGGCCAGGCCAACGTCCTCGTTAGACTCCATCAGCGCCTTGTAAACATCCTCGGCACTCATGTGGCGCTGCTCAGCAGAATCGAGCATTTGTAGAATCTTGACTCGTGGCAGAGTCACTTTAAGACCGGCTTTGCGTAGTTCGCTATTTTCAACCATGGTTAGCTTTCTCGCGGATGCTGCTTCGCAGCTTCTCTTAATACGGGTATGATCGGCGTTTACGTTGTCCCAGCCAAGATAGTGGAAGTCGCCCACCGATGCAAAACACCAAGCTCTTGCTAACCAGTTTCACCCTTGTGGGACTGCTCGCACTCGCCGGTTGTTCATTCCCCGGGGTTTACAAAATCGACATCCAGCAGGGCAATGTCGTCACGCAGGACATGATAGACCAGTTACGCCGGGAATGACCCGACGGCAAGTACGGTTTATTATGGGCAACCCCCTGCTGACCGACACTTTTCATGCCGATCGCTGGGATTATCTCTACAGCATCCAGCCTGGTGGCGGTGAACGCCAGCAGGAACGCGTCAGTGTCATTTTCAATGGCAGTGACCAGCTTGTCAGCCTGTCCGGTGACTTCATGCCTGGCGTAAGCCGTGATGAAGCCTTGCTGGGCAAGGACAACGGCACCAATGTGACTGCGCCCGCGCAGGAAGCAGAGAAGCCGAAGTCTGAAGTACCGGCCAAGCCAGGCTCCTTGCTGGATCAGATCCAGAAGGACGTGGACGGCGTGCAAACCGTTCCAGTCCCGACGCCTCAGCCTCTGGACACCGGCCCGCAGTAACTTTGCGGCGCTCGATAAAAAGCCCGGCATGCCGGGCTTTTTGTTGCCTGCCTTTTAGCAGGGGGTCATGAAAATTTCTGCCGGGCTCTCGCCGCCTTGGCCGCGCGCAGCCTGCGCACTTCCTTGGGGTCTGCCAGCAAGGGCCGGTAAATCTCGATACGGTCACCCGGCTGCACAGCGCGCGTATCCGCATCCGCAACTACCTTGCCGAATATGCCCAAAGGGCAATCAGCCAAGACCACTGTTGGAAAGTGCACTGCGATACCCGACGCCTGCACCGCAGCCCTCAGGCTTGTGCCCGCCGGCACCGTGACCGCCAACAAGACCTGGCGGTCTTCGGCGGCATACACCACCTCAATCTCAACCATGCAGTTGCTTGGCCCGCTGGCAGAACGCGTCCACCAGCGTATTGGCCGCCTGGTTGAACAACGGCCCCAACGTTGCCCGCACAATCGGCCCCGCATAATCAAAAGACAGGTCCAGGCTGATCTTGCAGGCCTTGTCAGTCAGCGCCTTGAACACCCATACCCCATGAAGCTGGGTGAACGGCCCCTCTTGCAAATTCATTTCGATGGATTGCCCAGGGACCAACACATTGCGCGTAACAAAATGCTGGCTAAGGCCACCTTTGGCCACACCGACACTGGCAATCATGTGCTCATCACTGCTCTCCAGTACCTCGGCGGTGTTGCACCATGGCAGGAATTCCGGGTAACGCGCCACGTCATTGACCAGGTCATAGAGCGCCTGCGCCGGATAAGGCAATAAAGCCGAACGTTGAATATGCGTCGTCATGTGAGCGTTACTTCCACTGCTGAGGCAAACATCGCGAAAGAACAGCCCAATCCGCGAGAGAAAAAAACCAAAGAACTGCCGGTATTGTCCGGGATTCGTCCAACACGCTCAAGCACGTAGGTTGACCGTAGCCGACACGCTCGCAACTCCCTATAATGCCGCCCCTATGGCTAAACAAAAGAAACACCCCACAGGGACCATCGCGCAAAATAAAAAGGCGCGACACGATTACTTCATCGAACATCGGTTCGAGGCTGGTCTGGTCCTGGCCGGCTGGGAAGTAAAAAGTCTGCGCGCCAGCAAGCTGCAACTGGTCGACAGCTACGTATTGCTCAAGGATGGCGAGGCATGGCTGCTGGGCAGTCATATCACCCCGCTGACCACCGCGAGCACCCACGTGATTGCTGACCCGGTGCGCACGCGCAAGCTGTTGCTCAACGCCCGCGAACTCGAAAAGCTCGCCGCCGCTGTACAGCAGAAGGGCTATGCCTGCATCTGCCTGTCGTGGTACTGGAGCAAGCACCTGGTCAAGTGCGAGATCGCATTGGGCAAGGGTAAAAAGGAATACGACAAGCGCGATACCGAGCGCGAGCGCGACTCCAATCGTGAGCTGCATCGCGCCGTACGTAACAAGGGCAAGGAAGAATAATCCTTGTGACGATGTAGCCCTGGGTGACTCACCCGGGCTACAGGCCTTTACGTCGCTCCGCCCGCGCCACGCGCTGGACCTCCTGACGCACCTCCTCCAACACCTCCTGCACATACAGCAGATGGTGTGTTGAAACTTCACGCGCCTGTTCGGCCCGCCCCTCGATAATCGCCAGGTACAAATCCCGGTGCTGACTGATCAGCATGTCGCGGGTTTCCGTACGCTGTTGATACATGCCACCGATGTTGGTCACCACGTTGCGCTTGAGCAGATCAAACAAGCCGCGGATGGTGTGCAGCAACACCGCATTATGGCTGGCCTCGGCGATAGCCAAGTGAAACCTCGCATCCGCCGCGCCCTCCTCCACCCGACTCACTTCATCAACGCGCGTGTAGCAATCCTGTAATGCCTCAAACGCTGCGGTCAGCCGCTCACGATCGACTTCGGTGGCGCGCTGCGCGGCGTAATAAGCACACGATGCTTCAAGCGTCTGGCGAAACTCCAGCAAATCCCGCTGGGCCTCGGGGTTATTTTCCAGCAGGTGCAGCAGCGGGTCGCTGAACGTCGACCCCAGGGAATCCGCCACATAGTTGCCGCCACCCTGGCGGCTGACCAGCAACCCCTTGGCCGCCAGCTTCTGGATCGCCTCGCGCAACGATGGGCGCGACACGCCAAATTGCTCAGCCAACGCGCGCTCGGCCGGCAAGCGCTCGCCCGACTTCAACGTGCCCTCGAGGATCATGCCCTCAAGCTGCTCGACGATATCGTCAGACAAACGGCGCTGACGCACCTGATCAAACCCCATAACTCACTCTCCACAATCCCGACCACTCGCCGGGCCCTCTATTCTGGCCTATCGCCGCGCTTGCGGCACCTATCAGAACGCCCTCGATTTACCCGAGCAGAACCTCTGCGCCGCCCAGCTACGACCAAAGTTTCGCGAGCGGCAAATTGACACACCCCATCCCAGGCTTTTACTCTAGCCAACAGCAACTGTAAATTGGTATTACCAATTATCCACGCTGACCTAACAACAACAATCAGGGGCCACCCCATATGCAAACCTGGCAACAGCTCTACAGCCCGCTCGGCAGCCTCGGCCTGTCCGCATTGGCCGCCGTCATTCCAATCGTATTTTTCTTCCTCGCCCTGGCCGTGTTTCGCCTCAAAGGCCACGTCGCCGGGAGCATCACCTTGGGGCTGTCGATCTTGGTGGCTATCTTTGCCTTCCAGATGCCCGTGGACATGGCACTGGCCGCCGCCGGTTATGGCTTTGCCTACGGCCTGTGGCCTATCGCGTGGATCATCGTCGCGGCCGTGTTCCTCTACAAACTGACGGTCAAGAGCGGCCAGTTCGAGATCATCCGCAGCTCAGTGCTGTCGATTACCGACGACCAGCGCCTGCAAGTGCTGCTGATCGGTTTCTGCTTCGGCGCGTTCCTCGAAGGCGCGGCCGGCTTCGGCGCACCTGTGGCGATCACCGCCGCCCTGCTGGTCGGCCTGGGTTTCAACCCGTTGTACGCCGCCGGTCTGTGCCTGATCGCGAACACGGCGCCGGTGGCCTTCGGCGCGCTAGGTATTCCGATCATCGTCGCAGGCCAGGTCACCGGCATTGACGCATTCAAGATCGGCGCCATGACCGGCCGCCAGCTGCCCCTGCTGTCGCTGTTCGTGCCGTTCTGGCTGGTGTTCATGATGGACGGCCTGCGTGGCGTTCGTGAAACCTGGCCGGCCGCCTTGGTGGCAGGCCTGAGCTTTGCCGTTACCCAATATTTCACTTCCAACTTCATCGGCCCGGAGCTGCCGGACATCACTTCCGCGCTGGCCGCCCTCATAGCCCTGACCTTGTTCCTGAAAGTCTGGCAGCCCAAGCGCACCGCGGGCGCGCAGATTGCCGGCGCGACGTCCAGCGCCGCAGTTACCGCCAGTGCCGGCGGCTTCGGCCAACCACGCCAAACGGTCGCTTCGCCCTACAGCCTGGGGCAGATTTTCAAAGCCTGGTCGCCGTTCCTGATCCTGACCATCCTGGTCACCATTTGGACCCTCAAACCTTTCAAGGCAATGTTCGCGGCGGGCGGTTCGATGTACAGCTGGGTCTTCAACTTCGCGATCCCGCACCTGGACCAGTTGGTGATCAAGGTCGCCCCGATCGTCACCACCCCAACAGCGATTCCAGCCGTGTTCAAACTGGACCCCATTTCAGCCACCGGCACGGCGATTTTCTTCTCCGCACTCATGTCGATGCTGGTGCTCAAGATCAACGCAAAAACTGGTCTTACCACTTTAAAAGAGACCTTCTACGAGCTGCGCTGGCCGATCCTCTCGATTGGCATGGTGCTAGCGTTTGCCTTCGTCACCAACTACTCCGGCATGTCCTCGACCATGGCACTGGTGCTGGCCGGAACCGGTGCCGCATTCCCGTTTTTCTCGCCGTTCCTTGGCTGGCTGGGCGTTTTTCTGACAGGCTCTGACACATCGTCCAATGCCCTGTTCAGCTCGCTGCAAGCCACCACTGCTCACCAGATCGGCGTCAACGACGTGCTATTGGTTGCCGCCAATACCAGCGGCGGCGTGACCGGCAAGATGATCTCGCCGCAGTCGATCGCCGTCGCCTGCGCCGCCACCGGCCTGGTGGGCAAGGAATCCGATCTGTTCCGCTTTACCCTCAAGCACAGCCTGTTTTTTGCCACCATCGTCGGGCTGATCACGCTGGCGCAGGCCTACTGGTTCACCGGTATGCTGGTGCACTGAAACCTGCACGTAATAGGGTAAGAATCGACGCCGGACACGCATGCCGGCGTCAGCTATTTCTGGAGGACCGATGAGCCTGCCTGCTGCTTTCCTGAGCGACGCCGCACAACTGATCCCGAAAGATCGTCGCTTCGACGATCCACTTTCCACCCTGGCCTTCGGCACCGACGCCAGCTTTTACCGACTAATCCCACAGCTGGTGATTCGCGTGGAGTCGGAAGACGAAGTAGTTGCACTGCTGCAATTGGCTCAGCGTGACCGCGTACCCGTGACCTTCCGCGCGGCGGGCACCAGCCTGTCAGGCCAAGCCATCAGCGACTCGGTGCTGATCGTGCTGGGTGACAACTGGAACGGTCGCGAGATTCGTGGGCAAGGCACACAGATCCGCCTGCAACCCGGCGTGATTGGCGCGCAGGCCAATGCGTGGCTTGCGCCGTTCGGACGCAAGATTGGCCCGGACCCCGCGTCGATCAATGCCTGCAAAATTGGCGGCATCGTCGCCAACAATGCCAGCGGCATGTGCTGCGGTACCGCGCAGAACACCTATCACACCCTGGCTGGCATCCGGCTGGTACTGGCCGATGGCAGCCGCCTGGATACCGAAGATGCGGTGAGCGTCGCGGCTTTTCGCAACCAACATGGCAAGCTGCTGGAACGCCTGGCGACGATGGGACGTGAGACGCGGGCAAACGCTGAACTGGCGGCCAAAATCCGCCACAAATACCGTCTGAAAAATACCACCGGCCTGTCACTCAATGCCTTGGTGGATTTCGACGAGCCACTGGATATCCTCAGCCACTTGCTGGTGGGTTCCGAAGGCACCCTGGGTTTTATCAGCGCGGTGACTTACCACACGGTGATCGATCACCCGCACAAAGCTTCGGCGCTGATCGTGTTCCCGGATGTCGAAACCTGCTGCAACGCGGTGACGGTGCTGAAAACCCAGCCGGTCTCGGCCGTCGAGTTGCTGGACCGGCGCAGCATGCGTTCGGTACAGGACAAACCGGGCATGCCTGCTTTCGTACAGCAGTTATCGGAAAATGCCTGTGCGCTACTGATCGAATCCCGCGCCGCGTCGCCGTCGTTGCTACACGAGCAGCTGTCGCTGATCATGGCGTCCCTGGCACCTTTCCCTGTGGAAAAACAGGTCGACTTCACCGAGGACCCAGTCGAAAACGCACGGCTGTGGGCCATCCGCAAAGACACCTTCCCCGCCGTGGGTGCTGTACGTAAAACCGGCACCACCGTAATCATCGAAGACGTGACCTTCCCGGTCGAGCAACTGGCCATCGGCGTGAATCGCTTGATCGAGTTGTTCGACAAACATCGCTACGACGAAGCCATCCTTTTCGGACATGCCCTGGAAGGTAATCTGCACTTTGTGTTCACCCAAGGCTTCAACAGCACAGAAGAAATCGCACGCTATCAAGGGTTCATGGACGACGTCGCGCAACTGGTGGCAGTGGAGTTTGGTGGCTCGCTGAAAGCCGAACACGGCACTGGCCGTAATATGGCGCCGTTCGTTGAGCTGGAATGGGGCAGCGATGCGTATCAGTTGATGTGGCAGCTCAAACGCCTGCTCGACCCCAACGGCATTCTCAACCCCGACGTGGTGCTCAGCCAAGACCCGCACATTCACCTCAAACACCTCAAGCCATTGCCTGCGGCCGACGAGATTGTGGATAAGTGCATCGAGTGCGGATTCTGCGAGCCGGTATGCCCCTCGAAAGGCCTGACCTTGAGCCCGCGCCAGCGCATTGTGATCTGGCGCGATATCCAGGCGAAGAAACGCGCGGGTGCAGACACCACCGAGTTGGAAGCGGCTTACCACTACCAAGGCATCGACACCTGCGCCGCCACCGGGTTATGCGCTCAACGCTGCCCTGTAGGCATCAATACCGGCGACCTGGTGAAAAAGCTGCGCGCCCGTGACGCTGACAGTCAGAAAACCGCCGAATGGCTTGCCAGCCATTTCGCCACGGCACTGCAAGGTGCGCGCTTTACCCTGCATGTCGCCAACGGCGCGCGCATGCTCTTGGGCGCGCCTCGCCTGGCCAAACTGTCCGCCACGGTGACCAAGCTGTCCAAGGGGCAAATCCCGCAGTGGAGCAGCGCCATGCCTCAGCCGGAAAAAGCCATTCGCTTCAGCCCGGCCGTGACGGATGAGCGACCGCGCGTGGTCTACCTGGCAGCCTGCGTCTCACGCGCCATGGGCCCGGCGGCGGGTGATAAAGAGCAGATGTCGCTGTACGAAAAGACCCGAGGGCTGCTGGAAAAAGCCGGTTACCAGGTAGTCTTTCCCGACAATCAGGACAGCCTGTGCTGCGGCCAGCCTTTCGCCTCCAAAGGCTATGCCGAACAAGCCGAGCACAAACGCCAGGAACTGATCGGCGCCCTGCTCCACGCCAGCCGCGGCGGCCTCGACCCGATCTATTGCGACACCAGCCCCTGCACCCTGCGCCTGGTACAAGACCTGGGCGAAACACGCCTGGACCTCTACGACCCGGTGCGTTTTATCCGCACCCACCTGATGGACCGTCTCGACTTCACGCCGCAGGAGGCGCCCATCGCCGTGCACGTCACCTGCAGCACTCAGCACCTGGGCGAGAGCCAGGCGTTGATTGATCTTGCGCGACGCTGCTCAAAAAACGTGGTGATCCCGGAAGGCATCCATTGCTGCGGTTTTGCCGGCGACAAAGGCTTTACCACGCCCGAGCTCAACGCCCACTCACTGCGGTCGCTCAAGGACGCCGTGCAACATTGCAGCGAAGGCATTTCCACCAGCCGCACCTGCGAGATCGGCCTGAGCCAGCATGGAGGCATTGATTATCACGGGTTGGTGTACCTGGTGGACCGGGTAACGCAAGCTCGAGCGCATTAAATGGCCACTAAACCGAACGCCTGTGCGTCTGCGTAGTCATTTGAATAGGCCTCGGCGTACGAGGCTTAACAGTGATGTCGCTGGCCGCCTCTGAACGCCAGCAGCGTCGAGCCCTTTTTCGCAAGGAGATACCCTATGAAGCGTTCCGCTCTTGCTGGCTTGTTCATTACCGCTGCGATGATGGCCTCCCCTGTTTTTGCTGCCGGTGAGCCTGATCTGTGCAAAATCAATCTGGACAAAATCAATAACGGCCAAGCCCTGCTCGCAACCGATACCAGTGGCAAAAAAGGCGAAATCGATACCGCTGTCTCCCAAGCCAAAGCCGCGCACGCGGCCGGTGATGACAAGAAGTGCATCGAGATCACCTCCAAAGCCCTGCAAGACCTGCAGAACAGCGACAAAGGCGGCAACCAGTAACCACGCCAGCCGCAGAGGCCAACCTTCGGGTTGGCCTTCTGTGACGGTTTGGCGTACACTGCACAGGCTTGTCACTCACTATGAAACAACGAGTTACAAGCACGGGGCCGTTTAGGATTCGACGCCGGTCGCGAAACTTTAGGTGCATGCCGAGTTGGTAACAGAACTCGTAAATCCACTGTTGCAACTTCTTATAGTTGCCAATGACGAAAACTACGGCCAGGAATTCGCTATCGCTGCGTAAGCAGCCTTAGACCTGAGCTTCTGGTACCTTCGGGTCCAGCAATCACCAGGGGATGTCTGTAAACCCAAAGTGATTGTCATATAGAACAGAATCGCCGTGCAGTACGTTGTGGACGAAGCGGCTAAAACTTACACAACTCGCCCAAAGCACCCTGCCCTTCGGGTCGCTGAGGGTTAACTTAATAGATACGGCTACGCATGTAGTACCGACAGCGGAGTACTGGCGGACGGGGGTTCAAATCCCCCCGGCTCCACCACTTCATCATCTAAAGACGTCCACGGACGTCTTTTTTTGTGCCTGAAATCCAGTAAATACGGGGGTTTCAGGGCTGCTGGAGGCTTTCCAGTTTTTTTGAGTTCCAGGCGGTTTGGTATTCCCAATGGTATTCCCGGCTACCTAGGTTAATCCTGGGAATACCAAAAGGTGTCATGGAGTACTTCTCATGTGCGCTCAAACCACCCGCCTCTCCGACCGCTAGCTCAAGGCGGTCAAACCGAAAGACAAGGATTACGTCCTCAGGGATGGGCGACGAGCTCCAGCTGCGAGTCAGGGTCAATCGCTCGATGCAGTGGAATTTCAACTACCGGCATCCCGTCACCAAGAATCGAATCAACATGGCATTCAACGCTTATCCCGAGGTTTCTCTTGCGCAAGCGAGGAGGAAAACCGTTGAGGCCAGACAGCTGCTTGCACAGGGCATCGACCCAAAAGCTCAGCGCAATGAGCTGCAGGAAGCCAAACGAGCGGAAACGGAACACACCTTCGAGAACGTGGCCACTGCCTGGTTCGAGCTGAAGAAGGATTCCGTCACGCCAGCGTATGCCGAAGATATTTGGCGCTCACTCAAACTGCATGTTTTTCCAAGCATGAAATCGACGCCGTTATCGGAAGTGAACGCCCCGATGGTCATCAAGCTGCTTCGTCCGATTGAAGCTAAAAGCAGCCTCGAGACGGTTAAGCGAGTGAGCCAGCGCCTTAACGAGATCATGACCTACGGGGTTAACTCCGGAATGATCTTTGCCAACCCCCTCAGCGGCATTCGAGCGGTGTTCAAGAAACCCAAGAAAGAGAATATGGCCGCCTTACCACCTGACGAGCTTCCGGAGCTCATGATGGAAATCGCGAACGCCAGCATCAAGCGGACGACCTGCTGCCTGATCGAATGGCAACTTCATACCATGACACGCCCTGCCGAGGCGGCCACCACTCGATGGGCAGACATCGACTTCGACAAACGCATCTGGACCATCCCTGCGGAGCGAATGAAGAATCGTCGACCACACAATCCCGCTGACCGAACATACACTCTCGTTATTAGAGACGCTTAAGCACCATAGCGGCCACAGGGAATATGTGCTCCCGTCAGATAGAAACCCGCGCCCCCACACAAATAGCCAAACAGCCAACATGGCGTTGAAACGAATGGGCTTTCAGGACCGCTTGGTCAGCCATGGAATGCGCTCCATGGCCAGCACAATCCTGAACGAACATGGATGGGGTCCGGAACTGATCGAAGTCGCGCTAGCGCATGTCGATAAAGACGAAGTTCGAAGCGCCTACAACCGGGCGGATTAGATCGAACGCCGGCGTCCGATGATGGCATGGTGGAGTGAACATATACAGAAGGCGGTCATTGGCAGCCTGTCGGCATCTGCCATCAATCAAACCAAGGGACGCAATGTCGTCCCGATACACTGAGGGATCATTGGATGACGATAGAGTTGGCGACTGTCGCCAAACCCTCGGCTTGCCTGTGCTCCGCATTCCCGCTTGCAGGAGCTCACTGGCGGCATGACGACCGCCGCTCCAATTCACGTCTCGAATACTAAAGCGCTTCCGATCCTTGACCAGCAGTCACGCAGCGGCCCGTCCGCCGTCTCCACGACCTGGCATACCGGTACATGTTCAGTCAGGCACCGGATCTAGGTGAGATAGTAGCCGACTAAAGCGGAGGTCCATTGGATATGATCGACCTCCACGACCCTGCTTTCTTCCACCACCGCAAGGACGCTCGCGACGCGCAGCAGGCTATCGGCGGCCATTGATCAGCTGGGCAGAGCTCGAGGTATGGACTGCACCTGACTGACGGACAGTCATTCTCCTGCCACCACATAAACATCGCACGCGACTAAGGATCTGGCGGCACTGGCCTAGCACTCATCTTGGCATGTAGGAGGGTATCCCCTTTGTAACCAGCTTCTATCTGTCGACGAGTACCAGTTTCCTTCTCTCGATTGGAACCGATAAAACGATGCTGGTGCGAGTTTCGCCATAGTTATTAATCTTCGCGATAACGCTCTCAATGTCCGCCATTGACTTGGCATAGATTCTAATAAGGTAAGAGTCATTACCCGTAACGTGTAGGCATTCAACGACCTCTGGGATGTCGTTGAGCGTCGCGATCAACTTGGATTTTGATGGTTTGAAGGTCGTCATGCCGACAACAGCCGATATGCCAAACCCAAGCTTTGCGGGATCAACCTGAGCACAATAGCCAGATATGACTCCCCCATCCTCAAGCTTTCGCAGACGGTCAGTTGTAGCAGGGATGGAAAGGCCCGCGTGCTTTGACAATTCGGTAATGGAAATGCGCCCCGAATCTTGCACCACGCTCAAGATCTTGATGTCTATACGATCCATGAAGGTTTTCCTTGAAAAAAGGTGAAAATTTTAATGAAACTCATACAATTTCCATTAAAAAATAATGCATCAAAAAAGTAGCGAGTGCTAGCCTATTTTCAGCCCATAAAAACTCTGCAAAAAAAAAACGACAAACTGCTTCACTTTTTAAACGCTGCCCAACTAAAGCTTTTCTCAAAGAGTGGGTAATCGTATGCGAGACGAACAGATAAAGTCAGAAAAAAAAACCGACTTCTATTTCCGGAGTTACCTAAAAGCACAAACGCTGGGGTTCCTTGACTTTAAGATTGATCAGGTCTTGATGTATTTACTGGGCGTCACGGTATTTTCACTGGGTGCAAAGTTTTTTATCGTCAGCCAGCTCGGCACCGACCCACTGGATGTTCTTATAATCTCAATCGATAAGCAGCTCGGGCTCGGGATGGGAGTATGTTCAGGAATAGTATCCTTACTCTTTTTGACGTGGTGGACGCTTTGGAACAAAAAGCTCCCACCAATCAGTCCATTTATTACAACTACCCTGACAGGATTATTAATTGACCTGTGGACATTCCTTGGAATGGGAGACTACCTGACGGCTCGACTGAATGGCTATGCAATGTTGGCGATTGGCTTGATCTTGTGCGCCTATTCTTCTGCATTGATCATCATGAGTGGAATCGGAATCAGGATCATGGACCTGGTAGTTCTGACTATGGTTTCAAAGTGGTCCTGGTCATTTACCAAAGCCAAAATGATTATTGAGATCGGTATCTTTTCGATCGGCTGGCTGTTGGGTGGCCCATTCGGAGTAGGAACGATCGCATTTCTACTGGTTATTGGTCCTCTTATCCAGCCGTTCATGAACATGAACGCCAAACGGCTTTCACTTAAGAACTATGGCTTAGCCAATACGTCTGCTGCTTATTAATGATCATTAGGGCGCGCAGCTATTAGCTGCGAAATCGTTCGCCCCGAGTATTTAGCCCGTGATGTGCATAATGTAACTTCGTGATGAGGAGTGAAACATGGAAAGTACTAATGGAAAAAACTGGATGCTGGAAAGTACCCCGGCCATGTTGGAAGAATTGCTCCCAAATGGGGCCGTGAAATGCCATTTATCACCCAGAAACTGTGTCATACAGGAAGGGAAGTTGGGGTTTTGCAAGGTCCGTGGAAACAGAGGTGGGCGGCTAGTCACTCTGAACTATGGGAAAGGCGTCCATAGCACCGAAGAAACTATAGAAACTGAAGCCGTTTTCCACTTCGCGCCAGGGGAGCGAATTCTATCTCTGGGCAATATTGGTTGCATGCTGAATTGTGGGTACTGCCACAACTGGAAAACCTCACAAGCGAAATACGTGACCGACAAGGATGTGTACTACTACACACCCGAACAAGTCGTGGAAACTGCTTTGAAACACGGCATCCGTGTTATTTCTTGGACTTATAACGATCCTGTCGTCTGGCATGAGTTCATACTGGACACTGCAAAGCTTGCAAAAGAAGCGGGGTTGATAAATTTATACAAGTCAGCTTTTTTTATCAGCGAGGAAGCCATTGATGAACTTCTGCCGGTCATCGACATATTTTCAATTTCACTAAAGTCTATCTCTCCCGAATACTATCGAAAAGTAACTACAGGGTGGGTAGAACCGGTACTGGCCGGAATCAAAAAAGTCTACGATGCGGGTAAATATGTTGAGGTGAGCACCTTGATGGTGACCGATATCAGTGACGATGAGGATACGGCACGAAAAATCAGCCAGTGGGTGCTGGATGAGCTGGGGCCGGAGGTGCCGTTGCACTTTGTCAGGTTTCATCCGGACTACAAAATGAGCAATAGCATCAGAACCCCCATAGACCGACTGCTTAAGGCACGGGACGTTGCTCGTGGCATGGGGGTTGAACACGTTTATCTTGGGAACGTCAATGATGTCGATGGCACGGATACCCGCTGCAATCAATGCAACGCTCTACTTGTTACTCGCTACGGCTTGAATGCCGAAATCATTGGATTGGACAGCAAAGGCTGCTGTACTCAGTGCGGGAAGGACGCGCATTTCAAGCTTTTGGGTACTAGTGCACACAACCGTACTGTTGAATTGCGCGAGCAAGCATTGACTGCTTACGAGAAAAGAAAATTCGAATGGCATGGTGATATTGTTTCTCTGCACGCACAAGTGCTAAATACCGAAAATTTCGAGCAGACGGTTTATTTGCGACGCAATTATCTCGCTGGGCGAGATAGCGAGTGGAAAGCGCTGACACTGCGTCCACACGAAAGTTATCGGTTCATTATCGCAAAGGCTAGGATTGATGAGACAGGTCCGGAGGTATGGCTTCCTGAAGGGGTTAACTCAAACCTGCACGAAGTCTTTGACCGGGCCCACTTTCCCACTGAATCAATTGAGGAGATTGGAATTTCCCAAAATGACACAACTCCGACTATCGGTTATTTGGGCAAGCAGAATATGTACGAGCAAGTTATCAAGCTGGTAAGCAAATCATGAATATTTCTACTGAAATGCTACATATCAGAGTCGACGATCGAGAAGCTCATCCTTCGGTAACGCCGATCTATCAATGCAGCGCTTTCAGTGCTGACTCGGCGTTCTTCTATTCCAGGAAGTCCAATCCCAACGTCACTGAGTTGGAGCAGGTGGTTGCGGCGCTAGAGAACAGTGAGTATGCACTAGCGTACGCCACAGGAATGACTGCTATTTATATGGTGCTCGAACTACTCAAGCCGGGTGGGTCGCTGGTCATAAACAAATATATCTACGGATGCTCGTATAAGTTATTTCAGAGATACGCCAAACGTATCGGTGCACAACTGACCATTTTGGACCTGACTACTGAAGATGGGTTGAAGAAGCTGCCCCCGGCAGTGGATATGGTCATCTTCGAAACACCGACCAACCCCTTTCTTAAAGACATCGACATCCATGATGTCAGCGAAGCCGTAAAGAAGATAAATCCGCAAGCGTTGGTGGTAGTTGATAACACCTGGGCAACCCCGCTGTTTCAAAAGCCGTTAATGCTTGGCGCTGACATTTCATTGTACAGTGCTACAAAGTACTTCTCTGGTCATAGTGACGTCATGGGCGGCCTGGTACTTGTCAATGATCATGAGCTTTACAATCGACTGCTTGAGGGTCGTTTCTATTCAGGCTCGATACTGACACCTCATAGCGCATGGTTACTTCGCAGAAGTATGCAGACATTTAGCTTGCGCATGGAAAAGCATAGTTCGACGACCGCCGTCATGCTGAGCTATTTACAATCGCTTCCATTTATTGAACACGTTTACTTTCCAAATATCGATGGCAAACAACTGGTCGGTTATGGCGGCATCGTATTTGTCGATATTCGATCTGATCTGGTTGACCATTACAAAGTGTTTACCAGCGCGCTGAAATGGTTTGGCACGGGAACGGGAATGGCGTGTGTCACCTCTATGGTGGCCCAACCGTTTAGTGGAAGTCATGCCTCTATGTCTGACCAGGAAAAGGCTGAGATGGGAATCGGTAAGGGCCTGGTTCGATTGTGCTTTGGGCTGGAGGACCTTGAGGACCTTAAAGAGGATTTACTTCAAGCATTTCAAACAATGGAAAGCAGGGTCGGCATTGAAAGCGTGCTTGATCCGGCGTAAGTGATATCAATCACTCGCGGCGGGCCTTCATTGGCTCGCCGCTTTTTTATGGGAAACGATCATGTCCATCGCGCTCGAACGCTCCGCCTTCGATGACCCCGTTCTGAATGTCATCAATCTTCTGAACTCTCTCTCCAGTGCGCATCCAGATGCTATTTCCCTGGCGTCTGGTCGACCGGATGATGAGCTATGCGATCCTGCTCTTATCTATAAGGGGTTTGCCAGTTACGCGCGGTATGTAACCCAGGCAGAGCAGTCGCTCTCGATACGACTTTGCCAGTACGGAAAAACCAGTGGAATTATCAATGAAATACTGGCTGAGCATATGCGTGTCGATGAGGAAATAGTCGTCTCCAACGTTGAAAATATTGTGGTCTGTATGGGCTTTCAGGAAGCAGCGACATTGGCTTTGTTATCAATTTTTGATGACGGTGGCGTACTGCTGGTGCCTGACCCCGTTTTTTCAGGGATAACGGGTATTGCGAAGCTTTTGAGAGTAAAGACTGTACCTGTTCCGATTGCGGATTTTCTGGATTCTCACGCCTTGTCCGATGCCGTGAATGCCATTGAGTCTTCCGGAGAGAAGGTCAAGGCGTTATATGCTATTTCAGATTTCAGTAACCCAACGGCGGACAGCCTCTCGTTTGAAGGGAGAAAGGCTCTGGTCGCGCTGGCAAGAGCAAAGGACTTCTTGATCTTAGAGGACAACGCTTACCGATACTTTCGGTACGAGGGGGCTCGGATACCCTTGATGAAATCGATTGATAGCAGTCGAGTCGTCCTGATGGGGTCCTTTGCGAAATCAATCTTCCCGGGCTTGCGTATGGGGTACCTGATGGGGCCGGAGGACGTTGAGGTAACTGCCCTAAGCACTAAAATATGCAAAGCCAAAAGCGTGATAACGGTCAATACTTCAGCGCTGTGCCAAGCCGTTGTCGGTGGGCTCCTGATAGAAAACGATTATTCTTTGAAGGCCTTAAATGAGCCAAAGACAATGTCCTATTTGAAAAAAAGAAACTGGATGATCAAGTGTCTTGAGGAGCACTTCCCGCTGAATGCCAACGGCCAGCGGGCCATCATCTGGAATGACCCCGAGGGCGGCTTTTTCATCAATGTACAGTTGCCGATAAGGTTTGGTTATTCTGAGATGCAGGAGTGCGCGACTCAATTCAAGGTTATTGTTTTTCCCACCTCTTTTTTCTCATTGGTGGGGACGGGCATTAATCAGGTCCGATTATCTTTTAGCAGTGCAACCGTATCAGACATCTATCTCGCGATAGGACGTTTGAAAGCCTATATAGAGTTAAAAATGCAGCCCCTAGCTCTTTAATAGGGGCCGCTGCACGCTCCATGTGGTCCTTATGTAGCAGCGGCAAGCATGACGCCGGTGACCACTTGATACGCACCAAGGACGGTGATGGTCGATCCGGAAAAGTAGTTGATCAATTTGAGTTTTGACTTGGATATTCTGGTTTTGAATGCGGACGAAAAACCGCTTAATCCAAGCCACCAAACCGCGGAACCTAGAAATATACCGGTCACCATTGGCCACACTGAATGCTGGCCTTGGTCGCCGACCATGCCATCGCTCATTGACGCGAATATGGCTATGAACGACAAGATGGTCATCGGGTTCGATAAGGTCAAAAGCAATGTTGTCGAATAGGCTTTCATCATGCCGGCCCGTTCGCCCGACAAGGCGGTTGCAGGCTCCTTTGACTTTATCGTCTGGTAGCCGATGTACGCCAGAAAAAGCCCGCCGAAAATGCACAGCCAGGGTTTGAACATAATCAGTGTTGTGATAATCGCGGTGATCCCTAACGCGCCTATAAAGCCATACATTGCGTCGGCGGTTGCTGCCCCTAACCCTGTTGCAAAACCTGACCTCCAGCCTCGCATAAGGCTCCGCTGTATACATAAAAGGCCTATTGGCCCGACTGGGGCTGCTATGCACAGTCCAATAATCATCGATTTCAAAAAGATCAACATAAATCCCCCTCCGTAATTGAGTTTATAGATTAGATGCTGAACTCGCACAAATGAATTAAATATTCAACTATTTTTGACTAGTTGATGTATATTTTTAAGGCATAAATAAAAAACAACCTTATTTATTAAGGAAAACAAAAAATCCTTCACGTAGCGAAATCATTCACTCATCGGGTCAATTGACGCCCCTCTGCTTCAGCAATAGACCTGCTGAACTCCACTCAACGAGAGCGTCAAAAAAGAAGTTCCGAGTCGATCCGTCTATTCTTGGAGCGCCCCCAGCAGAATGAACACTGCTTGATCTCACCCCTTCTTTGTGGCGAGAATTTTCGCCTAGTGAAGCATCCAATTTTAGTAAACCACCATACCTACAGCTCAACGGCATTTACGCCGAAGGCGAATCAGTGCTGCGGTTAACTCGTAGTAGTAAAGGGTCGCTGGTGCTGAGCAACGCAGATTGCTCAAAAAACCATCTCACGTGCTTTTCCCTCCAGGACCAGGGGGTCTCACAACTCCAGCGTTCACGAATCGCCTCGTGCATCCTTTCTGCTTGCCTGATGTGCCGCTGGCGCGTTGCGTAAGCACCTTTGAGCACCGGACTCAGAAACAACGCTATGTCGAACTCGGCCGTCATTTCCAGCCTCCGATATAGGCACTCACCACATCGATGCGGTTGTGTCCCAACTCGTGGCTGATCTGCTTACGGGCTTGCTGATCGAGTGCTCGATCCTCTTGATGAACACGACCACCATCAACGAGTGCAGGAAAGCCGACTAGTTGCTCATAGCGCTCACAGGCATAAGCCGCCCGCAGTTCATGAAAACCTTTCAATCCATGCTCATGCAGGATGTCCCGTGCCGGTCGTACAACTGCCTGCATAAAGTCTTTGGCGCTTCCGTCGGGCGCCAACAAATTCCGACTGCCATTGTGTGAGGTCGCGCTGGCCCAATCGAGGGCATCGCGAACTTGATCAGTTATCAGCCCAGCGCTTTGCTCGGACTCGGGATTTTGACGTACTGATCGCCAATAGCCAGACCGCCAACATGGCGTTGAAACGCATGGGTTTTCAGGACCGCTTGGTCAGCCACGGCATGCGCTCCATGGCCAGCACCATCCTGAACGAGCATGGGTGGGATCCGGAACTGATCGAGGTCGCGCTGGCGCATTTCGATAAAGACGAGGTTCGAAGCGCCAACTGGCGTGTTTAACCTCCGAGCGTCTCATTTGGATCATATAAAGGCTCGTGTAGGGGAGCGGGAGCGGGAGCGGCTGTTAGCCTCATGAAACTTTTTTCATATCCCTCTAGAAAATACCTCGCCGCTCTACCAACGCTTTTCTGGCTATTTTTTCTTTTAGCTTTTTTTCATCTCGAAAAAACAGAAGCTTAAGAAAATATCGGCGCTCAAAATTAGACCTTCATCCAACAATATTTGATAGCTCCCTATCATTTTTTCGATGCGGTTTATTCCAAAAAGGTCTTTTGTCGAGAAAACGGGGGCATGCTTTATTGCTCACAGATATAACAAGTTGTTTCAATTTTTGCCGTTTTTCGGTACCGACAAGGGGGCTTTCTGTCGGCGAACAGGTGAGTTCCGTTCCTTGCGACGCAGTCGGTTAAGCCTGGGACATCGATGATTTTGCTTGTGCCTGTTTGGCGCCATGCAAATAAGGGATTTGTAATTATCGAGGCTTGAACCCATGAATCATGTGATCAACTCCATACTGGAAAATGCATCAACTCGCCCGTCAATCGGCCATACCAACCCTGCGTTACTGCATGACGTTCTATGGCGAGCATTAGAGCACGCACTCAAGGCGAACACGGATGATGCTTCGCAAACCCCGCACACTCGCGGCTGCCTGAGGATCTACGCCGAAATCGATACGCTGTCGTATCTGGACAAGGCAGCTTGCTCAACCTGTGACCTAGTCTCAAGGCAGAGGTCTACCGCAAGGAAAAGAACCTGAGAATCTATCGGTTGTTTCTTATCTACGCCAAGAGCAATCCCGAGTTCATCCAGTCTTCATCGCTGAATGATATCTACAGCGGGTTCCTCGCGGCCGTGAGTACCGATGCAGGTCTGGTCGATCCCATCAGCGCCCGCCATTTCACCTAGTGATCAGCCCCGATACCCAGGGCAACCTGGGTATCGGCAGGCGCTACCCTCCAAGAGGATCAACTGTATGGCATTTACTACCCTGATACTCGATGCCCCCGGCCCACCGTTACTGTTTGAGGAAGTTGATCGCTTTATTGAGCTGGGTCTGGCCGTCACCCTCAACCTGCACTATTTCGCGGACAAAGAGCGCATCCGGCAGCACTACACCACGCGCATTCAGTATGCCGAGATCAACTGCCACGACGAGCCGGCCTTTATTGCCGCCGTGAGTCGGGCCGGGGGTTACAGCGTGTTCAAGACGCGCTTGAACATCCCCTTGGGCGCCAGCCTGATCCGCGCCGCGAGCTCGCCCGCGTTGGCCACGCCACTGCGCGCTATTGCCCAGGCCGGCACCGGGGTTAATCATATTGAACGACTTGAGTGCGAGCAGTGCGGTGTGACGATACTCAACACGCCAGGTTCCAACGCGGCCGCGGTTGCCGAGTACGTCGTGGCCCAGACGCTGTTTCTGTCTCGCGACCTGGATTACTACAACGCCCAAACCCACAACGGCCATTGGGCAAAAGGCAGCTTGGCACCTAGCCCCGAATACGCCGAACTCACGCTTGGGCTGGTGGGCACCGGCAGCATTGCCCGGCAGGTGGCACGCAAGGCGGCGGCGCTGGGCATCAAGGTGATCGCCACCGGGTCGGAGCGTTTCACCGAACCGGTGGCACGCAGCCTTGAGCTTGAGCGACGAGCAAACCTTGCGCAGTTACTGGCCGAGGCGCACATCGTTTCGATCCACGTCCCGCTCACCACGCTGACCCGAGGCTTGTTCGGCACTGCCGAGTTCCGGCAGATGCGCCCAGGTTCAATCCTGATCAATACCGCACGCGGCGGGATCGTCGACGAACACCAACTGGCAGCCTTCATGCGTCAGTTTCCCAAGCATATCAAGGCGGTCGCCATCGATACCTTTGCCCTGGAAAAGGACCGGTTCGACTCGCCACTGACCGGCATTCCCTGCGCGCAATTAACGCCGCATATCGCCGGCAATACCACCACGGCAATCAGGACGGCATCGCGCCAGATCGTCGACAAGATCCATGCATTCAGTAACGCCGCCAGCGTGCGTTAACCTATCGGACACAAGGAAGGCCACACCATGCAAACCTCTATTCTTACCCGTCTGAACGCCCTGAGTTGCACCGACCTCAGCGATGCGAGGTGGTGGTGATCGACAACCAGGCTTGGCTCGACACCACCGTGTGGGGCGACTTGCTGACCTCTACCGCCGCCCGTAAGCAGTTGGCCGGGACGGTGATTGACGGGATCTGCCGCGATGTCGACCGTGCGCTGGAGCGTAATTACCCGATCTTTTCCTGGGGTAACTGGACGCGCACCGGAAAGGATCGGGTGCGTGTTAAGGCGATCCAGGCGCCCGTGACGCTGGGCGGCGTGCGGGTACAACCGGATGATTGGTTGCGCGGCGATGGCGATGGCCAGGTGGTGATTCCGGCCAATTCGAAGCATCAACAGAACCCGCCCAGTGCGGGTTTGTTGTTTCTGGAGGGTGGAAAGCCCAGCCGGCGGGCCTTCGGATTTTTCCTTCAATAGGTCGCGCTGTCGGTGAACTGGCCGCGCTTGCGCCTCCCCGCTAACCTCCCCCAGTCGCTGCAAAATCAGCGACCGGGTTTAGCAGCTCGGTTAATATCAAGGCCTGCAACGCCACCACCTGCCCAGCATCTGCTGGACTGCATTATGGCGGCTGTGCGTGGGGCACTTTCGGGTGCGCTGGGTTCCTTGATTCCTGGTCTGCTAACCCGCGTACAGTCGCCACCCTTTTCGTTTAGCAGCGATGTCTGGCGACTCCATCAATCAAGGAGTTTGCGCCATGAAAAAAATCACCCCCAATCCTCCAACAACGCTCTTCACGATTACTGAAGGCGTCGATCCCGAAACCCTGCTGATCCAAGCCAGCGAAACCCTCGCCTCCCTGAACGCCATGACCACAGACCTGGCCTTCAAGCTTGAAGGCTCGCATCGCCACACGCTGCTGGCCGCTCAGCAATTGACCGTTTTGGGCGAGCTACTCATCGACCGTGTGTTGAGCACCCACCCCTTCCCCTGCCACACGCCTCAGCCCTAAGCGACGTCAAAAGGGCGAGCCGCCTCACAACGCCTCGCCCTCTGGAAACCCCTCACACTTCCCATTACCCTGACGGCCTTTATCAGACAATCGGAAGTCCGATACCCGTGCTCAAGCCTCTTGCTGTCCTCGCGCTCGCTTGCGCGCCATTGCTCACCTCTGCTGCCGACCTGGCAGGTGTCTGGAAAGGCACGCTGGGCAAGTCTTCCATTACGGCCTGTTTCAACGGGGCTCACGGGGCCAATGGCAGTTATTACTACCAGCGCATTCTCACCCCCATCCAGCTGACCCAAGCCAACGCCAGCGAGCCGTGGGCCGAAGAGGGCAATACCGGTTTCTGGCAACTGGACGAACCGCAAGGCGACACGCTGACGGGAACCTGGAGTAAAACACTGGGCGGTAAAAGCCTGGCATTGGCGCTCAAGCGGGCGGATTCGGACAGCTGCGCCAGCGACACCTATAACAACCCGCTCGAGGCGGTGCCGCCGGCGGTGACGGTCGAGAAGAAGACGTTCGGCGAGCACGCCTACCAAGTGAAAACCCAGGGTGGGCAGGTCACCTTGAAGCTCGAAGGCGACGGGCCGGCGATCGAAAAGATCAACCGCGACCTGGCGCGCCTGGCAGTCAGCCCCGACGGCCAGGCAGACTTCTACCGCGAGCGGCGCAACGCCCTGGATCAGAGCGGCAGCACCTCAACCAGTGAAATCACCGTAGAGCCCTTCTACTGGTCGTC
Source organism: Pseudomonas sp. N2-3-1-14 (assembly GCF_041228395.1). Taxonomy (NCBI): domain Bacteria; kingdom Pseudomonadati; phylum Pseudomonadota; class Gammaproteobacteria; order Pseudomonadales; family Pseudomonadaceae; genus Pseudomonas; species Pseudomonas sp. N2-3-1-14. The sequence continues at coordinate 5,423,936 of NZ_CP166199.1, forward strand.
GCAGTGGATCACCGTGCGCTTTTACCGCTGGACAGCCGGTTACGGTCGCGGCGGCATCAGTTGGGGCTTGCACAGCTGGAACCTGCAAACCGGCGACAGCGTAGACCCGTGGACCTGGCTGGGTGGGCGCGAAGAATGGGACAGCCCGTATTCCGGCCAAATCAAGCTGCCCAGCGCATTCAGCCGCTGGCTGACCACGCAAACCACCACTGATGAGGGCTGCCCGGCCATCAACCGTTATTCCTCCTTTGACCTGAGCTTCAACACCCAAGGCCTGCAACTCTCGACACCGGCCACGGGAGACGGCTGCGACAACGACCTGTCCTTCACCTGGGAGCAGTTGGAGCCGGTACTCACAGCGCAAGGCAAGGCAGCCGTGCCAAGCTTGAAACTGCCCTGAGTTGCACGTCTGCCAGCCTTACAAAAAACTGACACTCATTCATGAAATGTTCAGAAGTGCTGGCAGATACTAGCCGATCGCCACGGCCGTTCCCCCGAACGGTCCCTTGCTCCGGTAGCCAGAAACCATGACGCGTCCCGCTCCTCTGCTGCTCCTTCTCGCTGGTGTGTTGTTCTTCTTTGCCTTGGGTGGCCATGAGCTGCAAGGCTCCACCGAAGCCCGCGTCGCCGGGATCGCCATGGCCATGCACCTGGACAATGATTGGGTCATCCCGCGGCTGTTCCGCGAACCCTTCCTGGAAAAACCGCCGCTGAGCCTATGGCTGGACGCCGGCGCCATTCGCCTGTTCGGCGGCACGACGTGGGCCGTGCGCCTGGCGTCGGCATTTGCCGGCCTGTTCAGCGTGATGCTGTTTTACGCGATGCTGCGCAAGTTTGGACGGCCCAAGCCAATGGCATTCTGCGCGGCGCTGATTCTGGCAACCATGGCCAGTTACTGGGGCAACGTGCGGGGCGTGGGTGAGGACTCGTTGCTCAGCCTCGGCGTGACCACCGCGCTGCTGGCGTTCTACCAAGCGGTGCGCCCCGAGCGCCAGGGTTCGAGTACGTGGGCCTGGGCGTTGTTCACCGTCGGCATGGTCATCGCGACCCTGAGCAAAGGCGTACTGGGCCTGGCGATGCCGGGCATTGTGATCTTTGTGTACCTGGCCAGCACCAGCGTGATGGATAAGCGTGTGCGCATTGGCGACTGGCTCAAGCCGGCGCTGTTCACGCTGCTGGCCCTGGTGCCGTTGCTCATCTGGCTGGGCTTCCTGTTCCAGCGCGGCGGCATGCAGGCTGTGGCCGAAGTGCTGTGGACCAACAGCGTCGGGCGTTTCAGCGGTTCGTTTGTCGAGGCCGGGCACTACGAGCCCTTCTATTACTACATCGCCAAACTGCCCGAGGCCTTCCTGCCGTGGAACATCCTGGTGTACCTGGGCCTGTGGCACTTTCGCAAAAGCCTGGTGCGTAACCGCTACCGGCTGTTTTTCAGCGTGTGGCTGGTGGCGCAGTTCACCCTGCTGACCCTGGCTTCGAGCAAGCGCGTGGTTTACCTGATGGCACTCACACCCGCCGCCGCCGTACTGGCAGCGGAATACGCAGGGGTATTGCTGGCGTGGCTAAAAGCCAACAAACCGGCGCTGTACCGCGTGCACCGAGGCGTGATCGGTGGCGTGTTCACCTTGGCGATAGCCTGTTACCTGGCGGCGGCGTTCTGGTTTGCGCCCAAAGCCGACGTGCGCCAGTCGTTTGTGCCCGTTATCACTCAGGTTCAGGCCTACCAGGCCCAAGGCAAGGACGTGGTGCTGTTCCAGCCCAACGAACGCATCGCCGGGGCCAGCGTGTTCTATCTGCAGGCCTACTTGCCGATCCTGCAAACCGAAGCTGAGTTGCGCAGCTATCTCACGGCCAAGCCCGGCAACATCGCGTTGCTGGACCGCACGGAGCAGTTGGCAGAGAAGGTCACGGTGATCAAGGAAATCTCGATCAACCGTCAGCCTTACTACTTCGTCGAGCAGTAAGGCTGGCGCGGGGTATCAGTGCTTGGTGAGCTTGTCGAGGTAACCCATGGCGAACGCCGAGATCACAAAGGTCATGTGGATGATCACGTACCACATCAAATGCTGCGGATCGACGTTCTTGGCGTCCATGAAGATGCGCAGCAGGTGAATGGACGAGATCGCCACGATAGACGCCGCTACTTTCATCTTCAGCGATGAAGAGTCCATGGTGCCCAGCCAGTTGAGCTTTTCCTTGCTCTCATCGATATCCAACTGCGAGACGAAGTTCTCGTAGCCGGAAATCATCACCATCACCAGCAAGCCGCCGACCAGGGCCATGTCGATCAACGACAGCAGCACCAGGATCAGGTCGGACTCGGCCATCGAGAACACGCTCGGCAGCAGGTGAATCACTTCCTGGAAGAACTTCAGCGCCAGCGCCAGCAACCCCAGGGACAAGCCGAAATAAATCGGCGCCAGCAGCCATCGCGAAGCGTACATGGCATTTTCGATAAAGCGTTCCATTGAATCTCACACAGCCTGGCTAAAAATGGCCGCGAGTATACCAGCCGCTACCAAACACCTGTAACCGCGAGAAAACTGACCTGAGCGGCATCTGTAAGAGAATTTTTCTGCTAGTGTCGAGCCCATCAAATCGGCTCGATGCTGACGAACAGGAAGACTCGAATAATGGATGTGCGATCCCCTTTGGCCAGTTTCGGCCTGTGTGCGGTGTTGCTGATGGCTGGCGGCTGCTCGCCCAAAGAAGAGCAGAAGCAGGTCACCCTCGAAGAGAAAACCGCGAAGTTCGAACAATCGCTGGACAACATTCAAGACCCCAAGCTCAGAGACGCCATCGCCGACCTTGGTGGCTCGCTGCTGTTGCTGGAACGGGCGCGAGTCAAGCTCGCCAACAAGCCCATCGAAGCCGAATACGGCGAAGACACCCTGGCCCTGCTCAAGCACTACCCCACGCCCCAGGCCTTGGTGGACACCTACATCAATGGCCTGTTCGTGCTGCGCAAAGCCTCGCATTCCGACTACCTGACCGATTTGCAGCCGGTGTTCCCCTTCAACTTCAACACCCCGGACCAATTCCCTTTCCCCCACGGCCTTGAATGGCAGTCGGTGACGTTGAGCAACAACAAGGTCATTCCCTTTCAGCCCGAATGGTCGGAAACCGACCCGGGTATCCAGCTCAGCCCGAGCAGCTCCAACCTGACCAACCCCGATGACCTGACGGTGACCTACCCGTTCATCGAGGGCGTAGAGACCGAGAACAAGAGCCAGCCGCAGCCCGTCAGCCTCAAGGGCGCGGTCGAGGTGGTGGCGCCGGGCAAAGTGCTGACCTTCGATTTGTCGAAAAAAGACGTCGGCCACAAACGCACCGAGGGCAACATCACCCTCAACCTGCTGCTGCTTGAGAAAAACTACGCCGAGATCGAGCTGACCAACAGCGAGCCGCTGGCGCCGGAAGTCGGCGACGAATCGCCGAACCCATTGCTGGTGCAGGCGCGCGACAGCACCGGGCAATTTCTCACTCGCTCAGGCTCGATCAATGAAAACGCCGCGCAAGTGGCGTTTTACGAGAAACAATTGGCCGAGATGCAAAAACAGAAAGCCTGGTCGGATGCCTTTGAAAAACAGCTGACGGACGAGCAAAAAGCCTTCGAGCACAAACAAAGCAGCCACTACGCCAAGGTGTATTTCAATGGCCTGATCGACAACCTGCAGGTCGACGTCCTGGATTTTTCCAAGGCCACCGTCACCCGCAAGGACCTCGACCTGCCGGTGCTGCGTTTTGACAAGAACAGCCTGCAAAAGACCGTGCAAGCCTTGCCGATGCCGGTCACCGTGTACGACGACAGCGCTGCCAGCTGGCTCAAAGACGCGGCAATGACGGAGGACCAACTGAAAAACAGCGTGACGATCAGCCAATCAACCGAAGACGCCAGCGCTGCGAAGATCGTCTTTGACCACCCGTTCACCTTCAATGACGACCTGGTCGGTGCCGATCGCAACAACAGCGACGCACCCATCACCTTCTTTGCGGCGGACGACAAAGGTGAACGCGGCGAGCCCATCGAACTGCCGGCCGAGGCCTTCGAACTGAACGCCGCCACCGGCACGCTCACCTACGATCTCAACCTGTTTCCGGAAACCCCGGCGTTTGCGGTGGGCTCGATTCCGCTGTTTCTTGCCACCATCGAGAAAGCCACGATTGACGTTGCCAAGCTGCCCAAGGGCCTGTCGCTCAAGGACAACGCATTGATCGTCGATCAAAAGGAATTTCCCGCCGACAGCTGGCGCTTCTACGCCAAGGATGCGAGCGGCAACTACCTGAAGGAAATTCTCGGCGTCAGCCACCGTGCCGAGGAATACGGCACAGCGTTGTTTGACGTGCACTATTTCTACGGCCAGCCGACCAGCCTGGAAAGCTACCAGCGCACCGACCTCGACACCGTGCAATACGGCTTTGAGGTCAAACTGGACAAGCCCGACAGCAAATAAACGCTCAGTGGCGAGTATCGCTGAGCGTCTGGGCTCGCCCGCCATTGAGCTGTCGCAGATGTGCCTGCAGGTGCAGGCACCAGATCTGCGGGTCGTCCGCCAGCTCGTAGCCGTGCAGCGTCAAGCTTTCGACGATCGATCCCAGAATGGTTTCTGCCACGAAGGGCCCATGAAACGGGCCTTGAGACTTGATGGTGGAAGGCTGTTCGCCGGTCATTCCGGCAGCAAACAACAGCGTCCACATCCCGTTATCCCCGGCGAGAGGGCGAATGGAGCATTCGATGCGGGTGACCAGGCCCAGGCATTGGCGGGTAAGGCAAAGGTTGCGCGGCATGGCGGCGACCCTCGGTAGATCGGTGTTCAACCTCGCGCAGGGCAAGGCTGTCTCTGTCCAGCGACTCCTGTGGATATCCCTTGAAGTGAGAATAGAAGAAAACCAGTACAAACCAAGCTTGTAGGGACCAACGGGCGTTGGCCCTACACGCGAGTCAAAATTGTGGCGAACGCGCTCGTCGTGGCAGCGGGCCTGTTGTGGCGAGCGGGCTTGCCCCGCGTTGGGTGGCGAAGCAGCCCCAATAAGCCCACTGCAATCTGTCAGGCAGATTGGACTGGCTGGTTTGGGGCGGCTTCGCCACCCAACGCGGGGCAAGCCCGCTCGCTACGCACCATCAGGTCGGCTTGGCTTCCGCCAACGCCTGCTGTGCCAGCTCCTTTTCCGCTTCCTTCAAGTCGTCTTCGCTGATCATCTCGGCAATCGCGCGCAAACGCTCTACCACGCGCGCATTCACGGTGCCTTCAGGGAATTGGCCCTCCTCGTCCGGCTCACCGGCGGGCTCACCGACCAACAAGCTCAGCGCCTCGTCCGCCTGACGCACGGCATAGATATGGAACTGCCCGGCGCGCACGGCCTGCAGCACCTTCTCGTCAAGCATCAGCGTGGCGACGTTGGCCTGCGGGATGATCGCGCCCTGCTCACCGGTCAGCCCGCGTGCTTCGCAGAGGCGGAAGAAGCCTTCGATTTTCTCGTTGACCCCGCCCACCGCCTGCACTTCACCAAACTGGTTGATCGAGCCGGTGATGGCAAAGCACTGCTTGAGCGGCGTCTTCGACAGCGCCGAAATCAAGGTGCACGCCTCGCCCAACGAAGCACTGTCGCCATCCACATAACCGTAGGACTGCTCCAGCGCGATACTCGCCGAGATCGCCAGCGGGAATTCCTGGGCATAACGGCTGCCCAGGTAACCGGTGAGAATCATCACGCCCTTGGAGTGAATCGGCTGGCCGAGGTTAACTTCGCGCTCGATGTCGACGATGCCGCTGCCGCCCGGGTACACCGTGGCGGAAATCCGCGCCGGCACGCCGAACGCCGAATCGCCGACCTCCAGCACCGTCAGCCCGTTGCACTTGCCGACTGCCGCACCGGCGGTGTCGATCAGGATCACCCCGGCAAGCATGTCGTCGAGAATGCGTGCCGACACACGGCCAGTGCGCGTGGCCTTGGCCTTGAGCGCGCGCTCGATATGCCCGGCGTCGGTCATCTCGTCGCCCGCCAGGTGGCGAATGAAATCCGCCTCACTGACCAGCTGGAACAAGTCGCCAATGCGCGCCGACAACCGCCCCTGATGCTCAGCCAGGCGTGCGCTGTAAGTCGCCAGCCGCGCCACCGCGTCCGACGTCAACGGTGCCATGCCTTCTTCCGAGGTGCGGGTTTTAAGCAACTGGGCAAACTGCTCCAGGCTTTCGTCGACCATCGGGATGTCTTCGTCGAAATCCACCAGGACGCGGAACATCTCCTGGAAGTCCGGATCGGCGTCCTGCAGCGCGTAGTACAGCTGGCGCGAACCGATGATGATGACCTTGACCTGCAACGGAATCATCTGCGGGTTGAGGGTCACCGTGGCCAGACGGCCCAGCTCGCCCAGCGGCGATTCCATCTTCAGCTTGCGCGACTGCAGGGAGCGCTTGAGCGCGTCCCATACAAACGGCTCGCCGAGCATTTTTTCGGCTTCCAGAATCAGGAAACCGCCATTGGCACGGTGCAACGCACCGGGGCGCAACTGGCGATACGTGGTGTAGAGCGCGCCTTGGTCGGTGCTGTATTCGATCCGGCCAAACAGGTTGTCGTAAGTCGGGTGCGGCTCAAACACCACCGGCGCGCCGCCGTTGACCGGGTGGCCCACCACCAGGCTGGGGCAGTATTGCTCTTCGAGCAGCTTGCGGGCCTGGGCGTCGGTCTTGGCATCATCCACCAGTTGCTCGACCACGGTTTTGAGCAGGTACACCTGCATGGCTTGCAAGTAGCCGCACACCGCTGCGTTTTCTGCGTACTTTTCCGACAGCGGCGCCAGCAAAGGCTGCAGGGCCAGGGTGATGGTTTCTTCGTTGAATTGGCGCAGTTGGTTGTTGGACTCACGCTTCCACTGCGGCAGGCTGGCCAACTCTTCGTTGAGGCGCTCTTCCAGCTCGGAAATATCAGTGTGGAAGCGCTCACGATCAGCTTCCGGCAGCTGCGAAAACTCGGCCTCGTCCAGCGCCTTGCCATCAAGCATCGGCGTGAACGCGATGTTGGTGCTGTCGCGATACAGCGCCACGTCCTTTTCCAGGGCCAGACGCTCGATCACGTCCAGGGCCTTGTCGTAGCGCTGGTTGAAGGCGCGGTCGATGGCGCTTTTGCGCTGTTGATAAGTCGGGTGTTCGAACACCGCCGGGAAAGTGGCGACCAGGTTGTCGACCAGAGCGTTGATATCGGCGATGAACGCTGCTGCGCCGCCGCCCGGCAATTCCAGGGCGCGTGGCTCACGTGGCTCATCGAAATTATTGACGTAGACCCAGTCCGACGGGGTCTGCAGGCGTTTGCCTTCGGCTTTCAGGTAGCGTTTGACGAACGAAAAGCGGCCGGTACCAGGCTCGCCCATGACAAACACGTTGTAACCGGGGCGTGGCATCGCCACACCGAACTGCAACGCTTCAACTGCGCGTTCCTGGCCAAGCACACCGCGAAAGGGCTCCAAATCATTGGTGGTCGAGAAGCTGAACTGTTCAGCGGAGAAAGGGCGAGTCAGCGCTTCAGGCGCTAGACGCAAGCTGGCAGCAACAGGATCAGGCATCGGGCTTCCTTACATCAGGCGGGGCAGATGACGGCATTCTGGCTCTCGGTTGCGCGCTCTGGCAAGGCGCGCCTGTGGGAAAGCGTAGACACGGGAGGCGTCCTACAAAAAAATCGCGACAACCGTGCGCAATCACTTCGATTGTTTTATAAAAAATAACGGAACCCCAGGAACGTGCCTAAACTCCAAACTGCGCGGGTTGGACTAATAACTGGCCCCTAGGGCGCTGCAACGCGCCTGAACCCTTGTCCATTGGTTTGCACACAAAGAGAACAAAGCTATGAAACGGATCCTTCTTGGTACTCTCTTCACCGTCGTCTCCCTCAATGCAATGGCAGAAGCACCAGGTGGCCCGAACTGCGGTTGGGGCAACATGTTGTTTGAAGGCCAGCGCGGTACTCCAGCTCACTTCCTCGCTTCCACCACCAACGGCACCTCGGGTAACGCCACTTTCGGCATGACCTCGGGCACCAACGGTTGCAGCACCAACAGCGCCCTGACCTACGGCGGCAAGTCCTGGATTGCCATGAATGGCATGATGAACGAGCTGTCTGAAGACATGGCCAAGGGCAACGGCGAAGCGCTGACCACCTACGCGGTGGTACTGGGCGTTGCACCGGAAGATCGCGATCACTTCGCGGCCGTGACCCACGAGCACTTCCAGCAGATCTTCAGCAAAGCTGACGTGACCGCCGATGACGTGCACAACAACACCCTGGCTGTACTGAAAAGCGATGCCCGCCTGGCAAAATACGCTACCCAGGCTTAAGCTCGACCCGCCCGCGCCTTTCGAGGCGCGGGTTTTACTTTGGACCCGCCTCCCCTTTGGGTCTCACTATTTCCGACTTAAGTTGCCCCTATGCTCAAACGCTTTGCCTGGTTGGCACTCTTCGCCTGCGCCCCGCTGTATGCGGCCCCGCATATTGATGATCAACGTTTGCAGCAATTGGCCAACGATCCGTTCTGGCTGTCTCTGGGCCATTACGAAGCCGGCAAGCTCAAGGGCTGGCGCAGCTATGTCAGCGACAAGAAATTCTTCCTCGCCCCTGATGGCGCGCACCACCCGGACCAGGAACTCAAGGCGACCGTAGAGGCGCTGTACGCCCCGGCCAGCCTCGGCGAAAAACACGCCCAATGTGTTTACCCCGCACGTACGCGCTGGCTCAAGGAACAGTTGCAGCTGACCGACTTGCCCACCCTGGAGTGCAAAGAATTCACTCAGTGGTTCAAGGACGTCGCGCCCCACAGCGCGGTGATGATCTTCCCGGCGGCCTACCTCAACAGCCCGTCGTCGATGTTCGGCCACACGTTGCTGCGCATCGACCAGGCTGACGTGCAAAGAGACAAGACCGCCCTGCTCAGCTACGCGATCAATTTCGGTGCCTACATCGAAGGCTCCGACAACAGCATTCTCTACGCCTGGAAAGGCCTGATGGGCGGCTATCCGGGCCTGTTTGCGTTGGTGCCCTACCAGGAAAAACTCTCGGAGTACCGTAGCCTCGAGAACCGCGACCTGTGGGAATACGGCCTGAACCTCACCCAGGTCGAGACCGAACGCATGGTCCGGCACGTGTGGGAGCTCAAGCAGATCCAGTTCGACTACTTCTTTTTCGACGAAAACTGCTCGTATCGCCTGCTGGAGCTGCTGCAAGTGGCGCGCCCAAGCCTGCGCCTGACCGAGCAATTCCCGCTGACGGCGATCCCCACCGACACCGTCAAGGCGGTGAAAGAGGCTGGCCTGGTGGAGAAGATCGACTATCGCCCGTCCCGTGAACGCGAACTGCTCGAACGTGCCAAGCCGCTGGACAGTAATGAGCAGCAATGGGTACTGAACATCAGCGACGACCAGAAGCAACTGCAGGAGCCCGCCTTCAAGGCGCTGCCCCGCGACCGCCAGGCGCTGATCATCGACGCCGCCTATCGCCTGGGTCGCTACCGCGCCAATGGTCTTGAGCGCGACACCGAACGCTCGCAACGCAGCTTCGAACTGCTGCGCGCGATCAACCAGAACCCGGCGCCAGACCTGAACGTCGAGCGCCCCGGCCTGCCGGAAGACGGCCATGAGTCGCGCACCTGGCAGGCCGGCATCGGCACCCGTGGCAGCAAGACCTTCGGCGAATACGGCCTGCGCATGGCCTACCACGACCTCAACGACAACGCCGAAGGCTTCCCGTTGGGCGCGCAGATTGAAATCCTGCAGATGAAACTGCGCCAGTACGAAGGCAACCACTGGCAACTGCAGCAACTGGACCTGGCCACCATCCGCTCCCTGACCCCACGCAACGCCCTGTTGCAGCCGTGGTCATGGCAAGTGACTGGCGGCCTGGAGCGCGTGCCAGGCAAACACGACGACGAGACCCTCGTGGCCCACGTCAACGGCGGCGCCGGCGGCACCTGGCAACTCACCGACGACATGCTCGGCTTCGCCCTCGGCACCGTGCGCGTGGAACACAACAACGACTTCAGCGAAGCCATCTCCCCGGCTGCCGGGTTCAACACCGGCGTGCTGTGGAAAAACCCGCTGGGCAATTTGAGCCTGGAAGCCAAAGGGGATTTCTTCACCAATGGCGAAGTGCGGCGCAGTGTCAGCCTGAACCAGCAGTGGGAATTGTCGCGCAACCTGGGCCTGCGCCTGAGCGCCCAGCGCGAGTACAGCCACCTGTCCACGCCAGTGAATGAAGTGCTGCTCGAAGTGAAGTGGTATCACTACTGACCTGTGAGACCGGGCGAAGACCTGATGTGGAAGCGGGCTTGCCCGCGAAAGCGGTGTATCAGTAACAACCAGCCTGACTGCCCCACCGCCATCGCAGGCAAGCCAGCTCCCACACGGGCTTTGTGCCAGACCTGAATCCCTTGCCCGCCGCAGTTAAAATGTGGGAGCGGGCTTGCCCGCGAAAGCGGTGTATCAGTAACAACCATACTGACTGCCCCACCGCCATCGCAGGCAAGCCAGCTCCCACACTGGTTTTGTGCCCTGCCTGAATTCTGCGCACGCCGCAGCTCAAATGTGCGAGCGGGCTTGCCCGCGATGGCGGTGTATCAGTAACAACCAGACTGACCGCCCCACCGCCATCGCAGGCAAGCCAGCTCTCACACTGGTTTTGTGCCCCGCCTGAATTCTGCGCACGCCGCAGTTCAAATGTGGGAGCGGGCTTGCCCGCGAAAGCGGTGTATCAGTAACAACCATACTGACTGCCCCACCGCCATCGCAGGCAAGCCAGCTCCCACACTGTTTTTGTGCCTGACCTGAATCCCTTGCCCGCCGCAGCTCAAATGTGGGAGCGGGCTTGCCCGCGAAAGCGGTGTATCAGTAACAACCAGACTGACCGCCCCACCGCCATCGCAGGCAAGCCAGCTCCCATACGGGCTTTGTGCCAGACCTGAATCCCTTGCCCGCCGCAGTTCAAATGTGGGAGCGGGCTTGCCCGCGATAGCGCTCGCTCAGGCAATGATGTATTGACTGACCCACCGCATTCGCGAGCAAGCCCGCTCCCACATTTGGCTCGCGTACATTCAGGCACATCGCATTGCCCATCCCATCAGGAGTTTCATCAACATGGCCGTTAACTGCACCACCCTCGAAGAAGTCCGCGCAAACATCGACCGCCTCGACCAACACATCGTCACGCTGCTGGCCGAGCGCGGCCATTACGTCTCCCAGGCAGCGCGCTTCAAAAAAGACGCCGATGGCGTCAAGGCGCCGCAGCGGGTTGAACAGGTAATCGCCAAGGTGCGGGGTTTATCCGAGGCGGTGGGTGCCAACCCCGAGGTCACTGAGCAGGTGTATCGCGCGATGATTGCGGCGTTTATCCAGCAAGAATTGGCCGAGCATGCCGCGCTGACGACCAACCAAGCGACATAACCTCCTCTGTGGCGAGCGGGCTTGCCCCGCGTTGGGCTGCGCAGCAGCCCCAAGTCTGTGGTCGGGGAGTATCAGATACGCCGCGTTCCTGTTTATTAGGGCGGCTGCGCAGCCCAACGCAGGACAAGCCTGCTCGCCACATAGGCCGGTTCAGCACCTGTGGCGGTGTCAGGCTTTAGGTGGCGGGTGTTATCGCTTGGGTCAGGTCGTCCACGACGGCTTTGCCCATCTCGCGCAGCTAATGCGCGGTCCAGGCATATTGTTCGCCGCGTCGTAATGGCCCTTTAACCCAACACCTTTCTCACCTCTCTTTCACACCGGCCCGACAAATCCCTGACTAGACTCACCCTATCAGCCGTGAAACGGTCAGGGAGTACGCCATGTGGCGGTCTGCGGTAATGCTGTGCGCGGTAGTGTGGTTGTCAGGTTGCCAATCAACCCACCAGGATTTGCTGGCCAAAGGTTATCCACCGGCCTTTGCCGATGGCTTTGATGACGGTTGCAGCAGCGGTCGCCAGGCCGCCGGTGTGATCAGCGGGGAGTTTCGCAAGAACGTGCCGCGGTATCTGAAAGACCGCCAGTACGCCGAAGGCTGGGAAGACGGCTTTCGCCAGTGCAAGGCCATGCGCGAGAACGAAGAGTTGCGCGACTACAAGGACAACCACTGGGATGACCGCGAACGGGACTGGCAGCAGGAAAAAGACCGTGACGCCGCCAAGGCTTATCGCGCGCAGTAGGTCGCTTTCAGACATCCATCGAAACTAAAGCGCGGCGAACATGGCCCAAACTCCATTGAAGGAGATTGTCATGAGCCGAGCTTTTGTTAACGAAGACAACGCTGCCGCCCAGGCCGACCAACCGGTAGAGCGCCAGGTCAGTGAGCAACCCAACCACCTCACCGCGCAAGGGTTGGCGCAATTGCAGGCCAAGGTCGCGCAGTTGCAGCACGAATACAGCCTCGAGTCTGCCAAGGACGACAAACAGCGCCAGGCAGATCTTGAGCGGGACCTGCGCTACTTCAACCAGCGGGTGCAAAGCGCCCAAGTGGTGGCGCCGGCGACGTCCACCCACAAGGTGCAGATCGGCAGCTGGGTCACCTTTGCCAACGAACAGGACGAACACCAGCGCATTCAGTTGGTGGGTGAAGACCAGGCCGACGCCGCCGCCAATCTGATCAACTGGGGTTCGCCTCTGGGCCGCGCATTATTGGGCGCCGAGGTGGGCGACGAGGTGCTGTGGAAGCGCCCCGTCGGTGATCAAGTGATCGAAGTGCTGCGCGTCGAGCCCGAGGTTTAGACGATGCCTTGGGCCAGCATCGCGTCAGCGACTTTTACGAAGCCTGCGATATTTGCACCTTTCACGTAGTTGACCCGGCCGTTTTCTTCGCCGTAGTGCACGCAGGCGTGGTGGATCGACTGCATGATGTTGTGCAACTTGCTGTCGACCTCGCCTGCGGTCCACAGCAGGCGCATGGCGTTCTGCGACATTTCCAGGCCGCTGACGGCCACACCGCCGGCGTTGGAGGCTTTGCCCGGGGCGAACAGAATGCCGGCTTCGATAAAGATATCCACAGCCGCAAGCGTGGTCGGCATGTTGGCACCTTCTGCGACGCACAGGCAGCCGTTGCGCAATAGGGTGCGCGCCGCGTCGGCGTCGAGTTCGTTTTGGGTCGCGCATGGCAGGGCAATGTCGCAGGCCAGTTCCCAGGGCGTTTTACCGGCGCGAAATTCCAGTCCGTAACGGGTAGCCAGTTCGCTGATGCGCCCGCGCTGCACGTTTTTCAGCTCCAGCAGGGCCGACCATTGCGCCTCGGTCAACCCGCTTTCGGCGTACAGGGTGCCTTCGGAGTCAGACAAAGAAATCACCTTGCCGCCCAGGTCCATAACCTTGCGCGCCGCGTACTGCGCGACGTTGCCGGAACCAGAGATCGCCACGCGCTTGCCTTCAACCCGCTGACCGTCGCGCTTGAGCATTGCTTCGGCGAAATACACGCAGCCAAAGCCGGTAGCCTCGGGGCGGATCAGGCTGCCGCCGTACGTCATACCTTTGCCGGTCAGCACCGAGGTGAACTGGTTGCTGAGGCGTTTGTACTGGCCAAACAGGAAGCCGATTTCGCGCGCGCCCACGCCGATATCGCCGGCCGGCACATCCACGTCGGCGCCGATGTGGCGGTACAGCTCGCTCATGAACGCCTGGCAGAAACGCATCACTTCGGCGTCGCTCTTGCCCTTGGGGTCAAAGTCCGAACCGCCTTTGCCGCCGCCCATGGGCAGCGAGGTCAGGGAGTTTTTGAACGTCTGCTCGAAGGCGAGGAATTTCAGTACGCCCAGGTTCACCGAGGGGTGAAAGCGCAAGCCGCCTTTGTAGGGGCCGATGGCGCTGTTCATCTGGATACGAAAGCCGCGATTGACCTGGACCTTGCCGTGATCATCCACCCACGACACCCGGAAGGTGATCGCGCGTTCCGGCTCGCAGATGCGCTCCAGAATGCCCGAGGTCAGGTAGTGGGGGTTGGCTTCGAGAAACGGCCACAAGCTGCGCAGGACTTCTTCTACGGCTTGGTGGAATTCTGGCTGGTCGGGGTCGCGTTTCTTGAGGCGGGCGAGGAAGGACTCAACGGATTCGATCATGAAGAAGTCTCGGCAAATTGATTGTTTTTAAAGGAGATTGAGCCGGACCTTAGCAATTCATGTTGCACCTGAAAAGCGCAAAATGTCGCCTTTGTGAATTTAAATGGTGCATTGGATATAAATAACTGGGCTTTTTTGCACCAGAAAAGGGATTTCAAATCAGAGAATGCACCAGCAGTTAAACCGCTTTCGCAGGCAAGCCAGTTCCCACATTTGATCGGGTTTCCAATTTGAAATGCGGTCAAAGGTGGGAGCTGGCTTGCCTGCGATAAATCCACCTCGTGCACCTGAATCACACGCAAAAAAAAACGGAGCCCGAAGGCTCCGTTTTTTCCAACCAGCCCAAATCAGGCCAGTTTTTTGTGGCGCACGCGGTGCGGCTGGGCAGCAGCTTCGCCCAAGCGCTTTTTACGGTCCGCTTCGTACTCGGTGTAGTTACCTTCGAAGAACACCGCTTGGGAGTCGTCTTCGTACGCCAGGATGTGGGTCGCGACGCGGTCAAGGAACCACCGATCGTGAGAGATCACAATGGCGGCGCCCGGGAAGTCCAGCAGGGCTTCTTCCAGCGAACGCAGGGTTTCAACGTCGAGGTCGTTTGACGGTTCGTCGAGCAGCAACACGTTGCCGCCTTCTTTCAAGGTCAGGGCCAGGTGCAAGCGGCCGCGCTCACCACCGGACAGGTCCTTGACGAACTTCTGCTGGTCGCCGCCCTTGAAGTTGAAACGGCCGACGTAGGTGCGCGACGGGATTTCATAGTTGCCGATGCGGATCTGGTCGGAACCGTCGGAGATTTGCTGGAACACAGTCTTGCTGCCATCCAGGTCTTCGCGGCTCTGGTCGACACAGGCCAGCTGCACGGTTTCGCCGACTTCGATAGTGCCCGAATCCGGGGTTTCCTTGCCCATCAGCATGCGGAACAGGGTGGATTTACCCGCACCGTTACCGCCGATAACGCCGACGATCGCGCCTTTTGGCATGGAGAACGACAGGTTGTCGATCAGCACGCGGTCGCCATAGCCTTTGGTGACGTTCTTGAACTCGATGACCTTGTCACCCAGGCGCGGGCCGGCCGGGATGTAGATCTCGTTGGTTTCGCTGCGCTTCTGGAATTCCTGCGACTGCATTTCTTCAAAGCGTTGCAGACGAGCCTTGGATTTGGACTGGCGGGCCTTGGCGCCTTTGCGCACCCACTCCAGTTCTTCCTTCATGGCTTTTTCGTGGGCCGATTGCTGCTTGGATTCGGCGGCCAGACGGTCGGACTTGGCTTCCAGCCAACCGGAGTAGTTGCCCTCGTAAGGGATACCGGCGCCACGGTCGAGTTCCAGAATCCAGCCGGCGACGTTGTCCAGGAAGTACCGGTCGTGCGTGATCGCAACCACGGTGCCCGGGAAATCGTGAAGGAAGTGTTCCAGCCAGGCGACGGAATCGGCGTCCAAGTGGTTGGTCGGTTCGTCGAGCAACAGCATGTCGGGGGCCGACAGCAGCAGGCGGCACAGGGCCACGCGACGCTTTTCACCACCGGAGAGGAATTCGACCTTGGCGTCCCACGCCGGCAGGCGCAGCGCATCGGCGGCGACTTCCAGCTGGCGCTCCAGGTTGTGACCGTCGCCGGCCTGCAGGATGGCTTCGAGCTTGGCCTGTTCGGCGGCCAGTTTGTCGAAGTCGGCATCCGGTTCGGCGTAGGCGGCGTAGACCTCATCCAGACGCGCCTGGGCGTCCTTGATCACGCTCACGGCCTCTTCGACCACTTCGCGCACGGTCTTGGTCGGGTCCAGGATCGGCTCTTGCGGCAGGTAGCCGATGTTCAGCTCGGGCATCGGGCGGGCTTCGCCTTCGAACTCGGTGTCGACACCGGCCATGATTTTCAGCAGCGTGGACTTACCCGAACCGTTAAGGCCAAGCACGCCGATCTTGGCGCCAGGGAAGAAGGACAGCGAAATGTTTTTCAGGATTTCCCGCTTCGGCGGAACAACTTTTCCCAGCCGATGCATGGTGAAGACGTATTGAGCCATGGTGAACCTAGCGTCAGTGACTGATGAATTGAGCGGGCGAAGCCCGTGCAGGCCATGCGCCGCGCGGGCCGTTGACGGTGGTCAATGCCTTCGTGCGCAAAAAGCCTGAATGTCTGGGGCTGGAACGCCCCCGCGTAACCGGCAAAGCTACCTGAATGCGCTTGGTCAGTCCAGCCAGGCAGGGCTGGCACTTTGCCACAAGTCAAGGCATGCTAGCCGCCCTCCGGGCGTCCGGCTTATAGTGCACGTCGCGCGCCAGTCTAGCCAAACCGCAGGATCACAGCTTGTCCAAAGTCACGCCGCCCACTCCCCTGCGCGCCGCTCATATAGCGCCGGGAGCGCCCCTGCACGGCACCCTCAAAGGCGCATTGGCGACGCTTGTCCTGCTGCTGCTCGCGTTATTGTTCTGGCAACTGCTGGACCAACTGCAGCAAAACCAGAAAAACCAACAGCAATACACCATCGACTACAGCGCCGACCTGGCTGAACAGATCAGCTTGAACATGGCCCTGAGCGCCAAAATCGCCCTGAATTTGCTGCCGATGGTCGAGCCGCCGCGCAATGACGAACAGCAACAGGCGCTGGTGCGCACCTTGCAACGTTCGCTGCCGGAACTGCGCAGTGTCGCCCTGCTCGCCCCCAGCGGCGCGATGATCAGCGACAGCGCCAAAGACAGCCAGGACAGCGCCTGGCTTGAAGAGCTGGTACAGCGCAGTCACTCGCAACCTTATTACCTGAGCAATAATCCCGACGGCACGATCATCTATTTATTGCTGCACCAGCCCAGCGGCGGCTCGCGGATGTATTGGGCGCTGCGCCTGGCGCCCAACTACCTGGTCAACCTGACCCGCCAGGACGGCCAGGGCCAGCGCCCGATGTGGGCCATCGAGAACCGCCTCAACCACCGCGTGGTCAGCCGTGACAGCGGCATGCCGGCGCAATGGGCCTCTGCGCTGACCCCGGACGAATTGAACAAAAGCGTACTGGTCACGCCACTGAGCAAAAGTGACTGGCAGTTGCGCGGGCTGTTCGACCGCAGCGCCGTGCTGGAGCAACTGCTGCCGGCCTTCATCGGCAAATGCCTGCTGGGCCTGGCCTTTTCGCTGATCCCGGTGATCGTGCTGCTGAACATGCGTCGTCGCCAGCGCCAGGTGCATGAGGGCCGGCGCCGCTATCAGGATATTTTCGAAGGCACCGGCGTGGCGCTTTGTGTGCTCGATCTGTCGGGGTTGAAGGCCTTTTTCGACAAAACCAACATGCGCACCCGCGAGCAATCACAGGCCTGGCTGCACACCCACGTCCAAGAACGCCAGCAACTGCTCAAGGAGTTACGCGTCACCGAGGTCAACCAGGTGGCTGTGCGCCTGTTGAACGTCAGTTCTTGCGAGCAAGCCTGGGAGCGTCTGATCGATGACTGCCCGCGCAACGCCACGGCCATCGGCTATCAGGTTCTGGAAGCCGTACTGACCCAGCAAAAACAGCTGGAGCTGGAAATTCAGCTCAACGACCTCGCCGGCAACGACCAGTACCTGTGGCTAGTGATGCGCCTGCCCGAGCAGCAGGACGACTTCAAGGCGGTCATCCTCAGTATCAGTGACATCACCAGCCGCAAGCTGATCGAGCTGTCGCTGGTGGAGCGTGAGCGTTTCTGGTCAGACGTGGTGCGCACCGTGCCGGATCACCTGTATGTGCAGGACGTGATCAGCCAGCGGATGATTTTCAGCAACCACCATTTGGGCCACACCCTTGGCTATAACAGAGCCGAACTGGCGCAAATGGGCGAGTACTTCTGGGAAATCCTGCTGCACCCCGACGATGCCCAGTATTACCACGACCTGCGCCAGCAACAACGTGAAGTCGGCTACACCACGCAGCTACATTGCCAACTGCGCTTTCGGCACCGCAACAACCAATGGCGCCGCTTCGATATCCGCGAGCAAGCCCTGGCCCGCGACAAGACGGCGGTGGTCACGCGCATTATCGGCGTGGCCAAAGACATTACCGATCAGATAGAAGCCAGCGAGTCCCTGCGCGACAGCGAGCAGCGCTACCGCATGCTGGCTGAAAGCATCAGCGACGTGATTTGCTCCACCGACAGCCAGTTGGCCCTCAACTACATCAGCCCATCGGTCAATGCCGTGCTGGGTTATGACGTGGATTGGGTGTTCAAGAATGGCTGGCAGTCGATCATCGCCAACCCGCAACAACTGTCCGGCATTTACAGCCTGATGGAGCAGGTCAGCCGCTCGCTGGGCGACACTGCGGCGCTGAACAAGCTGCGCGATGACGTACAAACCCAGCTGTTCCTGTTCGACTGCCTGCGCGCCGATGGCCGCAAGGTGCCGATCGAGCTGCGCCTGGTGCTGGTGTGGGACGAACACGGCGCGTTTGAAGGCATCCTCGGCGTGGGCCGCGATATCAGCCAGCAACGCCGCGCCGAAAAAGACCTGCGCATGGCGGCCACGGTATTCGAACACTCCACTTCAGCGATCCTGATCACCGACCCGGCCGGTTATATCGTGCAGGCCAACGAGGCCTTCAGCCGGGTCAGCGGCTATGCCGTCGCGGATGTGCTCGACCAGTTGCCGAACATGCTCACCGTTGACGAACAACAGGAAGCCCACCTGCGTTATGTGCTCAAGCAACTGCACCAGCACAGCACCTGGGAAGGCGAAGTGTGGCTCAAGCGCCGCAACGGCGAGCATTACCCGGCGTGGGTGGGCATTACCGCCGTGTTCGATGATGAAGGCGACCTGGCCAGCTACGTGTGCTTCTTCAGTGACATCAGCGAGCGCAAGGCCAGCGAGCAGCGCATCCACCGCCTGGCGTATTACGACGCCCTGACCCACCTGCCCAACCGCACGCTGTTCCAGGACCGCCTGCACACGGCCCTGCAGGCAGCGGAACGGCAGAAGTCGTGGGTGGTGTTGATGTTCCTCGACCTCGACCGTTTCAAGCCGATCAACGACTCCCTGGGCCACGCCGCCGGCGACCGCATGCTCAAGGAAATGGCCACGCGCCTGCTGGGCTGCGTGGCTGAAGACGACACCGTGGCGCGCATGGGCGGCGACGAGTTCACCTTGCTCTTGCAACCACGGGTGAGCCGCGACATGGCGCTGAACCGCGCGATTCACGTGGCCGAGCAGATCCTGGCCAGCCTGGTGAGGCCGTTTGTGCTCGAAGGCCGCGAGTTCTTTGTGACCGCCAGTATCGGTATCGCCTTGAGCCCGCAGGACGGCAACGAACTGAGCCAGCTGATGAAGAACGCCGACACCGCGATGTACCACGCCAAGGAACGCGGCAAAAACAACTTCCAGTTCTATCAGGCGGACATGAACGCCAGCGCCCTGGAGCGTCTGGAGCTGGAAAGCGACCTGCGCCACGCGCTGGATCAGAACGAATTCGTGCTGTATTACCAGCCGCAGTTCAGTGGCGATGGCAAACGCTTGACCGGCGCCGAAGCCCTGCTGCGCTGGCGCCACCCACGTCGCGGGCTGGTGCCGCCAGGTGATTTCATTCCGGTGCTGGAAGAGTTGGGACTGGTGGTGGACGTGGGCGACTGGGTGCTCAGCGAGGCCTGTCGCCAGCTCAAGACCTGGCACCAGAACAAGGTGCGGGTGCCGAAAGTCTCGGTGAACATCTCGGCGCGGCAGTTCTCCGATGGCCAACTGGGCGAGCGCATCGCCGCCATTCTCAGGGACACCGGCCTGCCGCCGGCGTGCCTGGAGCTGGAGCTGACCGAAAGTATCCTGATGCGCGAAGTCAACGAAGCGATGCAGATCCTCGCCAGCCTGAAAAACCTCGGGCTGAGCATCGCGGTCGACGACTTTGGCACGGGTTATTCGTCGCTCAACTACCTCAAGCAATTCCCCATCGACGTGTTGAAGATCGACCGCACTTTTGTCGATGGCCTGCCCTCCGGCGAGCAAGACGCGCAAATCGCCCGCGCCATTATCGCCATGGCCCACAGCCTGAACCTGGCGGTAATCGCCGAGGGTGTGGAAACCCATGAGCAGCTGGACTTCCTGCGCGAGCATGGCTGCGATGAAGTGCAGGGGTATCTGTTTGGGCGGCCGATGCCGGCGAATCGGTTTGAGGCGCAGTTCAGTAACGACGCGCTGTTCATGTTCGACTGAGATCTTGCGGTGCGGCTGATGGCCTCATCGCGGGCAAGCCCGCTCCCACATTTTGATCCGTGAACCCATTCAAGTGTGGGAGGGGGCTTGCCCCCGATAGGGCCAGCACAGTCACCGCTTATCCCCAGATGAGCCCCACTTGTCCGCGACATGATGTCCTTTCATATGCCATCTAAAACCCATTGGGTTAGAATGCCCTCCTTTTCTGCCCCCGATCCTTGAGGACCGCCATGTTCAGCCGTGATTTGACTATTGCCAAGTACGACGCCGATCTCTTTGCCGCCATGGAGCAAGAAGCCGTGCGCCAGGAAGAGCACATTGAGCTGATCGCTTCGGAAAACTACACCAGCCCAGCGGTCATGGAGGCTCAAGGTTCGGTTCTGACCAACAAGTACGCCGAAGGCTACCCAGGCAAGCGCTACTACGGTGGTTGCGAGTACGTCGACGTGGTTGAGCAGTTGGCCATTGACCGTGCCAAGGAACTGTTCGGCGCCGATTACGCCAACGTCCAGCCGCACGCCGGCTCCCAAGCCAACAGCGCCGTGTACCTGGCCCTGCTGCAAGGCGGCGACACCATCCTGGGCATGAGCCTGGCTCACGGCGGTCACCTGACCCACGGCGCCAGCGTTTCCTCCTCCGGCAAGCTGTACAACGCCGTTCAGTACGGTATCGATGCCAACGGCCTGATCGACTACGACGAAGTCGAGCGTCTGGCGGTTGAACACAAGCCTAAAATGATCGTGGCCGGTTTCTCTGCCTACTCGCAGATTCTGGACTTCCCACGTTTCCGCGCCATCGCTGACAAAGTCGGCGCCTACCTGTTCGTTGACATGGCTCACGTAGCCGGTCTGGTCGCCGCTGGCGTCTACCCGAACCCGGTGCCTTACGCTGACGTGGTCACCACCACTACGCACAAAACCCTGCGCGGCCCACGTGGCGGCCTGATCCTGGCGCGCGCCAACGCCGAGATCGAGAAGAAGCTGAACTCCGCCGTATTCCCAGGCGCCCAAGGTGGCCCGCTGGAGCACGTCATCGCCGCCAAAGCGATCTGCTTCAAAGAAGCCTTGCAGCCTGAGTTCAAGACTTACCAGCAACAAGTGGTCAAGAACGCCAAGGCCATGGCCGGCGTGTTCATCGAACGCGGCTACGACGTGGTGTCCGGCGGTACTGAAAACCACCTGTTCCTGCTGTCGCTGATCAAGCAGGACATTTCCGGTAAAGATGCTGACGCTGCCCTGGGCAAAGCCTTCATCACCGTGAACAAAAACTCCGTGCCGAACGACCCACGTTCGCCGTTCGTCACCTCCGGCCTGCGCTTCGGCACCCCGGCTGTGACCACGCGCGGCTTCAAGGAAGCAGAGTGCAAAGAACTGGCTGGCTGGATCTGCGACATCCTGGCTGACCTGAACAACGAAGCCGTGATCGACGCGGTGCGTGAGAAGGTCAAGGCCATCTGCAAAAAGCTGCCGGTGTACGGCGCTTGATTGCAATAGCTTGAATAAAAAGCCCGGCCTTAGCGCCGGGCTTTTTTATGGCCAAATTTCAACTTGAAATGCAATCACCTGTGGGAGCTGGCTTGCCTGCGATAGCGGCCTGTCAACGGGCACATCATTGCCTGACCCACCGCAATCGCAGGCAAGCCAGCGCCCACAGTGGACCGTGTTTCAAGTCAGGATTGGTAGACCTTGGCAAAGCCGTCGCGGATTTTGTCTTCCGGTAACTCATCAGCAATAAACACAATCACACTTTCGCGCGCCTCGCCCTCGGCCCATTCGGTGTCCCAATCGAACCCGTAAAGCTTGAGCACGCCCTGGAACACCATGCGCCGGTCTTCGCCGTCAATGTTCAGTACGCCCTTGTAGCGCAGCAGTTGCTTGCCGTGGTCTTCCAGCAGCTCGTTCATGAACTCGCTGAGGCGGTCGATATCCAGCGGCTGGTCGGTGCGCAGCACCAGGCTGGAAATGCGGTCGATGGCCGGCGCCGCGCTGACCGGGCGCAGGCTCATGCCGGCGTTGAGGTTGAAGCCGCGCACATCGAGCAATTCCGCCAGGTCGATGGCGCCGTGGTCGACCACACGGATCAGCGCGCGCCGGTTGATGCGGGTCAGGCGCTGGCTGAGGGCGTCGAAGGTCGCTGCGTCCACCAGGTCGCGCTTGCTCACCAGCAGGCGGTCGGCAAAACCGATCTGGGCCTGGGCGATCGTCTGGGTCAGGTGGTGTTCGGCGTGGGCCGCGTCCACCAAGGTGATGATGCCGTCGAGGAGGTAGCGCTCGCGCAGTTCTTCGTCGATGAAAAAGGTCTGGGCCACCGGTGCCGGGTCGGCCAGGCCGGTGCACTCGATCACCAGGCGGTCGAAGGCAATCTCGCCGCTGTCCAGGCGCTCGAGCAGCAGGTACAGGGCTTTGGTCAGGTCGGTGTGGATGGTGCAGCACACGCACCCGTTGGACAGGGTCATGACCTGCACCGGTTCTGCGCCCAGCAGCTGGGTGTCGATACCGGCGTCACTGAATTCGTTTTCGATCACGGCGATTTTCAAGCCGTGCTCGGCCTTGAGCAGGTGGCGCAGCAAGGTGGTTTTGCCGGCGCCGAGAAAGCCGCTGAGGATGGTGACGGGGATGGGAGAGGACAAAGACAGTTCTCCTAATAACTGAAGGAACACAAAACAAATGTGGGAGCGGGCTTGCTCGCGAAGGCGGTGTATCAGTCGAAGTCAGCATCAACTGACAGACCGCCTTCGCGAGCAAGCCCGCTCCCACAGAGGATCACTGCAAACCCGAGAACCGGGCTAGCAGCACTTGGGCCCACCCTTGCCACCGTAACGGGCTTCCTGGCGCTCCCGGAAGAACGCCTTGTAGTCCATCACCGGTTTGTCCGGGTGTTTGGTTTGCATATGCTCGACGTAGGTGTCGTAGTCGGGCATGCCGACCATCAGGCGCGCGGCCTGACCGAGGTATTTACCGAGGCGACTGATGTCATTGAACATGGTTGCAATCCTCGATTACGCGTCCGGAACCGCCTGGAACGGGGCTTCTTTATCCGTACGTTCTTTGTTGCCCCAGGCGGCGACGCCGACCTTGAGCGCATAGAACAGGATGCTGAACACCACGAACAGGAACAGCGCCGTGAGCGTTGCGTTGGTGTAGGCGTTCCAGATCACGTGTTGCATCTGGTCGATGTTCTTGGCCGGCGCCAGGATCTGGCCACCAGCCAGGGCATCGCTGTACTTCTTGGCCAGCGACAGGAAGCCAATCGCAGGGTTCGCGTCGAACAACTTGATGAAGCCCGCCGTGGTGGTGCAGATCAGCAGCCAGACCGCCGGCAGCATGGTCACCCAGATGTAGCGCTGGCGTTTCATTTTGATCAGCACAACCGTGGCGAGCATCAGCGCGATCCCGGCCAGCATCTGGTTGGAGATACCGAACAGCGGCCACAAGGTGTTGATGCCGCCCAGTGGGTCGATCACGCCTTGGTACAGCAGGTAACCCCACATTGCCACGCAACCTGCGGTTGCAATGAGGTTGGCGGTCCAGGATTCGGTGCGCTTGAGCGACGGCACGAAGGAGCCGAGCAAGTCCTGAAGCATGAAGCGACCGGCACGGGTACCGGCGTCAACTGCCGTCAGGATGAACAGCGCTTCGAACAGGATCGCAAAGTGGTACCAGAACGCCATGGTGTTTTCACCCGGCAACACACTGTGCAGGATCTGCGCGATACCTACCGCGAGGGTCGGCGCACCGCCGGCACGTGCCAGGATGGTGGTTTCGCCAATGTCATGGGCCACTGCTTGCAGCGCTTCCGGCGTAATCGCAAAACCCCAGCTGCTGACGGTTTGTGCCACGGCCATCACATCACCGCCGACCACGGCGGCCGGGCTGTTCATGGCGAAGTACACGCCAGGCTCGATCACCGACGCGGCAACCATTGCCATGATGGCCACGAACGATTCCATCAGCATCGCGCCGTAACCGATGTACCGGGCGTTGACTTCGTTATCCAGCAGCTTGGGCGTGGTGCCCGAGGAAATCAGCGCGTGGAACCCCGAAACCGCGCCACAGGCGATGGTGATGAACAGGAACGGGAACAGGCCGCCCTTCCACACCGGACCGGTGCCGTCGATGAACTGGGTCAGCGCCGGCATTTTCAGCTCTGGCATGGTGACCAGAATGCCGATCGCCAGGGCAATGATGGTGCCGATTTTGAGGAAGGTGGAGAGGTAGTCACGCGGCGCCAGGATCAGCCACACCGGCAGTACTGCGGCAACGAAGCCGTAGCCGATCAGCATCCAGGTGATTTGGATCCCGGTGAAGGAGAACGCCTTGGCCCATACCGGGTCAGCGGCAATCTGCCCGCCCAGCCAGATCGAACCGAGCAGCAACAGCACGCCGATCACCGAGATTTCACCAATGCGGCCCGGGCGGATGTAGCGCATGTACACGCCCATGAACATCGCAATCGGGATGGTCGCCATTACGGTGAAGATGCCCCATGGGCTCTCGGCCAGGGCCTTGACCACGATCAGCGCCAGCACCGCGAGGATGATGATCATGATCAGGAAGCAGCCAAACAGCGCGATGGTCCCCGGGATGCGGCCCATCTCTTCGCGAACCATGTCGCCAAGGGAACGGCCATTGCGACGGGTGGACAGGAACAGGACCATGAAGTCTTGCACTGCACCGGCCAGCACCACGCCGGCAATCAGCCACAGGGTGCCGGGCAGGTAGCCCATTTGCGCCGCCAGTACCGGGCCGACCAGCGGGCCTGCACCGGCAATCGCCGCAAAGTGGTGACCGAAAAGAATGTGTTTGTTGGTCGGCACATAGTCCAGACCGTCATTGTTGAGCACTGCGGGGGTGGCCCGCCGTGGATCGAGTTGCATCACGTTGTTAGCGATGAACAGGCTGTAGTAACGGTACGCAACCAGGTAGATGGCCACAGCAGCGACCACAATCCACAAGGCGTTGATCGCCTCGCCGCGGCGCAAGGCCACTACGCCAAGGGCGCACGCTCCTACGATTGCCAGCACCAGCCAGGGTAGGTGGCGTAGCAGGCTATTATTATTTTTCATTTTTATATTCCAGCCAGGGTGGACAGAAAGGACAGCGAATCCGAGTTTAGCGCTGTTGGCTTTAAAGACCACCCCCCTACATTGGTCTAGAGCCTTGCACGGGCAAAAAAAGCACAAATAAAAGCTAGATGATGGCGCAGGGCTACAATCCTTCTATCCACAGAGGATTTGAGCATGAACGAACAGTCGTCCGATCGACGCCATTTTCGGCGTATCGCCTTCGATGCACGAACCACCATTGCGCAGAACGGCTGGAATTGGCCGGTGCAATTGGTGGACGTGTCGCTCAAAGGTTTGCTGGTGCAACGCCCGGATGACTGGCAGGGCAATCGCACGGAGTCGTTCGACGTGGACATCCGCCTTGACCCGCAGGCGCATATAAAGATGCAGGTGAAGCTGGCCCATGACGATCACGGGCAATTGGGGTTTGTGTGCGAGCACATCGACCTGGACTCGATCAGCCATTTACGCCGGCTGATCGAACTGAACCTCGGCGATCAGGAAGAACTGGAGCGTGAGCTGGGCGCATTGTTAGAGATTTGAAAACCCATCTGTGAGCCTTTCAAGGTTCGATCCACAGTTCAGCTGATTAAACAGGCATTACCCAACGTTGACTTAGAAGTGCATTTCCATGATGACAGAGGTTTGGCAATGGCCAATACACTGGCATCCATCGAAGCAGGCGCTACCTTTGTGTCGTGCACCGTGAATGGCATCGGCGAACGCTGCGGTATCACTGAGACATGTCTACTGATTACAAATCTTCATTTCAATTCAATATTGTGCAGCGGCAGAAGCCAAAAAGTATTAAAACTCAGTAGTCTTGTTTCAAAAGCGATGGGCGACACCTTTGATCGCCGTCGTCCGATCATTGGTGAATATAGCTTTGTGCACACCGCAAAACTGCATCTAACCGCTAATAGCAGGGACCGCAATTGCTACCATTGGGTAGACCCCCTCTATTTGAACGAATAACAATTAATGCACGTCATCAGGGATGCAGGTCTTTCAATATGATTGAGCATGAGTGGCTGATAGGCGCAGGGTTGGTCGTACTGGGTATTATGACGGGTTTTATCGGCACCAACACCGGCGGCAGTGTATTTCTAACAGTGCCGGTGATGATCTGGCTCGGAATATCCCCACAGGCGTCGATAGCGACAGCCCGCCTGGCTTCGGTAGGGACGATGTTTGCCGGATTAAGACACTTTCATAACAATGGAAAAGTGGATTACAGGTTAGCGGCCCCCGCCGCCGCACTTGGGTTGGCTGGCGCCTTGGTCGGTGCAAGTCTACTCGTGCAAATAGATCCGGCGCTGCTGCATAAAATCATTGGCGGCCTGACACTGCTACTGGTGGGGCTTTCACTCATCAGGAAGCCCCACTCGCCGAAGACGGCCCCCTCTTCGCTCAGACGCTTTTGCGGCTATATCCTCTTTATTCCCGTCGGCATGATTGGCGGCCTGTTCGGCGGGCAGGCCAAGCTATCAACTTATTTGTATATTATATTTTTTAAAAAAACGATCAGTGAGTCAATTGGCACGCGTAAGGTGGGAGGCCTCATCCTCTCAGTCGGCTCGTTAATAATATTCGGTATCAGCGGAATCATTAATTGGCAGTACGGGTGTTGCCTGATCATAGGCACGCTATTTGGCGCCAATGCGGGCGCCAAGTTTGCTCTACACAAAGGCGATAAGTGGATGGAAAGCGCTTTCAACGTAGTCGTGATTGCCTTGGCGTTGAAAATGATCTTTTGGTAGTGACTCTCTCACGCAAAAGCGACAGTCAGGGAAACGCTGCACTCGGGGGAAGTCGCTTTCCGTGTCCCAATAACCCGCCTTCTGACCCGACACGGCCTGCCATTGCCCATCGATAAAACGATAGGTCGTGTAGCGGGTTGCGAAATCATCGTCGCCGTCACCGTCCATAAAGGACGAGACCTGCAG
Source organism: Pseudomonas sp. N2-3-1-14 (assembly GCF_041228395.1). Classification (NCBI taxonomy): domain Bacteria; kingdom Pseudomonadati; phylum Pseudomonadota; class Gammaproteobacteria; order Pseudomonadales; family Pseudomonadaceae; genus Pseudomonas; species Pseudomonas sp. N2-3-1-14. The sequence goes on from NZ_CP166199.1 coordinate 5,451,145, forward strand.
TAACTCATCCGTACCGCCGGCGGCTGGCGTGGCGATCTGCCAGGCGGCTTTGCCGGTCTGGGCCAGGGTCAGCGGCTCGACCTTAGCGTCGGCGCCCTTGTAATTCAGCGGCGTGAGTTGCTGCCGGCTCGGCAGCAGCAGGTGCGTCGCGGGGCCGCTGTAGCTGCCCATCGGCGCGGTTTGATCGATGGTCAAAAAATACACAGGTTCCGGCAGCCCTTTGATGGGGGCCCTCTCCACCTGGGCCAAGGGGTAGCCGAGTTCTTCGCTTGCCAGCACTTCTCCGGACGCCGACAGCAAGCGCAGTCGGGCGTTGAGCAGCGGGTGTTCAACCAGATCACCGGGCTCGTCAAACGACTCCTCATCCAGGCCATTGCCCCAGCTGTCTTTGTGCAACTGGGCGCTGATGCGCTGGTCTTCCAGTACCTGCAATACGCTGGCGTCTTGCGTTGCCAACGTCTGGGCCGATCGGTAACCGACCGGCAGCTTGGCCGGCTCGGCCAAAGCGCCCATCGGCAACCCTACCAAGGCCATGAACAGGGCAGCGGCTGCCCAGCAGTTCGAGTTGTGCATTGCACTCATCCCTGACTGATCCATGAATTATTCGAACAGTGCATCCAGCGCCTGCTCCAGGCGGTTACACCGATCACCTTCAACCCTGCCGGCATTTCCTTGGGCGCGTTGCCCTTGGGCACAATCGCGCGCTTAAAACCGTGCTTGGCCGCCTCCTTCAAACGCTCCTGGCCGCTCGGCACCGGGCGTACCTCGCCCGACAGGCCGACCTCACCAAACACCAGCAAATCATGCGGCAACGGTTTATTGCGCAAGCTGGACATCACCGCCGCCATCAACGCCAGGTCGGAGGCGGTTTCCAGCACCTTGACCCCACCGACCACGTTGAGGAATACGTCCTGGTCGTGGGTGGGAATGCCGCCGTGACGATGCAGCACCGCCAGCAGCATCGCCAGACGATTCTGGTCCAGGCCGAGGGTCACGCGGCGCGGGTTGGCCAAGTGGCTGTCATCCACCAGCGCCTGCACTTCCACCAGCATCGGGCGGGTGCCTTCCCACGTTGCCATCACCACACTTCCCGGCACTTCTTCCTGGGCGCGGGTGAGAAAAATGGCTGACGGGTTGGAGACTTCTTTCAACCCCCGGTCGGTCATGGCAAACACGCCCAGTTCGTTCACCGCGCCGAAGCGGTTCTTCACCGCCCGCAGCAACCGCAAACGGCCATCGGATTCACCCTCGAAATACAGCACGGTGTCGACCATGTGTTCGAGTACCCGCGGACCGGCCAGCGCACCTTCTTTGGTCACATGGCCGACCAGGAAGATCGCCGTGCCGCTCTGCTTGGCATAACGCACCAGCAGCGCCGCGCTCTCGCGCACCTGGGACACGCCGCCCGGCGCCGATTGCAGCTGTTCGGTAAAAATCGTCTGGATCGAGTCGATCACCATGACCTTGGGCTTTTCGATGCGCGCCGTGGCGATGATGCTTTCGATGCAGGTTTCGGTCATCACCCGCAGTTGGTCCTGGGGCAAGCCCAGGCGGCGGGCGCGCATCGCCACTTGCTGCTGGGATTCTTCGCCGGTGACGTACAGCGCCGGCATGCGGCTGGCGATGCTGCACAGGGTTTGCAGCAGGATGGTCGATTTGCCGATGCCCGGGTCGCCGCCGATCAGCACCACCGAGCCGTCCACCAGGCCGCCGCCAAGCACGCGGTCGAGCTCACCGGACGCGGTGGAGAAACGCGGAATTTCTTCGACGCTGACTTCGGCCAGGGTCTTGATCTGCGCCTGTTGCCCGGTCCAGCCGGCACGACCGGTGGGCGCTGCGGCGCCGCCGCTTTCGATCATGGTTTCCGTCAGGGTGTTCCACGCGCCGCACTCGGTGCATTGGCCGGCCCACTTGGGAAAGGTCGCGCCGCACTCCGTGCAGCCGTACATGCGCTTGGCCTTTGCCATTTGAGAACCTCCAACCGAAAAACCGCGATGATAGCTCAGCGCGGCGCCGGGGTCCGGATTTCACCACTGGCCAATCGTGAAGCGCTGTTGCCGATCGGGTCTTCAGCGTTGAGGTCGGCGCCTTTGGCCTTGAGTTCATCGAGCAGTTCGACGCGCTTGAACAACCCGGCGTACATGGCCGCGGTCTGCCCGGCGCCGTTGCGTTGGTCGGGGTTGCAGTCGGTGGCCAGCAGGCGCTGGGCGATTTTCAGCTCGCCTTTGAAGATGGCGCCCATCAGGGCGGTATTGCCGCGTTTGTCTTGCACGCAGGCGTCGGCGCCGGCGCTGAGCAGGCGCTCCACGAACGGGCCCTGGCCGTGATAGGCGGCGAGGATCAGCGCGGTGTAGCCCTTGTCGTCCTGGGTGTTGAGGCTGTAGCCAGACTCGATGAAGGTGTTGAGCATGTCGATATCGCCACGGCGGGCGGCGTCGAAATAGTAGTCCTGCAACTGCGCCTTGAGCGCGAGCGGGTCAGGCGACTCGGCATGGGCGACAAAGGCCAGCATCGCCATCAGTAAACCAATCGAAATACGCATGGGGGTGTTCTCCTGCCAGGGGGTCGACGCCCGTACAAGGGCGCCGACCGGAACCAACGTCAGTCAGTGAGTTTTTCTGCCAGCGCTTTCACGCGAGCCAAATCACCCTTGGCGACCTTGGTCACGCCGGTGCCGTACTCCGGGTCGGCCTTATAGAGGAACGACAGGATGATGTGCTTGCTCTCGTCATCGGTGGTGGCCAGCGAGCCGCCAAAGTTGTCGATCAAGTCCTGACGCTCTTTCTTGTTGTACGAGCGGTACAAGTCACCGGCCTGCTTGAAGTTCTGCTCACGCTGGATCTTCGCCTGCTGGGTGCTGCCCGACAGCGCCGACTGGCTGTAGCGCGCGGCTTGCGGCTCTTCGCGCGGCAGCAGGCGGCTTGGCTGGTAGTTCACGCCGGTAGTGGTTTTGCCTGCATTCATCGCGCCGTCCTGGTTACCGTTGTTAACGGTTACCCGTGGGGCGTTGATCGGCAGTTGCAGGGCGTTCGGCCCCAGGCGGTACATCTGCGTGTCGGCGTAGGAGAACACCCGGCCTTGCAGCAGGCGGTCTTCAGAAGGCTCGATACCCGGCACCAGGTTGGCCGGCGCCATGGCCACTTGTTCGGTTTCCTGGAAGACATTCGCCGGGTTACGGTTCAGCACCATCTGCCCGACTTTGCGTTCCGGTACGTTCGGCCAGATTTTAGTGGCGTCCAGCGGGTCGAAGTCGAACTTGGCCAAGTCCTCAGGCTTGAGCACTTGCACATACAGGTCCCACTTGGGGAAGTCACCCTTGTTGATGTGGGTAACCAAGTCATGGGTCATGTGGCTGTAGTCACGCCCTTGCACTTCGGTGACTTGCTTGGGATCGAGGTTGTTGATGCCTTGCAGGCTCTTCCAGTGGAACTTGACGTAGTGCACTTCGCCTTTGGCATTAATCAACTTGTAGGCATGTACGCCGTTGCCGTCCATTTCCCGATAACTGGCCGGGGTGCCGGAGTCGGAGTACAACTCGGTGAGTGTACGAGTGGACTCTGGAACATGAGAGAAGAAGTCGAAACGGCGGGAATCGTCATCCAGGTTAGTGCGTGGGTCGGGTTTGAACGCATGAACCATGTCCGGGAACTTGATAGCGTCGCGGATAAAGAACGTCGGGAAGTTATTGCCGACCAGGTCCCAGTTACCTTCGGCCGTATAGAACTTGGTGGCGAAGCCGCGCGGGTCGCGCAGGGTTTCCGGGGAGTGGTTGCCGTGCACCACGGCCGAGAAGCGCACGAACACTGGCGTGGCCTCGCCTGCCGCGAACACTTTGGCCTTGGTCAGGTCGCTGAGGTCGTCAGTGACGGTGAAGGTGCCGTGGGCGCCGGTGCCACGGGCATGCACCACGCGCTCGGGAATGCGCTCACGGTCAAAGCGTTGCAGTTTTTGAATCAGTTGCACGTCTTGCAACAGCACCGGGCCATTGGCGCCGGCCGTTTGCGAGTTCTGGTTGTCGCCCACCGCCGCGCCGTTATCGCGGGTCAGGTTGGCAGCGTGTACGGAGAGTGAAAGCAGGCTGGCGCTCGCCAGTATCAGCGCGTGTCGCGCGATAACCGGGCGGCGCTTGATTGGATTCTTCATCGAGGTTTCCTCTGGTTTTTCTAGTGCACATTCAGTTGTGCTTGCCAGAGGCTAGTGACCCGCGACGCAGAAGATAAATAGAAAAACCCCACCGGGACGATTAAGAAAATACGATGGTAAGCCACTGAAATAGCGAGTATTTCGCGCGCGATTGGTGGCACTTTGCAAACTATTTGCGTTTTAATGTGTCGATAAAAACTGACAGTGTTAACGGTTGTGTCGCGCAAGCCCTCTACGACTGACTTACACTGACCTCCACCCTTCTCATCTGTAACAAGGAATAACCTATGGGCGTGATCAGTGAGTTCAAGGCCTTCGCGGTCAAAGGCAATGTGGTCGATATGGCCGTCGGTATCATCATCGGCGCCGCCTTCGGCAAAATTGTTTCCTCGTTTGTAGGCGACGTCGTGATGCCGCCTCTCGGTCTGTTGATCGGTGGTGTGGACTTCGGCGATTTGGCAATCACACTCAAGGCCGCTCAGGGCAACGTCCCTGCGGTGGTGTTGGCCTACGGCAAGTTTATCCAGAGCGTGGTCGACTTCCTGATTGTCGCGTTTGCAATCTTCATGGGCGTAAAGGCGATCAACCGTCTCAAGCGTGAAGAGGCTGTGGCCCCGAGCCTGCCGCCGACGCCGACCAAGGAAGAGGTGTTGCTGGGCGAGATCCGCGATCTGCTCAAGGCACAGAACGACAAGCCGCTTTAACCGGCACGGGTTTGGCAAAAAAGGCGCCTGTTGCAGGCGCCTTTTTTATGCGCCGTATTACCAGTAATTCTCCACTGCCACCTGGCCCGGGCGCCGGCTCAGGCTCAGTTGCATGTCGCGTTGCTTGAGCAATTGGCGCGTGTCGTCGACCATCTGCGGGTTGCCGCAAATCAGCACGCGGGAGTGTTCGGGGGTCAACTCGACGCCGGCCGCGCGCTCCAGTTCGCCATTCTCGATCAAGGTGGTGATGCGACCGTTCAAGGCGCCAGGGTGTTGCTCGCGGGTGACGGTGGGGATGTAGACCAGCTTGTGCGCATACTCGGCCAGGTACTCACGCTCGCCCAGCGCGTGGATCAGTTCCTGATACGCAAGCTCCTTGGCCTCGCGGGCGCTGTACACCAGGACAATGCGCTCGAATTTCTCCCACACCTCGAAGTCCTGCAGGATCGACAGGAACGGCGCCACGCCTGTGCCAGTGCCCAGCAGCCACAAATCTCGCCCGTCCACAAATCGGTTCAGCGTCAGAAAGCCCGTGGCCTGGCGCTCGACCATCAAGGTGTCGCCCACTCGCAGGCGGCTCAATTGACTGGTGAACTCGCCACCCGGAACGACGATGGAGAAGAAGTCGAGGTGCTCGTCGAACGGTGATGACACGATTGAATAAGCGCGCCACACGGTGCTGCCATCCGCCGTGTTCACCCCCAGGCGCACGAACTGGCCGGCGGTAAACCGAAAACCCGGGTCGCGAGTGGTACGCAAGGTAAACAGGCTGGGGGTCAGCGATTGCACGTCGAGCAAGGTCTGGCGGGTAAATTTCTCAGCACTGGCCGTCATGGGGGGCTCCGTTGAACAGGTGCCCTAGTGTCCCTCAAAGCGTCGCTGGGAAACACCGGTGGTTTGTACTGGCATTTTCATTGCTCGGGCATTCGCAAATGTAACGCCAGTGAAACGCTGATGTTTTCGAGGCAATTGCACCTTCGTCGGGAATTTCGTGCTCACACTAACTATTTAGCTATCGCCCCTCATCCAATAGGCCATTAGATGATGGCGTTCATAAAAACAGCCCTGAATCGGCCGTTTCCGCAACCTATTAAAATCAATAAGTTTTCTTCATCCAGCAACTAACCTTCACAAAAGCCCAGTTGTTGTACAAGTTCAAGCAGTTTAAATAGCCGATCTTACTGACATCTTTTTCATCTCAATATGTAGTCTTTATCCTACACTCCTGTTCGTGGCGCATTGGGAGCCAGGACGTACCCAACTCACACCTACCCCATGGAGATTCACCCTATGGTTAACTGGCGCAACACGAGACTCCCAAAACTGGAAGGCGAGAATAAGATCACCACTGTTTACGAGATGATCGTCAATCAAACTTTCCAGCTCGGTTTTGAATATTGCTCATTTACGATGAGTTCCCAACAACCTGCTAACCAAACAAAACCTATTCGATTAAACAACTATCCAAATGAATGGAATACACTTTATAACCAAGCGCATTTTTTTGATGTGGATCCCGTAGTCGCCCACTGCAAACGCAGCGTAATGCCGCTGGTCTGGGATGAAAAAACGTTCAGCACCGCGCCGCATCTATGGACGCTGGCCCAATCGTTTGGCGTGCATCTGGGATGGACTCAAGCCGTGCATGACTTCCAGGGTGTGTTCAGCATGCTGACCCTGGCCCGAAGTGTCGGCAACGTCAGCCCTGAAGAGCTGTACGAGAAAGCAGGCCAGGTACTGTGGCTGTGTCACGCCATGCACGCCGTTGTAGCGCAAACATATGCCGACACACCGAGTATCACGCCGCCTTGCAAACTGACCCCACGGGAAATAGAAATTCTCAGATGGTCAGCCATCGGCAAGACCGCCTCGGAAATCGCCACGATTCTGTGCCTGTCGGAGCGTACGGTGGGCTTTCATATCAGCAGTTGCCTGAAAAAACTGGGCGTTACCAACAAGATCGCAGCTGTACTGCGCGCCTCAAAAGCGGGGTGGTTTTAGCCAACCTGGAAACACCGCATGTAATCCCCCTGAAAAAAACGTAACATTTACGGCCAATTCTGAGTGTTGAAGCTGCGCCTTTAATGCCGCCTCGCCGTACACTCAGACGGTTACGCCGGGTACCACGCCCGTCGAACGCCCATCGATGACCAGAGCCTCCCCCGCCATGCCCCTGCTTGACAGCCCCTTCGCCCAGCTCGATCTGATTCGCCAGCCAGAGCAACACAATGACCCGCTGCAGGCCTTTGATGCCGCCGATGAGTACTTGCTCAACTACCTGGCCGAACAGTCGCTGAGTTCGGCAACCCGCGTGCTGGTGCTCAATGACAGCTTCGGTGCCCTGGCGGCCAGCCTCGAAGGCCAGGTGCAGGTGACCTCCAGTGGCGATTCGTTTCTGGCAGCCCTTGGCCTTGAGAAAAACCTGGTGCGCAACGCCAAGGCGTTTGACGCCGTAGCGTTTGTACCGGCCTCGCAAGTAGCCACCGGGCCTTTCGACCGCGTGCTGATCCGCGTGCCGAAAACCCTGGCCTTGCTCGAAGAACAGTTGATTCGCCTGCAAGGCCAGCTGGCGCCAGGCGCCGAAGTGATCGCCGGGGCGATGATCAAGCATCTGCCACGGGCCGCCGGTGAACTGCTGGAGCGCTACATCGGGCCGATGCACGCCTCGCTTGCGGTCAAAAAAGCCCGGCTGCTGATCGCCACCGCAGAAGCTCGCCCAACCGCCGTGTCGCCCTACCCTACCCGCTACACCCTGGACGCACCGGCCATCGAATTGCTCAATCACGCCAACGTGTTCTGCCGCGAAGGCCTGGACATCGGCACCCGCGCTTTCCTCCCGCACCTGCCGAACAACCTCGGCAGCGCCCGCGTGGCCGACCTGGGTTGCGGCAACGGTGTACTGGCGATCGCCAGCGCCCTGCAAAACCCAGACGCGCACTACACGCTGGTGGATGAGTCCTACATGGCCGTGCAATCGGCGGCCGAGAACTGGCAGGCCGCCCTGGGCGCTCGCGAGGTCGCCCTGCGCGCCGACGACGGCCTGGCAGGCCAGGCGCCGCAGTCGCTGGACGTGGTGCTGTGCAATCCGCCCTTCCACCAACAGCAGGTGGTCGGTGACTTCCTTGCCTGGCGCATGTTCCAGCAGGCGCGTGACGCCCTGGTCGTTGGTGGCGCGCTGTATATCGTCGGCAACCGCCATTTGGGCTATCACAGCAAATTGGCGAAGCTGTTCCGTGGCGTCGAGCAAGTCGCGGCCACGCCGAAGTTTGTGATTCTCAAAGCGCGCAAATAAAAAAAACCCTGCCGCTCTTGCGAGTGGCAGGGCTGAAAAGCCGGGCCGCGAGGCCCGGATTGGGATGTCAGTGGGTGGTCAGGCCGGCCGCGCTCATGAACATGCGCATCAGGCTGGCCACGACAAACAGGGCCAGCACGCTGCCGGTCCAGATCATCGCCAGCCACCCCAGGCGCCGCCACAACGGCTGTTTCTCGGCCTGTTCGATCTCGTGCAACGAAGGTTTGCCGGACATGAAACGACCCTCCTAGTGATAGCCGTCTTCGTGGGTGACCTTGCCGCGGAACACGTAGTAGCTCCAGAAGGTGTAGCCCAGGATGAACGGGATGATGAACAACGTGCCCACCAGCATGAAGCCTTGGCTTTGCGGCGGTGCAGCGGCGTCCCAGATGGAGACCGACGGCGGAATGATGTTCGGCCACAGGCTGATCCCCAAGCCGCTGTAGCCGAGGAAGATCAGCACCAGCGTCAACAGGAACGGCGTGTAGTGCGCATTTCGCGCCACCGCGCGGATCAAGCCGTACATGGTCACCAGTACCAGAATCGGCACCGGCAGGAACCAGAACAGGTTCGGCAGGGTGAACCAGCGCGAGGCGATTTCCGGGTGCGCCAGAGGCGTCCACAGGCTGACAACGCCGATTACCGCCAACACCACGAACGCCAATGGCCGCGCCAGGTTGTGCATCTGCTCCTGCAACTTGCCTTCGGTCTTCATGATCAGCCAGGTGCAGCCAAGCAAGGCATACGCGATGACCAGTGCAACGCCGCAGAACATCGTGAACGGCGTGAGCCAATCCAGCGAGCCCCCGGCAAACTGGCGGTCGACCACCGGAATGCCATCAATGAATGCTCCCAATGCCACGCCCTGGAAGAAGGTCGCCGCAATGGAACCGCCGATAAACGCCTTGTCCCACAAGTGGCGCTTGTCGTCCTTGGCCTTGAAACGGAATTCGAAGGCCACGCCACGGAAGATCAGCCCGATCAGCATCAGGATCAGTGGCAGGTACAACGCCGACAACACCACCGAGTAGGCCAGCGGGAACGCGCCGAACAACGCCGCGCCGCCCAGTACCAGCCAGGTTTCGTTGCCGTCCCATACCGGGGCGACCGTGTTCATCATCACGTCACGGTCGACTTTGCCTGGGATGAACGGAAAGAGAATGCCGATACCCAGGTCGAAGCCGTCCATGACCACGTACATCATGATGCCGAAGATGATGATCACGGCCCAGATCAGCGGAAGATCAATACCCATCTCAATTCCCCTTGTGCTGAATGTGGGCGTGGTCGTCATCGCTGCCATCATCGGCGGCGGACAACGGACGGGCCGGCGTGCGTTTCTGGCCAGGGCCACCATGGGTTGGCTCGCTGCCTTCGTGGGTCTGCGGCCCTTTGCGCACCAGGCGCATCATGTAGCCCAGCCCTGCGCCGAACAGCGCGAAGTACACCACCACGAACAGCACCAGGGTGATCGTCATCTGCGCCAGGCTATGCCCGGAGGACGCATCCGCCGTGCGCATCAGGCCGTAGACCACCCACGGCTGGCGGCCGATTTCGGTGGTGAACCAGCCGGCAAGAATCGCGATCAGGCCGGACGGGCCCATCCACAGCGCCAGGTACAGGAACGGCCTGGAGGTGTACATCTTGTCGCCCCGGCGCAGCCAAAGGCTGAACAGACCGGTGAAGATCATCAGGAAGCCCAGGCCAACCATGACCCGGAACGACCAGAACACAATGGTCGAGTTGGGACGGTCTTCAGGCGGGAACTCCTTGAGCGCCGGCACCTGTTTATCCAGGGAGTGCGTCAGGATCAGGCTGCCCAGGTAAGGAATTTCGACCGCGTACTTGGTTTTTTCGGCCTTCATGTCGGGCAGGCCGAACAGGATCAGCGGCGTCGGCTCGTTGCCGATATTTTCCCAGTGGCCTTCAATCGCGGCGATCTTCGCCGGCTGGTGCTTGAGGGTGTTCAGGCCGTGGAAGTCACCGATCACCGCCTGGATAGGTGCCACGATCAGCGCCATCCACATTGCCATCGAGAGCATGGTGCGGATCGCCGGGTTGTCCTTGCCGCGCAGCAGGTGCCAGGCCGCCGACGAACCGACGAAGAACGCCGTGGCCACAAAGGCCGCCGTGGCCATGTGCATCAGCCGGTACGGGAAGGACGGGTTGAAGATCACCGCCAGCCAGTCGGTAGGAATCACGCGCCCGTCGACGATTTCAAAGCCTTGCGGGGTCTGCATCCAGCTGTTGGACGCAAGAATCCAGAAGGTCGAAATCAACGTACCGACGGCCACCATCACCGTGGCAAAGAAGTGCAGCTTGCGCCCCACCTTGTTCCAGCCGAACAGCATCACGCCGAGGAAACCCGCCTCCAGGAAGAAGGCCGTGAGCACCTCGTACGTCAGCAATGGCCCGGTTACCGCGCCGGCGAAGTCCGAGAAGCGGCTCCAGTTGGTGCCGAACTGGTAGGCCATGACCAGGCCCGAGACCACGCCCATGCCGAAGTTGACGGCAAAGATCTTCGACCAGAAATGGTAGAGGTCACGGTAGGTGTCGTTATGGGTCTTGAGCCACAAACCTTCCAGCACCGCGAGGTAACTGGCCAGGCCGATGGTGATCGCCGGGAACAGGATGTGGAACGAGATAGTGAATGCGAATTGAATTCGGGCGAGATCTAGCGCCTCCAAACCGAACATAAGTCTTCCTCTGTCAGGTAATACCGGCTGCTGGCTGGAAGCCTGCACCCACTGCCCCACGGATATGGAGTGTGGCGAATTTCAATTCGTTTCTTTTTTTAACCAACCACGTAGGGAATCGGGCCTTTCGGCCTCCAGAACAATCCCGGGGCCGGTTTTGATCTGGATCAAGCATTGCTCAAAGAGTAGTCCCATTTTCGCTGTAGGACGGCGTGGTCTTTTGCCGCGTGACAGCTTGCCTCATGCCGGTGCACAGCAAACCCTTGCAACTATTTGTTACAGCATGATGCTAATCTCGCCGTTCCCTCTGCTCCCGACCTGAATTCCGATGCCTACGAGTGAACCTGCGTTGCTGTTGCGTCACCATCGCCCTTTCATCGCGTTCTGGCTGGCTCGGATTTTCACCGCCAGCGGCTTCCAGATGCTCACCGTGGCCATCGGCTGGAACCTCTACCAACTGACCGGCAACGTGCTGGACCTGGGCTTGGTCGGCCTGGTGGAATTCATCCCACGCGTATTGTTCATGCTGCACACCGGGCATGTGGCCGATCGCTATGAGCGGCGCAAGGTCGCCGCCATCTGCCAGACCGTGCAGGCGCTGATTGCCTTGTCCCTGGCCATCGGCGGCCTGACCGGCAACGTGACGCGCGAGATGATCTTTATCCTCGCCTTCCTGCTGGGCGCTGCGCGTTCGTTTGAAATGCCGACCACCCAGGCGCTGCTGCCAAGCATCGTGCCCAGCGCACTGTTCCCGCGGGCCGTGGCCTCGTCGCAATCGGCGCAGCAACTGGCAACCATCGTCGCGCCGGCCTTGGGCGGTTTGCTCTACGCATTCGGCAGCGTGTGGGTGTATGGCCCGACAGTGGCGCTGTACCTGATCGCCTGCGTGCTGACCCTCAACCTGCCCGCGCGCCAGACCCCTTTGAACAAAGCCAAGGCCACCATGGACTCGCTGCTGGCCGGGATTCGCTTTATCCGCAGCCGCCCGGACATCCTCGGCGCCATCTCTCTGGACCTGTTCGCCGTGCTGCTGGGCGGTGCCACCGCGTTGCTGCCGGTGTTTGCCAAGGACATCCTGCTGACCGGCGCCTGGGGCCTGGGCCTGCTGCGCTCGGCACCGGCGGTGGGTGCGTTGTTGATGTCGTTGTGGCTGGCGCGGTTCTCGGTGGATCGGCATGTCGGGCGCGTGATGTTTACTGCCGTCGGCGTGTTTGGCGTGGCGACCATCGCGTTCGGCCTGTCGACATCGTTCTGGTTTTCCCTGGCAGTGCTGGTGGTGCTGGGCGCGGCGGACATGATCAGCATGGTGATCCGAGCGTCGTTCGTGCAGCTGGAAACGCCGGATGAAATGCGCGGCCGCGTCAGTGCGGTCAACGGCCTGTTTATCGGCGCGTCCAATCAACTGGGCGAGTTCGAATCGGGGATCACCGCCCACTGGTTCGGCACCGTGCCCGCCGTGGTCATGGGCGGGATCGGCACGCTGCTGGTGACCGGGGTGTGGATAAAACTGTTCCCAACCCTGGCCAATCGCGACCGGATGCATGTGCCGGTGGAAGAGCCGAAGGCTGAAGCGGCGAAGGTCTGAGCACCGCCGCCTGACTGGGTGCAGGACTACAAAAAAATGTGGGAGCGGGCTTGCTCGCGAATGCGGTGCGTCAGTCGATACATTCACTGACTGACGCTCCGATTTCGCGGGCAAGCCCGCTCCCACAGTGGTTTTGAGGTGTGTGCTAGAGCACCTTATCCAGGGTGATAGGGAAGTCGCGTACCCGTTTGCCGGTGGCGTGATAAATCGCATTCGCCACCGCCGCCGCCACCCCGACGATGCCGATTTCGCCCACGCCTTTGGAGCCCAGGGCATTAACCACGTCGTCGTGTTCTTCGACAAAGATCACGTCAATCTCGCCAATGTCGGCATTCACCGGGATGTGGTATTCGGCCAGGCTGTGGTTCATGTAGCGCCCCAGGTGATGGTCGATCTGCGTCTCTTCATGCAGCGCCATGCCAATGCCCCACACCACGCCGCCGAGGATCTGGCTGCGGGCCATCTTCGGGTTGACCACGCGACCGGCGGCAATCGCGCTGACCACGCGGCTGACCTTGATGGTGCCCAGGTCTTCATCGACCCGCACTTCCACAAATACCGCCGAGTGAGTGGCCGTGGCGTAGCCCTCGCGTTTTTTGTCGGGCTCGCTGTCAACCTGCACTTGCAGCGCGTCCTCACCGCTGTCTTTAACCAGTTGGGCCAACGACACACTCACATCGCCTGTGTGCAATTGGCCGTCTTCAAAGCGCACGGACTCGGCGTCCTTGAACACCGGGTAAGTCTGCCGGGCAACCTTCAGCAGTTTGGCGTTCAGCGCTTCGCATGCCTGTTGCACGGCGGTGCCGACGGACGACACGGTAAACGAGCCGCCCTGCAAAGGCGCGGTGGGCAAGGACGAATCCCCCAGCAAAAACTGGATATCGCCCATCGCCACACCACTGGCCTGCGCGGCAATCTGGGTCATCACCGTGTAAGTGCCGGTGCCGATATCGGTGGTGGCGCTGCTTACTGTCAATTTGCCTTCGGCGTCGATGCTCGCCTTGGCGCTGGCCTTCATCTGCATGGCTTCCCACACGCCACCGGCCATGCCCCAGCCGATCAACTGGTTGCCGTCACGCATGCTGCGCGGCTCCGGGTTGCGCTGGCCCCAACCGAAGCGCTCGGCGCCTTCGCTGTAGCACTCGCGCAGGGCTTTGCTCGACCAGGGTTTGTCTTCGTTCTGGTTGCGCTCGGCGTAGTTGATCAGGCGCAATTGCACCGGGTCCATGCCCAAGGCGCAGGCCAGTTCGTCCATCGCGCACTCCAGGCCGATCACGCCCAGCGCAGCGCCTGGCGCGCGCATGTCCAGCGGCGTGTACACATCCAGCGGCACCAGGTTGTAGGTCAGTTGCACGTTGTCGCAGTGGTAGAGCATGCCGCTCCATTCCACCACGTGCTCGCTGAAGTCTTCAAAGCGTGAAGTCTGGCCAATCGCGGTGTGCCCCAACGCCAGCAGCCGACCGTTGGCGGCCGCGCCCATCTGCAACCGCTGCAAGGTGCGTGGTCGGTAGCCAAAGGTGAACATCTGTTGACGCGTCAGGGTGACGCGCACCGAACGCTTGAGCGCCAGGGACGCCATCACCGCCAGGGGCAACTGGTATTGCGGGCGCAGGCCCGAACCGAAAGCGCCGCCGACGAACGCGGCAAAGATCCTCACCTGGCTCTTATCCAGGCCGAAGATTTTTTGCACATAGGCCTGGCAGTTCTGCGGGCCCTGGGTTTTGTCGTGGATATGCAGGGTGCCGTCCGGCTGATACAGCACCGTACTGGCGTGGGGTTCCATCGGGTTGTGGTGTTCGATGGGCGTGCTGTAGTGCACGTCGAGGCTGACGGCGGCCGCGCTCCACTCGGCCTGGAAGTTGCCGCGGGGCGCGGGCGGCGTTTGCGGCGAGGGGTACGCCTGCTCCTGCATGGCCAGCAAGTCGGTTTCAAAGGCTTCGCTTGCGTACTCGATCTCGACCAGAGAACCGGCATGTCGCGCCAGCTCCAGGTTGTCGGCAATCACCAGCGCCAAGGGCTGGCCGCTATAAAGGACGCGGTCGTTGTAGAGCGGGCGAAACGGCGAGCCATCCGCCGCATCGTCGTCGGCGAACGCGTCATCGTAGCTGGCAAGCTTGGGGCGATTGTGGTGATCCAGCACCATGACCACGCCCGGCAGCGCCAGGGCCTTTGAGGCATCGATCTTGATCACCCGGCCCTTGGCGATGGTGCTGGAAACCACACTGCCGTGCAGCAAGTCATTGCCTGGAAACTCGCCGGCATAGCGCGCCTGGCCGGTGACCTTGAGCAGACCGTCGACGCGGTCCAGAGGTTTGCCGATAGCGGTCATGGGCGTTCTCCTGCGACTGCGGCGTCGCTCAGGGCGCGAATAATTGCACGGCGCGCCAGCTTGATCTTGAAGCCGTTGTGTTCCAGCGGTACGGCGTCTTGCAGCAAGGCGTCGGCAGCGTTGCTGAAGGTTTCGCGGCTGACCGTCTGGCCAATCAGCGAGGCTTCCACCGCGCGGTCACGCCAAGGCTTGTGCGCCACGCCACCAAGCGCAACGCGGGCGTCGATGATTTGGTCGCCATCCAGTTCGAGGGCGGCGGCCACGGAGACCAGGGCAAACGCGTAAGAGGCGCGGTCGCGGATTTTCAGGTAATGACTGTGACTGGCCAGCTGGTTGGCGGGCAGCTCGATGGCGGTGATCAACTCATCGTCGGCCAGCAGGTTGTCGCGCTGCGGCGTATCGCCGGGCAGTCGATGGAAGTCAGCAAATTCGATGACCCGCGCACCTGCGCGGCCTTCGACATGCACCCGCGCCTCCAGCGCCGCCAAGGCCACGCACATGTCCGACGGGTGCGTGGCCACGCAGTGTTCGCTGGCGCCGAGGATCGCGTGGATACGGTTCAAGCCGGTGCGCGCCGGGCAGCCGCTACCGGGTTCGCGCTTGTTGCAGGGCACGCTGGCGTCATAGAAGTAGTAGCAGCGGGTGCGCTGCAACAAGTTGCCGCCGGTGCTGGCCATGTTGCGCAACTGCGGCGAGGCTCCGGCCAGGATGGCCTGGGACAGCAGTGGGTAACGCGCCTCGATCACGGGGTGCCAGGCCAGGTCGGCGTTGCTCACTAAGGCGCCGATCATCACGCCGCCACTGGCAGTTTCTTCAACGCACTGCAGCGGCAGGCCGGTGATATCGATCAAGTGCTCGGGGCGGCTGATGTTTTCTTTCATCAGGTCCAGCAGGTTGGTGCCACCGGCGATAAAGCGTGAAGCCGCGCTGCTCATGTGCACGGCCTCGTGCACATCGGCTGGCTTGCTGTACTGGAAGGGGTTCATTGCTCACCTCCCTGGGCACGGCAGGCCGGCAAGGCGTCTTCGATGGCATCGCGGATGTTGCTGTAGGCGCCGCAGCGGCACAGGTTGCCGCTCATCAGCTCCTGGATCTGCGCGGTGTCGTGGGCACGGCCTTCATTGGCCAGGCCCACGGCGGAACAGATCTGCCCTGGGGTGCAGTAGCCGCACTGAAAGGCGTCATGCTTGATAAACGCCTGCTGCATCGGGTGCAGCACATCGCCATCGGCCAGGCCTTCGATGGTGGTCAACTCGGCGCCATCGCACATCACCGCTAGGGTCAGGCAGGCGTTTACGCGTTTGCCGTCGCGCAACACTGTGCAGGCACCGCATTGGCCGTGGTCGCAGCCTTTTTTACTGCCGACCAGGTCCAACTGTTCGCGCAGCAGGTCCAGCAAGGTGGTCCACGGCAACACGTCAAGTTGGCGATCCTGGCCGTTCAGGGTCAGACGAATCGGGTGGCTGACGAACGGTCTGGCCGCCGCGCCATTGGGGGTTGCGCTCATAAACACCTCACGGGTTGGGGTATATCCGCGGCGTTCAGGAAAGTCGCCGTCTCAGGGGTACGACTTCCCGGGGTATTGAGCGTTCAAGAGGATTGATCAGCGGATGTTGAACATCGTCGTCAGCGGGGTTTGCGAGCCATTGATCGAAGAATTGCTGTACTCGAACCAGCCAGGGGCCTGGACGTTCAGGTCAAACACATAGATGTAGCCCATCACCGTGCCCACGCCATTACAGGCCTGGCTGATGTTGCCGACCTGACACACCGGCGAGCGTTGCCCGTTCAACTCTGCGCCATCGAAACGGCCCATCGGGCTTTTGCCCAGGCCGACTTCCATCACCGACACCTTGGTGGGCCCGCGATGGGTGCACATCTGCGTGCTGGTCGCGCGCTCCGGGATGGTTTCAGCGCAACCGGCAGATTCCACTTTGAACACGCGCACCTCGCTCAATGCCGGTGCAGTCGCGCCCCAAGCCGGTGCCGCCAGCCCCAGGCCGATTATGGCGAACAGAGCTAGACTGCTGGCGTTGGCTTTTTTCATGCTGTTGACGACTCTGGATTGAACGTCGGCGCAGTATGCCTCAAGGCCATCCACCCACAAAACCAAGCCTATGCGCCATTGGCCTTCGGCTGCTGGTATGATGCGCCGCTTTTTCCGATCCTCTCTGAAACCACAGGCGCTTGGCGCAGTTTGTGCTTTGACTTAGAGGTCAACAAATAACGACGCAAAATAGCGTCACAGGGAGCCGGCATGCTGGAAAAGCTGTTTCAACTCAAAGCACACAACACCAACGTGCGCACCGAGATTCTTGCGGGGATCACGACCTTTCTGGCCATGGCCTACATTCTGTTCGTGAACCCGAGCATCCTTGGCGAGACCGGCATGGACAAGGGCGCGGTGTTTGTCGCGACCTGCCTGGCCGCCGCCATCGGTTCGACCGTGATGGGCCTGATCGCCAACTACCCGATCGCACTGGCGCCGGGCATGGGCCTCAACGCCTTCTTTACCTACACCGTGGTGCTGCACATGGGCCACACCTGGCAAGTGGCGCTGGGCGCGGTGTTTATTTCGGCGGTGCTGTTCTTCCTGCTGTCGATCTTCCGCATCCGTGAGTGGATCATCAACAGCATCCCCTTGCCCCTGCG
Organism: Pseudomonas sp. N2-3-1-14; assembly: GCF_041228395.1. Taxonomy (NCBI): domain Bacteria; kingdom Pseudomonadati; phylum Pseudomonadota; class Gammaproteobacteria; order Pseudomonadales; family Pseudomonadaceae; genus Pseudomonas; species Pseudomonas sp. N2-3-1-14. The sequence goes on from NZ_CP166199.1 coordinate 5,468,546, forward strand.
CTCGGCGATTGCCGCCGGTATCGGCCTGTTCCTGGCGCTGATCGCCCTGCACAACGCCGGGATCGTGGTCGGCAACCCGAACACCCTGGTGGGCCTGGGCGACCTGAAACAACCGGCGCCTATCCTGGCCACCTTTGGTTTTATCCTCATCGTTGCGCTGGAAGCCCTGGCCGTACGCGGTGCAGTGCTGATTGGCATTCTGGCCGTGACCATTGTCTCGATTCTGTTGAATGTCACCCCGTTCGGCGGCGTGATCTCGATGCCACCGTCCCTGGCCCCGACCTTCCTGCAGCTGGATATCAAAGGCGCGCTGGATATCGGCCTGGTCAGCGTGATCTTCGCGTTCCTGTTCGTTGACCTGTTCGACAACTCCGGCACCCTGATCGGCGTCGCCAAGCGCGCCGGCCTGATGGGCAAGGACGGCCACATGCCAAAAATGGGCCGTGCGCTGATCGCCGACAGCACCGCGGCCATGGCCGGTTCGCTGCTGGGTACGTCGACCACCACCAGCTACATCGAGTCCGCTGCAGGCGTGAGCGCCGGTGGCCGTACCGGTTTGACCGCCATCGTGGTCGCGATCCTGTTCCTGCTGGCGCTGTTCTTCTCGCCACTGGCGGCCAGCGTTCCGGCCTTCGCCACCGCGCCTGCGTTGTTGTTCGTGGCCGTGCTGATGACCTCGGGCCTGGCCGAAATCGACTGGGATGACATTACGGTTGCAGCGCCGGCGGTGATCACCGCCCTGGCGATGCCCTTCACTTACTCCATCGCCAACGGCATCGCCTTCGGTTTCATCGCCTGGACCGCCATCAAGCTGCTTTCGGGCCGCTACCGTGAGCTGAACCCGGCACTGGTGATCCTGTCGATTCTGTTTGTGATCAAGCTGGGCTGGTTCAACGCATGACTTTTGACGCCGCAAGCTACACCGCTCAACTGCAAGACAAGGTCACGCGCTTGCGTGACCTGCTGGCACCGTTCGACGCACCCGAGCCGCAGGTCTTCGATTCGCCGCTGCAGAACTTCCGCCTGCGTGCGGAGTTCCGCCTGTGGCGCGAAGGCGGCGAGCGCCACTACGCGATGTTTTCCCAGGACGACAAGCGCACGCCGATTCTGATCGAAGCATTCCCGATCGCCAGCCAGCGCATCAACCAGTTGATGCCGCAACTCAAAGCCGCCTGGCAAGCCAGCGCGGCCCTGAGCCACAAGCTGTTCCAAGTGGAGTTCCTCACCACCCTGGCCGGCGACGCGATGATCACCCTGTGCTACCACCGCCCGCTGGACGAGCACTGGCACGCGGCCGCCAACCAACTCGCTGCCGACTTGAATGTCAGCATCATCGGCCGCTCCAAGGGCAAGCGTGATGTGATCGGCCACGACTACGTGGTGGAAAAACTCGCCGTCGGCGGGCGCACGTTCAGCTATCGCCAACCCGAAGGCGCATTCACCCAGCCCAACGGCACGGTGAACCAGAAGATGCTCAACTGGGCGTATGAAGCCATGGGCGATCGCCCGGATGATTTGCTGGAGCTGTACTGCGGCAACGGCAACTTCACCCTGCCGCTGGCGACCCGTGTGCGTAAAGTGCTGGCGACCGAAATCAGCAAGACCTCAGTGAATGCGGCGTTGAGCAACCTCGATGAAAACGCGGTGGATAACGTCACCCTGGTGCGCCTGTCGGCTGAAGAACTCACCGAAGCGCTCAACGAAGTGCGCCCGTTCCGCCGCCTGCATGGCATCGACCTGAAAAGCTACGAATTCGGTAGCGTGTTCGTCGACCCGCCACGCGCCGGCATGGACCCGGACACCTGCGAGCTGACGCGGCGCTTTGACAACATCCTCTACATCTCCTGCAACCCGGAGACGTTGGCGGCGAACATTGCGCAACTGCATGACACGCACCGGATTACCCAGTGTGCGATGTTTGACCAGTTTCCATGGACGCACCATATGGAATCCGGCGTATTGCTGACCCGCCGGTAACCCGTCTCACACGCGTGCGACCGCCATTGGCAAGGGCGGTCGCCGACCACCGAAAACTCCCACGCGCTGATTTACGGTTCGATAATCGAACAGATCCGCCGCCGTCAATTGACCAAATTAACCATCCAGTACATTTTATCTCCACAACCAATAATAACTGTGGAGATACCCCAAAATGCCGCCCATCGTGCTGGTGCTCAACGGCCCTAATCTCAACTTGCTCGGCACCCGCGAGCCCGCCACCTACGGCCATGAAACCCTGGCCGACATCGCCGCCCTGTGCGGGCGCAGCGCAGAAAAACTCGGGCTGAAAATCGAATTCCGCCAGACCAACCACGAAGGCGAACTGCTCGACTGGATCCACGGCGCCCGCGCCCGTTGCGCCGGCATCGTGATCAACCCGGCAGCCTGGACCCACACCTCGGTAGCGATTCGCGACGCACTGGTGGCCAGCGAAGTGCCGGTGATCGAGGTGCATTTATCCAACGTGCACGCGCGTGAGGCGTTTCGGCATCACTCGTTTGTGTCGCCCATTGCCAAGGCGGTGCTCGCCGGGTTCGGCAGCCATGGTTACCACCTGGCCCTGGAACATTTCAGCCACACGTTGAAAGGGTGAAGCCGATGAAACCGCGCATCCTCGCCGGCCTGATCGGCGCAGGTATCCAAGCCTCCCGCACGCCTGCCCTGCATGAGCAGGAAGGTGATGCCCAGGGCTTGCGCTACCTGTATCGCCTGATCGACCTGGAACCGCTGCAACTGAACATCAATGCCTTGCCCGACCTGCTGCACGCCGCCGAGAGGATGCAGTTCACCGGTTTGAACATTACCTACCCGTGCAAACAGGCGATTCTGCCGTTGCTCGACGAATTGTCCGACGAAGCCAGGGGCATTGGCGCGGTCAACACCGTGGTGTTCAAGAACGGCAAACGCATCGGCCACAACACCGACTGCCTGGGCTTCGCCGAAGGGTTCCGGCGCAATTTGAATGACGTCGCGCGCCAGCATGTCGTGCAGATGGGCGCCGGCGGTGCGGGCGCGGCGGTGGCCCACGCGCTGCTGGCCGAGGGCGTGCACCACCTGAGCATTTTCGACGTGGACGTGACCCGCGCTCGGGACCTGGTGGATAACCTTGCCCAGCATTTCGGCGCCGGGCGCGCGCAGGTCGGCAACCACCTGGAAAGCGCCATGGCCGAGGCCGATGGGCTGGTCAACACCACGCCGATGGGCATGGCCAAGCTGCCCGGCACGCCGGTGCCTGCCCATCTGTTGCGGGCGGCATTATGGGTCGCAGAAATCGTGTATTTCCCGCTGGAAACCGAGCTGCTGCGCGATGCCCGCGCCTTGGGCTGCCGCACGCTGGACGGCGGCAACATGGCGGTGTTTCAGGCGGTAAAAGCGTTTGAACTGTTCAGTGGTGAGAGGCCGGATGCGCAGAGGATGTTGGCGCACTTCCAGAGCATGAATACCTGACTGCCGAAACCCAATCCAAGAAATGTGGGAGCTGGCTTGCCTGCGATAGCGCTTGAACAGTCAATATTGATGTGGCTGACACACCGTCATCGCAGGCAAGCCAGCTCCCACAGGATTTAGGCTTGCAGGTAACGCATCACCGCTTCACAAATCATCTCCCGATGCCGCTGTTTAACCGCCTCGTCCGACAACCCGATCTGAAAGATCTCACTGAACGTATGGCGGTTGGACACTCGGTAAAAGCTGAACGAGTTGATCAGCAGGTGCACGTCCAACGGGTCCAGCCCTTGGCGGAACACGCCCATCTCAACGCCACGCTGCAAGGTGGCGCCAAGCGCTTCGAGAATATTGCTGTTCATCGCCTTGATCGAATCCGAGCGCTTCACGTATTCGGCGTTGTTGATGTTTTCGATGCAGACGATGCGCACGAAATCCACGTTCTGGTCATGGTGATCAAAGGTGAATTCCACCAGCCGACGAATCGCTTCGCGCGGTTCCAGGGCGGTGAGGTTCATGCGGGTTTCAGTATTGCGAATGTCGCCGTAGAGCTTCTCCAGCACCTCGACGTATAACTGCTCCTTGCTGCCGAAGTAGTAATAAATCATGCGTTTGGAGGTGTGGATGCGTTCGGCAATGGCATCCACGCGAGCGCCGGACAGGCCCTGCTGGACAAACTCGACGATCGCTTCCTGCAGGATGTTTTCGCGGGTCTTTTCCGGATTGTTCTTACGACTCTTGCGCGGTGCGTCTGACACAGCGGAGAGGTCGGGGGTCAGGGTCATGGTGCGCTCACGGCCATTTTTGTTGTGCAGGCCGCGATTATGGGCCGAGGCGCTTCCCGAAGGAAGCACCTGGCCGCGCCGTCACAACCGTGCTTGTCGCGGCGCCCCGCTACGCGATTTGGCCATCGCCGCCAGGCGCACTGCCACGTTGGCTGCGCCATACCCGGCATAGCCGTTTTTGCGCTGGATGATCTCGAAGAAAAACCGCCCTTCGAACGGCTCGGTGTACACATGAAACAGCTCACCGCCCTGAGCGTCACGGTCGTACAGCACGTTGTAGTACGCCAGCTCGCTGAGGAACTCGTCGTCGAAATCAAAGCGTGCCGCCAGGTCGTCGTAGTAGTTGAGCGGGATGTCCAGCAAGGGCACACCTGCCTCTTTGGCCCGACTCACCTCGGCGAAAATATCCGCACAGTCGAAGGCGATGTGGTGCACACCCGAGCCGCGGTAGCTTGACAGCGCGTGGGAAATCGCCGTGTTGCGGTTCTCGGAAATGTTCAACGGCAGGCGAATCGAGCTGCAGCGGCTGCGCAGCGCGCGGCTTTTCACCAGGCCGTACGGGTCAGGCAGCACCACTTCATCATCGGCTTCGAAATCCAGCAGGCTCTTGTAGAACAACACCCAACTGTCGAGGCTGTCGGCGGGCAAGGCCATGGCCATATGGTCAATGCGCAGCAGGCCGCCGCTTGAGGTGGTAGTCGGTTGCAGATTGAAGTCGGTGCCGTACAGCCCGCCTGCGTTCTGATCCACCAGGTAAATCAGGCTGCCGTCCGGCGCACGCACGGCGGCCAACTCCAGTTCATTTGGCCCTACAAGCCCCCGATAAGGCTGGCCTTTGTAGGCCACCGCGCGCTGCAACGCCTTGGCGCTGTCCTTGACCCGAATCGCGGTGGCGCACAGCGACGGCCCATGGGCTTCGAAAAAGTTGTGGGCAAAAGAATAGGGTTCGCAATTGAGGATCAAGTTGATATCGCCCTGGCGCAACAGGCTCACGCTCTTGGAACGGTGCTGCCCGGCCTTGACGAAACCCAGGCGCTCCAGCCATTGCGTGAGCTTGGCAGCGAGGTTTTCATCCACGGCAAACTCAAGAAATTCGATGCCGTCGTACTCGCTGGCGGCCGGCGTATCAAACAGCAGGTCGACCGGTTGAGCAGGCGCTTGCTGCTTGAGGCGCTCGCGGGTTTTCTCTTCCAGGTACAACAGCGAGCGCAGTCCATCCGCCGCATTCGCCCGCGTCGGGGCTGCGCGAAAGCCATCGTTGAAAATTTCCAGAGACAACGGCCCGCTGTAGCCACTCTGGATAATCGGCGCGAGAAACCCCGCCAGATCGAACTCGCCCTGCCCCGGGAAGCAGCGGAAATGCCGGCTCCACTCCAGCACGTCCATGGCCAGGATCGGCGCGTCGGCCATTTGCACAAAGAAGATTTTGTCGCCCGGGATCTGGGCGATTGCACTCGGGTCGCCCTTGAGCGACAGGGTGTGAAAGCTGTCGAGCAACACGCCAAGGCTCGGGTGGTCGATCTGACGCACCAGGTTCCACACCTGCTGCCAGGTATTCACGTGCTTGCCCCAGGCCAGCGCTTCATAGCCGATGCGCAGGCCACGGCGGCCGGCGTGCTCGGCGAGCAGGCTGAGGTCGTCGAGCAGAATCTGCTCATCGCCGACGCAATCGGCCGAAGCGTTGCTGCACACCAGCACCAGGTCGGTGCCCAGTTCCTGCATCAAGTCGAACTTGCGCTCGGCGCGCTCGATGTTGCGCGCCAGGCGGTCGCGGCGGCAGCCTTCAAAGTCGCGAAACGGCTGGAACAAGGTGATGGCGATACCCAGGTCGGCGCACATCTGCCTAACTTCCCGTGGGCTGCCGTCGTAATACAGCAGATCGTTTTCGAAGATTTCCACACCATCAAACCCGGCAGCGGCGATGGCTTCGAGTTTTTCCGGCAGGGTTCCACTCAAGGAAACAGTGGCAATGGAGCGTTGCATGGGGCGACTCCCGACAAATGAGGCTCGTCTTATTTACGGCAAATTATTGGCCGCTAAACTGTGCACAGCAATTGAAATGTACGAACCGGTTAGTTTTTTGGGCGATTATCGAACAAAATGGTAATCCGCGAATTGACGAGTTTTTAGCCACTGCGCACCATCGAACACGTATCAAGACCCAGAACACACCATAAAAATTTCAAAAAAACGGGTACGACCTCATGCCTTCGCAAACTCCCGCCGTGGCCGTGCGCCACAGCAATCCGCACAGCGGCATCGGCGACAAAATCCGCGGCGCCATGGCCGTGGGCAAAACCCGCTGGGGCATGCTGGCCCTGGTGTTCTTCGCCACCACCCTGAACTACATCGACCGCGCCGCGCTGGGCGTGATGCAACCGATCCTGGCCAAGGAGATGAGCTGGACGGCGATGGACTACGCCAACATCAACTTCTGGTTCCAAGTCGGCTACGCCATCGGCTTTGTGCTGCAAGGCCGGCTGATTGACCGAATTGGCGTGAAGCGCGTGTTTTTCTGCGCCGTGTTGCTGTGGAGCATCGCCACGGGCGCCCATGGCCTGGCGACGTCGGCCGTCGGCTTTATGGTCTGCCGCTTCGTTCTCGGGCTGACCGAGGCCGCCAACTACCCGGCCTGCGTCAAGACCACGCGGTTGTGGTTCCCGGCCGGTGAGCGCGCGGTGGCCACCGGTATTTTCAACGCCGGCACCAATGTGGGCGCGATGATGACGCCGATGCTGCTGCCATTGATCCTTCACGTGTGGGGCTGGCAGGCGGCGTTCCTGTGCATGTCGGCACTGGGCGGGATCTGGCTGGTGTGCTGGGGCCTGAAGTACTACAACCCGGAAGACCACCCGACGGTCAAAAAATCCGAATTGGACTACGTGCTACAGGAAGTCGAACCGGAGCAACCCAGTGTGCCTTTCAGCCGCATCCTGCGCATGCGCGGCACCTGGGCCTTCGCCCTCGCCTACGCACTGACCGCGCCGGTGTTCTGGTTCTACCTGTACTGGTTGCCGCCGTTTCTGAACCAGCAATACAACCTGGGCATCAACGTGACCCAAATGGGCATCCCGCTGATCATCATTTACCTGACAGCCGACTTCGGCAGCGTGGGTGGGGGAATTCTGTCGTCATTCCTGATCGGCCGTGGGATGAATCCGATCAAGGCGCGGCTGTTGTCGATGCTGCTGTTTGCCTGCTGCATCGTCGGCGTGATCATGGCCGCCGGCTCCAGCCAGTTGTGGGTCGCCGTGTTCGCCATCTCCCTGGCCATCGGCGCGCACCAGGCCTGGACCGCCAACATCTGGAGCCTGGTGATGGACTACACGCCCAAGCACATGATGAGCACGGTGTTCGGTTTCGGCGGCATGTGCGCAGCCATCGGCGGCATGTTCATGACGCAGATCGTCGGCCACATCCTCACGGTCACGAACAACAACTACACCGTGCTGTTCACCCTGATCCCGGCGATGTACTTCATCGCGCTGACCTGGATGTACTTCATGGCGCCTCGCAAGATTCCAACAGTCGAGGCTTGATTCAGCGCCGCCGCTGCTGCCAGGCAGCGGCCAACCCACTCATGCAGATCACCCCGATGCCGACCACCGTGGTCATGTCGGGGGTATGGTTGAACACCAGCCAGCCCAACAACCCCGCAAACACGATCTGGCAGTAGCCGAACGGCGCCAGCAAGGCCGGCGCCGCAAAGCGGAAGGCCTGGGTCAACATCAAGTGCGCGGTCATGCCGCACGTGCCCAGCGCCAGCATCAGCACGCCATGCCACACCGTGGGCAACTGCCAGAAGAACGGCACCATCGCACTCATCACCAGGGTATTGCACAGGCCGGCGAAAAAGTTACTGGTGGTCGGCGTGTCGTATTGGCTGAGGATGCGCGTGAGCAGCTGGTAGAAGCAGAAGAACAACGCCGAACACAGCGGCAGCAGCACCGCAGGGGTGAACAGCTCACCGCCGGGGTGGATGATGATCAGCACGCCGACAAACCCGCAGATCACCGCCAGCCATTGGCCACGTGTCACGTGTTCACCTAGCAAGGGCACTGACAATGCTGTCACCAGGATCGGCGCCAGGAAGTTCACCGCCGTGGCTTCCGCCAAAGGGATGTAGTGCAGCGCCGCGGTAAAAAACAGGCTGGTGCCCAGCAGGCACAACGCACGCACCACCTGCATGCCCGGGCGTTTGCTGCGCAGTACGCGCAAGCCCGACTGCGGCAGGAAAATGCCGGCCATCAGCAAGGTGTGCACCAGGTACCGCGCCCACACCACCATCACGATCGGGTAGAACCCGGCCAGGTATTTGGACAAGGCGTCGTGGCTGGAAAACAGAAACGTTGCCACCACAATCAGCAAAATGCCTTTGAAGGGATGGTTGACGCCGGAAAGGGGTGTACTGACAGTCATTGAATTCTCTTGCATGGCGGGCTGAATGCTGAGCACTGAACACGCAAGCGCTCAACCCGGTAATCTAGCAGGCGGGCCTGCGTGCGCCCCAAGAGCATAACCAAACAGCGTGCGAACAGCGCACTAAATCACCGGATTCGAGTCCAACGCTGCACCTTTGCCCGCGCGTTGCACTTTTTAACCAAGGCCTTGCCGCTATGAAAAAGACACTCTTTGCTCTTTCTGCTCTCGTCCTGCTCACTGCTTGTAACCAAGAGTCCAAAGAAGCACCCAAGCCCGCCCCGGCCTCGGTGCAGGCCACCCTGGTACCGGCCACGCCGCCCACCGACAAATGGGTCGGCAAGTGGATCGGCGTCGAAGGCCTGAACCTGACCATCGCCAAGGACGACAGCATCGGCCGCGGCCACTACGTTCTGACCATGAAGTACGGCCTTGACGCCGACGACGAAGGCACCTTCAAAGGTGAAGCCAACGAAGACGGTATCGCCTTTACCCGCCCGGACGGCCCGCAACAATTGAGCGCCGGTGACGGTGAGGCCACTGGCCTGAAATGGCTGGCGGATAAAAAGGACTGCCTGATCGTCGATACCGGCGAAGGCTATTGCCGCGACTGACCCAATCAAGCTGACACAACTTTCATCTGGCGCCCCTGCCTGCACGGCCTGACAGCAGCAATACTAGGCAACTCTTGTTGCTTGTCGGACAGCCGGGCTGGCGCCATTCATACGCACCAACAACACTGCTCTTACAAAAGTGTTCGACAGGTTTAACGAGAGGATTGCCCCATGCTATGGAAAAAAGGCCGACGCAGCGACAACGTGGTAGATGCCCGCGATGACAGTGGCGGCGGCGGTGGCGGCATGCGGTTTGGCGGCGGCAAGGGGCTGAGCCTGACGGCAATTGTGCTGATCGTCGGTATTGGCTGGCTGACCGGCCAGGACCCGCTGCAGATCCTCGGCCAGTTGACCGGCCAAGCGGAGCAAGCGCCGTCAGTGAGCACGCAGTCGCGCCAGGCACCGCCGGCCAATGACCAGCAGGCCGATTTCGTCCGCGCGATTCTGGGTGACACCGAAGACACCTGGGGCCAGGTGTTCAAGGAAAACGGGTTGGTCTACAAGAACCCGAAACTGATTCTGTTCCGTGGTCGGGTCAATTCCGCCTGCGGTGGCGCCACCTCGGCCAGCGGCCCGTTTTATTGCCCGGCTGACCAGCAGGTGTATTTGGACCTGGATTTCTTCCGGGAAATGTCGCAACGCTTCCAGGCCGCCGGCGATTTCGCCCAGGCCTACGTGATCGCCCACGAAGTCGGGCACCACGTGCAAACGCTGCTGGGCATCTCGGCCAAGATTCAAACCGCGCGCCAGCAGGGCCGCCAGATGCAAGGCGACGGCGGCCTGCTGGTGCGCCAGGAGCTGCAAGCCGACTGCTTTGCCGGCGTGTGGGCCAACCGTGCGCAAAAACGCCTGAACTGGCTGGAGCCCGGCGATATCGAAGAAGCACTGAATGCGGCCAACGCCATCGGCGATGACCGTTTGCAACAGCAGGGTCAGGGCCGCGTGGTGCCGGACTCGTTTACCCACGGCACCTCTGCGCAGCGCGTTCGCTGGTTCAAAACCGGCTTCGCAGCGGGCCAGATCACTCAATGCGACACTTTTACAGCGAAGAGTCTTTAGATGAATAAACGATTGGGATTGCTGTTCGGCGTGATGATTGCCTGTTCCTCCTCCACCTGGGCCGCCGAGAAAGAACACGGCGTCAAGGTGGTCAGCCCCGATCGTTTCCACCTGGACGCCGGTGACCTGAGCCTGGGCTTGAGCCAGGACTGGAACCAGCCGCTGCCCAACGTGACCCGCGCGCTGATCATCGTGCATGGCCGCCTGCGCAATGCACAGACCTACCTGCAAAGCGGCGAAGATGCCGCCGAAAACGCCGGGATTGCGGCCAAAACCCTGGTGATCGCGCCGCAATTTCTCAACGAGTCCGACATAAAGCGCAACCACTTGGGCAGCCAGGTGCTGCGCTGGAACGGCAATGACTGGATGGCCGGCGACGCCTCGACGGGCCCAGGTCAGCTCAGTTCCTACGGCGCGCTGGACCAGATCATCAAGCACCTGGGCAACCGCAAGCTGTTCCCGGCGTTGAAGGAAATCGTAGTGGCCGGCCATTCCGGCGGCGGCCAGGTGGTGCAGCGTTTCGCCCTCACCGGCCACGACCACCCGCTGCTGCAAACCGAAGGCATCAGCCTGCGTTATGTGGTGGCCAACCCGTCGTCCTACGCCTATTTCAGCCCGCAACGCCCGGTGACATTCGACACGGCCAGTTGCCCTGGCTTCAACGACTGGAAGTACGGCATGCAAAACCTGCCGGACTACGCCAAGGGCCAGAGTGCCCAGCAGCTTGAGCAGGCTTACGTGTCACGCGACATCACCTACTTGCTCGGCCAGCAGGACACCGACCCGAACCACCCGGCGCTGGATAAAAGCTGCGAGGCCGAAACCCAGGGCGCGTATCGCCTGATTCGTGGGCACAACTATTTTGATTACCTCAAGCAGCGTCATCCGCAGCTGACTCAGAGGTTGGTGGAAGTGCCAGGGGTTGGGCACGATGGGGATAAGATGTTTACTTCGCCTGAGGGCGAGAAGGTGTTGTTCTCTAAGTAAAAACAGCTGACGAAAGCGGATAAAAATGTGGGAGCGGGCTTGCTCGCGAAGGCGGATTTTCAGTCGACTCATCAGTGACTGATCCACCGCTTTCGCGGGCAAGCCCGCTCCCACATTGGCTCTTCAGTGCCTGGTTTAGATCATCCGGCGCAGCACCGCACAATCTTCAGCATGCCAATCCGCCAGTTCCGGCCACGGGTTCTCCGGCACGTTAACCAATACCGTCTTGGCTCCTGCCGCCCGCCCGCAATCGAGGTCAAAGCGGTAATCCCCGACCATCACCATTTCGCCCGGCGAAACCTCCCAAGCTTCTGCCAGTTTCAGCAACCCACCCGGGTCCGGCTTGGGCGGCGCATCTTCACGCCCCAGCACATCGTCGACGGCAAAGCAGTCCGCCAGGCCAATCGCTTGCAGGGTGATGTGCGCCAGCTCGCGCGCATTGCGCGTCAGGATGCCCAGGCGATACCCGCGCCCGGCCAGCTCGCGCACCAGCTCCACCGCCCCTTGCGCCGCCACTGATCCCACAGCCAGCTCGCGTTCGTGCGCAAGCAACCACGCGTGCTTGGCCGCCGCCACGTCCGTCGGCAAGGCCGCCAGGTGCGTGAGGATGTCGTCCTCGGGCGGAATCTCCAGGGCCACGCGAATCGCCGCAAAATCATGCACGGCCACCGTGAGGGTGCCGTCCATGTCAAACACCCAATGCTTAACGTCGGACAGGCTCATGCCCAGTCCTTGCGATGGCGAATCAAGCCTTCCTGGGTCACCGAGGCCACCAGTTGCCCGGCGCGGTTGTACACGCTGCCGCGCGAGAAACCGCGCGAGTTGCCGGCCCACGGGCTGTCCATTGCGTATAGCAACCAGTCATCGGCGCGCAAGTCGGCATGAAACCACAGCGCGTGGTCGAGGCTGGCGACCTGCATATCTTTTTGCCACACGGTCTTGCCATGGGGCAGCAACGAGGTGGTCAGCAAGCCGAAATCCGAGGCGTAGGCCAGCAGGTATTTATGCAGCGCGGGCGCGTCGGCCAGCGCGCCGTCAGCTCGGAACCACACGTACTTGACCGGGTCGGACGGCTGCGGGTTGTACGGGTCTTTTTCAGTCACCGGGCGCACTTCGATCGGCTTGGGACACAGCAACTTGTCGCGCATGTGCTCGGGGATCAGGTGCGCACGCTGCTTGGTCAGTTCCAGCTCCGAAGGCAAGTTCTCCGGGCCGACCACCACAGGCATGGTGGTCTGGTGCTCGAAGCCCTTTTCGTCATATTGGAACGAAGTGGTGCAGGTGAAAATCGGGTTGCCCTTCTGGATAGCCGTGACGCGGCGCGTGCTGAAACTGCCGCCATCGCGCACACGGTCAACCGAATACACCACCGGCAATGACGCATCGCCGGGGCGCAGGAAATAACCATGCAGGGAATGTACATGTCGCGCTTCTTCTACGGTCTGGCTGGCAGCCGACAGCGACTGGCCCAGCACCTGACCACCGAACAGTTGGCGAAAACCCAGGTCCTGGCTGCGGCCGCGAAAGAGGTTTTCCTCGATCGGCTCCAGCGTCAGCAAGTCCACCAGATCTTCCAATACTTGGCTCATAGAGCAACTCCTACAACAATCGAGAGGGCATTCCGGGCTGCTTATCCGTGCAGCGTGTCCAACCATTGGGCGCGGGTGATGCGATACAAAACATGATGGCGCAGCGGGTCATCGGCTGCGACCTTGGGGTGTTCAAAATCTGCCTGGGGATCGTAATGCATACCGATGGCCTGCATGACTTTTTGTGATGGCAGATTGGTTTCGGTGGTGAAGGCGAGAATTTCATCCAACTGCAGTCGGTCGAAACCACACCGCAGCGCGGTCCACGCGGCCTCACTGGCGTAGCCCAAACCCCAATGTTCGCGGGCCAGGCGCCAGCCAATTTCCACCGCCGGGGTAAAGTCCGCTTCAAAGCTGACATTCAGCAGCCCGGTCAGGCCGATAAATTCGCCGGTGTCCTTGCGCTGCAAGGCCCACAGGCCAAAGCCGTATTCAGCGAAATGCCCGCGAATCCGGCCAATCAACGCCGCGCTTTCCAAGTGGCTCAACTTGGCCGGGAAATAACGCATCACCTGCGGGTCGGCGCACATGCGCGCAAATTCCGTTAAGTCGCTGTCGCGCCATTGGCGCAGCAGCAAGCGCGCGCTTTCCAATTCCAGTATCGGCTCCATGGGTCCCCCTCCCTTGCCATGTGCGTGAGTGTACAGCGCTGGTAAGATCCTTCGCAGGTTCCCGTCAGAAAATCCCATGCCCTTGCCATTGATCTACCACGATGACTACAGCCCTGAGTTCCCGGCAGACCACCGGTTTCCCATGGACAAGTTTCGCCTGTTGCGCGATCACCTGGTGGACAGCGGGCTGACCGAGGACAGCCAATTGCTGCGCCCCGAACTGTGCCCACCCGAGATTCTGGCCCTGGCCCATGACGCTGGGTATATCGAACGCTACATGGGCGGCGAGTTGTCCCGCGAAGACCAACGGCGCCTCGGCCTGCCGTGGAACGAAGCCCTGGCGCGGCGCACCGTGCGCGCGGTCGGCGGTTCGATCCTCGCGGCCGAACAAGCGCTGCAACAAGGCCTGGCCTGCCACCTGGCGGGCGGCACCCACCACGCCCATTACGATTACCCGGCCGGCTTTTGCATCTTCAATGACCTGGCGGTGATCAGCCATTACCTGCTGGCCAGCGGCCGGGTCAACCGCGTGCTGATCTTCGACTGCGACGTGCACCAGGGCGACGGCACTGCACGCATCCTCCACGACACGCCGGATGCCATCACCGTGTCGCTGCATTGCGAAAAGAACTTCCCCGCACGCAAGGCCCAGAGCGACTGGGACATCCCGCTGCCCATGGGCATGGGCGACGCCGATTACCTCAAGGTGGTGGACGATGCGCTCAACTACTTGCTGCCGCTCTATCAGCCTGACCTGGTGTTGTACGACGCCGGTGTCGATGTGCACAAAGACGACGCCCTCGGTTACCTCAAGCTGACAGACGCAGGCGTCGCCGCCCGTGATGAAAGCGTGATGCGCCACTGTCTGGGCCGCGACATTCCGGTGATGGGCGTGATCGGTGGCGGCTACAGCAAAGACCGCCCGGCCCTGGCCCGCCGTCATGGCATCCTGCACCACAGCGCTCAGCGGGTGTGGACGTCATCAGGCTGTCATTGAAGTGTGAGCGTTACCCACAATGCCTGTGGAACGGCCTGTGGATAACTTGAGCGTAAGCGCCTGAAAGCGAACAGCCGTATGGCCTGTAGGAAAGTGTACGTTTTTTGATCAGGCAGCCACGCTGCCGTCGGGTAGAATGCTCGGCCTATTCAGCGACCGTAGCCTTGCCCATGCCTCAGCTCCCTTCTCGACACGTCACTCTTATCGGCGGCGGCCCAGCCGGGCTGATGGCCGCTGAAGTCTTGAGCCAGGCGGGCGTGCGGGTAGACCTGTATGACGGCATGCCATCGGTGGGCCGCAAGTTTCTGCTCGCGGGCGTGGGCGGCATGAATATAACCCACTCCGAGGCCTACCCGGCGTTCCTGTCGCGCTACGCCGAACGCGCGCCAGACATGGCGCCGCTGCTGCGAGCGTTTGGTGCCGAGGCGTTGTGCGAGTGGATTCATGGGCTGGGCATACAAACCTTTGTCGGCACTTCCGGCCGCGTGTTTCCTACCGACATGAAAGCCGCCCCGCTGCTGCGCGCCTGGCTCAAACGCCTGCGCGAACAAGGCGTGGTTATCCACACCCGCCATCGCTGGCTGGGCTGGACGGCCGACGGCGGTTTACTTATCCACAGCCCGGACGGCGAAAAAACTGTCCACAGCGATGCCGTGTTGCTGGCCCTGGGCGGCGGCAGCTGGTCGCGCCTGGGCTCCGATGGCGCCTGGCTCACGTTGCTGGAAGACAAAGGCGTGCCTTACGCGCCGTTACAACCAAGCAATTGCGGCTTTGAGGTGTCGGCCTGGAGCGAATTGATGGTGAGCAAATTCGCCGGCGCGCCGTTGAAAAACGTCGCCATCGGCGTGGCGGATGACAAGCCTCGGTTGGGCGAATGCGTGGTCACCGCCATGGGCATCGAGGGCAGCTTGATCTACGCGCTCTCGGCGCCGATTCGTGAAGCGATCAATCGCGATGGCTCAGCCACGGTGCATATCGACCTGCTGCCGAGCAAGCCGCTGGACAAGGTGCAGGCTGCACTGGCCAAGCCGCGTGGTTCGCGCTCGATGAGCAAACATTTGCACAGTCAGTTGGGCTTGGACGGGGTCAAGGCGGCGCTGTTGCGTGAGTTGGCACCTGCGGAACACTTTCATGATCCGGCGCAGCTGGCGGTGGATATCAAGGCATTGCCGCTGACGCTGGTGAAAACGCGGCCGATGGATGAAGCCATCAGTACGGCGGGTGGTGTGCCGTTTGAGGCGCTGGATGAGCGGTTGATGCTCAAGCAATTGCCGGGCGTGTTTTGCGCCGGGGAGATGCTCGATTGGGAAGCGCCGACGGGCGGCTATTTGCTGACGGGGTGCTTCGCCAGTGGGCGGGCAGCGGCGCGGGGCATGCTGGAGTGGCTTAGGCGCTGAAATCGGCGGTGAATTCAGAGCCGCCCTCGCAGGCAAGCCAGCTCCCACATTTTGAGCTGTGAATACATTCAAAAGGTGGGAGCTGGCTTGCCTGCGATGAGGCCATCAGCAGCGACGCAAAATCACTTCTTCTTGCGCGGCCCGGTGTTGAACACCGGCACCTTGCGCACCGGCTTGATCGACGGTTCAGCCGGCGCTACGTCCCCGCTGTCCACCCACTTACCCAAATTACGCTTACCACCGCCACCGCCCGACGTCTTGGGCTTCTTCGGTTTCTTCGGTTTCTTCACCACTTGCCCACTGGCGTCGGTGTCCGGCACGCGGTGCTCAGGTTCGAAATCCGGCTCCATTTTGCGGGTCAGGGTCTGACGCGTGAGCATCTCGATGGCCGACAGCATGTTCACCTCATCGGCACACACCAGCGAAATCGCCTCACCGGTGTTGCCCGCACGGCCGGTGCGACCGATACGGTGAATGTAGTCTTCGGCCACGATCGGCAGGTCAAAGTTGACCACCAGCGGCAAGTCTTCGATGTCCAGGCCACGGGCTGCCACGTCGGTGGCCACCAGAATCTGCACGTCGCTGGATTTGAAGCGATCCAGCGCACGCTGGCGGGTTGCTTGCGGTTTGTCGCCGTGGATGCCGTCGGCATTGATGCCCAGGCCCTGCAACTTGTCCACCAGCGCATCCACGCCGTTACGGGTCTTGGCAAACACCAGCACCTGCTTCCAGCGACCTTTGCGCATCAGGTGCACAAACAGCTCCGGCTTACGCTTCTTGTCCACCGGCACCACCCATTGCTTCACGGTGTTGGCGGCGACGTTGCGCGGGCTCACTTCAATGCTCAGCGGGTCGTTGAGCATCTGCCCGGCGAGCGAGCGGATTTCATCGGAGAAGGTCGCGGAGAACAGCAGGGTCTGGCGCTTTTTCGGCAGCATGCGGTAGATGTTCGCCAGCTCTTCGGAGAAGCCCAGGTCGAGCATGCGGTCGGCTTCATCCAGCACCAGGGTTTGCAGCTGGTTGAGCTTCAGCGCGTTCTGGCGGAACAAGTCGATCAGGCGGCCAGGGGTAGCGACCAGAATGTCGACGCCCTTGCGCAGCTTCATCATCTGCGGGTTGATGCTCACGCCGCCGTACACCGCGTAGGTGGTCAGCGGCAGGTGTTGGGCGTATTCGGCGACGCTGGCGTGAACCTGCTCGGCCAGCTCGCGGGTCGGGCACAGAATCAGCGCACGCGCCGAGTTGGCGGCGACTTTCGGCCCTTCCATGGTCAGCAGTTGCAGCAGCGGCAAGGCGAAACCTGCGGTCTTGCCGGTGCCGGTCTGGGCCGCGGCCATCAGGTCGCGACCGGCCAGCACCGCCGGAATGGCTTGCGCCTGCACCGGCGTCGGGGTCTGGTAGCCAAGCGTCTCAAGGGCGCGCAGCAAGGGTTCGATCAGGCCAAGGGTGGCGAAAGTCATGTGTTTACCGTAGGAAAAATTCAGCGCAAGGGCGTAATGCGCGGCAGTTTACCTTATTTCCGGCTTGGGCTTTCGCCACTGGGGCAGGCTGATCAGCAACACCGCGCTGATGATCACCAGCATCGCCAAGGCTTCCTCCATGCCGATGGTCTCGCCGACGAACACAATACCCAACAACACCGCGACGGCCGGGTTCACGTAGGCATAACTGGTCGCCGCCGCCGGGCGCACGTGTTTGAGCAGGTACATATAGGCATTGAAGGCGATGATCGAGCCGAACACGGCCAGGTAAGCCAAGGCCAGCCAGCCCTCAATCGGCGGGATTGAATGCAGGCGCTCACCGGTCAGCGCACTGCCCACCAGCAGCAGGGCACCGGCGATGATCATCTCGGCCGCACTGGCCATGGCGCCGGCAGGCAACGGCAAGTGCCGGCTCCACACCGAGCCGAAGGCCCAGGAGGCAGCGGCGAACAGCAGCAACATGGCGCCGGTGGGGCTCGATTGCAGGTTGGAGCCCATGTTGAGCATGGCGATGCCGATAATCCCCAGCACCACCCCGGCCCATTCCAGGCGCGTATTACGCGCGCCCCAGAAATACCCACACAGCAAGGTGAACAACGGCACCGTCGCCACCGCCAACGCGGCCACGCCGGAAGCAACGCCCGTGTGCTCGGCAACCGTCACCGCACCATTACCAAAGGTCAGCAGCAAAACGCCGATCTTGGCCGCCGCCTTCCACTGCACCCACGTCGGCGCAGGCGCCCCGCGCCAGCGCAAATAGCCATACATCACCAACCCCGCTACCAGGAATCGAATCCCGCCCAACATCAGCGGTGGCCAGTACTCCACGCCAATTCGAATTACCAGGTAGGTAGAACCCCAGATCACATACAGCGCAAAAAAAGCGGCAATCAACGGTAAGGGAAAGCGACGTGGGCCAGGCATTGGGTAGCTCTGCGGCAGAATATTGGAGGCTTATTCTAAAAAGGCAGCACGCTGAACATAAGTTACAAAACCTGTTTAAAGCGCCCATACACTTTTCAAAACATGGTTATGAAGGCTATAACCCGTGCATTCGAAAGCCATGCATCACCGGAGCTTTATCATGGATAAATACGACCGCATGCTCCTCAGCGCCCTGCTCGAAGATGGCCGCGCTTCCTATGCGCAGTTGGCCCGCACCGTAAACCTCTCCGCCCCCGCCGTGGCTGAACGCGTGGCCAAGCTGGAAGCCAGCGGGGTGATCACCGGGTATCAGGCCAAGGTCGACCTGTCCAAAATCGGTTTGCCGATCCAATGCACGATAGAGCTGCGCCTGACCAACAATGGCAGCCAAAAGGTCTACGACGCCTTGGCTGAAATACCCGAACTGACCGAATGCCACCGCGTGACAGGCGACCCGTGCGTGATCATGCAGGCCGCGGTGGGCTCGATGCCGGAGCTGGAGAACCTGATCAACCGAGTGGCGAAGTTCGGGTTCAGCAAAACCTCGATCATTTTGTCGAGCGCGATAGCGCGGCGGGTGCCGTTGGGGCAGTTGGAAGGGAAAGCCACCTGACACCGATCGTTCCCACGCGGAGCGTGGGAACGAACAAACAGGAAATTTACTGTGGGAGCTGGCTTGCCTGCGATGGCGTCAGTTGTGTCACCGCTTCCCATTCTTTTGAAGGACGTTTCCGAGCGACATTTCATGCCTTGTTCCAGCTAAATTCAGCCGCTAGTCTTCCCCACGTCATCGGCCCTTCGGTGACCGGAAGTGCAAGCCGAAATTGACGAAGGAGAGAGTTACAAGTCCCGGAGACTCAACATGGTCAAAACAACCTCTGCTTCAACTGATAACCATACAAACTTCCTCAGCGAAGACGCCCTGCTCAACCGACGAGCCATCGACTACTACCTCAAAGCCTGCGCCCCGGATGCGCCCAACTTTGTGCTGAATGACAACCTGAGCTTCGAAGACGCCCTCGCCCATGCGGCGGATTTGCTGCATTGCGCGGTGGAGACGGCGCTGGTGTCGGGCGAGACGCTCAGTGTGCAGCAGCGGGCGGTGATGCATTTGGTGGGGATGGCAAAGGAGGTGGTGGGTCGGGCGTTGGAATGCGTGCAGCCTCGATAGCCTGACAAGCAAACTTCTGGGGCAAATGGGCTTGTTGTGGCGAGCGGGCTTCTGTGGCGAGCGGGCTTGCCCCGCGTTGGGCTGCGAAGCGGCCCTAATGAAGTCACCGCGTTCTGTCAGTTGGAACTGGGTGTCAGGGTTTGGGGCTGCTGCGCAGCCCAACGCGGGGCAAGCCCGCTCGCCACAACAAGCCCACTCACCACAATTAGTCCTCTGCCCACATGAGATCTGCGCAGGGTTCAGAACCCGCGATGCTTCTTCAGATGCTCATTGATCTTCGCCGCCGGCACTTTCTGCAAGGTGCACAGCAGGTCGTGGGACAGTTCGCGCAACCCATGCGTACCGCGCAATTGTTCGGCCAGGTGCGCCGTCAAGTTAGCTGCCATCTCGGCATCCGCCATCGCCCGGTGGGCCTTGCCGGTGTGGGGCAGTTGGGCATAGCTGTTGAGGGTGCCGAGCTTGTGGTTCGGCGCCGCCGGCATGAGGCGGCGGGCCAGCAGCAGCGAGCAGGCGAATTTTTGCAGGCGGGTGCGGCGGATCAGGCCCAATTCGAAGTCCCAGAACTTCTGGTCGAACGCGGCGTTGTGCGCCAGCAGTGGCGTGGTGCCGACGAATTCATTCACTTCGTTCATCACCCGCTCGGCCGGTGGCGCGCTGCGCAGCATGGCGTTGCTGATGCCGGTGAGCTGTTCGATAAACCCCGGCACGCGCACGCCGGCATTCATCAGGCTCTGGTAACGGTCCACGATCTGGCCGCGCTCAAGGATGACCACCGCGATTTCCGTGGCCCGGCAGTGGCTGCTCGGAGTGATGCCGGTGGTTTCAAAGTCGATGACCGCTATACGTTCCAAACCTGTTCCAACTCCGTCTGACAATTGACTTATTTAAGCAGCAGCGCGCCTTCGATCGGCACGTAACGGCTGGCGGCGCGGATCAGCGAGTTGGCCGTCAGCCCCGGGACGCCATAGGCCACGGCTTCGACGCCATGCTTTTGGATGATGCGTTCGAGCAGCATGTCGAAATCGCCGTCGCCGGAGGCCAGCACCACTTCGTCGACGTGGTCGGCGGCGTCCATGATGTCGAGGGTGATGCCCACGTCCCAGTCGCCCTTGGCCGAGCCGTCGCTGCGTTGGATGTAGGGTTTGAGTTTTACCGTGAAGCCCAGGTTGCGCAGGATCTGCTGGAATTGCTGCTGCTTGCTGTCGCCACGGTCGATGGCGTACGCATAAGCTTCGACGATCTGCCCGCGCGCGCTGATGTCAGCCCACAGGGCGGCGTAATTGAAGTGGCAACCGTAGGCCTGGCGCACGGTGTAGTAGAGGTTTTGTACATCGGCGAACACCGCAATTTTCTTCACCGCACTTCCCCATGGATGCCACTTGGACCTCGGACGTGAGAGCCCGCAAAGGCGCCAGTATGCCAGCCATGGGAAAGTTTCAGCGAAAAATCAGCCCGGGGCGACGAAGCGCCCCGGTTGAAGGCGGGTCAGACGAAGGAGTCGTCGTCGCCAAACGAGGCAGAATCGTCGCCATAGTCGCTGTCGGCGAAGCTGTCCGAGGCGTTGTCGCTGCCCCAGCTGTCATTGCCGGCAAACTTCTGGTCGTCGTTGCCCCAATTGCCGTTATCACTGGCGGGCGCCGGTTCTTCGCGGATGATTTCTTCCACCACTTGCGGCTGTTGCGAGTTGTGGCTGAACAAGCTGCTGATGCCTTCGGCCAGCATCACACCACCGGCCACACCGGCAGCGGTTTTCAACGCCCCGCCGAGGAAGCCGCTGCCAATCGGTGCTGCGGGCGCTTGTTGTGGCTGTTGATAGTTTTGCTGCGGCGCGCCGTAGCTTTGCTGGGGCGCAGGCTGGCCGAACGAAGGCCGCCCAGGCTCACGCCAGCCGCCACCGGAAGCCGCCGGCGCACTTTGCGTGGATTGCGGCTCACGGGAGCCGCCACCAAAGATGCTCGACAGAAAACCGCCACTGCTCGGCGCCGGCTGTGCTGCCTGAGCCTTGGCCTGCTGCAACTCATCCTGCAATTGCTGGATCTGCTGCGCCTGTTGCTTGTTCTGCGCGTCGAGGCTCTTGATCGCGTGTTCTTGCACCAGGATCGACTGGGTCATGTAATACCCGGCGGCCGGTTGGCGAGTCATGTGCTCCTTGATCCGCGCTTCGGCCAGGGCGTCGCGGGGGGCTGAGTCCGTTTCGGCTTGCTGCAGCCGTGAAAACAGTCCATCGATCAGGGTTTGCTCTTCGCTGTTCATGGCGACCTCGTTAGATTGCCGGTAAAAATCATGGGCCCGCCTGTGATCAGGCGAGCTACGCACTAGTTATGGGGCTGTTACCAGACGTTTCAATGGTCTTTACGCAAGGTTTACGTTTGCTTACCTCTCGTCATGATCGGTTAAAGTGTGGGCCTTGCTTTTCGGTCTGTGATGAACCTGATGAATCCGTTAGACGTATTGCGCGACTCCTTCCGTTTTACTCAGCGTAACCTGGGCGCCATCGTGCAGCTGTGCCTGCCCCTGGTGATCCTCGAAGCCCTGCTGCAACAGGTAATCGAGCACACGCTGGCGCCGGATGCTTCGCGCGCCTACAGCATTGTGGTGGGGTTGGTGATGTACCCGCTGTACGTCGGCGCCTTGATCTTGTTTCTGGATGCCCGCACGCGTGGCGACTCGCCGCGCACTAAAGACTTGTGGGCGACGGCCTTGACCCTGTGGCCACGCTTCGCCGTGCTGACCGCGATAAGTACATTGCTGGTCTGGCTGGGCCTGTCACTGTTTTACCTACCCGGCCTGTGGCTGATGGTCGTGCTCGGTTTTGCCGAGTACCTGCTGGTGCTGCGCGGCCTGTCGGCGCTGGGGGCGATGCAGGAAAGTTTGCGCCTGACTCGCGGGCATTTTTGGCGAATTCTGGTATGCCTGCTGTGTGTGATGACGCCGCTGTTGCTGCTCAAGGAAGCCACTGATGCCGTCTACCCCAGCCCGAGCCCAATGCTCGCCACCGTGCTCGACAGCGCCCAAAGCTTTTTGCAACTGTTTACCAGCGTGGTGCTGTTCCGTTTATTCATGCTGATCGGTGGCGATGCCGACGCGCGGTGATATGCTCCTGCCACTCCTGAAACGCCATAAGCCGAGCCGATGACCCGTTTATTGCGCATCACCCTGTTGAGCCTGCTGATTATCGCGGGCCTGCTCGCCGCCCTGATCTACAGCCTGACCTGGCGCCCTGCCGACAAACAAACCCTGCCCGTCAGCTGCGTCGCGCCGCGTGCGCCAACGCTGCTGCCCGGGCAGGCGCTGAAGGTCATGACCTGGAATGTGCAATACCTGGCGGGCAAGAACTATGTGTTCTGGTACGACACCACCGACGGCAACGGCCCGGATGATCGCCCTACCGTGGAAGACATGGCCTCCAGCCTCGACGAAGTGGCACGGGTGATCCGCGACGAACAACCCGACATCCTGCTGCTGCAGGAACTCGACGAAAACGCCAAGCCCTCCCATTACCAGGACCAGATCGCACTGCTGCAGGAACGCTTGGTCGATCTCTACCCGTGCAGCGCCCAGGCCTTCGATTGGAAAGCCGACTTTGTGCCCAGCCTGCATATCTTCGGCAGCGTCGGCCGCAAGCTGGTGACCCTCAGCCGCTACCAGATCGAACACGCCGAACGCCTGCAACTGCCGGTGTCCCCGGCCAACATCATCAGCCGCCAGTTCCAACCCAAACCCGCCTTATTGCTGACCTACTTGCCGCTGAGCGATGGTGGCCAATTGGCCGTGCTCAACACCCGGCTGGATGGCGATATGCCTGGGCGGTCGGCGGTGCAGGAGCAGGCCAAAGCCACCGTGAAGCTGCTGGATAAATTCGAAGGGCGTGGCACGCCATGGCTGATCGGTGGGGACTTCAACTTGCTGCCACTGGGGCAATTCCTGCGCCTGGACGCCGAGAAGCGCGGGCAGTATTCGCCGGACAGCGAGCTGCATTTGCTGTGGGATAAGTACCCGATGATCCCCAGTAACAGCGAATCCAGCGGAATTGACCGGGCGAAGTGGCTTACGCACTTCCCCAATGACCCGAGTGTGGATGGGCCGGATCGGACGTTGGATTATTTGTTCTACAGCCCAAGGATCAAGCGGATAGAGGCCAAAGTACGGCAAGAAGACACACTGCGTATCTCCAACCACCTACCAGTGATCGCCCGGTTCCTGCTCCCGGCCGCGCAATAACCCACACCACAAAGCTCAATGTGTGTGGGCTTTTGTGGGAGCTGGCTTGCCTGCGATAGCATCGCCTCGGTGAAACAGGTACACCGAGTCGTCTGCATCGCAGGCAAGCCAGCTCCCACACCATCCCGCTCCCAAATTTGATCTCCACAAGCTTTACTTGCGCGGTTTGATCCGGGCGGTGGGTTCGGCCACCAACGGGTCGTCCGGCCAGTAATGCTTGGGATACCGCCCCTTCAAATCCTTTTTCACCTCGGCATATGTGCTGCGCCAGAAGTTCGCCAGATCCTGGGTCACCTGCACCGGCCGGCGCGCCGGGGACAGCAGGTGCAGCTTGACCGCCTGGCGCCCACCGGCAATACGCGGCGTGTCCGCCAGCCCGAACAATTCCTGCAAGCGCACCGCCAGAATCGGCGGCTGTTCGCTGTAGTCCAAACGCACCGAGGAGCCCGAGGGCACCTTCACGTGCTGCGGCGCCAGCTCGTCCAGGCGCTGGGGCAGCGGCCAGGGCAACAGGTTGTGCAGGAAACTGGAGATATCCAGGTTGGCGAAGTGGCTCAGGCGCGAGACTTTGCCCAAGTACGGCATCAGCCAATGCTCCAGGCTGGCGAGCAAAGCCTTGTCGCTGATATCCGGCCACTCACTGGTTTTGCCAGCGTCCAGCTGACGCAGCAGCATGACGCGGGCCTGCCATTGGCGCAGTTCAGGCGTCCACGGTAACAATTCCAGGCCTTTGCGGCGCACGAGGTTGACCAGCGCCTGGCTGCGCGCGGCCTCGTCCAGACCGCTCAGCGGTTCGCGACTGAGCACCAGTTCGCCGACTTTGCGCTGGCGCTCAGCGCGCAGCACACCTTCGCGCTCGTCCCAATCCAGCTGGTCGACGTTGCGCACTTGCTCGGCAAGCACTGTGTCGAACAGCGCCGGATCGAAGTCGGCCGCGAGGTAGATGCGCTCTTCGCGCTGGCCCTGACGGCTGCCGAGGTCGGCGATCACCAGCCACGCTTGTTTCATCAGGCTGTCGGCCTCGGCGAACAGCGCGGCACGGCCATTGGCCAGGCGGTATTCGGCGCCGCCGGGGCGACGTTGCTGGGCGACGCGGTCCGGGTAGGCCAGCGCCAGCAAGGCGCCGAGCCAGCGCGGGTGATCGGGATCGGGCACGGCCTGAGTCGCCTGGCCTCTTAAATAGCTGCGGTATTGCCGGGCAAGTTGCTTGGCGCGCTGCACGCCGCCTTGGGTACCTCGCGCACGCTCCTCGCCGGACAT
Source organism: Pseudomonas sp. N2-3-1-14 (assembly GCF_041228395.1). NCBI lineage: Bacteria > Pseudomonadati > Pseudomonadota > Gammaproteobacteria > Pseudomonadales > Pseudomonadaceae > Pseudomonas > Pseudomonas sp. N2-3-1-14. The sequence goes on from NZ_CP166199.1 coordinate 5,493,505, forward strand.
CAGCGCCAGCCGGCTGTGCAAATCGGCACCGGCGCCGCGCAAGATGTCACGCTCGCCCAACAGCGCGGCGACGTCACACGCCGTGGCCGCCAGCCCCAGGTCCTGACCGCGCAGCAACAGGTGGGCGATACGCGGATGCGCGGGCAACTCGGCCATCTTCTGGCCATGGGCGGTGAGTTTGTCGTCGTTCAATGCGCCCAGACGCACCAGCAAATCCTGAGCCTGGGCGTACGCGGCAGTCGGCGGCACATCCAGCCACACCAGTTGCGTGGGCGTGACGCCCCAACGCGCCAGTTGCAAGGCCAGCCCGGCAAGGTCGGCGGCAAGGATTTCCGCACTGCCATACGCCGCCAGGCCTTCATGCTGGTCTTCGGACCACAGCCGATAACACACGCCCGGCTCCAGGCGCCCTGCCCGGCCGGCCCGCTGGGTGGCGCTGGCGCGGGAGATGCGTTGGGTGTCGAGGCGGGTCATGCCGCTGCCGGGGTCGAAACGCGGGACCCGCGCCAGCCCGGCGTCGATCACCACGCGCACACCGTTGATGGTCAGGCTGGTCTCGGCGATGTTGGTGGCCAGCACCACTTTGCGTTTGCCGGCGGGCGCCGGGTCAATGGCGGCGCGTTGGGCGTTGAGGTCAAGCTCGCCATGCAGCGGGCACAGCAGCACATCCGGGCGATCACCCAAAGCGTCGGCCAGTTGTTGATTAACCCGGCGAATCTCGGCCTGCCCCGGCAGAAAGACGAGAATGCTGCCGGTCTCGTCATGCACGGCTTCAAGGACGGTCTGCACCACACGCGGCTCGATGAATTCACCGGCCTGGTACGGGCGGCCCCAGCGCATCTGCACCGGGAACATGCGCCCTTCGCTGCGCAGGATCGGCGCGTCATCCAGCAGGCCGGAGAGGCGTGCGCCTTCGAGGGTGGCGGACATCAGCAGGATTTTCAGCGGTTGTTCGTCGCGAAACAGATCGCGGCCATTCAGGCTCAGGGCCAGCGCGAGGTCGGCGTCGAGACTGCGCTCGTGGAATTCGTCAAAGATCAGCAGGCCCACGCCTTCCAGCGCCGGGTCGTCCTGCAAGCGGCGGGTGAGGATGCCTTCGGTGACCACTTCGATACGTGTATTGGGGCCGACTTTGCTGTCGAGGCGAATGCGATAACCGACGGTTTCGCCGACCTTTTCGCCCAGCTCACTGGCCAGGCGTTCGGCGGCCGCGCGCGCGGCCAGGCGCCGGGGTTCGAGCATCAGGATGGTCTGCCCGGCCAGCCATGGCTCGTTCAACAAGGCCAAGGGCACGCGGGTGGTTTTACCGGCGCCGGGCGGCGCTTCCAGCACGGCTTCATGGCGAATCGCCAAGGCGTCACGCAGGGCGGGTAAAACATCATCGATCGGCAACGAATTCATACTGGCTCCAAAGCAGAGCGGCGAGTATAACGACGAACTGCCGGATGCCGGTGCTGGTCTCAAAGACACCTCGTTCTTCCTTAATTGGAATACAGGTAAATGTAGGAGCTGGCTTGCCTGCGATAGCGGTGGGTCAGCTAGGCATGTGTCACTGATCCACCGCTATCGCAGGCAAGCCAGCTCCCACATTGGATCATCGTCGTCTGATGGATCTGGCTTATAGTCACCTTTAAACGTGTTCAGGAGATTCCCATGCGTATCGCTTCCCGTGTCATCGGCGGTGTCCTCGCCGTCACCCTGCTGAGCCAACTGACCGCCTGCGGTTCGATTTTCTACCCGGACCGCCGTGGCCAGATCGACGGCAAGATCGACCCGGCAATTGCCGTGCTCGACGCAGTGGGCCTGCTGTTCTACGTGATCCCCGGCCTGATCGCATTCGGCGTGGACTTCGCCACCGGCGCGATTTACTTCGAGCCCGGCAAAACGGCTCAAGTCGCGCCCGAGAAACTGCATGAAGCCATCGGCGCCGACGGCAAGGTCGATAACGCCAAGCTGCAAACCATCATCCAGAAGGAAACCGGCCGCACCCTGCCACTGGATGACCCGCGCATGATCCAGTTCAAGGGCAGCGTGCAACAACTCGCCTCCCTGGGCCTGCAGCCCGCCGCTTAAGGACTCGACCCGCTTATGACCAGCAGTCCCGAACACGCAAGGCTCTTGCGCCTGGCCACCCGCGCGTCGGTGGGCGTGGCCTGTGCGCTGATTATTACCAAGGCCATTGCCTGGTGGTTCAGTGGCTCGGTGAGCATGCTCGCCGGGTTGACCGACTCGCTGCTTGATGGCGTGACCTCGTTGCTCAACCTGCTGGCAGTGCATTACGCGCTGCGCCCGGCCGATGATGACCACCGTTATGGGCATGGCAAGGCGGAGTCGCTGTCGGGCATGGCCCAGGCGTTGTTTATTGCCGGCAGTGCGGTGCTGATCGCGTTCCAGGCGTACCAGCGTTTGCACCATCCGGAACCGGTCGGCGCGCCTTGGCTGAGCATCGGGGTCATCGTGTTTTCGCTGGTGATGACGGTGGCGCTGCTGATGCTGCAACACCGGGTGATCCGCGAAACCGGCTCCAACGCCGTGCGCGCGGACTCGCTGCACTACCGTTCGGACTTGATGCTCAATGGCAGCATTCTGGTGGCATTGGTGTTGGCGGGGTTCGGCTTCAATCAGGTCGATGCGTGGTTCGGCCTGGGCATCGCCGCGTACATTTTGTGGAGCGCCATCCAGATCGCCCGTGAAAGCTTTGCGGTGTTGATGGACGAGGAACTGCCAGCCGATGTGAGCCAGCACATGCTGGAACTGGCGCGCGGTGTGCCAGGCGTGTTGGGTGCGCATGATTTGCGCACGCGGATTTCCGGCAGCCACTGGTTTGTGCAACTGCATCTGGAGTTGCCGGGGGAATTATCGTTGTCGGTTGCCCACGGCATCAGCGACCAGGCCGCCGATGCCATTCACAACGCCTACCCGCGCGCCGAAGTGCTGGTGCACGCCGACCCGCGGGAAGTGGTCACGGGCAATAAGGCCTAGTACTGCACCTGATACCCGCGGCTGGTGAGGCAGTTGCCCTGGGCTTGGCGGTAGGTTTGCACCACCGCGGGGTCTGGGGCGTAAGTGACGGTCCGTGGGTCGAAACCGCTTTGTTGCACTGCCCAGCGATAACAGTCGTAGCCGTCCTGCTGCACTTGCGCCGGTGACTGGCCGTTGGCCGGGTAGGCCACCACGTCATAGCCATTGCCCTGCGGCGCGGGTTGCGGTGCCGGCACTTCTGTCGGCGGCTGCACCACCACGTACTGCTGGGTGGCGCTTTCGTAGGTGTAGTACGAACCCGCTGCAAGGAAGAACAGTGCGCTCCCCACCCACACTTCGCGCGCAAAGTCCGGCAGGTATTGCACGCGGATGCCGTACGGCGGCGTCACCACGACATAACGCGGGCCTTGCGGGCGATACCAGTAGCCGCCGGAAAAGAAGTAATCCTGACCCCGGTAAGGCACGCGGTAGTTGCGGTCGGGAAAACGATCCACCGTATAGCCGGGGCGATATTGCGGGCCAGGGCCCCAACCAGTGCCGTGCCCACTGGGGCGACCCGGCCAGCGGTTGTCGTTGGGGTGACCATTGTTGAACCCGCCACCTGGGCGCCCGGGGCCATTGCCGGCCTGCCAATGCTGGTTGCCATCGTTACGGCGCGGGATGTCCTGATAGTGACCCTGGCGCGGCTCCTGGGTTTGCCGAACCGTGTCCGGGCGCCCCTGAATCGGCAGGTTATTCGCGGGCTGTGGCGCTGGCCGAGGCTGTTCGGCACCTTGCGGGCGACCTTGCCATTGCCCACCGCCGTGCTGCTGTTGTTCGGCGCGATCAAAATGCTGATTTTGCGGCCGAGGCTGGTTGTTCTCGACACGCGGGTTCTGCGGGCGCGGCTGGTTGATTTCCGGGCGCGGTTGATTGTTCTGCGGGCGTGGTTGGTTATTTTGCGGTCGCGGCTGTTCGTTGCCTTGCCGTCCGCCTTCGGGACCTCTTTCATGCTGACCGCCCCCTTCAGAGCGCGGGTCGTCGGCCATTACTTGCGAGCCAACGGTCATCATCAGCAAACCTACACCTGCCATACGCCAGATGCGCTTCATGCTATTCCTCACTGCGGATAAGGGCCTAGAACGTCCGGCCTCATAGATGAGACTGGAAAAGCCTCGCCCGGTTCTGAGACAGGTTATCAGTCACGAGAAGTATTTTTTTGGGTAAAAACGCGCGCAAAGAAAAAGGGGTGACCCGTCGGCCACCCCTTGAGAATTTCGTCCGTGCTCAACGCTTTTGACGTTGGCTCACCTCACGCCGTCTTGTGGACAGTGTGCAGCCTGGAGGCCGACTCAACCCTGCTCGGGCGGCGGCCGCAGCGGGCCTGATTGGGCGGGCTGCAGTGGACTGTTGTCCAGGCGGTGATTCTGTTGGTAATCATAGGCCCGCCGCGCCGACAGATGATTGCGAAGATTGCGTCAATAAACAGTGCTTGCGCAATTTTTAACCCTTCATAGATAATTCGCCGCAATAGTTACGACAAAGGCCAACCCAATGAGCAAGCTTGACCGATACGACCTGAGTATTTTGGCGGAATTGCAGCGCGACGCGAGGATCTCCAACCAGGAGTTGGCCGAGCGTATCGGCTTGTCGCCTTCGCCCTGCTCGCGCCGGGTCAAGCAGCTTGAAGACGATGGCTACATTGCGCGCCAGGTCGCCTTGCTGGATCGCAAGATGCTCGGCCTGAGCCTCACGGCCTATGTGCTGATCGGCATGGACCGCCACACACCCGAGCGTTTCGAGAATTTCGAAGCGGCGATTCGCACCCTGCCGCAAGTGCTCGAATGCAGTTTGGTCACTGGGATGGATGCGGACTATCAGTTGAAAGTGGTGGTACCGGACATGGATCACTACCAGAAACTGCTGCTGGGCCACCTGACCCGCATTGAAGGCGTGACCAGCGTGCGGTCGAGCTTTGTGCTCAATCAGGTACTCAACAGCACCGAATTGCCGCTGACCCACCTGCGTACTTAAGGTCGCAGAAGATCAAATGTGGGAACTGGCTTGCCTGCGACACAGGCCACTCGGTGTATCAGCCAGCCCCAGTTGATGCTATCGCAGGCAAGCCAGCTCCCACATTGACCGCGTCAAGACTCAGGTCAATGTTGCGCCTGATGCCCTGCTTTATACTTCCCGCCTGCCCTGTCGGAAAATTCCCACATGAACAACATCGACCCCGCCGTGTTTGAAGAATGGATGATGACTGGCCTGGTCACCATTCTGATCATTTTCATGGGCTTTATCGTTTGGGACTTGGCGAAGAAATCCAAAGCCGGGCGCTTTGGCTCGTTCATTCTGTTCTTCGTACTGGGCCTGGGCGTGGCCGCGTTCATTATCAAGAGCGTGGTGATCGGCCTGATCGAATCCGGCGCCTTATAAACGCGCCGGCACTTCCTTCCATTGGCCTTGGTCCAGGCCATCAATCGACCAATCCCCGATACGCACGCGCACCAGGCGCAAGGTCGGTAAGCCCACCGCAGCGGTCATGCGCCGTACCTGGCGGTTACGCCCTTCACGAATCACCAGCTCCAGCCAGTGCGTGGGCACGCTCTTGCGAAAACGCACCGGCGGATTGCGTGGCCATAATTCAGGTTCGTCCAACTGCCGGGCTTGCGCTGGCAAGGTCATGCCGTCATTAAGCTCCACGCCGTCGCGCAGGCGCTGCAATTGCTCTTCGGTCGGTTCGCCTTCGACTTGCACCCAGTAGGTTTTCGCCAGCTTGTGCTTGGGGTCGGCAATCCGCGCCTGCAGTTGGCCATCGTTGGTCAGCAGCAGCAGGCCTTCGCTGTCACGGTCCAGGCGGCCAGCCGGGTAGATACCGGGGATGTCGATAAAATCCTTGAGGGTCGCGCGCCCGCCTTCGTCGCTGAACTGGGTCAGCACGTCGAAGGGTTTGTTGAACAGGATCAACTTCGGCTCGGCCGGTGGCGCCTTGGCGACACGCCGGGGAGCGGGATACGCAGGTTTCACGCCAGGGCGGCGCGAGTCGGGACGGGTGGGACGGGACATGGCAAAAGGAACATCTAACGGTCAGGACCGACAATGCTAGTGGCCTGACCGCTAAATGACCATCCCAACCGCTTAGCGGAACGGCGGCTCGTCGAAGCTGCGCAGTTTGCGCGAGTGCAGCGAGTTGAGTTCGGTGCGCAACAGGTCCACCGCCTCGATGCCGATCTTCAAGTGTTGGCTGACCGCACGCTCATAGAACGCGTTGGCCGAACCTGGCAGCTTGATCTCGCTGTGCAGGGGTTTGTCCGAGACGCACAGCAACGTGCCATATGGCACCCGCAGACGATAACCCTGGGCGGCGATGGTGCCGCTTTCCATGTCCACAGCCACGGCGCGGGACAGGTTGATCAGCGGCCGTTCCTGGGCCCAACGCAGCTCCCAGTTGCGGTCGTCGTAGGTCAACACGGTGCCGGTGCGCAGGCGCTTTTTCAGCTCCTCGCCTTTTTCGCCGGTAACGTTGGCCGCCGCTTGCTGCAGGGCCATCTGCACTTCGGCCAGGGCCGGGATCGGAATATTCGGCGGCACTACGCGGTCCAGAATCCCGTCGCGGCGCATGTAGGCGTGGGCCAGTACGTAATCGCCAATGGTCTGGGATTGGCGCAGGCCGCCGCAGTGACCAATCATCAGCCAGCAATGCGGGCGCAGCACGGCCAGGTGGTCGGTGATGTTCTTGGCGTTGGACGGGCCGACGCCGATGTTCACCAGGGTCACGCCGTGGCCATCAGTGGCCTGCAGGTGATAGGCCGGCATCTGGTAACGGTGCCAGACCACGCCCGCCGCAATCGCCGAGGCTTCGCCGTGGTCCATGCTCTTGTCGATGATCACGTTACCCGGCAGCACCATGCGGATAAACCGCGGGTCACTGCGCAATTGCTCCAGGCCATGCAGGATGAACTGGTCAACATAGCGATGGTAGTTGGTCAGCAGGATCCACGGCTGCACATGACGCCAGTCGCTGCCGGTGTAGTGCACCAGACGGCGCAGGGAGAAGTCCACGCGGGCGGCATCGAACAGCGCCAGCGGCAGCGGGTCGGTGTTTTCCCAGTCGTAAAGGCCATCGGCAATACCGTCGGTGGCCGCGGACAGGTCGGTGCTGGGGAACACCCGCGCCAGGGTCGCGGCGGTCACGCCGGAGCCGGCCAGTTCGTCGCCCTGCTCCACCACATACGGGTACGGAATATTCTGTTGGCTCACGCCGACTTCCACCGTCACGGTGAAGTCGTGCATCAGCGGCACCAGCTGCTCCAGCAGGTACTTACGGAATGCGCCCGGATGGGTGACGGTGACGCTGTAGGTCCCCGGCAACTGAACCTTGGCGTACGCCCGAGTGGTCTGTGGGACTTCGCCATGGCAATGGTAGGTCAGGCGCAGTTCTGGATAGCGAAACAGTGCGCGTTGCGCGGCGTCGGGCTCGACGCGGTCCTTGAGGTATTGCTTGAGGGCTTGATTGAGCGCGCCGGTAGCACGCTCGTGAAGAGCCGCCAGCCGATCCACGGCTTCTTCGGCGGTTTGAACGACAACAAAAGCTTCGGTCACGGTAAGCATCCTGTGTTCTGACTTGCAGGCCTTTATCTTGCCTGTATCCCGGCCTCACTGAAACAGTAGTGATTGGAATGCGGTTAATAATGTGGGAGCGGGCTTGCTCGCGAATGCGGTGTATCAGTCACCTGCTCAGTCACTGAAGAACCGTATTCGCGAGCAAGCCCGCTCCCACATTTTGACCGAGTGTAGTCAGAGGGTTGGGGTTGAACGCGCGACAATCGCCTCCACATCCACACCTCGCGGCAAGGTGCCATACACCCGACCGGACGACTCCCCCAAGCGGCTGGCGATAAAGCCATCACTGACCGCCGCATTCCCGGCCTCCAGCAACAACTTGGCCTGCAACGCCACGGCAATATCCTCGGTCAGTTGGCGGGCGCGGTACTGGATGTCCTGAGTGTCCATGAACGCCGACTTCAGCTGCGCGATATGCCGCGCCAGCTGCGTGTGGCCATGCCCGTCCCCGAGTTCGACAAACAGCGCCTCCAGCACGCCCGGCTCTTTCGACAGCGCCCGCAACACGTCCAGGCACTGCACATTGCCGGAACCTTCCCACGTTGAATTCACCGGCGCCTCACGGTACAAGCGCGGGAGGATGCTGTCCTCGACATACCCGGCACCGCCCATGCACTCGGCCGCCTCGTTGATCATTGCTGGCGCGCGCTTGCAGATCCAATACTTGCCCACTGCCGTTACCAGCCGGGCAAATTTGGCTTCCTGCTCGTTATCCAGATGGTCCAGTGCCCGGCCCATGCGCATGCTCAATGCCAGCGACGCCTCGCTTTCCAGGGCCAGGTCAGCCAATACGTTTTGCATCAGCGGCTGCTCACTCAGCACGCGTCCGCCTACCAAGCGGTGCGCGCAATGATGACTGGCCTGGGTCAACGCCTGACGCATCAGCGCGCTGGAGCCAACCATGCAGTCGAAGCGGGTCATGGCGACCATTTCGATAATGGTCGGCACGCCACGGCCCTCTTCGCCGATCATCCAGGCCAGCGCGCCCCGAAACTCCACTTCGCTGGAGGCGTTGGAGCAGTTGCCGAGTTTGTTTTTCAGGCGCTGGATGTAGAACTCGTTGCGGGTGTCATCCGGGCGGTGCCGGGGCAGCAGGAAACAGGTCAGTCCTTTGTCGGTCTGCGCCAACGTGAGGAACGCATCACACATCGGCGCCGAGCAGAACCACTTGTGCCCCACCAGTTCATAGGCTTGCCCTGGGCCGCCCGCGCCCACTGGATACGCGCGGGTGGTGTTGGCGCGCACGTCGGTGCCACCCTGCTTCTCGGTCATGGCCATGCCGATGGTGGCCCCGGCCTTGTGGGCGATGCCGACATTGCGCGGGTCGTATTCGGTGCTGAGGAGTTTCGGCAGCCAGGTCTGCGCCAGATCCGGTTGCAGGCGCAGGGCCGGTACGCAGGCGAAGGTCATGGTCAGCGGGCAGCCGGTGCCCGCTTCGGCCTGGCTGTGCAGGTAGGTCATGGCGGCGCGCGCCACATGGGCGCCGGGTTGTGGGTGCGCCCACGGCAGCGACGGCAGGCCATGCTCGACGGCGGTGCGCATCAGCTCGTGGTACGCCGGATGAAACGCCACGCAGTCGATGCGATGGCCATAACGGTCATGGCTGTTGAACACCGGCTTATTCTCGTTTGCCAGGAACCCGGCTGCCATCAACGGCCCGCCCGCCAGTGCGCCATACGCATCGACACGCGCATGGGCCCAGCCGGCGCCAAAGCGGCGCGACCACTCTTGCAGGGGCACGTCGATGCGGTACAGGTTGGTGCCGTCCAAGGACGGTGGCTGATTGGTGACGTCGTGGGTTTCGGCGAACTGATGCAGGTTCATGACGGGCCTCCTGAAAAAAGGCCACGTGCAGTTGAGGCCTGAATTTCAGTTAAGCACCGTCACCGGGCTTAAAAAAGTGGCATACGCGCCTAATGTCCGGCGCTTTCGCCCTCTAACGGGCACAGCAGCCGACGCTCCAGCACCGCCTGCAGCGCTTCAAAACGCACGGGCTTGGCCAGCCGGTCAGTGATGCCGATGCCATGGCAGCGCTCCCGGTCCGTCCCACTCAGGGACGTACTCAGGGCGATCACCGGCAGTTCGCCACACCCAGGCAGTGCGCGAATCTGACAGCACAATGAGAACCCGCCTTCAGGCACATCCAGCAGCACCGCATCAAACGTTTCACTCTGCAACATCGCCAGCGCAGACGAACCGTTGTCCACGGTTTTCACCCGATAGCCCAGCTTGAGCAGCATGCCACGCACCGCCAGTTGGCCGACGCTGTTGTCGTCCACCAGCAGCACCGCGCACTCGTGGGGCGCGCGCTGCGTCAAGGTTTCCTGGGGCGTCGCTTTGGGCCCGGGCGGCACCGGGCTTACCGTCACCTCGAGTTGGAAACGGCTGCCCTTGCGCGGCTCGGAATGATGGGTCAGGCGCCCACCGAGCAGTTCGATCAGCTGTCGGCAGATCGCCAGGCCGATGCCCAGGCCGCCGTATTCGCGGGTGGTCGAGCCGTCGAGCTGGAAGAAGCGCTGATACAGCGTGGCCTCGTCGAGGAAAGCGAAGCCGATACCACTGTCGGTGACGATAAAGCTCAGGCGCAAGCTGCCATCGTTTTGTGGAACCCCCACCACGCGCAGGCGCACCGCGCCTTCGTGGGTGAACTTGAACGCGTTGTCGAGCAGACAATCCAGGCACTGGATCAGTTTGTCGGCATCGCCGATCACGCGGTCCGGCAACTCGTCCGCCACGTCGATGGAGAATGCCAGGCCCTTGTTCTGCGCGCCGGTGCTGAACTGCTGACGCAAGGTGTCGAGCGCACCGCGCAGGCTGAACATTTGGGGCTGGGGGGTCAGGCGCCCGGCTTGCAGTTCGGTCAGGGTGAGGATGCCGTTGACCATGCGCATCATGTCCCGCGCCGAGCCGGCGGCGGTTTGCTGGTACTGCGCCAGGTCATCGTCCAGCGGCACGGTTTGCATCAGCTCAAGGGAGCCGATCACGCCATTCATCGGTGTGCGCAGTTCGTGGGTCAGGGTGGCGAGGAATTCGTCTTTCAGACGATTGCTGCGCGCGAGTTGCTGGTTGAGCACTTCGAGTTTCTGGCTGGCGTCGAACAGGATTTGCGCCTGCTGCTCACGCATGCCATTGATGCGGTCCGCCAGGGCCAGTGAGAGCAGCGCCACTTCGATGGCCGAGCCGAGCTGACTGGCGTACATGGTGAGGAACATATTCGGCAGGTAGCCCAACACCATCATCGTGTTGACCACCCCGCCGAGCAGGAATGCCGACCAGGCGATGATGAAATACCGCGCCATGCGCTGGCCGCAGTACCACGCCTTGATCGCGGCAACAAAGATGGTCACGGTAAACACCAGCGCCAGACCGGTGGCCAGGCGCAGGGCCACCGCATAGCTGGTCAGCAGCGCCAGCACCATCACCACCGCGCCGCAGGTCGCCAGCGCCAGCAAGATCCGGTCGAGCCAGCGGCTGTGCTGCGCGGTGTGCAGGAAGCTGCGCGCGAACAGGCTGCCGAACAGCGCTGCCGACCCGATCAGGAACGGCACCGCCGCATTCGACCACCACGGGTTGTTCGGCCAGAAGTACTCCACGGCCACGCCATTGACCGACAGTTGGTACAGGCCGAACGAGGCGATATACAGGATGTAATAGAGGTAGCTGGTGTCGCGCACGCTGAGGTAGATAAACAGGTTGTAGACCAGCATCCCCAGCAGTACGCCGTAGATGGCGCCCAGCACATACAAGCGCAGCGGCTGTTCTTCCAGGTAGGCGGTGCCGGCCCAGAGCGTCAACGGCGCCTGGATCGAGCCTTCGCTTTGCAGGCGCAGGTACACGGTTTGCTGCTGGTCGGGCACAAAGTTGAGCTTGAACAGGTAATTGCTCTGACGCACTTCACGGCTGGAAAAAGGCAGTGCACTGCCGGTGCGGGTGGTCAGTCGGTAGCCGCCGGTGCCGTCGTTCTGGTACAGGTCCAGGCGGTTCAGCGGCGGGTACGCCAGCTCCAGAAACCAGGTACGCGGCGCGCGAGGGTCAGTGGCAGTGTAATGCAGATCGACCTTGAGCCAGAACACCGAGCGTGAATAACCGGCATTGAGGGTGGCTTGGTCGTGGGTCTTGAACTGGGCGGCGTAGGCGGGGGAACTGACTTGGGCGATGGTGAGGGCGTCGGTAGGGTCTTCGAGTACTTGCATGATCCGGCCCAGCGGCAGGCTTCGAGTGCTCTGATTGAACTCGACGGCGCCGGCGAGCATCGGCAGCCCGCACAATAATAAGATCAGCAAATAGCGCATAGAGCCCCAGCGTGGCCTGTCCGGTTATGTCAAAAGCCCCCATTCCTTTTGAGAAGACGTATGCCGGCGATACAGTAAGTTGTTTGGATCCACTCTAGCATAGCCGCTGGAGGCCATTAGACACCATTGAAATAATTTTTTGAAAGGCTCTAGCACGCGGCTTTCAACGCATTTATGACCCAACACTCGATAATGGCTATCAGCCATAAATGCGCCTGGACAGTGGCAAAATTCAACCCTCGCCAGACAGCCACGCAAAAAGCGTTTGGTGGTAAGCTCGCGCACCATGAATATCTACAGCTCTCGCCCCGTTGTCCTCTGTCTCTCCGGCCATGACCCAAGTGGTGGCGCCGGCCTGCAGGCAGATATCGAAGCCCTGCTCGCCCAAGGCTGTCATGCGGCTCCCGCCGTCACCGCCCTGACCGTGCAGAACACCGTCAATGTCAGCGATTTCCGCGTGCTCGACCGCGAGTGGGTCCTGGCCCAGGCGAATGCCGTGCTCGGCGACTCCGAAGTGGCGGCGGTCAAGCTTGGCATGCTCGGCTCTACCGCGATGGTCGACACCGTGGTCGAACTGCTGCAGGCGCACCCGCACCTGCCGGTGGTGTGCGACCCGGTGCTGCGGGCCGGCGGCGGTGGCAGCCTGGGCAAGGACGAAGTCGGCTACGCGATGCGCGAGCGGCTGCTGCCGTTGTCGCTGATCGCCACGCCCAACTTGCCTGAAGCGCGCATCCTCGCCGAATTGCCTGAAGGCACTGCGGACGAATGCGCCGAGAAGCTGCTGCCGTTTATCAAGCACTTGCTGATCACCGGCGGCCACGGCGACGAGCATGAAGTGCACAATCGCCTGTACAGCCGCGACGGCACGCGCCAGACCTTTACCTGCCAGCGCCTGCCCGGCAGCTATCATGGTTCGGGCTGCACGCTGGCCAGCGCACTGGCCGGTCGCATCGCCCAGGGCGAAGGCCTGGTCAGCGCTGTGCAGTCGGCGCTCAACTACACTTGGCGCACCTTGCGTGACGCCGAACAACTCGGCCAGGGCCAGTTCGTGCCGCGCCGTTTGCCGCTGGATTTCTGCTCTTAAAGCACAAGAGGCCTGCCCGATGAAACTACGTGGCCTGTATGCCATTACCGACAGCCAACTGTTGGCCGGCAAATTTCTCGCCTACGTCGAAGCGGCATTGGACGGCGGCGTGACCCTGCTGCAGTACCGCGACAAAAGCAGCGACGAAGCCCGCCGCCTGCGAGAGGCGGAGAAACTGCGCGAGCTGTGCTCGCGCTACAAGACCCAGCTCATTATCAATGACGACGCCGAACTGGCCGCGCGCCTGGGCGTGGGCGTACACCTGGGTCAAACCGACGGCCCACTGACTCCGGCCCGAGCGTTGCTCGGTTCCAAAGCGATCATCGGCGCCACCTGCCACAGCCAGATCGAACTGGCCGAACAGGCCGCCAAAGAAGGCGCAAGCTACGTCGCCTTCGGCCGCTTCTTCAATTCCAACACCAAGCCCGGTGCACCCGCCGCCACCGTTGACATGCTGGCCCAGGCCCGCGCGCGCCTGCATCTGCCGATCTGCGTGATCGGCGGCGTCACCCTGGAAAACGCCGAACCGCTGGTGGCCCACGGTGCCGACCTGCTCGCCGTGGTGCACGGCCTGTTCGGTGCCGACAGCACCCAGGAAGTCACGCGCCGCGCGCGCGCATTCAACGATCTTCTTAAAATTTCAGTTTAGAGAGCCCGACCATGTCCCGTTCCGAAACCCTGTTTGCCAATGCTCAGAAACACATTCCCGGCGGTGTGAACTCCCCCGTGCGTGCGTTCAAGAGCGTGGGCGGCACGCCGTTGTTCTTCAAGCATGCCGAAGGCGCCTACGTCACCGACGAAGATGACAAGCGCTACGTTGACTACGTGGGTTCCTGGGGTCCGATGATCCTCGGCCATAGCCACCCGGACGTGCTCGATGCGGTGCGCCAGCAGTTGCAACACGGCCTGTCCTACGGCGCCCCGACCGCCATGGAAACCGAGATGGCAGACTTGGTGTGCTCGATCGTGCCGTCGATGGAAATGGTGCGCATGGTCAGCTCAGGCACCGAGGCCACCATGAGCGCGATTCGCCTGGCCCGTGGTTTTACCGGCCGCGACAGCATCATCAAGTTCGAAGGCTGCTACCACGGCCACTCCGACAGCCTGCTGGTAAAAGCCGGTTCCGGCGCGCTGACCCAGGGCGTGCCGAGCTCGGCCGGTGTGCCGGCGGCCTTCGCCAAGCACACCCTGACCCTGCCGTTCAACGACATCGCCGCCGTCGAGCAGATGCTCAGCGAAGTGGGCCAAGAGGTGGCGTGCATCATCGTCGAGCCGGTCGCCGGCAACATGAACTGCGTGCCGCCGGCGCCTGGTTTCCTTGAAGGCCTGCGCGAGCAGTGCGACAAGCACGGCGTAGTGCTGATTTTCGACGAAGTCATGACCGGTTTCCGTGTCGCCCTCGGCGGCGCCCAGGCTTACTACGGCGTCACGCCGGACCTGAGCACCTTCGGCAAGATCATCGGCGGCGGCATGCCGGTGGGTTGCTTCGGCGGCAAGCGCGAAATCATGCAGCACATCGCGCCACTGGGCCCGGTGTACCAGGCGGGCACCTTGTCGGGTAACCCATTGGCCATGGCGGCCGGCCTGACCACCTTGCGCCTGATCAGCCGCCCGGGCTTTCACGCCGAGCTGACCGACTACACCACGCGCCTGCTCGATGGCCTGCAACAGCGCGCCGATGCTGCCGGCATCCCGTTCGTCACCACGCAAGCCGGTGGCATGTTCGGCCTGTACTTCAGCGGTGCCGACGATATCGTCACCTTCGATGACGTGATGGGCAGCGATGCCGACCTGTTCAAGCGCTTCTTCCACTTGATGCTGGAAGGCGGCGTTTACCTGGCACCGAGCGCCTTCGAAGCGGGCTTCACCTCGATCGCCCATGGCGATGCAGAGTTGAAATTGACCCTGGATGCTGCCGAGCGCGCCTTCGCGGCCCTGAAATAAGAGGCCTATCAAGCTGACGTTGCCTTGGGTGACGTCAGAATTTGCTACTTTGCTTACAGCGCTTTCCTGCATTTTTCGAGAAATCACCTGCAATCCGGCAGATAACTTGCCCACGCAGCAGAAAAACGAGTAAAGACTTTGTAAGCAGAGGCCTGCTTATTTCATAATGCGCGCTTATTGGACCCGCGAGGGTCCGCGCGCCCCGTCAGAGGTAAGTCGATTCCCATGAAACGCACCGGCCGCACCCTGGTTCTGGGCTGCCTGTTGCTCCTTCAGCCGCTGCTGGCACATGCACAAGCAGGCGGCAACTCGTTGTTAATCCCAGCGATGGGTCGTTGCACCCTCAATACCCAGCCAGACAGCCAGGCCGAAGCCCTGAGCGCGTGCCAGAAACAGGCCGACGGCGGGGATGCGCAGGCGCAATACGAGTTGGGCGAGTACTACCACGACGACAAAAAACCCGCGCGCGACCTCAACAAGGCCTTGAGCTACTTCGAGAAAGCGTCGCTGCAGGGCCATGCCCAGTCGCAATTCGAACTGGGAAAAATGTTTTTCCATGGCGAAGGCGTGCCGGCCAATAACGTCCAGGCCTATATCGTGCTGAAAATGGCCGCGGTCAACGGCGCTGAAGACGCGCTGGACACCGCCGACGAAGTCGCCGAGCACATGCAGCGTGATGAGTTGGAAGTGGCGACCCAGGTGCTGGGCCAGATCTTCCGCAATTACTTGCAGGAATTGCAGAGTGCCGATGGGCGTTCGCCCTTCTCGCCCCTTCCCTGATTTCAGCTAAACCCTTCTACCGCTATTGCAGACAAGCCAGCTCCCACACTTGAACGCGCTCCAAGATTGGAATGCAGTCGAATCTGGGAGCTGGCTTGCCTGCGATGGGCACACCTCGGTCTAACGCCCTACTTCTCAGGCATCGGCATCGGAAACGGCATCACATTGCTGGTGCCACGCGCTTCGCTGATTTTCGGCGTGCCCAGGCGCTCGACTTCGTCGATGCGCACAATCGAATGCATCGGTACAAAGCTACGCACCACGCCTTCAAACTGCGCTTTCAGTTTTTCCTCGCCCGGATCGACGACCAACTGGGTGCGCTCGCCAAAGACGAACTCTTCCACTTCCAGGAAGCCCCACAGATCACTTTGATAGATCTGCTTGGCGTACATTTCGAACACCTGGCCCTGGTTAAGGAAAATCACCTTATAGATTGGAGCTTCACGTTTGGTCATGGTGGGCGAATAACACATCGGGGATATAAAAGAGGGCGCGAACTATAGCATGGCACCCGATGCACAACGCTAGGAACCAATGGACATGCCCCCTATAATGCGCGGTTCTTTACCACCAGTTGACGATTCCCATGGCCAAGAAGCTTTACATCGAAACCCACGGTTGCCAGATGAACGAGTACGACAGCTCGCGCATGGTCGATCTGCTGGGCGAACATCAGGCCCTGGAAGTCACCGCCCGCGCCGAAGATGCTGACGTTATCCTGCTCAATACCTGCTCGATTCGTGAGCGCGCCCAGGACCGTGTGTACTCCCAGCTGGGCCGCTGGCGCGAGTTGAAACTGGCCAACCCGGACATGGTGATTGCCGTTGGCGGCTGCGTGGCCAGCCAGGAAGGCGCCGCGATCCGCGACCGCGCGCCCTATGTTGACGTGGTCTTCGGCCCGCAGACCCTGCACCGCCTGCCGGAAATGATCGACGCCGCGCGTATCACCAAGCTGCCGCAGGTGGACGTGTCGTTCCCGGAAATCGAAAAATTCGACCACTTGCCCGAGCCGCGCATCGACGGCCCAAGCGCTTATGTGTCGGTGATGGAAGGTTGCAGCAAGTACTGCACCTTCTGCGTGGTGCCCTACACCCGTGGTGAAGAAGTCAGCCGGCCGTTTGATGACGTGCTGGCAGAAATTATCCACCTGGCCGAAAACGGTGTGCGTGAAGTCACCCTGCTGGGCCAAAACGTCAACGGCTATCGCGGCCAGACCCACGATGGTCGCCTGGCCGACCTGGCAGAGTTGATCCGCGTAGTGGCCGCCGTCGATGGCATCGAGCGCATTCGCTACACCACCTCGCACCCGCTGGAGTTCTCCGACAGCCTGATTCAAGCCCACGCCGAAGTGCCGGAGCTGGTCAAACACCTGCACTTGCCGGTGCAATCGGGTTCGGACCGCATTCTGTCGGCGATGAAGCGCAACCACACGGCCCTGGAATACAAATCCAAGCTGCGCAAACTGCGCGCGGCGGTGCCGGGTATCTGCATCAGCTCGGACTTTATCGTCGGCTTCCCTGGGGAGACCGAGAAAGATTTCGAGCAGACCATGAAGCTGATCGAAGACGTCGGTTTCGACTTCTCCTACTCGTTCGTCTACAGCCAACGCCCGGGCACCCCGGCTGCCGACTTGGCGGATGAAACCCCTGAAGCGCTGAAAAAAGAACGCTTGAACGCGCTGCAGCACCGTCTGAACCAGCAAGGTTTCGAGATCAGCCGACAAATGGTCGGCTCGATCCAGCGCATCCTGGTCACCGACTATTCGAAAAAAGACCCGGGCGAGCTGCAAGGGCGTACCGAGAACAACCGCATCGTCAACTTCCGCTGCGACAACCCAACCCTGATCGGCCAGTTTGCGGATGTGCACATTGATGCGGCGCAACCGCACTCGTTGCGCGGGTCGTTGGTTAACTGATCGCTCTGACCTGATGTAGATCAAAATGTGGGTGCTGGCTTGCCTGCGATAGCGGTGAGTCAGCCGATACAACTGGCGCTGATACACCGCTATCGCAGGCAAGCCAGCTCCCACATGGGAACCGTGCTGCACTTGGGCTAGATAAGTGCTTTCGCACGTCGACGGCTGGCGTTATCCTCTCTTTCACCTCAACAGCCAAAGGGCGGCTAAAAGCGACCTTGAACGCACCCATAGAACCCCATCGTTTTCTCCTCGAGCCTTTTGAGGCTCGCCGTTTCGCCAACCTGTGCGGACAGTTCGACGAGCACTTGCGCCTGATCGAACAACGCCTGAGCATCGAGATCCGCAACCGCGGCAATCAGTTCGAGCTTATTGGTGAACCCCAGCACACCACGTCTGCAGAAAACCTGCTCCGCCGCCTCTACCGCGAAACCAAGGGTAGTGAGCTGTCGCCGGAGACCGTGCACCTGTACCTGCAGGAATCTGCCGTGGAAGACTTGGCCAACAACCCGGTGGCCGAAGCCAGCGTGGCCCTGCGCACCAAAAAAGGCATGATTCGCCCGCGCGGCTTGAATCAGCAGCGCTACGTCAAAGAAATCCTCGGTAACGACATCAATTTCGGCATCGGCCCCGCCGGTACCGGCAAGACCTACCTGGCCGTGGCCTGTGCGGTGGACGCCCTGGAGCGCGAGCAAGTGCGCCGCATCCTGCTGGTGCGCCCGGCGGTCGAGGCCGGCGAAAAGCTTGGCTTCCTGCCCGGCGACCTGGCCCAGAAGATCGACCCGTACCTGCGCCCGCTCTATGACGCGCTGTACGAGATGCTCGGCTTTGAATACGTGGCCAAACTGATCGAGCGCCAGGTGATCGAGATCGCCCCGCTGGCCTACATGCGTGGCCGTACGCTGAACAACAGCTTCATCATCCTCGACGAAAGCCAGAACACCACCGTCGAACAGATGAAGATGTTCCTCACCCGTATCGGTTTCGGCTCAACCGCCGTGATCACCGGTGACGTGACCCAGGTCGACCTGCCCAAGGGCACCAGGTCGGGCCTGGCCCAAGTCATCGAAGTGCTCAAGGACGTGCCGGGCATCAGCTTTACGCATTTCATGCCCAAAGACGTGGTGCGTCACCCGCTGGTGCAGCGCATCGTTGAAGCCTACGAGCGCTTCGACCACAAGGACGACGCACCCGCCAAGGACGTTCGCCGCGATGCTTGAGCTTGATCTGCAGCTGGCCACCGAAGCGCCCGCCCCCAGCGAAGAACAGTTCCGTCAATGGTGCACGCTGGCCCTGCGCCAGCGCACCGCCGACTCGGAGCTGACCATCCGCCTGGTGGACGAGCCCGAAGGCCGCGAACTGAATCACACGTGGCGCCAAAAGGATTACGCGACCAACGTGCTGTCCTTCCCAGCCGACGTGCCGGATGAGTTACTGGACATCCCGCTGCTGGGCGACCTGGTGATCTGTGTCGAGGTGGTGGAACGCGAAGCCAAGGAGCAAGGCAAGGAACTTGAGGCCCATTGGGCCCATCTAGTGATCCACGGCTGCTTGCATCTCTTGGGTTACGACCATATAGACGATGACGAAGCGCTGGAGATGGAAACACTGGAACAAACGTTGCTTGCTGAATTGGGTCACCGTGACCCTTATGCAGACGACGAAATCGAAACTACACCTCACTGAAACAACAAAGGATTTAGAGTAATCGCTATGAGCGAAGACCGATCGAGCAACGGGCAGAAGTCATGGCTGGGTAAATTGACCCAGGCTTTTGCCCACGAGCCGAAAAACCGCCAGGAGCTGCTTGAGCTGCTGCGCGAGGCCCATCAGAACAAGTTGCTGGACAGCGAAGCGCTGGCCATCGTCGAAGGCGCCATCCAGGTGGCTGACCTGCAAGTCCGGGACATCATGGTCCCGCGTTCGCAGATGATCAGCATCAAGGCGACCCAGACCCCTCGGGAATTCCTCCCGGCCGTGATCGACTCGGCGCACTCGCGCTACCCGGTGATCGGTGAAAGCCATGACGACGTCATGGGTGTCCTGCTGGCCAAGGACCTGCTGCCGTTGATCCTCAAGGAGAACGGCGACAACTTCAACATCAAGGACCTGCTGCGTCCGGCCACCTTCGTGCCTGAATCCAAGCGCCTGAATGTGCTGTTGCGTGAATTTCGCGCCAACCACAATCACATGGCCATCGTGATCGACGAATACGGCGGCGTGGCGGGTCTGGTGACCATCGAAGACGTGCTGGAACAGATCGTCGGCGACATCGAAGACGAGCACGACGTCGAAGAAGACAGCTACATCAAGCCGCTGCCCAGCGGTGATTTCCTGGTCAAGGCGCTCACGCCGATCGAGAACTTCAACGAGTTCTTCGACAGCGAATTCTCCGACGACGAGTTCGACACCGTCGGCGGCCTGGTGATGAGCGCGTTCGGGCATCTGCCCAAGCGTAACGAGACCACCGAGATCGGCGCCTATCGCTTCCGCATCCTGAATGCCGACAGCCGCCGCATCCATTTGATTCGCCTGACACCTATTGCCCGCTAAGGATTGATATGCGCCGTCTGACCCGCCCCGGCTGGCCCGGTAACTTGCTGGCCGTGGTGGCCGGCGCCATCACCACCCTGGCGCTGGCGCCGTTCGATCTGTGGCCATTTGCACTGGTGGCGGTCGGGTTGTTCTATATCGGCCTGCGCGAGCTGACGCCACGTCAGGCCCTGGGCCGTGGCTGGTGTTTCGGCTTCGGCCTGTTTGGCGCCGGCACCAGCTGGATCTACTACAGCATTCACCATTTCGGCGGCGCTTCGGTGCTGCTGGCTGGCTTTTTGATGCTGCTGTTTACCGCCGCCATCGCCTGGTTTTTCGCCCTGCCCGCCTGGCTATGGGCGCGCTGGCTGCGCCGTAATGAAGCACCGTTGGCCGACGCGCTGACGTTTGCAGCGTTGTGGGTCGGCCAGGAGGCGTTTCGCGGCTGGTTCCTCACCGGTTTCCCCTGGCTCTACTCTGGCTACAGTCAACTCGACGGCCCACTTACCGGCCTTGCGCCGCTGGGCGGGATGTGGCTGATTTCCTTCGCGCTGGCACTGACCGCTGCGGTGCTGTGCAACCTGCCACGCCTGCTGGCGAGCAAGCGCAACGGGTTTATCGGCGCAGGCCTGGTTCTGCTGGTTGCGCCCTGGGCCATCGGCCTGGCGCTCAAGCACCACGCCTGGACCACGCCCTCGGGCGCGCCCCTGACGGTGGCAGCGATCCAGGGCAACGTCGAACAAAGCATGAAGTGGGACCCCGAGCAGCTCAATGCGCAGTTGGCGCTGTACCGCGACATGAGCTTCAGCTCCAAGCGTGTCGACCTGCTGGTGTGGCCGGAAACCGCGGTGCCGGTGCTCAAGGATTCCGTCGAAGGCTATCTGGGCATGATGGGCAAGTTTGCTGCAGACCGGCACACGGCGCTGATCACCGGCGTGCCGATCCGCCAGGAAGTGCACCACCAGAAGCGTTTCTTCAATGGCATCACCGTGGTCGGTGAAGGTGAAGGCACCTATTTGAAGCAGAAACTGGTGCCGTTTGGCGAATACGTGCCGCTGCAAGACATGCTGCGCGGGCTGATTGCGTTCTTCGACCTGCCCATGTCGGACTTCGCCCGCGGCCCGTCCGACCAGGCGATGCTGCAGGCCAAGGGCTATCAGATTGCGCCCTTCATTTGCTATGAAGTGGTGTACCCGGAATTTGCCGCCGGCCTGTCGGCCCAGAGCGATCTGTTGCTGACCATCAGTAATGACACCTGGTTTGGCCGCTCCATCGGCCCGCTGCAACACCTGCAAATGGCGCAGATGCGCGCATTGGAAGCTGGTCGCTGGATGATTCGGGCGACCAACAACGGCGTTACCGGCCTGATCAACCCGTTCGGGCAGATCACCGCGCAGATCCCGCAGTTCGAGCGCGGGATCCTGTACGGCGAAGTGGTGCCGATGCACAACCTCACGCCGTACCTGCAATGGCGCTCATGGCCGTTGATCATCGTGTGCCTGGGGCTGTTTGGCTGGGCGTTGCTGGCGGGGCGGATGTCCAAGACGGTCTGACAGACAAACCCAAAATCAATGTGGGAGCTGGCTTGTGTGGGAGCGGGCTTGCTCGCGAATAGGGTGCATCAGCCAACGAACATGCTGACTGACGCACCGCTTTCGCGAGCAAGCCCGCTCCCACATAGGCCCACCGCACCGTTGATTTACGGTGTTATCGATAAAACACCCGATACCCCACCTGCCCCACCGCCTCATTGATCAACTGCCCGCTGCGCCACACCGACACAAACTCGGGCATCCAGCCGCCGAGCGGCCGGGCATTGTCCACGCCCAAAAACCCCACCGGCGCCGGCACCACAGTGAAGCCGGCCTTCTCAAAACTCCACACCGCGCGCGGCATGTGCCAGGCCTGGGTCACCACCACCACGCGCTTGATGCCTTGGGGCAGCAGAATCTCGGCACTCATCTGCGCGTTTTCCCAGGTAGTACGGCTGCGTTCTTCCTTCCAGCGCACCGTCACGCCGAAGTCATCCTGCATCGACACGGCCATCAACTCTGCTTCACTGGGCGGCGTGCCGTAGTGCAAGCCGCCGCTGGTCAATACCGGCAACCCGGAGGCCTTGGCCAGTCGCGCGGCATACCGCAGGCGCTCAAGGCCGATGCCGGTGGGCTGATCACTGCCCCAGGCCGGATCACCGCGTTCGCGCCCGGAGCCCAGCACCACAATGGCATCGGCGCGCTGCGCCAGCGTTGCCCACGCGTCACGCGCCAACGGTGGCTCGGTTTCCAGCGCATGCGCGCCCCATTGCACCATCACCGGCAGGCTGATCAGCCACATCCCGCCCAACCCCACCACAAAGCAAAACCCGGCCAGGCGCGGACGGCTTTTACGAAACCACCAGGCAAACACCAGCAGCAGCAAAAAAATGCCGGGCGGCAAGAGCAATTGTTTAATGAAATAACGAAAAGGCATCGGGCATCTCCAAAGATGCCCGAAGCCTAGATGCAACGGGATTTAGCGACAATCTTTACCCACACATTTCGAGAAGGTCACTGGATAACGCGATGTTTCACCGAACGGCCCGAAGCTTTTCGGGCCGCGACCGGCCGCCACATCCTTCAACCAGATTACCTTGGCCGAACGTGATGGCGCCTGGGCAGGCGGGGAAGCCTGCCCTTGAGAGGCACGTTGGTGATTCAATTCCAGGTAAACCTTGATCAATTCAAGCTCAGCCTGGCTCAAGCCTCGCAACTCCAATTCCAGAGGCCGTTCATCACGCAATCGGCCTGCGGTTCTGGCGGCATCCAATGCCCGACCCAAACGGTCGATCAGTCCTTGGTACAACTGCGGTTTCGTTAAAGTTCGCTGCGATTCAACCATCCCCTCACCTCATTGAAGATAAGACTCACTCCCCAATAAACAGCGTAGTCCCCGTGGCTGCGCCTGCCCGGCGCCGCGACAGACGGCCCTGCCTGCGCAATCAGGGTTTCCCTCGATAGAGTGGGGTCATGTATGCTACGGCGCTTCCTGTAACTCCACTTCCCGCAGGGTTTGGGCACGGACGCGCCGCTTTTTGGTGTCGATCAACCTGAACGTTGCACCGAAGAGGATTAGGCCACCCCTATTCAGTTCAAAAGTAGCCATGCACGAACAATATCAGCCCCGTGAAATAGAAAATGCCGCCCAAACCTTCTGGGACGAGCAAAAGTCCTTTGAAGTCAGTGAACAGCCAGGCAAGGAGACTTACTACTGCCTATCGATGTTCCCTTACCCCAGCGGCAAGCTACACATGGGGCACGTGCGTAACTACACCATCGGCGACGTGATTTCGCGCTACCAGCGCATGCTCGGCAAGAACGTTCTGCAACCCATGGGTTGGGACGCCTTCGGCATGCCGGCGGAAAACGCCGCGATGAAAAACAACGTGGCGCCCGCCAAGTGGACCTACGAAAACATCGCCTACATGAAGACCCAGCTGCGCAGCCTGGGCCTGGCGGTGGACTGGTCGCGCGAGGTGACCACCTGCAAGCCCGATTACTACCGTTGGGAACAATGGCTGTTCACCCGCCTGTTCGAAAAAGGTGTGATCTACAAGAAAAGCGGCACCGTGAACTGGGACCCGGTCGACCAGACCGTACTGGCCAACGAGCAGGTCATCGACGGTCGCGGCTGGCGCTCCGGCGCGCTGATCGAAAAGCGCGAAATCCCGATGTACTACTTCAAGATCACCGCCTACGCGGATGAACTCTTGTCGAGCCTCGACGACTTGCCGGGCTGGCCTGAACAGGTCAAGACCATGCAGCGCAACTGGATCGGCAAGTCCAAGGGCATGGAAGTGCAGTTCCCGTACAACGTCGATTCCATTGGCGTTGCCGGCGCACTGAAAGTCTTCACCACCCGCCCAGACACCCTGATGGGCGCGACCTACGTCGCCGTGGCCGCTGAACACCCGCTGGCCACCCAGGCCGCACAGAACAACCCAGAGCTGCAGGCTTTCATCGCCGAATGCAAAGGCGGCAGCGTGGCCGAAGCCGACGTCGCCACCCAGGAGAAAAAAGGCCTGCCAACCGGCCTGTTCGTCGAGCACCCGCTGACCGGTGAAAAACTGCCGGTGTGGGTCGCCAACTATGTGCTGATGCACTACGGCGATGGCGCAGTAATGGCCGTGCCGGCTCACGACGAGCGCGATTTCGAATTCGCCACCCAGTACGACCTGCCGATCAAATCGGTCGTGCGTACCAGCTCGGGTGATACCAACCCGGCTCCGTGGCAAGACGCCTATGGCGAGCACGGCGAACTGATCAACTCCGGCGAGTTCGACGGCCTGGATTTCCAGGGTGCCTTCGACGCCATTGAAGTGGCACTGATCAAGAAAAACCTCGGTGCCTCGCGCACCCAGTTCCGCCTGCGCGACTGGGGCATCAGCCGCCAGCGCTACTGGGGCTGCCCGATTCCGATCATCCACTGCCAAACCTGCGGTGACGTGCCGGTGCCGGAAGACCAGTTGCCGGTGGTACTGCCCGAAGACGTAGTGCCCGATGGCGCCGGTTCGCCGTTGGCGCGCATGCCCGAGTTCTACGAGTGCGCCTGCCCGAAATGCGGAGCACCGGCCAAGCGTGAAACCGACACCATGGACACCTTCGTCGAGTCCTCGTGGTACTACGCTCGCTACGCCTCGCCGCACTATGAAGGCGGCCTGGTGGAAAAATCCGCGGCCGACCACTGGTTGCCGGTGGATCAGTACATCGGCGGCATCGAACACGCCATTCTTCACCTGCTGTACGCGCGTTTCTTCCACAAGCTGATGCGCGACGAAGGCCTGGTCAGCTCCGACGAGCCGTTCAAGAACCTGCTGACCCAAGGCATGGTGATCGCCGAGACTTACTATCGCCGCGAAGCCAATGGCGCCTACACCTGGTTCAACCCGGCGGACGTAGAGCTTGAGCGTGACAGCAAAGCCAAGGTGATCAGCGCCAAGCTGAAATCCGACGGCCTGCCGGTGGAAATCGGCGGCACCGAGAAGATGGCCAAGTCCAAGAACAACGGCGTCGACCCACAGTCGATGATCGATCAGTTCGGCGCCGACACCTGCCGCCTGTTCATGATGTTCGCCTCGCCGCCCGACATGAGCGCCGAATGGTCCGACTCCGGCGTCGAAGGCTCGCACCGTTTCCTCAAGCGCGTCTGGCGCCTGGCGCATGCCCATGTCAGCCAGGGCCTGCCGGGCAAGCTGGACGTGGCGTCCTTGAGCGATGAACAGAAAGCCATTCGCCGCAGTACTCACCTGGCCATTCGCCAGGCCAGCCAGGACGTGGGCCAGAACCACAAATTCAACACCGCCATCGCTCAGGTGATGACGCTGATGAACGTGCTGGAAAAAGCACCGCAGGCGACCGAACAAGACCGCGCGCTGGTCCAGGAAGGCCTGGAAACGGTCGTTCTGTTGCTGGCTCCGATCACGCCGCACATCAGCCACGACCTGTGGAGCCGCTTGGGCCACAGTGGCGCGGTGATCGACGCCGGTTGGCCGGTACAGGATGACAGCGCCCTGGTACAGGACACGCTGCAGTTGGTGATCCAGGTCAACGGCAAACTGCGTGGCCAGATTGATATGCCGGCCAGCGCCAGCCGTGAAGACGTCGAGGCGGCTGCAAGGGTCAACGAGAACGTGCTGCGCTTTACCGAAGGCCTGACGATCCGCAAAGTGATCGTAGTGCCTGGCAAACTGGTCAACATCGTCGCCAGCTAATCGGATCGGGCGCAGGGCTTGGGCCCTGCGCCGAACCAAACCTTTAAGGCCTCGATAAGGCCCACATGGTTTCAAGGGGAGCAACAAAATGATCAAACGCAATTTGCTGGTGATGGGCCTCGCTGTGCTGCTGAGCGCTTGCGGCTTCCAGCTGCGCGGCACCGGCACCAATGAACTGAGCATCAAGGAACTGGACGTCAGCGCCCGCAACGCCTACGGCGACACCGTGGTTCAGCTGCGCCAGACCCTGGAAAACAGCGGTGTGCACGTCTACACCGGTGCAACCTACAAACTGGTCCTGGTGGACGAGCAGGAATCCCAGCGTAGCCTGAGCTACGCCAGCGCCGGCCGCGCGTCGGACGTTGAGCTCAATACGGCCGTCAACTATGAAGTACAGGGCCGTGACCACCTGTCATTGATGGCCGACAAGCTCGAAGTTCAGAAAGTTGTGAGCCACGACGGCAACAACCTGGTGGGTTCGGACTCGGAGATCATTCAGGTTCGCAAGGAAATGCGTCGTGAGCTGATCCAGCGCCTGATGGTACGTCTGCAACAGCTGACGCCGGAAAAACTGGCCGCTCTGCAGCAAACCGCCGACAACAAGGCCAAGGCTGACGCCGACGCCCTGAAAGCCGCAAAAGAGTACGAAGACAACACGCCGAAACAATCGCCTGTTGAAGTCCCTGTCGAGTAAGCCAGACGGGGCGCCCCTGGCGCCCCGTTTGCCCCGCCTATGAAGCTCGCCCCCGCCCAACTCGCCAAACACCTGCAAGGTGGCCTCGCGCCTGTCTATATCGTCAGCGGTGATGACCCGCTGTTGTGCCAGGAAGCCGCAGACGCTATTCGCAGCGCCGCGCGCCAGCAGGGTTTCGATGAACGCCAGGTCTTCAGCGCCGACGCCAGTTTCGACTGGGGCACGCTGCTGCAAGCCGGTGCGAGCATGTCGCTGTTCGCCGAAAAACGCCTGCTGGAATTGCGCCTGCCCTCGGGCAAACCCGGGGACAAGGGCGCGGCGGCGTTGATGGAATACTGCTCGCGTCCCGCTGAAGACACGGTGCTGCTGGTCAGCTTGCCCAAGCTCGACGGCAGTGCGCAGAAAACCAAATGGGGCAAGGCGCTGGTAGAGGGACCACAGACCCAGTTCATCCAGATCTGGCCAGTGGACAGCAACCAGTTGCCGCAGTGGATTCGTCAGCGCCTGTCCCAGTCGGGGTTGTCAGCGACGCAAGACGCTGTTGAGCTGATCGCCGCCCGGGTCGAAGGCAACTTGCTTGCTGCCGCCCAGGAGATCGAAAAGCTCAAGTTGATGGCCGAAGACGGGCAAATCACCGTCGAAACCGTACAAGGCGCAGTGGCCGACAGCGCTCGCTTTGACGTGTTCGGGCTGGTGGACGCGATTCTTAACGGTGAACCCGCCCACGCCCTGCGCATGCTCGAAGGGCTGCGCGGCGAAGGCGTGGAACCCCCGGTGATTCTATGGGCGCTGGCCCGTGAGTTGCGGGTGCTGGCCAATATTTCGCTGCAATACAGCCAGGGCACTCCGCTGGACAAATGCTTCAGCCAGGCGCGGCCACCGGTCTGGGACAAACGCAAACCGCTGATGAGCAAAGCCCTGCAACGGCACTCGGCGCAACGCTGGGCGCAATTGCTGCTGGAAGCGCAACGAATAGACGCGCAGATCAAGGGCCAGGCGGCCGGTTCGCCGTGGATGAGCCTGAGCCGCCTGTCGCTGTTGATGGCCGGCCAGCGCCTGACCTTGCCCGCCGAATAACCTTCTCTCAAAAACATCACAGATCCCATGTGGGAGCGGGCTTGCCCGCGAATGCGGTGGTTCAGCTGACACTTGTAGTGACTGACACGCCGCCTTCGCGGGCAAGCCCGCTCCCACATTTTGATCGTGCACCTTTCCTACACCGCGCCGGGCTTTACAGCGGCGTCACTTCGGCAGATGATTTGCACCGCTTCATCCCACCGACAGAGAGTATCGACATGAGCAAAAAGCCATCCAAGCATGGCCCCAACAAGGCCAAATCCATCATCGCCCAGCCACTGTTCCGCAGCCGTCAAGAACGCGCCGGCAAGGGCAAAGGCAGCTACCGCCGCGAAGCCTTCCAGTCTAATAGCTGGGAGGCTTCTTACTTTCTGGCTGCCTGAAGGCAAGCGCCCCTCCGGCATGATAAGGTCTGTACCTGATTTGTAATCCCTGGACCTGTGCATGCCCTCTAGTCTTTCCCGTCGTTGGCACCTTCGCCAATTGATCGCTGCCTCCAGCCTCATTCTGCTTGTCGCCTGCGCGGAAAAACCCACCGCCGCAGACGCTCAACCCCTGCCAAAACTGCAGACTGTGCCGGCCGTCGCGCCCGCCGTCGTTGCGCCGTTGGCCGTGGACAACCTCGATATCCAACCGACCCAAACCTTTGCCGAATGGCAGGCGGCCTTTCGCGTTGACGCGCTGAAAGCCGGGATCACGCCCGCGGTGTTCGACAACGCCTTTGCCGGCGTCACCCCCGACATGGCGGTGATTCGCGCTGACCGCAGCCAACCGGAATTTTCCCGCCCGGTTTGGGAATACCTCGACGGCGCACTCTCGCCGGTGCGCGTACGCAATGGCCAAGCGTTGCTGATCAAGTACGCCGACATCCTGCAAAGCATCGAACAACGCTATGGCGTCGACCGCCAGGCGCTGGTTTCGGTGTGGGGCATGGAAAGCAATTTTGGCCAGTTCCAGGGCAATAACTCGGTGATCCGTTCCCTGGCCACCCTGGCCTACGAAGGCCGTCGCCCGGCATTCGCCCAGGCGCAACTGCTGGCGGCGCTGCAGATCATCCAGCATGGCGACATCCAGGCCGACCAGATGAAAGGCTCCTGGGCCGGCGCGATGGGCCAGACGCAATTTATCCCAACCACCTACAACACCCACGCCGTCGACTTCGACGGTGACGGTCGCCGTGACATCTGGAACAGCCCAGCCGACGCCCTCGCCTCCACAGCGCACTACCTGCAAAGCTCTGGCTGGCAAAAAGGCCAGCCGTGGGGCTTTGAGGTGCAACAGCTGCCGGCCAACTTTGATTACGCCCTGGCAGACGGCGGCGTGCGCAAGACCGTCGCCGAGTGGCTGAACCTCGGTATCCAGTTGCCACCTGGCGCGAGCATGCCGCCCAACGTCGACCAACTGTCCGCCGCCCTGTTGCTGCCGGCAGGCTACCGGGGCCCGGCGTTTCTGGTGCTGGACAACTTCCGCGCCATCCTCAAGTACAACAACTCGTCGTCCTACGCGCTGGCGGTTGGCCTGCTGTCGGAACGGTTTGGCGGCGGTGGTGTGATTCGTGGCGATTGGCCCAAAGATGAGCTGCCACTAAGCCGCTCCCAGCGCATCGATTTGCAGACAGTGCTGAGCGCCAAAGGGTATGACGCGGGCAATGCAGACGGCATCATCGGCGCCAACACGCGCAAGGCGATCCGCGCAGCGCAGCAGTCGTTGGGCTGGCCGGCGGATGGGTATCCGACGGTGAAGTTGCTGGAATCGTTGCAGAGCCGATAGACCTGCAATGGTGGCGAGCGGGCTTGCCCCGCGTTGGGCCGCGAAGCGGCCCTGATCAAGCAGAATACGGTGTATCAGCTGCGCCTGAGTGGCTGGTTTTGGGGCTGCTGCGCAGCCCGACGCGGGGCTAGCCCGCTCGCCACAAAAAAGGCCCGCGCGATGGTTTTATCACCACGTCAGGGCTTGAACACTACATCCTGCTCCAACACCACCCGCTGCGCCCCCGCATCCAGGCGCACCAACGCGCCCATCGGCAGAGTCAGGTTCGGGTCGCAGTGCCCACTGCGCCAGCCGGACAACACCGGAATGCACAACGGTGCGAAGGTCTGCTTCAGCAGTCGCTCCAGCGCTGCTTTATCCACACCCGCCACATCGCCCACCAGCACACCGGCAATCTGCTCCAGCTTGCCCGCCAGGCGCAGGTGAGTCAGCAGGCGGTCGATACGGTAGATCGGCTCGTTGACGTCTTCGATCAGCAAAATGATGCCTTCGGCGTCAATCTCATAAGCCGTGCCCATCACCGCCGCGATCATCGACAGGTTGCCACCCAGCAAGCGTCCACAGGCGATACCTGGCTCAAGGGTGGTCAATGGGTAGGCCACCGGGTGCGCCACTGCACTGCCGGCGCCAAGCTGGCCGCGCAGCATGCTGAACAGCGATGACTCCGTGGGCTGTTGCTTGTCGCCCAGCAAATCGGCATTGAACATCGGCCCGTGGAAAGTCACGAAGCCCGCGTAGCGGCTGATCGCCAGGTGCAACGCGGTGATGTCGCTGTAACCCACGAACGGCTTGGGGTTGGCGCGCAGCAGGTCGTAATCCAGACGATCCAGCAAGCGTGGCGTGCCGTAGCCGCCGCGCAGGCAGAAGATGGCATCGATGTCGGGGTCGGCGAAAGCAGCATGAAGGTCACGCAGGCGCACGTCATCGCTGCCTGCGAGGTAACCGTCGCGTTCGTATACACCTGGAAAAATCCGCAGCTCATGGCCACGGGCGCGCATCCATTGCCCGGCTTTTTCAACGTCGAGGGCGGCAGGGCCGGCGGGGGCAATCAGGCCGATGATGCCTTCGGGGCGCAGTGCAGGTACCGCGGCCGCAAGTTGAGTTGTCATCCATGGGTCTCCCTGTATGACGCGGAACGAAATGTGGGAGCCGGACCCTGTGGGAGCGGGCTTGCCTGCGATGCAAACACCTCGGTTTTCAGTCAAACCGAGGCGATGCTATCGCGGGCAAGCCCACTCCTACATAAGCCCGCTCCCACATTGGATCTGCGGTGTTGCGCACATCGTTATTACGAAACCAGGCTAGCCTTGACCAGCTTGGCCTGCTCGTCAGCGTGGTACGAGGAACGCACCAGCGGGCCGGACGCCACGTTCTTGAAGCCCATTTTGTAACCTTCCTCAGCGAACCAGGCGAAGGTGTCCGGGTGCACAAAACGCTGCACCGGCAAGTGGCTGCGCGACGGCTGCAGGTACTGACCGAGGGTCAGCATGTCGATGTCGTGTTCGCGCATGCGCTTCATGACTTCGATCACTTCTTCGTCGGTCTCGCCCAGGCCCAGCATCAGGCCGGATTTGGTCGGGATGTGCGGCATCATCTGCTTGAATTTCTGCAGCAGGGTCAGCGACCACTGGTAGTCCGAGCCTGGGCGCGCGGCCTTGTACAGGCGTGGCACGGTTTCCAGGTTGTGGTTGAACACATCCGGTGGCTCGGCCGCGGTGATTTCCAGCGCGACGTCCATACGGCCACGGTAGTCCGGCACCAGGGTTTCGAGCATCACGTTCGGCGACAACTTGCGGATCTCGCGAATGCAGTCGGCAAAGTGCTGGGCACCGCCGTCACGCAGGTCGTCGCGGTCTACCGAGGTGATTACCACGTATTTGAGTTTCAGGTCGGCGATGGCGATGGCCAGGCTTTCCGGCTCGTTGACGTCCAGAGGCTTCGGCCGGCCGTGGCCAACGTCGCAGAACGGGCAACGACGGGTGCAGATGTCACCCATGATCATGAAGGTGGCGGTGCCGCCGGAGAAGCATTCGCCCAGGTTCGGGCAGGACGCCTCTTCGCACACGCTGTGCAGCTTGTGTTTGCGCAGCAGGGCCTTGATACGGTCGACTTCCGGCGAAACCGGGATGCGCACGCGGATCCAGTCAGGTTTTTTCGGCAGTTCGGTGGTCGGGATGATCTTGACCGGGATGCGTGCAACCTTCTCGGCGCCGCGCAGCTTGACGCCGGCTTCCACCTTGGCACGCGGGGCCGGACGCTCGGTGATGTCCAGCGTCGGGATCATGGTTTGCACTGCATCAGTAGTCATAATCAGTCGATTCCGCCCGTAAGGGTCGTCTGCTCAGCATAGTCGAGGTGTTTGACGAGCTGCGCACGCAGCCGGGCACTTACCTCGGCAAATTTAATCGGTGTGGCGTGATCGCTCAGTTGGGTCATCGCCAACCCTGCATAACCGCACGGGTTGATGCGCCCGAATGGCGCCAGGTCCATGTCCACGTTCAGGGCCAGGCCATGAAAGGAACAACCGTGGCGGATCCGTAAACCGAGGGATGCGATTTTCGCGCCGTCCACATACACACCGGGTGCATCGGGCTTGGCCGCGGCGCTCACGCCGTAACTGGCCAACAGCTCGATCAGGCAAGCTTCCATGCGGCTCACCAGGTCACGTACGCCAAAACCCAGCTTGCGCACGTCCAGCAAGAGATAAGCAACAAGCTGACCCGGCCCATGGTAAGTCACTTGACCACCTCGGTCGACCTGCACCACCGGAATATCCCCCGGCAGCAGCAGATGCTCGGCCTTGCCAGCCTGGCCCTGGGTGAATACCGGCGGATGTTCCACCAGCCAGATTTCATCCGGGGCCGAGCTACCGCGCTCGTTGGTGAAGCGCTGCATGGCATGCCAGACCGGCTCGTAGGCCATCTGGCCGAGCTCGCGAAAGCCCAGGACCTGAGACATCACAGCACCATGTGCACGAAGCCGGTGGCCCGCAGTTCGCTGTTGATGTCGTAGAGCTGGTCTTGACCGGTCGCAACGATGTGCAACTGGATCGTGGTGTACTTGCCGTTGGAGCTCAAACGCTCGTCCACACGGTTGTCGTTGATCGTCGCGTGTTTACGCACGATCTCCAGAATCTTGTCTTTGTTGCCCACACCCGTATCGCTGATCACCTTGACGGGATAGTCCACGTTAGGGAATTCGATCTTTGGCGCCTTTACTTCTACTTCTTTATCGGTCATGGCGTAACGGCCTCGTAAGCGTAAGCCGTGGCGACGGGCAAAGCCCCGCGTCAGGTCGACGCGGGGCTTTGCAGGTGCACACTTATCAGTTGAACAAGCTGTAGAAGAATAGACGGATGCTATCCCACACGCGGCGGAAGATACCACCTTCGTCGACGGCGTCCAGCGCGATCAGGTCGGCGCTGTGCACCACCTTATCGTCCAGCTTCACTTCGACTTTACCGATAACGTCACCCTTGGCGATTGGCGCAACCAATTGCGGGTTCATGGTCATGCTGGCAGCGAGCTTTTTCAGCTGGCCTTTAGGCATGGTCAACGTCAGGTCATCAGCCAGGCCGGCTTTGACTTGGTGGGTAGCGCCTTTCCATACCGGGGCTTGAGCCAGCTCAGCACCCTTCTGGTAGAAGGTCTGGGTTTCGAAGAAGCGGAAACCGTAGGTCAGCAGCTTTTGCGTCTCGGCCGCACGGGCCTGCTCGCTGTTAGTACCGAAGACCACGGCGATCAGGCGCTGGCCGTCACGTACCGCAGACGACACCATGCAGTAGCCGGCTTCGTCGGTGTGGCCGGTTTTCAGGCCATCGACGGTCTTGTCGCGCCACAGCAGCAGGTTGCGGTTAGGCTGCTTGATGTTGTTCCAGAAGAACTCCTTCTGGGAGTAGATCGCGTAGTGCACCGGGTCGACGCGGATGATCGCGCGCGCCAGCAGCGCCATGTCGTGAGCCGACGAGTAGTGCTCCGGGTTCGGCAGACCGGTCGGGTTCATGAAGTGGCTGTTGGTCATGCCCAGGTCGCCGGCCGTCTTGTTCATCATGTCGGCAAAGGCGTCTTCGCTGCCGGCGATGTGCTCGGACAAGGCCACGCTGGCGTCGTTACCGGACTGGATGATGATGCCGTGCAGCAGGTCGCTGACAGTCACCTGCGAACCCACCTTGATGAACATCCGCGAACCGCCGGTACGCCAGGCGTTTTCGCTGACGGTAACCGGGTCGTTTTCGCCGATCTGGCCGCGACGGATTTCCAGGGTCGCGATGTACGCCGTCATCAGCTTGGTCAGGCTCGCGGGTGGCAGGCGCTGGTCACCGTTGTTCTCGACCAGCACGTTGCCGCTGGCGGCATCCATGAGGACCCAGGCCTTGGCGGCCAGTTGCGGGGAAGCCGGCACCATTTCAACCGCCCAGGCGGCCGGGGTGATGATCAGCGAAAGAAGCAGGCACGTGCGTTTGGCTAAGGTGGTGATGTTCATCCGTCTCTCGAAATTGCTTATGGAAACTTGCCCTCGCGGGCAAAACTATTCAGACAGCCCGCTGCCAGACTGTCACGTGTTCGGTTGCCCGCTCACCCCTTGCCCCTGGGTTTTTATTGTTCAACGAGCCAACAACCAGGGCCCAGACCCGCGCACGCGCCTGAGCCATCAATCTTTCTTATTCGGCGGTGACCACGCTGGGTTGCCCCAGGTTGGCCAGGCGCACGCTGTTCTGTACTTGCGCCACTTCACTTGGCGAACCAATTGGCCCCATGCGCACACGGTGCAGGGTCTGCTGGTTACGCACGATGGAGCTGATGAAAACCGGCGCATTGACCATGCTGCTCAGCTTGGACCTTAACAGTTCTGCCGCATCGGGGTTGGCGAAAGCGCCGACCTGCAGGTACTGACCGCCCACCGTGGAAGCGCCCGGTGCTGCGTGCGGCACGACCACCGTGTCCGGTGCGTGCTGCGCCGGTGGCGGTGTCCACTGTTCGATCTTGCCGGTTGACGCGGTCACTTGCGGCTGTGGCGTTTGCGGCTCGTTGAGCATCAACGGCGCCGGTTTGCCACGCTGGGCCCAGTACTGCGCCGGGTCGATGCCTTCGACTTTGACGCGCGCGGTGCCGATTTCGGCGTAACCGAGTTTCTTCGCGGCGGCGTAGGACAAGTCGATGATCCGGTCCGAATAGAACGGCCCACGGTCGTTGACCCGCAGGATCACCGTGCGGTTGTTGTCCAGGTTGGTCACGCGTACGTAGCTGGGCAGCGGCAGTGTCTTGTGGGCCGCGCTCATGCCGTACAGGTCATAGACCTCGCCGTTGGCGGTGTTCTGGCCATGGAACTTGGTGCCGTACCAGGACGCCGTGCCCGATTGGACGTAGGTCTTGGAATCCTGCAGCGGGAAGTAATTCTTGCCCAACACGGTATACGGGTTGGCCTTGTAAGGCCCGGTGTGCAGGGTCGGCGTGGCATCCGGGATTTTCGACACGTCGACATCCCACCACGGCGCGCCGTCTTTGTGCGCGCGGTTGATGTCCAGGCCCGGCTGGGCGCGGACGATACCGCCACCGCTCTTCTGCGCCGGCGCGCGGCTTTTGGTGGTGGTGGAAGAGCAACTGACAACCAGCAAGGACAACGCGGCAAACGCCACCAGCTTGAGCGGTTTATTGAACGGCGATGCCCGCATTACTTGTTGCCCCGTGCTTGGACCAGCATGTCTGACAGCTGATGCACGGCCATGGCGTACATCACACTGCGGTTATAACGCGTGATTGCGTAAAAATTCTTCAGGCCCATCCAGTATTCCGGGCCGTTTTCGCCTTCCAGGCGGAACGCCGTCACCGGCATATCATCGCGTGGCGCATTCTGACTCGACCAGCCCAGGGCTCGCAACTCCCCGACGGTCTTGACCGGCTCGATTCCCTGGGTCAAACCTTCGTCGGCGCGCTCCCCGGTAACATCGGCCCGGATCACCACCGGCTCGCCGGACACCCAGCCATGGCGCTTGAAGTAGCTGGCCACGCTGCCAATGGCGTCATCCGGATTGCTCCAGATATTGATGTGGCCGTCGCCGTCAAAATCCACCGCGTAAGCACGGAAGCTGCTCGGCATGAACTGCGGCAAGCCCATCGCACCGGCGTAGGAGCCCTTGAGGGTCAGCGGGTCGACTTGTTCTTCGCGGGCCAGCAGCAGGAATTCGCGCAGCTCCTTGCGGAAGAACTCGGCGCGCGGCGGGTAATCGAAGCCCAGAGTTGATAAGGCGTCAATCACCCGGTAACTGCCGGTATTGCGCCCGTAAAAGGTTTCAATGCCGATGATCGCGACGATAACCTGGGCCGGCACGCCGTACTCCTGCTCGGCGCGGGCCAGCGCGGCTTCATGCTGGCGCCAGAAGT
The DNA here is from genome assembly GCF_041228395.1 of Pseudomonas sp. N2-3-1-14. Lineage (NCBI taxonomy): Bacteria > Pseudomonadati > Pseudomonadota > Gammaproteobacteria > Pseudomonadales > Pseudomonadaceae > Pseudomonas > Pseudomonas sp. N2-3-1-14. The sequence continues at coordinate 5,529,306 of NZ_CP166199.1, forward strand.
CCACACCCCGCGCCACGCGGGCGTCGGTGAGGAACATCGGACGGTATTCTTTCCACTGTTTGACGCGCTCGGCGGGACGCGAGATCGCATCAAGGATCGCCTGCTTGCGCTGGGCTTCGCGGAACACGCCCATCAGCTGTTCACCGGCGAAACCGTAGTCGCGGGTCATTTCACCGACAAATTCGGCGACCTGGGGTGAGCCATCGTAGTCACCGGCCTGCGCCTCTTGCGTCGCGCCCAGCAGCCCAATCAGGCTCATCCAGGACGCATGCCGAGTCGCCCAGCCGCGCATTACTTGCATTGACATCTTCACCTTATTCAAACCTGTGCGATCCACTTGCGATGCGTGTGAATCGACATCAAAACCCCAAACGCTGACAGCAATGTCACCAGCGAAGTTCCGCCGTAGCTAATGAACGGCAACGGCACCCCAACCACCGGCAGCAGGCCACTGACCATACCGATGTTGACGAAAACGTAAACAAAAAAAGTCATGGTCAGGCTGCCGGCGAGCAGTTTGCCGAACAGCGTCTGCGCCTGCGCGGTGATCACCAGCCCGCGACCAATCAACAGCAGATAAATCAGCAACAGCGCGCAAATGCCTACCAGGCCGAACTCTTCGCCCATCACGGCAATGATGAAGTCGGTGTGGCTTTCGGGCAAAAAGTCCAGGTGCGACTGCGTGCCCAGTAACCAGCCCTTACCAAATACTCCGCCGGAACCGATGGCGGCCTTGGACTGGATGATGTTCCAGCCGGTGCCCAGCGGGTCACTCTCCGGGTCGAGGAACGTCAGGATCCGTTGCTTCTGGTAGTCGTGCATAAAGAAGAACCACATGGCCACGGCCACGGGGATGGCGGCCGCGAGCACGCTGAGGATCCAGCGCCAGCGCAAGCCGCCCATAAACAGCACGAACGCACCGCCCGCGAGTATCAGCAACGAGGTGCCGAGGTCGGGCTGGCGCACGATCAGGATGAACGGCACGCCAATCAAGATCAGGCTGATGCCCACGTGCTTGAGCTGCGGCGGCAAGGTGCGCTTGGACAAATACCAGGCGATGGTTGCCGGCATCAAAATCTTCATGAATTCCGACGGCTGGAAGCGAATCACCCCTGGAATGTTGATCCAGCGCGTCGCGCCCATGGCGTTGTGGCCCATCACGTCCACCACCACCAGCAGCAATACGCCAGCGACATAACCAAGCGGCACCCAGCGCGCCATGAAACGCGGTTCGAGCTGGGCGATCACCACCATCGACAACAGGCCCAGGCCGAACGACGACGCCTGCTTGATCAGCAGGTCCCAGTTCTTGCCGCTGGCCGAATACAGCACGAACAGGCTGCCGGCCGCCAAGGTCAGCAGCAGGATCAGCAACGGGCCATCAATGTGCATGCGCTGCAATAACGTCGCGCGGCGACGCATCACATCCTCGCTGGAGAGGATGCGGTCAAAATTACTCTTCACGGGCCGTAACCTCGGTGCTTGAAGGGGGGCCGCCATATTCGGGCTTGAGCCGGCCGTCGTCGGCCAACAGCCAGGCGTCCATGATCTGGCGCACCACGGGCGCAGCCACGCCGGAGCCGGACTCGCCGTTTTCGACCATCACCGCCACGACGATTTTCGGGTCGTCTGCCGGGGCAAAACCGACGAACAAGGCGTGGTCGCGGTGGCGTTCCTGAACCTTGGAGCGGTCGTATTTCTCGCCCTGCTTGATCGCGACCACCTGCGCAGTACCACTCTTGCCGGCGATGCGGTATTGCGCGCCGGCCGCCGCTTTGCGCGCGGTGCCCCGGGCGCCGTGCATCACTTGCTGCATGCCGTGGTTGACCTTGGTCCAGTCGGACGGGTCACGCAGCACGATGTCGGGAATCGGGTTTTCATCCACAGGCTTCTCGCCTTCGATGGTCTTGGCCAGGTGCGGACGGTTCCAGATGCCTTTGTTGGCAACCAGCGCCGTGGCCTGCGCCAGCTGCAAAGGCGTTGCCTGCATGTAACCCTGGCCGATACCAAGAATCAGGGTTTCGCCCGGGAACCAGGCCTGGCGACGGGTTGCGCGTTTCCACTCCCGCGACGGCATCAGGCCGGGGGATTCTTCGAACATGTCCAGGGAGACTTTCTGACCCAGGCCGAACTTGCCCATGTAGGCAGACAGCCGGTCGATGCCCAGCTTGTGGGCCAGGTCGTAAAAATAGGTGTCGTTGGAGCGCATGATCGCGGTGTCCAGGTCGACATAGCCGTCACCGGTGCGGTTCCAGTTACGGTATTTGTGATCGTAGTTGGGCAGCATGTAGTAGCCCGGGTCGAACACACGGCTTGACGCGGTGACCACGCCCGAATCCAGGCCGGCAATCGCCACCGCCGGCTTGATGGTCGAGCCCGGCGGATACAACCCGCGCAGCACGCGGTTGAACAGCGGCCGGTCGATGGAATCACGCAGCTCGGCGTAGGCCTTGAAGCTGATCCCGGTGACGAACAGGTTGGGGTCGAAGCTTGGCTGACTGACCATCGCCAGCACTTCGCCGGTTCTCGGGTCCAGTGCCACTACCGCGCCACGCCGGCCACCCAGGGCCATTTCGGCCGCTTCCTGCAACTTGATGTCCAAGCTCAACACGATGTCTTTGCCCGGCACCGGGTCGGTGCGCTTGAGCACGCGCAGCACGCGGCCGCGGGCGTTGGTCTCGACTTCCTCGTAACCCACCTGGCCATGCAGCTCCGGCTCGTAGAAACGCTCGATGCCGGTTTTACCAATATGGTGGGTGCCGCTGTAATTCACCGGATCGAGGCTTTTCAGCTCTTTTTCGTTGATGCGCCCCATGTAACCGACGGAGTGGGCAAAGTGCGGCCCTTGCGGGTAATGCCGCACCAACTGCGCCACCACTTCCACACCGGGCAGGCGGAACTGGTTCACGGCGATTCGCGCAATCTGCTCTTCGGTCAGCTCGAACAGGATCGGCACCGGCTCGAATGGCCGGCGCCCCTGCTTCATGCGTTTTTCGAAGATCACCCGGTCCTCCGGCGTCAGTTGCAGCACCTCGACGATCACGTCGAGGATTTGCTGCCAGTCACCGGAACGCTCGCGGGTCATGCTCAGGCTGAAGCTGGGCCGGTTATCGGCCACCACCACGCCATTGCGGTCGAAAATCAGCCCACGGGTCGGCGGAATCGGCTGCACATGCACCCGGTTATTTTCCGACAGCGTGGAGTGATAGTCGTACTGGATCACCTGCAGGAAATACAGGCGCGCAATCAGCACACCGATCAGCCCCACCACCAGAAAGGCGCCGAACACGACCCGCGCGCGTACCAGACGTGCGTCTTTCTCGTGGTCCTTGATGCGGATCGGCTGGGTCATCGGCAGGGGCGCAGATTATTTGTGGTAAGGGTGCCCGGACAGAACTGTCCAGGCGCGATACAGCTGTTCACCGATCAGAATCCTTACCAACGGGTGCGGCAGCGTCAGCGCTGACAGCGACCAGCGCTGGTCCGCCCGCGCACAGACTTCCGGCGCCAGCCCTTCGGGGCCGCCGACCATGAAGTTGACCGTGCGCGAATCCAGGCGCCAGCGATCCAGCTCCACCGCCAATTGCTCGGTGCTCCAGGGCTTGCCGTGCACCTCGAGGGTGACGATGCGCTCGTTGGGGCCGACCTTGGCCAGCATGGCTTCGCCTTCCTGACGGATAAAGCGCGCCACGTCGGCATTCTTGCCCCGGGTGTTGAGCGGTATTTCCACCAGTTCCAGCGACAGCTCAGCGGGCAGACGCTTGGCATATTCGTGCCAACCTTCTTCCACCCACTTGGACATGCGTGAACCGACAGCGATCAGACGCAGGCGCACAGCCGTTCCTTATTCCTGGTCTTTGTTGAGCTTGTCGAAGTGCGCGTGGCCCACTTCCGGGCTGTGGTGCTTGCCATCAGCAGCACGGCTCTGCTCGGCGCCTTTCCACAGACGCTCCAGGTCGTAGAACTGACGGGCGTTGGACGTCATCATGTGAACGATCACGTCGTCCATGTCCAGCAGCACCCAGTCGCTGTCGCCCTTGCCTTCTTCACCCAGCGGCTTCACGCCTTGGGCTTTGACGGCTTCGCGAACCTTGTCGAGCATCGCGCCGATCTGGCGGTTGGAGGTACCGGTGGCGATGATCATGAAGTCGGTGATGCTTTGCTTGTCGCGCACGTCCAGCACCTGGATGTCCTGGGCCTTAACGTCTTCCAGGGCAGCCACGGCGACTTTTACCAGCTCTTCGCCAGCCAGCTCAGGGCCGGTGTGCGCTTCAACTGGCAGCGGGGCGCTTTTGAAAGTGCCTTTGCGCTTAACTTTGCTTACGTCTTTGTTCGTCATATAAAACTCGTTTTGCTCGTATGTTCGGGCGCTTGCTGCACGACTGTGCGTGCGATCAAACGCGCCTTTTCAGTTCGACGCACGGTAAAGCCCGTGCGCATCGATGTAGGCCAGGACCGCGTCAGGCACCAGGAAACGTACCGACTTCCCGCTGGCCAGCAGTTGACGGATCTGGGTGGCGGACACCGCAAGCGGGGTCTGCCAGACGAATGCAATATTCCCGTTTGGCCCGGTCAGGGCCAAGGGGTCACTTACCGACCGCGCGGCCAGCAGGTTGCGCAAGGCATCCGGCGGTTCGCTGTCGGCATCCGGGCGTTGCAAAACCAGGATGTGGCAATGCTGGAGGAGTTCCTCCCAGCGATGCCAAGAGGGCAGGCCGCAAAATGCGTCCCAGCCCAAAAGCAGAAACAACTGGTCGTCTGCGGCCAACTCGGCACGCATCAGTTCCAGGGTATCGACAGTGTAGGACGGTTTATCGCGCTTGAGCTCGTGGTCGTCCACCACCAGCGGCGCAATGCCGTCTACCGCCAGGCGCACCATCTCCAGGCGTTGTTGCGGTGATACCTGCGGCGTATCGCGATGCGGCGGCCGCGCGTTGGGCATCACCCGCAGCTCATCCAGCGCGAGGGCGTCCGCCACTTCCAGGGCACTGCGCAAATGGCCGATGTGCACGGGGTCGAAGGTACCGCCGAGCAGCCCGATGCGTTTAGCCATCAAGTGCGCACGTGACCGTCGCCGAACACCACGTACTTCTCGCTGGTCAGGCCTTCAAGGCCAACCGGGCCGCGTGCGTGGAGCTTGTCGGTGGAGATGCCGATTTCCGCCCCCAGGCCATATTCGAAGCCGTCGGCAAAACGCGTCGAGGCGTTGACCATCACCGAAGCGGAATCCACTTCGTTGAGGAAACGCCGGGCATCGCTGAAATGCTCGGAAACAATGGCATCGGTGTGCTTGGAGCCGTATTTATTGATGTGCTCGATGGCCTGGTCCAGGTCGTCGACGATGCGGATCGACAGGATCGGCGCCGTGTACTCGGTGTACCAGTCCTGCTCTGTCGCCTCGATCACGTCCGCGCCCAACAGCGCACGGGTACGCTCACAACCGCGCAGTTCCACGCCCTTGTCACGGTAGATGGCAGCCAGCGGCGGCAGCACGCGATCGGCAATGCCGACGTGCACCAGCAGGGTTTCCATAGTGTTGCACGGGGCATAGCGGTGGGTCTTGGCGTTGTCGGCGATGCGGATCGCCTTGTCGATGTCGGCGGCGATGTCGATGTACACGTGGCACACGCCGTCCAGGTGCTTGATCACTGGCACCTTGGCATCGCGGCTCACGCGCTCGATCAGGCTCTTGCCACCGCGCGGCACGATCACGTCGACAAATTCCGGCATGGTGATCAGCGCGCCAACGGCGGCACGGTCGGTGGTTTCCACCACTTGCACCACTTCAGCCGGCAACTCGGCCACGGCCAAGCCCTGCTGAATGCAGGCGGCGATGGCGCGGTTGGAATTAATCGCCTCGGAACCGCCACGCAGGATCGTAGCGTTGCCCGACTTGAGGCACAGGCTCGCGGCGTCGATGGTCACGTTCGGGCGCGACTCATAGATGATGCCGATCACGCCCAGGGGCACGCGCATTTTGCCGACCTGGATACCGGACGGCAGGTAACGCATGTCGCGGATTTCACCGATGGGGTCAGGCAGCTTGGCCACCTGACGCAGGCCTTCGATCATGTCGTCGATACGCGCCGGGGTCAGCGCCAGGCGGTCGAGCAGGGCTGGCTCCAGGCCATTGGCGCGGCCATTGGCCAGATCCAGTTCATTGGCGGCGGCCAGCTCGGAGCGCGAAGCATCCAGAGCATCGGCGGCGGCCAACAGGGCACGGTTCTTCTGCGCAGTACTCGCACGGGCGATCAACCGCGAGGCCTGCCGGGCAGCGCGACCCAGGCGGGTCATGTAGTCAAGAACGGACTCAGTCATGGTCAGGGAGTCTTGGCAAAGAGGAAAGCGGCAGATTATAGCTGTGACGCCGCCCGACTGACAGCGGTGAGGGGCGGATGGTCGAAATGAACTGTAAAAACTTGGGGTTCAGCGGTAATTAAGGTGGGAGTTGTTATTATTCCGTCACATTTAGCCGCATTAACCCTGATCGCCATGTCCAGTTTTGCCCCTCTGCTCCCCGCCAGCGCCCTGCCCGACAGCTTCTTCGACCGTGACGCGCAAATCCTCGCGCGCGAATTACTCGGAAAAGTCATACGCCACCGCGTGGGCGATATCTGGCTTTCAGCGCGAATTATTGAAACCGAAGCCTATTACGTGGCCGAAAAAGGCAGTCACGCGTCGCTCGGCTACACAGAAAAGCGTAAGGCTTTGTTTCTGGATGGCGGGCACATCTACATGTACTACGCCCGTGGCGGCGATTCGCTGAACTTCAGCGCCCAGGGGCCAGGCAATGCCGTGCTGATCAAATCGGCGTATCCGTGGGTCGATGAGATCTCCGGCCCGGCGAGCCTGGCGCAGATGCTGCTGAACAACCCCGACGCCAACGGCCACCCTCGCCCCGCGCAGAAACTCTGTGCGGGCCAGACGCTGCTGTGCAAAGCCTTGGGATTGAAAGTGCCGATGTGGGATGCCAAGCGTTTTGACCAGGAACTGCTCTACGTTGAAGACGTCGGCCAGGCGCCGTCGCAGATCATCCAGACCACGCGCCTGGGCATCCCCAGCGGGCGTGATGAACATTTGATGTACCGTTTTGTGGACGCGGGCTATGCACCGTATTGCACCCGGAACCCGCTGCGCCGGGGCCAGGTCGAAGGCCGCGATTACTTTTTGGTTTGAACAGACTGAGACTGCTGCTCGCGCGGGTCATTGATACCAGCCACACAGCAGCTCCAATGTGGGAGCGGGCTTGCTCGCGAATGCGGTGTGTCAGCGGCGGATTACTTCACTGAGACACCGCATTCGCGAGCAAGCCAGCTCCCACAATTGATCTTCACTGTCTCAGGTTTCGCAATACAGATATGGAGTTGATTGTATGGGCCAATGGCTCGATAGCATTACCGGCTGGCTGACCCTGAACCCGCAATGGCTGGCCGTCGCGGTGTTTATCGTCGCGTGCGTGGAATGCCTGGCCATCGCCGGGCTGATCGTGCCGGGCACGGTGTTGCTGTTTGCCATTGCGGCGCTCGCCGGCAGTGGCGCGCTGTCCTTGAGTGAAACCCTGTTGCTGGGTTTCCTCGGCGGCTTGCTGGGCGACGGGGTTTCCTACTACCTGGGCCGACATTTCCATCAGAACATCCGACGCTTGCCCGGCCTGCGCCACCATCCTGAATGGATGAACGGCGCAGAAACCTACTTCCACAAGTACGGCATCGCCAGCCTGTTGGTAGGACGTTTCATCGGCCCGTTGCGCCCGATGCTGCCGATGGTGGCCGGGATGTGCGACATGCCCTTCCCGCGCTTTGCCGCCGTGAGCGTGTTGGCGGCGGCCGGCTGGTCGGTGGCCTATCTGCTGCCGGGCTGGGCCACCGGCGCGGCCTTTCGCCTGCCACTGCCGGCCGCTTTCTGGCCGCAGGCAGGTATCGTCGCGGCCTGCCTGGCGGTGTTGCTGGGCCTGAGCTTGAACAGCAGCCTGCGCGGCCATCGTCGCGCCACCTTGTGGATGGGTTGCGCCAGCCTGACGTTGTTGATCGCCCTGTTCATTGGCTACCCGCACCTCAATGATTTTGATCAAGGTTTGAGCGCACTGGTGCAGGAACACCGTAGCCCCTGGCTGGACGAGGTGATGGTGCGGATCACCCAGCTGGGTGAGTTCAGGAAGATGTTTGTCGCCAGCGCCATCTTCACCGGTTTGTTGCTGCTGGCTCGGCAGTGGCGTCATGCGGTGTTCGTCGGCGCGACGCTGGCCGGCGCGGCGGTGATCAACACCGGCACCAAGCTGTTTTTCGCCCGTGGCCGGCCGGAAATCCTCACCGACCCGCTGACCAGTTTCAGCATGCCCAGCGGCCACGCCTCCGGCGCATTTGCGTTTTTCCTGGCGCTGGCGGTACTGGCCGGTCGCGGCCAACCCACAAGATTGCGCCTGACCTGGATGCTGCTGGGCTGTATTCCGGCGGCCTTCATTGCGCTATCGCGCGTCTATCTCGGCGCGCATTGGCCCACGGACATCCTGGCCGGCACGTTGCTGGCGATGACGGTGTGTGCGTTCAGCCTGACCGTCACCCAGTATCAAAGCCCGCTGCCGGCCATGCCGCGCAAGACCTGGTGGCTGCTGCTGCCGGTGCTGGTGGCGCTCATGAGTTTTATCGCCCTGACCGGCACCCCGCACGCCCTGCTGCGCTACGCCTACTGAGTGAAGAGCTCGCCCTGCAACTCGTCGAGCAACATCTGGATGGCATCCAGGCGTTGCTGCGGGTCGTCGAGTTGCAGCAGGTCGATCTTGTCGGCCTCGGTGAACGGCAGCAGATAGGCCAGCTGGTTACCCAAGGCTTGCTGGCCATCGGCGTGGGTGCCCATGTCCAGCGAGGCAACCATCGGATGTTCAGCCAGCGCCTGGAGCAACGCCAGCAGGTCGGCGTCCTCTTCTTCCAGCGGTTGATCCGGCAGCTCTTCGAGCCACTGCACCTCGGCGACCAGCAGCTGGTCCTTCTGCACGCCGGTATCACGCACGCGGAACCTGCGCCCGCCTTCGACGCGAATCCCCAGCAGGCCGTTGTCCTGTTGCTTGAAGTCGCGAATCAGCGCTTCACAGCCGATCAGCGCGTAGCCGTCCGGGGCCATGCCCACTTCCCTGCCGCTTAAGATGCACACCACGCCGAAGCTTTCGCCCTTTTTCATGCAGCGGCTGATCATGTCCAGGTAGCGCGCCTCGAACAGTTGCAAGTCGAGGGTGCAGCCAGGGAACAGCACGGTATTGAGCGGGAACAGCGCCAGACTCATAGAGGTTTCCTTCAAACCCGGTTTAAACGATCACGGACACGGCCAGCGGCAGGAACACCGCCGTGGCCACGCCCATCAGACTCATGGCCAACGCCGCGAAGGCGCCGCACTCTTCGCTTTCCTGCAGCGCGACCGAGGTGCCGACCGCATGGGCGGTCATGCCCAGGGCCATGCCGCGCGCTTCGGGGCTGTGCACGCCCAGGCGCGACAGGTACGCCGGGCCGATCATCGCGCCGACCACCCCGGTGATCAACACAAACACCGCCGCCAGGGCCGCCACGCCACCGATCTGCTCGGCCACCAGCATGGCAATCGGCGAAGTCACCGACTTGGGCGCCATGGTCATCAGCATCCTATGCTCAGCGCCAAACCACCAGCCCAGCAGCACACACAGGCCAGTGGCCAACACGCCACCTACCACCAGCGTAGTAAAAATCGGCCAGAACAATTGGCGGATCCGCCGCAGGTTCAGAAACAGCGGCACCGCCAGGGCCACGGTCGCCGGGCCGAGCAGGATGCCCATGATCTCGGTGCTTTTGCGGTACTCGACGTAAGTCAGGCCACAACTGAGCAATACGCCGATCACCAGCAGCATGGACACCAGCACCGGCTGCAGGAAGATCCAGCGGGTTTTCTCGAAAGCCGCCAACACCAGTTGATAGGCACCAAGGGTGATACCGATGCCGAACAGAGGGTGATGAATGACCGCCGTCCATGCGCCTTGCCAATCGAAGGTCATTGATCCTTCTCCTTGCGCTTGACCATCTGCTGCATCAGCACGCCGACAAAGCCCATGGCGATCACCAGCGACAACACCAGCGCGCCGACGATAGCCCAGAAGTCGGCGGCGATGTCCCTGGCGTACACCATCACGCCCACGGCCGGCGGCACCAGCAGCAATGGCAAATAACGCAACAGGCTGCTGGCGGCCAGGCTCAAGGGCTCGCCGACTTCACCGCGCCAGATCAGAAAGCCCAGCATCAGCAGCAAGCCGATGATCGGCCCAGGCAGCACCGGCACCAGCAAATGGTTGATCGCGGTGCCGATCAATTGAAACAGCACCAGCCATGTCAGGCCCCTTAACAGCATCGCTTATCTCCCCCTCAAAACCCGCCCGCATTATAAGCACGCCGGCTCTATGCTTCGGCATTCGCCAAAAGCATGGTGGGTTGACCGGGTGGGTTGCCCATGATGATCTACCCTGGATTTGGCCCACCTATAAAAACGATGAACCAAGGAGAGTCGCAATGCCCTATGTACCCGTAGCGCAGCTCAAAGATTATGTCGGCAAGGAACTGGGACGTTCCGAATGGCTCACCATCGACCAGGCGCGTATCAACCTGTTTGCGGAGGCCACCGGCGATCATCAGTTCATCCACGTCGACCCGGTCAAGGCCGCGCAGACCCCGTTCGGCGGCACCATCGCCCACGGTTTCCTGTCGCTGTCGCTGATACCCAAGCTGATGGAAGACCTTCTGATCGTGCCTGAGGGCCTGAAGATGGCGGTCAACTATGGCCTGGACAGCGTGCGCTTCATCCAACCGGTCAAGGTCAACTCCAAGGTGCGCCTGAACGTGACGCTCAATGACGTCACCGAGAAAAAGCCTGGCCAATGGCTACTCAAAGCCACCGCCACCCTGGAAATCGAAGGGCAGGAAAAACCGGCTTACGTCGCCGAGTCGTTGTCACTCTACTTCGTGTAAGCCCGCGCCTGTGGTGGGGATATAAACCTCACCACAGCGTATGTAAATTTATGTATGAAACTCGCAGCTGCGGCATACTCGGCGCTCAATTATCCGGATCCCGCTATGCGCCCACTCGCTCCCCTTGCCCTTGCCCTGTTGCTCACCGCTTGCGGAGACGGCGAATCGCTGTTGCCGCCCGATGCGCGCCTGCCCGACGGCGGCCGTTACCGGGGCGATGTGGTCAATGGTTTGCTGCAAGGCCAGGGCCGGGTCGACTACCCCAACGGCAGTTGGTACGCCGGCCAGTTCGACAAAGGTCAATGGCACGGCCAGGGTGAATGGCATGGCAGTAACGGCGAGGTCTATAAAGGTCAGTTCAAGCAAGGCCTGTTCGATGGCCAGGGCAGCCTGACCACGGCGGGCAGCAGTTACGTCGGTGGTTTCAAGAATGGCCGGCGCAACGGCGAGGGCACCCTCAAAGAGGGGCAAATGACCTATCGCGGCGAATTCAAGGACGATCAATATTCCGGCCTTGGCCGCCTCGAGCTGGCCGACGGCAGCCAATACCAGGGCCAGTTCGCCCACGGCAAACCGAATGGCGAAGGCCAGCGTAACGACGACAGTGGCAACCAGTTCAGCGGCCACTTTGTCGATGGCCAACTCGAAGGCAATGGCACGTTCAACAGCGCCGACGGCGACATCTATGTCGGCCAGTTCAAACAGAACCAGCTCAACGGCAAAGGCCGCTATGAAAACGCCGACGGCGACGTGTGGATCGGCCAGTTCAAGGAAGGCGCCCTCAGCGGCAAAGGCGAGCTGATCGGCGTGGACGGCAGCCACTATGTCGGCCAGTTCAGCGACTGGCGCTTCACCGGCGAAGGCCGCTTGAACCTCACTGACGGCAGCTTCTATATCGGGGGTTTCGACAGCGACAGCTATCAAGGCAAGGGCACCCTCGTGCTCACCGATGGCACCGTAGAGGCCGGCACCTGGGTCAACGGCATGCGCGTGCGCGACGCCGACGGCAAGCTGCTGCCCGACCCGCTGGAAATCGGCATACTGGCCCAAGGCCGCTTGCTCGATGCCGCCCTTGCCGCCGTACCCGCCTCCACCCCCGCCGTCGAGCTGTACACCCTGGTGCTGGCCGGCGACGGCAAGCAAAGCGTGTTCCTGCGCGAAGCCGATTACGTGAGCAACATGCTCGCCACCCGTTTCGGCGCGCGCGGGCAGATTCGCCTGGTCAACCACCGCGACCATATTGCCGACCGCCCTCTGGCCACGCGCGAAAGCCTGCGCCGCGCCGTGCAAACCCTTGCCGAGCGCACGGGGCCGGAAGACCTGGTGTTTATCTACATGACCAGCCATGGCACCCACGAACACGAACTGGTGCTCGACCAACCGCGCATGGAACTGGCCGACCTGCCGGCCGATGAACTGGCGGCCGTGCTCGCCCCCCTGAAAAACCGCGACAAGGTCATCGTGATTTCCGCCTGCTACTCCGGTGGGTTTATCCGGCGCTTAAAGATGAGCGGACGCTGATCATGACCGCCTCGCGTGCCGATCGCGTGTCCTTTGGCTGCTCCGAGGAAGCGGACTTCACCTACTTTGGCGATGCCCTTTTCGCACAAGCTTTAAACCAGACAGATGACTTACAGCAGGCTTTCAAACTGGCACAAATGCACGTGGCCGAGCGCGAACAGGCGGACAACTTCGAAGCGTCCGAACCGCAGATCTGGGCGCCCAAAGGCGTGATCGCCCATTGGCAGTTATTACGTAAACAGCAGGCACGAAAGGCGCTCGAAAGCGTCTCAATGAATAGCAAGGAAGCCAAAGGCAACTAAGCTGTAACGTGTTACAAGGGGGAAACACCATGTACCTGACACCACAACATATCTTGCTCGCCGGGGCCTCGGGCCTCACCGGCGAACACCTGCTCGACCGCCTGCTCAACGAACCTACCGTGACCCGCGTACTGGCGCCTAGCCGCAAGCCGCTGGCTGAACACCCGCACCTGGAAAACCCGGTGGGTGACCCAGTGGCGTTGCTGCCGCAACTGAGCGGCCAGGTCGATATCGCCTTCTGCTGCCTGGGCACCACAATCAAACAGGCTGGCTCCGAAGCGGCCTTTCGCGCCGTCGATCTGGACATGGTGGTGGCCTTCGCCAAGCGCGCTCGGGAAATGGGCGCGCGGCACCTGATCGTGATCAGTGCAATTGGCGCCGACCCGAAATCCTCGATCTTCTACAACCGCGTCAAAGGCGAAATGGAACAGGCGTTGAAGGCTCAGGACTGGCCGCAACTGACCATCGCACGCCCTTCGCTGCTGCTGGGAGAGCGCCTGGAACCACGCTTGGCTGAACAGCTCGCCGGGCCGTTGTCGCGGCTGATTCCAGGCAAGTACCACGGCATTGAAGTCTGCGAGCTGGCCCGGGCCATGTGGCGCCTGGCGCTGGAAGAGCAGGACGGGGTGCGAGTGGTCGAGTCGGATGAGCTACGCAAACTCGGCAAGTAATGTCGTTGAGCTCTGGCACACAATAAACGGTGGGAGCGGACTTGCTCGCGAAGGCGGTGGACCAGTCAACTTAGGCATCGACTGACACGCCGCCTTCGCGAGCAAGCCCGCTCCCACATTGGTTTTATGTTGCCTGCGAGGTCGGTGCTACAGACCACCGGTTGCATTAAAACCCACGCCCAATACCGTCAACGCCGACAACGGCAACAGCAGCGTGTCGAGCAACGCACTGGCCGGCAGGTCGATGTGCGGATAGCTCGGCGCTTCAGCGCCAAACCGGTCCTTGGCGCAACAGCCGCCGTTAATCGCATACAAATCCAGCCGTGTGCCGGCGTACACCACCGGCGCGCCAGGCTGCGCGGCGTCGAGCGTGCGCGCGGTGGCGCAGCCCGTCAGTTGCAGCGCCAGCATCACCAGCAGCGCCTTATTCATCGCTGCTCAAATGGTGCTCGCCCCAACGCGGCAGCATGTCCTGGGGAATATTCAGCAGGTTGAGAATCCGCGCGACCACAAAATCCACCAGGTCATCAATGGTCTGTGGCTGGTGATAGAAGCCGGGCGAAGCCGGCAAGATGGTCACGCCCATGTTCGACAACTTGAGCATGTGCTCCAGATGGATACTCGAATACGGCGCCTCGCGCGGCACCAGAATCAGCTGGCGGCGCTCCTTCAAGGTCACGTCCGCCGCGCGCTCGATCAAGTTGTTGCAGGCGCCCGTCGCAATCGCCGACAAGGTGCCGGTCGAGCACGGCACCACCACCATCGCCGCCGGCGCTCCGGAGCCTGAGGCCACGGGCGACATCCAATCCTCTTTGCCGTAAACCTTGATCTGCCCTGCCGCCGCCCCCGTGTATTCGGTGAGGAAGGCTTGCATCATTTGCACTTTGGGCGGCAGCGCGACATCAGTTTCGGTGGCCAACACCAACTGCGCGGCCTTGGAGATCAAAAAATGCACCTCGCGGTCTTCGCGCACCAGGCAATCGAGCAGGCGCAGGCCATAGGGCGCGCCGGAGGCACCGGTCATCGCCAGCGTGACGCGTTCCGGGCCGCTCATTTCAGCGCCTCGGCCAGCTTGCCATGCAGGCCGCCGAAGCCGCCGTTGCTCATCACCACGATGTGGGTACCCGGCGTGGCTTGATACTTGACGTGTTCAATGATGCCCTCGATGGAATCGCAGACGGTTGAGGGCACGCTGCACAGCGCTGCAATGCCCGGCAGGTCCCAGCCAAGGTTGGGCGGCGCATACCAGACCACTTGGTCGGCGTCGTTGACGCTTTCCGGCAGGCCATCGCGGTGCGCGCCCAGCTTCATGGAATTGGAGCGCGGCTCGACAATGGCAATGATCGGCGCATCGCCGACCTGCTTGCGCAGGCCATCCAGCGTGGTGGCAATGGCCGTCGGGTGGTGGGCAAAGTCGTCGTAGATGGTAATGCCGTTGACGTCGGCGACTTTCTCCATGCGGCGTTTCACGCTTTTGAAGGCACTCAACGCGGCGATGCCCATGGCGGGCACCACGCCCACGTGTCGCGCGGCCGCCAGGGTGACCAAGGCGTTGGCGACGTTGTGCTGGCCAGTCATGCCCCACTCGACGATGCCTTGGGCTTGCCCTTCAAACAGCACTTCAAATCTGGAACCGTCTTCGCTGAGCAGCTTGACCTGCCACTGCCCGCCCGCGCCGGTGGTTTGCACCGGGGTCCAGCAACCCATGTCGATCACGCGCTGCAACGCCGGCTCGGTGGTCGGATGGATGACCAGGCCTTCGCTCGGAATGGTGCGCACCAAGTGGTGAAACTGGCGCTCGATGGCCGGCAGATCGGGGAAGATGTCGGCGTGATCGAACTCAAGGTTGTTCAGGATCGCCGTGCGCGGGCGGTAATGGACGAACTTGGAGCGTTTGTCGAAGAACGCGCTGTCGTATTCATCCGCCTCGATCACAAAGAACGGCGTGTCACCCAGGCGCGCCGATACCGCGAAGTTCTGCGGTACACCGCCAATCAAAAAGCCTGGGCTCATGCCCGCGTGTTCCAACACCCAGGCGAGCATGCTGCTGGTGGTGGTCTTGCCGTGAGTGCCGGCCACCGCGAGTACCCAGCGACCTTGCAGCACGTGGTCCGCCAGCCACTGCGGGCCGGAGACATAAGGCAAACCTTTATTGAGTACGTACTCGACCGCTGGGTTGCCACGCACCATGGCGTTGCCGATCACTACCAGGTCTGGCACCGGGTCGAATTGCGACGGATCGTAGCCTTGGGTCAACTCGATACCCTGGGCCTGCAGTTGCGTGCTCATGGGCGGGTAAACGTTGGCGTCGGAGCCGGTGACGTGGTGGCCCAGCTCTTTGGCCAGAACCGCCATAGAGCCCATGAAGGTGCCGCAAATACCGAGAATATGAATGTGCATGGTTGACCTCGTAAAACATCGAGGCAGGTTAGCGCAGGGAGGGGAAAATCGCACTCTTTAGCTGTCGCCGTGCAGCGCTGACGGGGGTCAATCCCGACATGCGTTTACCGAAAAAGAAGTGCCGCCGCATACGCTGTGGTTGCCAGTACGCAACCCATCGAACACAACAGCACGTCTTTCATTGCTGGCTCCGTGGCTCGGAGCCTGGAACGTCGGCGCTCACCTAGGCGGCGCTGGCCCTATGCTTGACTTTCATTGCCCCCATCAATGCGGTAAGGGCCGCCATCCTGGACTCCAAGCCAAGCGCCCGGCTTTTGATGTCGTCTTTTGCGGCCCGGTTGAGGCGGCCTGAAAGGAAATACTCAGCTTCTGCGCTTCGTTGGCAAATGCCGGCTCAATGTAATCAAGCATCTCCTCGAGATAATCCATTCGCTCTTCATTTGTCTTCGCTACCCATTCCAAGCCTGGCTGTACATGCGGCTCGGAACGAAGATCCGCCAAGGTATTCGCCAACAGGAATACGCTCTTCTGACTATGATCCACCAAACGCCCATCCTGAACACTTTGCTCGGTGGCCGCCGTCTGCGCCGAACTGATGAGGGGTTTTACAACCTCCAGAATGGCTCCGCTGACGACCACGCCGACCGTCGACAGCGGTACTGTGACCGCTGCCGTGATGCTGGCGACTTTTGCAATGTCCTTGCGCTGAAGTGGAAGCGCGCGGTCCGCTTTCGCACTGCTGGCTTTCACCAACTCTACTGCGTTTTCTTCCAGGCCCTGTGCAGAAAACGGTTCGACTTCCTGGCCCTCTACTCGACCGGGCGTCGGCTGCGCAAACAACTTATCTCGCAATCCAGCATCTTTCTGGGCTTGCCATTCTTTTTGATGCCTGGCGTGATAATCAGCCATTTCCGGTGTGTCAGGCGTATCAGGTGCCTCTCCCGGCGTGCGGGTACCGCTCGCATGGCCTGGCGCGCTGAAGCCATTCACGTGTGCGTCCACGAACTGCTGATCATAGGCCTGATTGCCAGCCCGGGTTTACTGCCTGCCCGCCTTCCAGTTTCGGCGCGTCAATCACTCGCGTAGAACCGGAAGGAACACCCGAGACATCCACCCTGTTAAAACCCGTGGAGAAAAGATCGCCGATCTTTGAGAATGCCAATGGCCGCGAGATTGAATTTGAAAACATCATAATGATTTACCTAATGGTTGATTAACATTAGAAAGTCATCCATTTCCTTCATTTAATACGTGGCAAAACAACTAATAACGTTCCGACCAGAGCCCATAAATATACAACCGATTAATTAGCATGCCACTTACCCACAGCCATAACTTCTCAAATACGAAGAGACCATCACTTAACACAATGTAACTACCTGCTAAATTATTTGGCCGCAGGGGCTATCGCACTCACTACACCAAACTGCAGCAACTGAGGCCCAAACGGCGTATTAGTGAGAATATTGTAGGCGTACCACGCACCTTTCTTGAAAACTGCAACCACAGGCGCCAACGAATTATTGCTTTGCATGCGATGAAACCCCTTAACGATATCATCGTCTTTATAAACTTTTGTCACATCATAGCTGCGCCAGCGCCCTCTTAATCGGGACAACACCTCGTCGCCATGTTCAAGCACGTACTTGATATCTTTATACCCAGCGCTCGCCCCTCGATTAAGGTTTTTTGCAATATCGGCCGCATCGGTATAGCCCACCGAAGCGCCGACACCGGAAAAGATCGAACTCTTGATGACATTGCCGAGCGACTGACCGCCCTTGACTGCTTTTCGAGCCGTGTTAAGCGCCGGAAGCGCAAAGCCTAAAATATCGAAGCCGATATTAAAGATCGCGCCCGATACGTCACCCTTAATCGCGTCCTGAATACCGTCGTAGAAAGGGATAAGCCCAAGAAAAAAATCCTTCAACTGTTTGTCGTAGCGCTTTCCTTTTTCTATCGCTGTCATGACGGACGCTTTGGACTTTAGCGCCTCATAGTCTCGGGTAAAAAAGCTGGCTGCGGTGATACCAAGGGCACCGCTTTTGGCGGAAAAATACGTCCCGTGTAATGTACCGGGGTGTTCAAGGGGATCAGGTCCGTAGTGGGTCGCGCCGTATTGCGTATAGACGTTGTACGTGCCCGGAACACGACCTTGGGTGCTCCCGCCAAAATAAGCGCCATCGTTAGCATTGGTGTGTTCACCCGGAAACCCGCTTTCCTTGACGAACCGCCCCAATGCCGGGAAGTAACTGTAGTAGCTGGCCTGGCCCGCACTCCCCGCTACTTTCATGAGCAAACCATGCCGGCCCTTGAGTGCCTCTATCTCCTGTGCTGTCGGCGTGCGGGGCTTGATATCGGCGTACAAGGAGAGCCCTGATACAGGCTCTGCACTGTTCCAGGACAATCCCGGTGCGGGCGCTGTATTGAGAAAGGGGCGAGACACCTCGATAAAACTGACCGCCGACTGTTCGATCCGCGCTTGATCCTCACTGGGTAAAAGCGAAAGCTGATACTTAAACTGAATGGCCCAGGCACTGTCGTGCGCCACTTTATAGTTCTCAAACGTTGTAGAAAATACCTGATTGATATCGGGAACAAGTTGAGTAAGGCGTGGCGTTATTGCCGCCCAAGGCAGCACCTTGTTATTCAGCGACCGCCAGCGCTCTGGCTTGATCGGCCCGCTCATATAGACATCAAGCAGCGAAACAGGGTCATGTTTGACCCACGGTGCCTGCAATACTTTTTGGGTGGGGTCCAACTCAGGAAACACCCGCTTCAACTCGGCCGCCGCCAACTGCTCTCGTGTCATCGCAGGCGCTGACAAGGTATCACGCGCCCACGCCAGCTCTTTTTGTTGTTTATTCAATGCCTCTTGGGAACGCTTGACGTCTGTGTACGTATAGTTGTGGTCAGGTTTATGCGCGATAACGCCGTTGGCCAGGCCCCAGGTAATAATCGCAATGCCTGACGCAGCGCTCAGCTGATCCTCGCTTTCCAGGGACGTAAGCGGCGCTTCACCAAACGCCATGACCTGGCTGAACGTCATGTTCCCCGAAGCGCCAGGCACTTGTTGCTCTATACGTGAAACTTCGATGGAAAAGTTCGCCCATGTATGAGAGCCGTAAACAAGGTTAGGCGGGATGTCTTTTACCAAAAACTCCGGGGCGGCTGCCGCTAATAACAGCTGCGCAGCAAGAGGCGCGGCTTCAACCCCGACCTTACGCTCAAGGTGAGTGATGAAACTTTTGACGATGGTTGCCGGTGAGTAACCTGCGTTGTCCCTTTGATACAGATTGTAGCCCGCCAGGTTGAAGCAGGACTTGCCCATTCCAGGATCAAGCTCTTGCACCAGGGCGACACTTACACTCTCAATGACACTGGTGGGCGTCTCGATCACCTTGATCTTTTTTTGTATCTCCTGACCCAGGGCCCGCGCCTTGGGTGATCGAATCAGCTGGTCCAATGCCGACGCTGGGTTGCTCGCTATCGTCGCCCTGGTGGCCGGAGGAAGCTCGCTGATCAACCCCCGTAATAAGCTGCCGGCACCCGCTTGAGGATTTGAACGGTGAGTTACTTGGGCCTTGTGCCATTGAACTACCGTTGCGCGGACCTTGCGCAGTGAGGTAGCGCTCAATAAACCAGCAATCGGCCTTGCCCCGCCAGCGTTCGCCCGCGGTGCCCGGTGGGCAAGGTCAAAGGATAAAGCCAGCGCCAAACCCTGGGCCTGCTGACTATTGACGGGCACTTTATGCCCATCCTGCCTGAGCATTTGCGCCACGCTCATCTGGCGGCGCTGCTCGCTGGCAAATCGGCTGGAACGCGGGTCGATCTGGAGCATGACCTGGTCCAGGTCGATGCTCCCGTTGGCGTCGTCTGCCTGAGACCTCAGCGCAGTCATGAGCGCATGACGGTCAGCGTCATCACCCAGCGCCGTCTGCTGCTGGGCCAACGCCTCTGCAGACCGCAGCGATGCATAAGCCGAGGGCGCGAATTCAAACAGCGCCTTATTCGCCAGCTTCTTGCGGTGCAAGGCCGCTTGCGCCGGCGTGAGGTCTATCGGCTGGTTGTAAAACCGGCCCACTGTGTACAACGGCACTTTGCCTTCCGGCCAGGGGTAACTGAACCCATGCCCGGGTTGAGGTGCGATCACCCTGGCAATCGACAACAGTGTTCGGGAAACATCGGACCACCCCGAATCGTCCCGCAGCGTAAAAGTCTGCACCTTGCCGTCGACGATGCCGGCAAGCTCCCCGCGCGCCGGGTCCAGTTGCATGCCCGCCGTATCAAGCCCCTGCCCTTTTGCCCACGCGAGGAACCCAGGGGCTTTGAACGCGCTGTCCAGCTGGGCGCGCCAACGCCCAAGCGTGGACCCCGCGGGCACTTGAACATCAGGCGACATCCCCGACGTCTGGTAGGAACGCGTGGCCAATGCGCTTGCGAAGAACCTCGCCAATTGGGCATCACCCGTGGCACGGCACGCGGTGCTGTCCGGCAACGCGGTATTGCGCGCCTGTCCAATGGCAGGGTTATCGGCAGGCGCCGGGGCGGACTTCACGACCGGCGCCGCTGCATGAGTTGCAAAGATTGGCTGTGGACTAAACTTCGAAACATTAGTCATTCAACACCTCGCAGGCAAAACAGTCTGGCTGACTGTTCACGCACTGAGTGGTGCAACCGCCTACAAACATCACAACAGACTGCCGAAAAGTCTGCGTTCGGATATGTCAATTACTGGTTGTTTCTCTCTCTACATTACGCAACACATAACCGGCGTTAATGGCCTGACTAAGCTCAAGAACTTCGTTCAATCCCGTGTTTGCGCAACTTTCTGTAAAGCGTATTTCGGCTCACCCCCAAATGCTCAGCGGTGTGGGTCATGTGCCAATGGTGTTGCTGCAACGCTTCAAGCAAGGCCACGCGCTCCGCATCGTTCAAGGCAAGACCGGGAACCGGTTCAGAGGCCACGACGGGGCGGGCCCGACGAATGATTGGCGGCAAGTCGTCAAACCTGATGCGCCCATCCTCGGACAACGCCGCCAAGGTGCGTAATACGTTGCGCAACTGCCGCACGTTGCCCGGCCAGGCAAAGTCCAGCAGCGCCTGGCGCGCTATCTGGTCGAGCAACACGACCTGCCCTGGCGCCTCATCGGCGAGCAAAAAGTCCAGCAATTGGGCTTTGTCGCTGCGCTCACGCAAAGGCGGTACGTCAATTTCAAGGCCATTGAGGCGGTAGTACAAATCTTCGCGGAAGCTGCCGCTGGCCACACGCGCCAACAAATCACGGTGGGTTGCGCTAATGATCCGCACATTGATTGCTTGCGGCTCACCGCCGATGGGCACGACCAGACGGTCTTCCAACACCCTCAGCAGGCGGGTTTGCAATGCGAGGGGCATGTCGCCGATCTCGTCGAGAAACAAGGTACCGCCGTCGGCCTGCTGTAACTTGCCGCGCATGCCTTCCTTGAGCGCGCCGGTAAAACTGCCGCCGCGATACCCGAATAGCTCGCTTTCGATCAGGCTTTCAGGGATGGCGGCGCAGTTGAGCGCAACAAAGGCTTTGTCAGCCCGCTGACTGGCCTGATGCACGGCCTTGGCGAAGGCTTCCTTGCCCGAACCGGTTTCACCGTTGATCAGCAACGGCACGTCACGTTCGAACACCCGCAGCGCCTTGCGAAACTCATTCTGCAGCACCGGGTCGCCCAGGCAGATACCCGCCAGGCGCGGCGCCTCGGGCTTGGCCAGCGGTGCCGGTACGCTGCGCGCCTGGCCGCGCAATGCGGCGAATAAATGCCGGCCATCACGGGTACGCAGTGGCCAACTGGCCGTGGCGTTGGCGCTGGCACGGCCAAGCAGCTGATCAAGGGAACACTCGAAAAACGCCTCCACCGGTTGCCCCAGCAAACCGCCACGCGCCTGTGCCAGCAGGTTCAGCGCGCTTTGGTTGACGGCGCAGATCCGCCCTTCGCCATCGAACGCCAGCAACCCTTCACTGAACAGCCCCACGGATTCGGCCTGCAGGTGAAAACGCAGCAACCACTGGTTTTCAAAATGACGCAGGAAGTAACAACTCTCGATCATCTTCGCTGACAGGTTCACCAGCGCCATGGTGTGGAATTGGCTCTGACGCGACACGGCTTCACGCGCCGAGGACACGTCCAGCACGGCCAACAGCTCACCCTGAGGGTCGAACACCGGGCTCGCCGAACAGGTCAGGCCGGTGTGGCGGCCGCGAAAATGTTCATCACGGTGAATGGTCAGGGACTGACGCTCCACCAGGCAGGTGCCGATGCCGTTGGTGCCTTCGCACGCTTCGCTCCAGTCGGCGCCCAGCCACAGCCCGGCGCGCTCGAAAATCTTGCGTTCCGAAGGTGCTGTCACACAGTTGAGAATCACCCCACGCGCATCGGTGAGCAATACCGCATGGCCGGCGCCGGAAAGCTGCTGATGCAGGCTGTTCATTTCGCTGCCAGCAATGTGCAGCACCTGCTGCAGGCGTTCGCGGCTTTCCAGCAGGCGGCCATGTTCAAGCACGGTGGGGGCGATGCTCAACGCGGGGTCGAGGTGATAATCCTCCAGGCAACGCAGCCAGGAGCGGGCGATGGACGGGTCGCTGCCGGGGCCTTGGGCAAGGTCCTGCCCACGGGTGACGGTAAGGACTTGCTGGGCATGGCGACTGAAATGATCGTTTTGCATGTTCTTATTATTCTCTCTGCGTGAGAACAGCCAGCATCCCCCAGCCATCCAGGCATTGCAATCCCGGGCAGACTCGCCGGTCACAGGCTGTACCGTTTGTGGCACACACTGTCACCCTGCCTGTACCAGCCCTGTCACAGCAACGCTTTGCAATAAACCTCAAGCCCTTGATTTACCTGGCCTGCAAAGCAGTGGCCCGACCTTTGCTCTACGCTTTATCAAGCGCAACACCGCTGAACTCCAATAAACATAAAAGTCAGGAGATACCCACCATGCGTTATGCACATCCCGGTACTGAAGGCGCGATCGTTTCGTTCAAGGCCAAGTACGGTAACTACATCGGCGGCGAATTCGTCGCGCCGGTGGATGGCAACTACTTCACCAACACCTCGCCGGTCAACGGCAAGCCTATCGCCGACTTCCCGCGCTCCACGGCCAAAGACATCGACAAAGCCCTCGACGCCGCCCACGCCGCCGCAGATGCCTGGGGCAAGACCTCGGCTCAGGACCGCTCGCTGGTGCTGCTGAAAATCGCCGACCGCATCGAACAGAACCTCGAACTGCTGGCCATCACCGAAACCTGGGACAACGGCAAAGCCGTGCGTGAAACCCTCAACGCCGACATCCCACTGGCGGCCGACCACTTCCGCTACTTCGCCGGCTGCATCCGCGCGCAGGAAGGCACCAGCGCCGAAATCAACGAACTGACCGCCTCGTATCACTTCCACGAGCCGCTGGGCGTGGTCGGCCAGATCATCCCGTGGAACTTCCCGCTGCTGATGGCCGCGTGGAAACTCGCCCCGGCCCTGGCTGCCGGTAACTGCGTGGTGCTCAAGCCCGCCGAGCAAACGCCTCTGGGCATCAACGTGCTGATGGAGCTGATCGGCGACCTGCTGCCGCCAGGCGTGCTGAACGTGGTGCACGGTTACGGCAAAGAAGCCGGCGAAGCCCTGGCCACCAGCAAGCGCATCGCCAAGATCGCCTTTACCGGCTCCACACCGGTGGGCTCGCACATCATGCACGCGGCGGCTGAGAACATTATTCCGTCCACCGTTGAGCTGGGCGGCAAGTCGCCGAACATCTTCTTCGCCGACATCATGAAAGCCGAACCGTCGTTTATCGAAAAGGCCGCCGAAGGCCTGGTGCTGGCGTTCTTCAACCAGGGCGAGGTGTGCACCTGCCCATCGCGCGCACTGGTGGAAGAGTCGATCTACGACGACTTCATGAAAGTGGTGATGAAAAAGATCGAGCAGATCAAACGCGGCGACCCGCTGGACACTGACACCATGGTCGGCGCCCAGGCGTCCGAGCAGCAGTTCGACAAGATCCTCTCCTACTTGGAAATCGCCAAGGGCGAAGGCGCGCAACTGCTCACCGGCGGTAAGGTCGAGCAGCTCAGCGGCGACATGGCCGGCGGGTATTACATCCAGCCGACCCTGCTCAAGGGCACCAACGAAATGCGCGTGTTCCAGGAAGAAATCTTCGGCCCGGTGGTGAGCATCACCACCTTCAAGGACGAAGCCGAAGCCCTGGCAATTGCCAACGACACCGAGTTCGGCCTGGGCGCCGGTGTGTGGACCCGCGACATCAACCGCGCCTACCGCATGGGCCGCGCGATCAAGGCCGGCCGCGTGTGGACCAACTGCTACCACCTGTACCCGGCGCACGCCGCGTTCGGCGGTTACAAGAAGTCCGGTGTGGGCCGTGAGACGCACAAGATGATGTTGGATCACTACCAGCAGACCAAGAACTTGCTGGTGAGCTACGACATTAATCCGTTGGGCTTTTTCTAACTTAAACCTGTAACAGGCGACCAGTTCTCAACTTGAAATGCAATCAAGTGTGGGAGCTGGCTTGCCTGCGATGGCGGTGTATCAACTAAGCGTGTGGTGGCTGACACACTGCTTTCGCAGGCAAGCCAGCGCCCACATTAGCTCTTCGCAAGTACTCGCAACTCGCATTCGGCACAAAGAGGCCGAGTTAAAAACAATAAGAATGGACGGTACTTTCCCATGCCTAGCGAACCTACTGGCTCTTCCGTCGACTTCGAAAAAGTCGGCACCGACTACTTCCAACAACGCGAACTGAAAAAAGGCGCCGCCGGCTGGGTGCTGTTGGTCGGCCTTGGCGTTGCCTATGTGATCTCCGGCGACTACGCCGGTTGGAACTTCGGCCTGGCCCAAGGTGGCTGGGGCGGCATGTTCCTCGCCACCTTGCTGATGGCCACCATGTACCTGTGCATGTGCTTCTCCCTGGCCGAACTGTCTTCCATGATCCCCACCGCCGGCGGCGGCTATGGCTTTGCCCGCAGCGCCTTCGGCCCCTGGGGCGGCTTCCTCACCGGCACTGCGATCCTGATCGAATACGCCATCGCCCCCGCCGCCATCGCGGTGTTTATCGGCGCTTATTGCGAGTCGCTGTTCGGCATTGGCGGCTGGATGATTTACCTGGCCTTCTACATCATCTTTATCGGCATCCACATCTTCGGCGTGGGCGAAGCCTTGAAGCTGATGTTTGTGATTACCGCCGTTGCGGCGATTGCCTTGGGCGTGTTCCTGGTATCGATGGTGCCGCACTTCAACGTTGCGAACCTGCTGGACATCCCGGTGACCGAGGCCAAAGGCGCCAGCACGTTCTTGCCGTTCGGCTACGTCGGCGTATGGGCGGCGATTCCCTATGCAATCTGGTTTTTCCTCGCCGTCGAAGGCGTGCCGTTGGCTGCCGAAGAAACCAAGAACCCCAAGCGTGACCTACCTCGTGGCCTGATCGGCGCCATTGTGGTGCTGACCAGTTTTGCCCTGTTGATTCTGGTCATCGCCCCCGGCGGCGCGGGCACTTACGCGTTGATCAAGTCGGGCAACCCGTTGGTTGAGGCGCTGGCACTGTCCTACGGCGGTTCGACCTGGATGGGCAGCTTCGTCAACCTGGTTGGTTTGGCCGGGCTGATCGCGAGCTTTTTCTCGATCATCTACGCGTATTCCCGGCAGATCTTCGCTTTGTCCCGCGCTGGTTACTTGCCGCGCAAGCTGTCGCAGACCAACAAAAGCAAGGCGCCGGTGCTGGCGCTGGTGATCCCGGGCATCATCGGTTTTGGCCTGTCGCTGACCGGCCAGGGTGATTTGCTGATTCTGGTGGCGGTGTTTGGCGCGACCATTTCCTACGTACTGATGATGGCCGCGCACATCACCTTGCGCATCCGCCGCCCCAAAATGGACCGTCCGTACCGCACGCCGGGCGGCATTTTCACCTCCGGTGTCGCGCTGGTACTGGCCTGCGTAGCGGTAGTGGCGGGCTTTCTGGTGGATCCACGGGTGGTGATTGGCGCCGCGATCATCTATGGAGTATTAATTGCTTACTTTGCTTTCTACAGCCGGCATCACTTGGTAGCAGGCACGCCCGAAGAAGAATTCGCCGCGATCCAGGCCGCAGAGGCCGCCTTGCACTGAATGCCGTAAACCTCGACGCGGGCAGCTGGCCCGCGTCGCCAAGGAGACACTGTATGGCAAGCTTTTCCCACGCGGTGGGTGCACAAACCTACCGCTTCGACAGCCTCAAGGACGTGATGGCCAAGGCCAGCCCGGCGCGTTCCGGGGACTTTCTGGCCGGTGTGGCCGCGCAGAACGACGGCGAACGCGTGGCCGCGCAGATGGCGTTGGCGAACATCCCGCTGAAACACTTCCTCGAAGAAGTGCTGATCCCCTACGAAAGCGACGAAGTCACCCGGCTGATCATCGACACCCACGATAAACAGGCGTTTAGCGTGGTCAGCCACCTGACCGTCGGCGGCCTGCGCGACTGGCTGCTCAGCGACGCGGCCGATGAACATTCCCTACGCGCCCTGGCGCCGGGGCTGACACCGGAAATGGCCGCCGCCGTCTCCAAGATCATGCGCGTGCAGGACTTGGTACTGGTCGCGCAAAAGATCCGCGTGGTCACCCAGTTTCGCGGCACCATGGGCCTGCGCGGGCGCCTGTCGACGCGCCTGCAGCCCAACCACCCGACGGATGAACCGGCGGGCATCGCCGCGAGCATTCTCGACGGCCTGCTTTATGGCAACGGCGACGCCATGATCGGCATCAACCCGGCCACCGACAGCATCGCCTCGATCTGCGCCATGCTCGAGATGCTCGATGCGATCATCCAGCGCTACGAAATCCCCACCCAAGCGTGCGTGCTGACCCACGTGACCACGTCCATCGAGGCCATCAACCGGGGCGTGCCGCTGGACCTGGTGTTTCAGTCGATTGCCGGTACCGAAGCGGCCAACGCCAGTTTCGGCATCAGCCTGAGCGTGCTGCAGGAAGGTTACGACGCAGGCTTGAGTCTGAACCGCGGCACCTTGGGCCAGAACCTGATGTACTTCGAAACCGGCCAGGGCAGCGCCTTGTCGGCCAACGCGCACTTTGGCGTCGACCAGCAAACCTGTGAAACCCGCGCCTACGCCGTTGCGCG
Source organism: Pseudomonas sp. N2-3-1-14 (assembly GCF_041228395.1). Taxonomy (NCBI): domain Bacteria; kingdom Pseudomonadati; phylum Pseudomonadota; class Gammaproteobacteria; order Pseudomonadales; family Pseudomonadaceae; genus Pseudomonas; species Pseudomonas sp. N2-3-1-14. The sequence goes on from NZ_CP166199.1 coordinate 5,556,327, forward strand.
GCATTTCAAGCCGTTTTTGGTCAACACCGTTGTAGGTTTTATCGGCCCCGAGTACCTGTACAACGGCAAGCAGATCATCCGCGCCGGCCTCGAAGACCACTTCTGCGGCAAGCTGCTCGGCGTGCCGATGGGGTGCGACATCTGCTACACCAACCACGCCGAGGCCGACCAGGATGACATGGACACCCTGCTGACCTTGCTGGGCGTGGCCGGGATCAACTTCATCATGGGCATCCCCGGCTCCGACGACATCATGCTCAACTACCAGACCACCTCGTTTCACGACGCGTTATACGCCCGGCAAACATTGGGTTTAAAACCGGCGCCGGAGTTTGAACAGTGGCTGGCCAAGATGGGCATCTTCACGCAAGCCGACGGCAAGGTGCACTTCGGCAACAGCCTGCCACCGGCATTTCGCCACGCCTTGAAGCAATTGGGATGAAGGAGCCGCCTGTGCAAGTAGAACTGCCTGACAACCCGTGGCTGGAACTGCGCCGCCTCACGCCTGCGCGCATCGCCCTGGGCCGCACCGGCACCAGCATTCCCACCAGCGCGCAGCTGGACTTCCAATTCGCCCACGCCCAGGCGCGCGATGCGGTGCACCTGCCTTTTGACCATGAAGGCCTGAGCAGCCAATTGGCCGAGCGCGGCCGTGACAGCCTGTTGCTGCACAGCGCCGCCGTTGACCGGCATATGTATTTGCAACGCCCGGACCTGGGGCGACGCCTCAGTGATGAGTCGGCGCAGAGCTTGCGCGACTACGCCGCCGCCAACCCTGGCGGTGTGGACCTGGCCGTGGTGGTGGCCGATGGGCTGTCGGCGCTGGCCGTGCATAAACACACGCTGCCGTTTCTGACACGCATGGAAGAACAGACTCACGCCGAAGGGTGGTCCTTGTCGCCAGTTATCCTGGTGGAACAGGGCCGCGTGGCGGTGGCCGATGAAGTTGGCCAATTGCTGGGCGCCAAGATGGTGGTGATCCTGATCGGCGAGCGGCCGGGGCTCAGCTCGCCAGACAGCTTGGGGCTGTATTTCACCTACAACCCCAAGGTCGGGCTCACCGATGCGTATCGCAACTGCATTTCCAATGTGCGCCTGGAAGGCCTGAGCTACGGCATGGCCGCGCACCGCCTGCTTTACTTGATGAAAGAGGCGTGTCGCCGGCAGCTGTCGGGGGTCAATCTCAAGGACGAGGCACAGGTGCAGACCATTGAATCGGATGATCCTGACCTGATGAAAGGCAATTTCCTGCTCAGCCCGCCGGAATGAACGATAGCCGCACGATTGCGCTTTTTCGCGCCATTAGGCAGCATCCGGTCACGGCCGCTTGTGTGGTCATCCCCCCTTTGGAAGTTGAGGCCTGGCATGCGGATTACTCAAGCGACCCTGGAACACTTGGACCTGTTGACCCCGTTGTTCGTCAAATACCGCGAGTTCTATGGCGCGCTGCCGTTTCCGGATTCATCGCGGGCGTTTCTGGAAAAACGCCTGCGCCGCAAGGAGTCGGTGATCTACCTGGCCCTGGCCGACGATGATGACAAGCGGTTGCTGGGCTTTTGTCAGCTTTACCCGAGCTTTTCGTCGCTGTCGCTTAAACGCGTGTGGATCCTCAACGATATCTATGTGGCCGAAGATGCGCGCCGGCAATTGGTGGCGGACAACCTGATGCGCACGGCCAAGAAAATGGCCAAGGAAACCCATGCGGTACGACTGCGGGTGTCGACCAGCAGTGATAACGAGGTGGCGCAGAAGACTTATGAGTCGATCGGCTTTCGCGAGGATACGGAGTTCAAGAACTACGTGTTGCCGATCAGCGAAAACTGATAACGCCGAATGGCGTTGGCTTCCCCTTGTGGTGAACGGCCTTACAGTGGCGAGCGGGCTGAGTGTGGCGAGCGGGCTTGCCCCGCGTTGGGCTGCGCAGCAGCCCCAAAACCAGCCGCCGAGTTATAACTGAAGGAATGCGGAACTTCTCGGGGGGCTGCTTCGCAGCCCAACGCGGGGCAAGCCCGCTCGCCACAGCAAGCCCGCTCGCCACAGAAGACCCGTTCCCCTATTTGGATCAATGTAGATCGGACATACCCACGACACGCCCCGCTACAAAACCCACACGCTTTTCACCTCTCAATACGTATAATGCGGACCTTTCAGGGTTGTAAGAAATACGGCATACACTTGTAGCCTTACTTACCCGTAGACCCCGCACTGGCCTGCTGAGCCGGCCCATTCACACAGGTGCCATCCATGGATTTCAACCCGCTCGACCTTATCCTGCATCTCGACGTGTACCTCGACATGCTGGTGAGAAACTACGGAGTGTGGATCTACGCCATTCTGTTCCTGGTTATCTTTTGCGAAACCGGCTTGGTGGTCATGCCATTCCTGCCCGGTGATTCCTTGCTGTTCATCGCTGGCGCTATCGCGGCAGGCGGCGGCATGGACCCGATCCTGTTGGGCGGCTTGCTGATGCTGGCGGCCATTCTGGGTGACAGCACCAACTACGTGATCGGGCGAACAGTGGGCGAACGCTTGTTCAGCAACCCGAACTCGAAAATCTTCCGCCGCGACTACCTGCAAAAAACCCACGAGTTCTACGACAAGCACGGCGGCAAAACCGTGACCCTGGCGCGTTTCCTGCCGATCCTGCGCACCTTCGCACCCTTCGTCGCCGGCATCGCCAAAATGCCTTACCCGCGCTTCTTCGGGTTCAGCGTGTTCGGCACCGTGCTGTGGGTCGGCGGCCTGGTGACCTTGGGTTACTTCTTCGGCAATGTGCCGTTCATCAAGAAGAACCTGTCGCTGCTGGTGGTATTTATCATCCTGCTGTCGCTTATCCCGATGATCATCGGTGTGTTCCGCAGCCGCTTTGGCCGCTCGTCCTCCGAAGCCAAACCGCAGTAACCGGCGATGTGGTCCCTCAGCGCCTGGCGTCGCCGGCGCCTGCTGGCCAAGCACCCGATTGCCGATGACACCTGGCAACGGGTGCGCCACCACCTGAGCTTTCTCGACGGCATCAGCGCCGAGCAAGACCGGTGGCTGCGCGAAGCCTGCGTAGTCTTCCTCGCCGAAAAACACCTCACCGCCCTGCCCGGCGTCGAGCTGCATCAGGAGCACCGCCTGCTGCTCGCCGCCCAGGCGCAACTGCCGTTGATGAACCTGGGCGACCTCGATTGGTACCAGGGCTTCCACGAGATCGTGCTGTACCCCGACGACTTCGTCAGCCCGCAACGCCATCGCGATGCCAGCGGCGTCGAACACGAGTGGGACGGCGAACACAGCGGCGAAGCCTGGCAGCAAGGCCCGGTGATTCTCGCCTGGCCCGGCGTGTTGGCCAGCGGCCAGTGGGAAGGCTACAACCTGGTGATCCACGAACTGGCGCACAAACTCGACATGCTCAACGGCGACGCCAACGGCCTGCCGCCGCTGCATCACGACATGCGCGTGCAGGAATGGGCCAGCGTGATGCAAAGCGCCTTTGATGACCTCAATCGCCAGCTCGACGCCAACCCGGACGCCCATACCGAGATCGACCCCTACGCCGCCGAAAACCCGGCGGAGTTCTTTGCCGTCACCAGCGAATATTTTTTCAGCGCCCCGGATTTACTGGTCAGCACTTATCCACAGGTGTACGCGCAACTGAGCCGCTTCTATCGCCAGGATCCCCTGGCCCGCCTGCACCAACTGCAAGCCAGCGACGCGCGCTATCAGACGGAACGCCACGCGCCGTACGACGTCTGACGCATGGCATCGGCGTCAGAATATGCCTATAATCGCCGCCACTTTTAGGCCAATCCGGCCATGTTCCATGGCCAACTACGGGGGCATCGCCCAATGAGCTACAGCAAGATTCCGGCTGGCAAAGACCTGCCGAACGACATCTACGTCGCCATCGAAATTCCGGCCAACCACGCGCCGATCAAATACGAAATCGACAAAGACAGCGACTGCCTGTTCGTTGACCGTTTCATGGCCACCCCAATGTTCTACCCGGCCAACTACGGTTTCATCCCCAACACCCTGGCTGACGACGGTGACCCCCTCGACGTGCTGGTTGTAACCCCTTACCCGGTTACCCCAGGCTCGGTTATCCGCGCGCGCCCAGTCGGCATCCTGAACATGACCGACGACGGCGGCGGCGATGCCAAAGTTATCGCAGTGCCCCACGACAAGCTGTCCCAGCTGTACGTGGACGTGAAGGAATACACTGACCTGCCGCCACTGCTGCTGGAACAGATCAAGCACTTCTTCGAGAACTACAAAGACCTCGAAAAAGGCAAATGGGTGAAGATCGACGGTTGGGGCAACGCAGACGCCGCCCGCGCCGAGATCATGAAGTCGGTGGCTGCCTACAAAGGCTGATACCCGCTCCTCATTGCCCCGGCAATCAAAAAAGCCCCGACTATTCGGGGCTTTTTTTGTGGGAAAAATTAAACTCCAAGTGCAATGTTTAATGCGCCATGTTTAACAGCGTTAAGACACTGACATATCAACCTACAACTAAGTAAATCCCTACACACGCAATTCAACGCATAGTTTATTTGATGTCTTTTTCCGGCCAGTAAACTCTGCGTTTATGAATACATCAGGTGATCGACTAAAAGCGTTATTACGGGAAGTTCATCTTTCCGCCTCCGACTTCGCCAAGAACCGCGGCGTCACGCCTCAACACGTGAACAACTGGTTCAAACGCGGCGTGCCCATGGGCCGACTCAACGAGATCGCAGAACTGCTCTGCGTCTCCAGCCGTTGGCTACGCACCGGCGAAGGCCTCAAACACCCACCGGCCAACTTCCTGCTGGAAGGCCCCGGCACCACCAAAGGACTGCCCACCCGCGAAGAAAGCGGTAAATACCTCACAGGCCCCGCCTGCCTCCCGGAAAAAATCGACGTGGAGATCGCCCTCCACCCCACCTTCACCTCAAGCGAACGCATCCGCGTCTCGCTGCATACTCTGGAAACCCTCAACGTAAACCCCGACCGTGCCATAGGCGCCTACATGGTCGACAACAGCATGATCGACATCATCCAACAAGGCGCCACCCTCGCCATCGACCGCGGCCGCAGCCAAATCACCGACGGCGAAATTTACGCCGTCGAACACGACGGCATGCTGCGCATCAAATACCTCTACAACCGCCCCGGCGGCGGCCTGCGCATGCGCAGCCACAACGCCAGCGAACACCCGGACGAATACCTCACCCACGAGCAACGCTTTGAGCAGAATTTTCAGATCGTGGGCTGGGTGTTCTGGTGGTCCACCCTCAACAACCGCCGACCGGTGCCACTGGACGAACACCTGCTGGGCTGGGAAGGCTCTAAATCGGACCCGGAGGTAGGCATTTGAGGTGAATGTGGGTATCATCCGCCGCACATTTGGCAGGGGGTGGCTTTGCGCTATCCATCCTGCCTGGCGATGCGGAGGAGTTCCCGCTGATGCCCTTACTATTCAGCCAGACGTGATGTGGGCTGAGCGATTTGAAGGCTGGTGAGGTTTGTCAAAAACAAGCTGAGGCAGTCCCCGAGAAGCCGGCCACAAGCCGGCTTTTTAATGCCTTAGATTCCTTAATGTATAAGAATTTTTGATCATGAACCGTCGCCCCCTACGCTTCGATTCATGCATTGTGCCTAAAGGCTATGTAATCTAACTCATCGCCATCAAGGCAACGCGACACGCCGAAACCTATCACTGAAAAAGCGCTCATACGGGCTAGTATCGCCGTCTATTGCTCGATCAAGCATAGTAATGAGGTCGGCATCAGCTATGGGTAACATCACACCTCTACCATCTTTGTAAGTGTCATTGCACCGCTGGATTAGACGCTCCATATTTTCCGCCTCTCTGAAAAGCAAGATTCCAAACTTCCCTCTATTCATAGAGAACCTGCCAGATAGCTGATCAACCTCAGGGTTTGCCACTTCTCTGGTGTAGTTTTTGCATTCAGCAAAAATAAACTGAGCGGGTGTTTGATGTATCGTATGGATCCGATAGAAAAAGCCACTTGCCGCTGCATTATCAAAAACTATGTCTATTCGTTTACGTCCATCATGAATCTCCGCCTCCACCACTGGGCATATTACATCTGGATAAAGGAGAAACTCCAATATACCCACTGCCACACGATGATATTGCGTCGCGCCGTTGGCGCCTGCCTCTACATCACGAAGCTTTCTCTTCAGGTACTCAGCGATAACAATATTGTTTCGACCGTCTAACTCTTCATTAGCTAAAGACTTAGCATCGCTCGCGATCCAATTCTTAAAGTCTGCAAATACCTCGGGATGTCTTGCGGTGAAATCAGTCAAAAACCCTTTGGAATATGGAGCAACCTTCTCTTTCAAAGAGACTTTAGTTACAAACTGGCTCCCGTCACGTCTGTGCCCAACAAGCGGAGTCGCTCTTCGTATGTGATCCTCTTGGAGAAACTCGAGAACAAATTTGTTGTAGTATTGCTGAGGAGTGTACTTTTTAGCATAAGAAACTACAGCTTTTGGAACAAATATGATGGGTCTCTGATCAATAACTAACATTTCTTGATAGCTAGTCTCCCAAGCAGAAATACTCCGATTCCAATAGAAGCCGCTCTGTGCATTCATCTGCATCGGAATCAACCAAAGCTTACACTGTGCCTGGGTATACTCGATCAAATGGAGCCGTATTATGTTGACGGTCATATCGGAAACTTTATCCCGATCAATACCATCGATAAAAAGCCTGAAGTCCTGAAGATCTTCAACAACTCCGGTTTCTACAGACCGACTAGTAATGATGCTTTGGAAGAGTTTTTCTCCATCAACGCTTCCTATTGCATTACCTCTGGGCCGATCTGAAGAAAGCCCCAAACAAATTTCATTTGGCTCATGAAGATAATTCAACAAACCTCGTGCACTTTCCATCTCGCCAGCTCTAAAGAGATTCACGAACGTCTGGAAAAAACTTTTGAGTGTACGGTTTGCATTCACAGACCATGAGTCTTGCTTCACGCTTAAGAATGCCGGATCCAAAAAGAGTGGGAGGTCGACATCTGTGTCAATATCTATGAAGTCTAGTTCAAACTGATTGGCGTTTAACTGAAACCGCTCGCTTATTTTCATCTTCTCTTCCATTGAGTGAAATGCAGCCTTAACGGCTCAGTAAAGAGTAGCCGAACGCCATCACATCATGAACCTAGATTAGAAAAGATTTCAAGGTACGTAGATAGTAGGTGAAGAGAATGTGGATTGGGGCGCCACTTGCGATTGAAAAAGGTCGGTCGACCGTTCGCATTCACGCAGTAATCATCCTTCGAAAAATCAGCAATATGAATCGCCTAAGGCTTCGTAGAGAATTTCGGTAAACCAAAAAATTGGGTGAGGACCAAAAACATCTCCAACGTTTTGATGCGTCTAATCGCCTTCAAGCAGCAAAAATCTAGACTCGGATCCGTACGCAAGCTCCTCTCAAAAGCTGCGCAGGCCTCTCATAAAAAATGACCTCAAGCTCAGGCCGCAAAAAACTCACAGCCAGAAAGAATTCTCTTACAATCCCCGTCTAGTTTTCCAAATCCATTTACGGATGCGATAACCATCGGCGATTAAGAGGTGAGCCTGTGAGCGAAGTAGGTAGCACACCCGAGCACCTAGTAAACATTGAAAATCTTTCTGCGTCATTGCAGCGCTTTGCCGATGATCGCGACTGGCGACAATTCCACTCTCCGAAGAACCTTCTATTGGCACTGACGGGTGAAGTGGGCGAACTCTGCGAGATTTTCCAATGGATGAGTGAGGCCGACTCCGTGGAAGCGGCAAAGCGTCCTGAAACAGCACAAGCCGTAAAAGACGAACTCGCAGACGTCCTTATGTACCTGGTCCGCCTGGCCAGTGTGCTGGATGTCGATCTGAACGAGGCCACCAAAAGCAAACTCGCGCTTAACGGTTTGAAGTACCCAGTCGATAAAGCCAAAAGCTCCAGCAAAAAATACGACCAACTCTGACATACCACGCGCTAAGGATTTCTCGTGATCGTTTACGCTGCGACCAAACAGCAATTCCTCAAAGACAACGATAACGACGACATCGAAGAGGTCATTCTCAGGCACTACAAAGAAGCCACGGGCAAGCGCGTTGGGGCATCGGAGATAAAATCCTGGCAGGGCTCGCTGACGTACATGGCGAAGGTGCTCCGGGATGAGGAACTACCGAATGACGCCGGATTGGCTATTGAACTGCACATTCCCCAATCCTCTAAGCGTATCGATTTTTTGATGACTGGCAGGGATGCAAATCAAGGTAAGAACGCTGTCCTGATTGAGTTAAAGCAGTGGAGTAAATCGACAGCGACCACTAAGGACGCAATCGTCAAAACCGCCTTGGGTGGCGGCATAGTGGAAACCATCCATCCTTCTTACCAGGTCTGGTCGTACGCCGCATTGCTGGAAGGCTTCAACGAGGCGGTCTATGACAAAAGCATTGAGGTCCGTCCCTGCGCTTATCTTCACAACTATGTCAGTGACGGAGTCATAAATTCGGCGCATTACGAGGCGTACATAAGCAAAGCTCCGCTCTTCCTCAAAGGACCGGATGAGCTAGAAAAGCTGCGCGCTTTTCTCAAGACACACATCCTTCACGGTGATAACAAGGAAATACTCTATGAGCTTTCCAACGGAAAAATTCGCCCGTCGAAGGCTTTGGCTGACGCACTTAAAGGACTTCTGAAAGGTCAGCCGGAATTCATATTGATCGATGATCAAAAAGCGACGTTTGAATCCGCACTTGCAGCGGCGAGCACTGCTTCTGAGGCTGCGCCGAAGGTGATTATCATCGAGGGCGGCCCAGGGACGGGCAAAACAGTCCTGGCAATCAACTTGCTCGTGAGGCTCACAAGCCTTGGGTTACTCAGCAAGTACGTATCAAAGAATGCTGCGCCAAGAAAAGTCTATGAAAGCAAATTGGTGGGTACGGTAAAACGTAGTCACTTCTCGAATCTATTCTCAGGCTCAGGCGCCTTCATCGATACCGCCCCCAACACCTTTGATGCGCTCATTGTCGACGAAGCCCACCGGCTGAACGAAAAAAGCGGGCTTTACGCAAATTTGGGTGAAAACCAAATCAAGGAATTGATCGAGTCGGCCAAGTGCTCAGTATTTTTCATCGATGAAGATCAACGAGTCACCCTGAATGACATTGGCAGCAAACAGGCCATCCGCGCCTTTGCAAAAGCAAAAGGGGCTGAGGTCGAGGAATACACGCTGTCATCACAGTTTCGTTGCAGTGGGTCCGATGGCTACTTGGCTTGGCTGGACGACGTACTGGATATCCGTGCAACTGCCAACCCACTGCTTGATAACAGCGAATATGAATTCAAAATATTCGACACGCCTCAAGCCATGCATACGGCCATCGAGCAAAAGAACCACGGCAACAAAGCCCGAGTGGTAGCCGGCTATTGCTGGCCGTGGCGCAGCAAGAAGGATGCTCGAGAGTCCGACATCGTCATAGGCAGCGACTACGAACGCCAATGGAATCTGGACCAGGATGGCAGTTTGTGGATCATTGCGGAGAATTCGGTTGATCAGGTCGGGTGTATCCATACTTGCCAGGGTCTGGAAGTCGATTACATCGGCGTGATTATCGGCCCAGATCTCATCGTACGGGATGGACACGTTCTTACCTCGGCTCTTGAGCGAGATAAAAATGACAAGTCCATTCGAGGATGGAAAAAGATGATGAAGGAGCAACCCGATCTGGCCAAAGGGGAAACGGACCTGATCATCAAGAACACGTACCGGACCTTAATGACTCGGGGAATGAAGGGCTGCTACCTCTACTGCACAGATCCTGAAACTGCTCAGTACTTTGCGGGCCGGCTGACAAATCAAAACCACAATTGATAGCTCGTTGGCGCTTGCTTCGATTACACGAAGCAAGCGCCTCGTATCACCTCAGCTGCAAACACTCCACAGCCCGATCCGCCACCAGCTTCGCCATCTCCACCAAATGCGTCACCGCCCGATGCGGCGCTCCCAGCGGTTCACCAAGCACTTGCGACGTAGCCACCGCACACTGCAGCAACTCAGCCACCCGCACCCAGGCATCCTCGAAGCTCAGCTCTTCATTAACAGTAAATGGCTTAGTCACAGCCGATGAGGGCAAACCCGAAACAACATTTTCCATGGCACAACTCCTATCAAAAAGTGTGTACCAATCGATTCCGGGCGACTAAACCCGATCACTGAATAGGCAGTGACGGTCCGCAGCCTAGTCGCGGGATTTTGCTGGCGCAAGCCGCTCGGATTCTCTAGGAAACGTCCTGCAAATGAAAGGGACCGGTACTGCTGGCTCTTCAACCACTGTCACCTTTGAGTTGACAGTAAGACTCACCCCACCCGATTTATCCCCCACGCCCCACCCATTAATCTGTGCCCATGTTGAACGCAACGCCAACCAACCCAACCAAAAAAGGATTTCAACCATGAGCACTCCAACCCTCAGCCGCTTGAACAAAGACGACGCCGTAGTTCTGCTGGTCGACCACCAAACCGGTCTGATCTCGCTGGTGCAGGACTTCTCCCCCAACGAGTTCAAGAACAACGTGCTGGCCCTGGCCGACCTGGCCAAGTTCTTCAACTTGCCGACGATCCTCACCACCAGTTTCGAGCAAGGCCCTAACGGCCCGTTGGTGCCGGAGCTGAAGGAAATGTTCCCGGAAGCGCCGTATATCGCTCGCCCTGGTCAGATTAATGCGTGGGATAACGCGGACTTCGTTAAGGCGGTCAAGGCGACTGGGCGCAAGCAGATCATCATTGCGGGTGTGGTGACGGATGTGTGTGTGGCGTTCCCGACGTTGTCGGCGCTGGCGGAGGGGTTTGAGGTGTTTGTGGTGACGGATGCGTCGGGCACCTTCAATACCACGGTGCAGCAGGCGGCGTGGAGCCGCATGACGCAGGCCGGTGCGCAGTTGATGAATTGGTTTTCGGTGGCGTGTGAGTTGCAGGGTGACTGGCGCAATGACATGGAAGGGTTGGGGAATTTGTTGTCTCAGCGGATTCCTAACTATCGGAATTTGATGAATGGGTATGCGGCGGTGACGGCGCGTCAGGGCTGAGGTTGAGAGCCCCCTCAAAAAACTGTGGGAGTGGGTTTGCCCGCGATGGCGGTGAGTCAGTCGATATATTCGGCGGCTGAGACACCGTCTTCGCGGGCAAGCCCGCTCCCACATTTGTTCTTTGCTGCTTTGAGTATTGGGGCAAGCCCGCGCGATCAGTCGAGGATCAGGTGCGGGAGAAACCGGCTAGAGTCCTTGGTGATCAAACTGTTGTCTTCGCGCACGCCGATGCCGGCGGCTTGATCGCCGATCACCCAGGAGCCGATCAGCGTGTAGCTGTCACCAAAGCGCGGCAGCGGCGCAAACTCCTGGAGGATAAACGGCGCATCCGTGTAGGGGCCGTCTTCTTTTACGATCAGGCCGTCGGCGGTGTGCAGTTCAATGTTGGCGCCTTCGCGGGAGAAGAACGGCTTGCGCACCCAGCCCTTTGGCACGGCTTTGCCGGGGTCGGTATCCAGGTGGGACGCGAGCAGGTTAGGGTGGCCTTTGTTGAATTCCCACAGCAGCGGCAGGATGCCTTTGTTGGAGAGGATGGATTTCCAGGCGGGCTCGAAGAACTGGGTATCGCACTGGGCAATCGCGGCGCCGAAGGGCTCGTGGAAGATGAATTCCCAGGCGTGCAGTTTGAACAGGTGCGGGATCCAGCGATCTTCGAGGTCGACGAAACGGCCATCACTGGTCAGGCCGATGTCTTCGATGTCGATGTGGCGTGATTCGATGCCGACTTTTTCTGCGACCAGGCGCAGGTAGTCGGTGGTGCCTTTGTCTTCGACCGAGTCTTTCATCGAGGCGAAGTAGAACGGCTGGTTGACCTGCAATTGGGCGAAGGCCTGATGCAGTTTGGTGTCGATGCTGTTGAACTGGTCAGCGTGCTTGGGCAGCAGGCCGCGTTCGATGCATTGTTCCAGCCAGCCCCATTGAAACGCCGCCGCCTCGTAGAGGCTGGTCGGTGTGTCGTAGTTGAGTTCCAGCAGCTTGGCGGGCCCGGTGCCGTTGTAGGAGAAGTCCATGCGCCCGTACAGGTGCGGGTGGCCTTCGAGCCATGAGGTTCGGATCATGTCGAAGAACGGCGCGGGAATGCTCAGCCGCTCAAGCAATTCTTCGCTCTGCACCACGCGTGCCACGAGGTCCATGCACATGTCATGGATCTCGGTAGTCGGGTCTTCGAGGTCGCGCTCGATTTGCTCGAGCGTGAATTGGTAGTACGCGCTCTCGTCCCAGTAGGGTTCGTCGTCGATGGTGTGGAACAGGAAGCCGAGGCTGTCGGCGGTCTGTTTCCAGTCATCACGCTCTGCGCAGTGGATCTTTTTCATGGCCCGGTTTCCTTAACTGCTCGACCCGCCGCCGCCCCAGCCGCTGCGGGCGCTGGCTTTGCTGCCAAAGCCGCCACGGGAGGTCGAGGACGCCACGGACACCGGCTTGCTGGAGGAGCGCAGCGTGTTGGTGTAATTGCTGCTGCCGTACCTGGCCTGGTTGGACCGGCCGAATGTCGCCCCATTCGAGACCCGCTGGTTGAGCGTCGAAGAACCGTAATCGCCGCGATCATCGCGGTAGCGGTACACCGGTTCGGAGCGGTAGCTGTTGCGATTGTTGCTGAGCATGTTGCCGATCAAAAGGCCCGTCAGCAGACTGCTGGTGGAGAAGCCTGAGCCGCCGCTGTTCGCTTGGGCGCCGCCGACTTGCGCGTTGGCCGCATCGACCTGGGATTGCGTCACCTGGCCGGCGGCGGTCAGTTCGAAACCGCCCAGTTTGGGGATGAACTTGCCGTTGGAGTCCTGCTGACACCAGTTGGCGACAAAGTCGGCATCGCAATCGGCCTGGCTGTCGTACACCGGGGCAATGCGCCGATGCTCGGCCATGGCCGTCATGTAGGCGTCCGAGCACACGTCCACTGGAAGCTTTTCATCGGCGCATTGCTGAACCGACTGGAAGTTGTACTTCTTTTGCAAATCGTAGGTTTTTTCGGTCGGCCCGCAGCCGGATATCGCCATCGCGACCGACGCTGCCAGCGACAACTGGACGTACTTGCTTCGTTTCATCGGGAGCTCCGTGCGCGATCAGTTCTGGGTAGGCGTCATGCACGCGGCATTCAACATGCCGACGCTGATGGACACGGCGGCCACGTAGATGCCGGCGGCGAGTTCGCCATTCTTGATGCGCTCGGACGTGCCTTTGAGCACCAGGCTGGTCAGCAGAAACGCCAACAGTTGGACGACGGCGGCAATCACCGCCCAGACGACGAAGTCGAGGAGGCTGATCGAGTAGGCAATCACGTTGCTGGCCGGAATGGCGAAACCGATGATAGCGCCGCCCAAGGCGACCGCAGCCGACACGTTACCCGCACGGATCAGTTCGAACTCCTTGTGTGGCGTGATGCGGGTGTAGATGAACTGGAAGAGTGCGAACAGCACAGCCGCACCGAGGATGTAGGTGACAAAGCCAAACACAGCAGCTTTGTTCAGGGAGATAGAGAGAGCTTCCAGCATGGGGGTTTTCCTTTTTTAAAGCGTAGTCAGGTCGGTTGTGTACAGCGAAATGCCCAGCGACGTACTCAGGCTGACGGTGCCCTCTGCGTCTTCTTCGACGGAAAACAGCAGAAACTCGCGACGATCAGTCAGACCGGTGTCGCGGGCGTACAGCATCGAACGGTGCTCGACGCTGTAGGCGTCCTCGGGGTTTACAACCTGTTCGGTCATCGCCACCAACTCTGTCTGGCCAGCCTCGCTGCCCCACACACGGGTGTACTCCACGCCGTTGTGGGTGTAGGTCGGCAGCCCGATCAGGCTTTGTGGCCCGGCCAGCCGACGCAGTTCCGCTTCACTGCTGATGGTGACGACACTGAGGTAATTGAACAGGATCACCGACTCGACCTGCCCGGCGATCTCGCCGGTGGTGTGCACCTGCAGCCAGTAATCTTCGTCGTTCATGTAATAGCGCGACAGCCAGGTCGACTGGCCGAGATCAACGGTGCCGTTGGCCCAGATTTCCTGGGAGCCGGGGATCACTACCGTGGTTTTTTCATCGAGCAACAATTTCAGGCGCGCGTCGAACATCACGCCTTTGCCGGGTACCAGGCCCAGTGGGCCGGTGACCGGCTGGGTGTTGCCGGCTGTCCATTGCGACGCTGTATTCGCTTTCGGGGCCTCAAGCCCCATCAATTGTTTAAACCATCCCATTGGAGATTTCCTTGAGGCGAGCGGAGGCGATGCGGAAGCGGGGAAAGAGGGAGGCGGCGCGCAGGCGCAACAAAAGAAACATCGACATTTGGCCCCTGACTCCCTGGGTATTTGATTGCGGATGACAAGATCGCCTGGGCGTGTGGAGGCTCAAGTGCGTTCACCCGGCATTAAACCTGCTGCGCGGCGAGGATAGAAGTACCTTGGCTGCAATAAACCCGGCGAACGCGCCAAAGAAGTGCCCCTCGAACGAGATCCCCTGACGAGGCAGGAAACCCACGACCAGGCCACCATACAGCACCGCTACAACACCGGCCGTTATCAGGTTGCTCCAGCTTCGGTGGAACCAGGCGCGAGACAAAAGGTAAGCCCATAGGCCGAATACCCAGCCGCTGGCACCGATATGTACGCCGCTGAAACCGAACAGCCAGACCAGCGAACCGCCCAGCAAAATAATGATCGCACTGACGGCAATGAACCGATGGATTCCTTCGACAATGACCAAGGTGCCCAGGACCAAAAAGGCAATCAGGTTTGCGCTCAGATGAGCAAACGACGCGTGCAAAAACGGTGAGGTGAGGATGCCGAGCAGCCCCTGCACCGTTCTCGGGATCAGGCCGAATGCCATGAGGCTGTAACCGGTCGCCACATTGACCAGTTGCAGCGCGACCATCAACAGCGCCACGCCTGCGATTGTCTTGAAACCCTTCAGGGCATCCATCCTGACCTCGATGTAAAAAAAGAAGGGCAGCGCCTGCCCTTCTTGCTTCGGCGCGGCTTACTCAGCCGACTTTTGCTTCAGGCGTTCCAGAATCGCATTGGCGCTGCCTGTGTCCGGCGTGATGCCGGCGTCGCGCAGCTTGCGCTCCAGGTCGGTGCCCGTGGATGCCTCAGCCAGTTCATCCTGGGCTTGCAGTTCAGCGGCACGTTGCTGCTGTTTGGCCTGCAAGCGATTCAGGGTACCGACGGCGGTTTCCAGCTTGCCGTTGGCGCCACCACTGGCGATGGACGCACTGACCTGGGCCTTCTGTACGCTTTCGCGCGCCTTGGCCATGTCCACTTGCTGGCGCAGGCTTTTGATCCGGCTTTCGGCTTTGGTGATGTCCTTGCGCATGCCGTCGGCGTAACCGCCGAACTCGGTGGCCTGCTTTTGCTCGACGTCACGTTCGTTGGTCAGGGTCGAAATGGCTTCGGCCACTTCCATGGCCAGGTCTTCACGATTGGCCTGGATAGCGGCCATGGCCTTGGACTCCAGGTCCTTGATCTTGGCGTCGTACTCGCCAACGCGATCAGTCGCCAGTTTGTGCTTGGCCATGATGCTCACCAGCTCACGCTTGGCGTTGGCCAGCGCCGTGTCGGCGTCGCGAATTTCCTGGTCGAGGATGCGCAGGGCTTGTTGGTCGACGATCGATTCGCCGACTTCGCTGGCACCGCCACGCAGCGCGGTGAACAATTTGCTCCAGATGGACTGAGTCATTGGATACTCCCGAATACTTAATTGAAGAAACGTTCGAAGGCTTCGCTGGCGCGCTGCACGTTGTCGACCAGGGTTTTCACCTCAGTCACGATGTTGGTCAGGCTGGAGTCGGAGCTCAACGCACCGAACATGTTGTAAACAACTTGGCCGTTAGGCATGGACTCGATGCCGATCGACGAAAGCGGGAACATTTCGCGGCTGCGCAGCACCGCGTCATTGAATGCCGTTACGTCATTGATGGACTCGACGTCGACCAGCACGGTGTCCACGATGATCTGTTCGCCGACCACCGCGATGTAAATCGGCAAGCCACCGAAGTCGTTCATTTCCAGCTTGATGCTGGACTCGGCGCCCTGAACGAGAGAAAGCGTAATGTCGTTGGAAACCACTTCATCCAAGGCCTGAAGCGCTGTGAAGAGGCGATCGATATTCCAGTTAGTACCTGCGCTCATGAAATTCTCCGACATGAATGAGCCAGCCAGAATCGGTTGGCGAAGCTGTTTCTCCATTTGCTTGAGCAGGCTTCGGTTTTCGGGAAGCACCCAAGTCTCGTGTTTCACATAACCGGCGGCCGTCAGGCCCGCGCGCATCTGCTTCATGTAAAAGCTCGATGGTTTTTTCGCGGGCGACTTCAAGCGCTCTCCCTTGCGGCTTGCTGAATCAGGATCGGGCCCTGCTGGCGGGCTCGATGGAGAGCTGCTTTTCATGGTGCTGACCTCGTTGTGAAAAACTCACGCGTGAGAAAATCTACAGGCAATGTTGGCGATGCTCAATAGCTCACGCGTGAGATTTTTCCTGGTTCGTTGTGCCTGTCAAAAAGTACCCTCCGCTTAAGAATGTCTCTGCCGGCATTGAAATCTGATGAACGGTTCTTTGGCGGGAGCGGCGCACCACCACCCAGCTTGCCGCGCTCTACGTTAAGCCCGCGTTGAACGTCAGGCTCTTTTGCCAATACCCGCCCTACTCCATAAATGTTCCGAAATAACCTCGCCGTTGTGAATTGTTGTGAAGGCTTTGCGAATGGGCTAATAGTCCGTGCTAAGTTCCGTGACGTCATCTTTCACAGCAGCAACGCCCAGCGGCCAACCAACTAAGGCCGCCCTCTCGTTATTCAATAAACCGCCTCGGGTAAGTTACCTTGGAAGTTGTGCGGCCCTGCGCGTTTTAAAAGTGGCAGGCGTAATAATTAGATCAGGAGAAGTACCATGGTAGCGAAGGTAGAAACGACCCCAAAGGACGCAGCGGTCACTCAAAAAAGCTCCGTCGCTGCCTGGGAAAAATCCGTCGAAAAAGCATCAGCACCCAAGGACGAGTTGGGTAAAGGCCAGAAACGCCCCGAAGGTGATACCCGCTCGGCCCAGCAAATTATTGATGACAAGCCGCTGCTCGCCCAGCTCGGTAATCAAAGCGGGGTGAAGGACAACCTTAAAAAGCAGGTCGGCGATTTTGAGAAAGACGCGGACGCCGCCTATCGCGCCTCCAAAGTGCTGGAGCATGTCGAATACATCGACGAAGACGGCAAGCTGACCGATGGCAAGGATGTGGGCAACAACAGCATCGACGGCTTCACCAAAGATGGCGAGGCGCGGCATGGCACTGAGGCGGGCCGGCTGCAGGATTTCGGCAAGTATGGCTATTCCAGCCTGCGCGGCGAGGTGGTGAAGTCGGATTTGGGCGACCAGCAGAAGCGCCCCGACGGTGACACGCGCTCGGCCAAGGAGATTATCGACGCCACACCGCTGCTGAAAAACCTCGGCAATCAGAGTGACGTGAAGGATAACCTCAAGAAGCAAGTGGGCGATTTCGAGAACGACGCCGACGCCGCGTACCGCGCCACCCAGGTGCTGGAACATGTGGTGAGCATCGATGAAAACGGCCATTTGCTCACTGGCGTCGACGCCAGGAATAAAGACAACGACAGCATCGACGGTTTCACCAAAGACAAGGAAGCCCGCCATGGCACCGAGGCCGGGCGCTTGCAGGATTTCGGCAAGTACGGCTATTCGAGCCTCAAAGGCGACCTGATGCACGTCAAAGACGCGACGCACACCGACAAGGCCGCGCCGCCCGATGAGCCCGAAGACGTGCAGGCCCTGCGCGACAAGTACAACATCCCGACCTTCGGCGCCGAAGGCCTGATGGACATGGAGTTGCCCAACGACAAGACCGTGGGCGGCCAGACGGCCGAGAACTTTGTGCAGGGCATCCGCGATGACATCAAGAGCGGCAAGCTGGCCGAAGACTCGGATGAAGCCAAGATCGTCAAGCTGATGGACGCCCAGGCCGCGCTGGACAACGGCTACGACCTGTACGGCTACGCGGAGAGCATCAACCTGGGCAGCGGCACTTACCGTGAGACGGATAAGACGCCGACGCAGTTGAACGGCAAAGACGTCAAAGAGATGGTCGACGAGGACAAACTCGCCAAAGAAATTTCCACGTTGATGGGCAAGGAAGGGATTAAGGATCGCTACGACGCAGAACTACAGAAAAGTGTCGGTAGTTTGTCGCAAGATCGGTTGAATGAAGTGCGCGAACAAGTATTCCCGGCCCTCTTCAAAGACGGCACCCGTGATGCCAACTTGAACTTCGAAGAATATGTCATCGCGATGAACGACTCGGGCGATCCGAAGAAATCGGAGATGGCCGAGTTGGACGTAGACCGCTATTTCGAGTCGCTGCGCATTCTCGAACCGGACAGCTACACCGCACGCAAACAGACGTTCGACCAGAACATGATGACGCACCAGCTCAACACCTACATGGAAAACCCCGATAAGGTCTCGCCGGAAAATACCGAAAGTGGGCTGAAGGCCTCGTTCACGATGATCAAGGGCGGTATCAACGCCGCCCTGGGTGGCCTGGACAAGGGCGACAAAGCCTACGACATGTACAAAAAGATGAAGGATGAGATCGACATCCTCGACGGCCATATCAAAGGGCTGACACCGGCAGAGAACAAACAGATCGCAGCGGCCATTCGTCTCGCGGCTGCCAGCGGCGACCCGAAAGCCATCGACAAGGTGGTCGACACTCAATTGAAGGGCCTGGGCGCTAATCGCGAAGCGGCCGCTGGCTCCCTGAAGACAGTGCTGCACACCGCCAGCTCCACCGGCGGGCTCAGTGCCATGGCGGGCACCATGAACCTGGTCAGCGGCGCGCTGCAGCTCGCCAATGGCGGCGGCAACATGACCGACGACCAGAAGATCGCCGCCGCGAAAGACCTGGTCGCCGGCTTGAGCTTCACCAACGACTTCCTCAAGTTCGGTTCGAACATTGTGGAAACCCTGGGCGGCACCAAACCCTATGAACCTGACGTGGACAAAGACGGTAAAGGCCCGGCAAAAATCAAGGCCACTGAATGGCTCGGCCTGATCGATGAGAACCTCCCGGACATCTGGGGCAAGAAAACCACTGAAAAATCTGACGCGCTGGCCGCATCCATCAGCACCCGCGTCAAGGAAGCTTCCGACACCCTCAAGAAACTCGACGTGGGCAACCTCTCGGCCGATGAGGTGAAGGAGTACGACAGCGCCGCCAAAACCCTGGGCGAACACATGGGCGTCAAGGACCTCCCCGGCAAAGGTACGCCGGCTTCAAAATCCGAAATTGCGATCGCCTCCGGGCGCTCGTTCCTGCGGTTTATGGGCGGCTCCGGCCTGGACTTGACCGGCGGCGTGATGGACATCGTTTCCGGCGCGCGCAAACTGAAAAACGCCAAGACCGCACTGGAAAAAACTGACGCTGCCTTCACGCTGGGTGGAGGTGCGTCCGGTACGGGTATGGCGATCGCCAATACCATCGCGATGTTCGCCCCCAAAGGTGCTCACCTGGCAGGCAAACTGGCCGGTGATGTTGCCGCGACGGTGATACGCGGGCTCGCCATCGGCGCGCGAGTGGCGGGTCCGGTTTTCGCCGTGGCGGGTGTGATCTTCGGGGTCGCAGGCACCCTGATTGCCGAGGCGGTCGAGCATGCCAAAATGCAAAAACTCACCGACTCCCAAGGCAAGTTCTTCAAAGACCTCGCCGACGCCGGCGTGACCAAGGACGACTGGGGCGACAAGCTCGAATACGCGCGCTATGCCACCTACATGTACGGCGGCCGCGACACGCCGGACGACAAGTCGATGTTCGAGTATCAGTCGGACGAGTGGAAACACTTCCAGGAAACCGAGGACAAAAAAGGCAGCTCGCTGGCGCGACTGGCGCCCTACCTGCACAAAGACAGCGACCCGGACAGCAAAAACCTGTGGGAAAAATTCCTCGCAGGCGGCACCAGCTCCAGCGGGCCGCATGGCAGTGAACGGCACACCGACGACTGGCGGCCTTGGGGCAGCACGGACATGGAAACGGGGAGCAAGCACACGGCTTGATGTTGCGTAGGCATTTATCAGCCAAGCCCATGCTGTTCAATCAAGCGTAAATCCCTGTGGGAGCGGGCTTGCCCGCGAAAGCGCTGGCTCAGTCAACATCATTGTTTGCTGGGCCGACGTCTTCGCGGGCAAGCCCGCTCCCACAGTTGATCTTCGCTGCGTGGCGTATTGCGTTCGCCTAACTGAGCGGCCTTGAGGCGCGGTATGGTCCGGCGCTTGACTCTCCCCTATACGGCACACCCTACCCTGAAAGCCCCCATTTTCAGGACCTCACCCCATGCCCCAGCGCATCCTGGTCATCCTCGGCCACCCTTGCGGCACGAGCTTCTGCTCAGCCTTGGCCGATGCCTACATCCACAGTGCAAAAATCGCCGGCCACCAGGTACGCGTTCTACCCTTGGGCGACCTCACTTTCGACCCCGTGCTTCACCACGGCTACACACAGATCCAACCATTGGAACCTGACTTGCTCAGCGCCCAGTCCGACATCCTCTGGGCCACCCATCTGGCATTCGTTTTCCCGATCTGGTGGGGTGGTATCCCGGCGTTATTGAAAGGGTTCATCGACCGTATTTTCCTACCCGGCTTTGCCTTTAAATACCGCGAAGGCAAGTCGTTTCCTGACAAGCTGCTGCTCGGCAGAACCGCGCACGTGTTGGTGACCCTGGACACACCGCCGTGGTATTACCGCTGGTTCTACCGCATGCCCGGCATTCATCAGGTGCGCAGCACCACACTGGCGTTTTGCGGCATCAAGCCGACCAAGACGTTGATGTTCGGGCCGGTGTTGGGCTCTACGCCAGCGCAGCGGGCAAAGTGGCTGACTCAGGCGGGCGGACTAATGGGAAAAGGGAGTTTTCATGTACATCGGCAAAGCCGCGCAACTGTCGGGCACGACCATCAAGGCGATTCGTCACTATGA
Organism: Pseudomonas sp. N2-3-1-14; assembly: GCF_041228395.1. Classification (NCBI taxonomy): domain Bacteria; kingdom Pseudomonadati; phylum Pseudomonadota; class Gammaproteobacteria; order Pseudomonadales; family Pseudomonadaceae; genus Pseudomonas; species Pseudomonas sp. N2-3-1-14. Next base: position 5,577,355 of record NZ_CP166199.1, read on the forward strand.
AGCGATAGGCCTGTTGCCAGCGCCGCAGCGGGAGGGGCGTTATCGGGTCTATTCGGCGCAAAGTGTCGAGCTGCTGGCGTTGATCAAGTGCGCCCAGCAGTTGGGGTTCAAGCTCAAGGAGTTGCAGGGAATTCTGCACGGGCACGAGGGCGATGTTTTGCCTTGGGAGCGTGCAGACCAGGCTATCGCCAGCAAGAAGCGCGAACTGGCCGGGCAGATTGCCAGGTTGCAGCAGATGCAAGCGGAGTTGATGGCGTTTGAAGCGCAGCTCAAGGGCGCGCAGGGGCAGTGCCCGTCAATAAGCATTTTCGCTAGTTGAGGTAGCCGTTAGCCTTGAGTTGACACCGACTTTTTCGCTCTCTGCGCAGTCCCTTTCTGATTTTTCCAGCCGTTCATCCAGGCGCTTTTTCCTGCGGCATGCTCCGACGCCTTGCCCTTTTGCCGAGACGTCACGGATGACCCACGCCGCCCACATTGCCTTTATCGAACATGAGCTCAATGGCTTCCATCAGAGCCTGGCGGAGTATCGCCGGCAGATGGGCGCCTGGTATGCGCGGGCGCTGGATTCGGTCAGCCATGCAGAGGACAGCACCAATTAACATGGGAAAGATAATCGGAGAAGGATACAAACGGGACGGCTACGAATATGGAAAACAGAAAAAAGCCAGATTTTTTTTGAATGAAGACGGAAACCCCATAACAGCCTTTACGGATTTCGAATGAAAATTAAACCAAGCCTTTCAACAATCCAAGGTCTGCTTTTTACATATTGCATCGAAAATGCAAGAAACCCTGACAGAGAGGAGCTTATTGCTTTCACAGATGTTAACAACTCGAAAGAGCTTAAAGACCTGTTTGACAAGCTGACCAGACCAGAATTTATCAGATATAAACATGAAGAAAGACAGCGACACATCCAGACCCTAGAATACTTTTTAAATACTGAGGAAACATTCGAAGCTGTTTTTTACCTTTTTGACACTTACTTCAATGAAGAAATCATTGATAAAAGACAGTTCATGAAAGTATTGCTTGAGTGCCTTATACGTTACAACTTAGAAGCAAACGCATAAACCGTAACGTTGTTGGCGAGCGAGCTTGCTCGCGTTGGGCTGCGAAGCAGCCCCAATAAACCCTACGCGTGTCCCAAGCCAAACCCAGGGCAAGCCTGCTCGCCACAATAAGCCTGCTCATCACAACAAACCTACTCACCAGATACCAAGGTTCACCCTCAAAAAACGAGTGAACCCGGCGCCCAATCAATTCGTCACCGAATATCGCGACAACTGTCAGCACCGGCTAATTAGTATCCCCCAACCCAACGGGCAAACAGCCAGCTACCGCTATGACCCATTTGGTCGGCGCATCAGTAAAACCGTCGACAACATATAGATAACCCTTTGCTGGTCCCGAGTACCAACGGCCCACGCTCACCTCATATTGGCTACCAGACTGCCGGAAAGCGCGGTAACGGAGGTGCCAAAAGAGGCCATATCTTGCTGAACCTAACCCCCGTCAACCGCTACAGGATTGGTATTGCACAATGAGTTACCTAGAAGCAGAGATCGACGAAAGCTTAGAAAACTTAGGTATTCAGAGTAGAAAACTTGCCCCCAAAGACTTAGATATATTAATCGCATCTCTTGGCAACGTGTTTTTCTGAAAGAGTGCCAACCATCTTGATCCAACTCAGTTACGGGTTAACCGCACGGAGTACAACCCTGATTTCTGGCAAGAGGTATCAAAGCACATTCAAAGTGATCAGTTGATTTTCGTTGTGTTCGACACGTCCTATAGAGCATGGGAAATCGCCTCTCCCCAACAACTTGAGCGTATTTTATCTGATACCACTGGATACCCATTCTGGATGACGGACATGAGCTTTGGATTTTTGATCTACATGGACGACCATGATTGCGTTAGTTGGGCTTATCCCTGGAAAAACAACTTTCCCTCACGCAGCCATCAGCAACCCCGACACCGAACAAAACGGCAAATGAAAATACGTATCCAACCGCACCAACCTCCACCCGCCCAGTTTTTTAAACACCTCTCCAGCACCGAATCGCTGATCGCCCAGGCAAACATCACCACTACTATCGCGCGGTCCTCCAACGCAGGGTTCATATGAGAGCCGGCGAGAAATAAAACAAACCGTATCCCCCTCTTTATGCCAAAAAGACTTCTGAAGGACGACAAATGATTACTCTACTGAAAAAGTCATCAGACCCTATAACAAACCACTATAAAAAAGGAAAAGTGATAGCACTCAATAAGCATGCAAATGATGATGTGATATTTCTCATTGAGGGAACAGCTATAAACTGTTTTGTCAGCCACTGCCCCTACACTATCGAAGTTGGAGAAACCTACGACATAGAACTCACCCTAAACCTTTCCGACGACTACGAGATTGAACGGGTTGAACCGAGAAAAATACTGGTTGAAAAGGCGAATTATGGTTATTGCTACTTCCTCTACGGAGAGCTACTCAATGAAACTTTTCTTACTTTCACTTCGCTGAGCGATGAAGATATCCACTACGAACACCCCGAATGTAACGAGCACTTTATTAAATTAAAAGTTCAAAGAATTGACGCTAGCTTTCGCTGAGCCCGACAGTGAGATCAGCCCCCATCGCCTTTTTGTATTCAAAAAAAGGCGTCCAGCGCAAAGCTCTAGATTTTGAAGCATATCCACGCCGAGGCTTGGAGCAAGCGGCTAATGACTCTCTCGAATAGTTTGAAAACAGCACGATGAGCCGAATAGAATGCACAATCGGCTCACTGAATGAGCCGAATAGCCCATTTATTCGGCTCACGCACCTAGGCACGCCTTCATGGATTCTCCTTCCTGGATCTGGCAACACACTGACTGGCCTCACTTCCATTGGCAGCCCGGACGCCTGGCTGTCTTGCTGCGCGAGTGCACGCAAGCCCAAGGCAAGCTGCTAGGCATGCTCGGCGCCGTTAGTCAGGCGGTCAGTGCGCAGAATGAGCTGGATGCTTTGCTGCAAAACATCCTGACGTCTTCGGCAATCGAAGGCGAGCAGCTGAATGTCGGCTCCGTGCGATCCTCTCTGGCGCTCCGCTTGGGCCTGGAGGCACAGCAAGATGGCCAGGTGAGCCGCCGCAGTGAAGGCCTCGCCGAATTGATGATGGAGGCCACCAAACAATTCGCACAGCCGTTCACCCTTGCGCGCTTATTGAACTGGCATCACTGGTTGTTCCCGACCCCGGAAGCGGGCTTTGCCGCGCGCGCGCTCAATGTCGGCGCTCTGAGGGGAGATGAGCCCATGCAGGTGGTCTCGGGGCGACTGGATCGACCGAAGGTCCATTTCGAGGCGCCACCGCGCCGGGGACTGGAGCAAGCGCTGGATGACTTCCTCGAATGGTTCGAAACCAGCCGCAACCAGCCAGAGCTGGACCCGTTGGTTCGCGCAGGCGTCGCGCACTTCTGGTTTGTCACGCTGCATCCGTTCGATGACGGCAATGGTCGCCTGACCCGCGCAATCACTGACTTGGCATTGGCACAAGGCGAGCATCAGGCCATCCGTTTTTATGCCATGTCAGCCAGCATTCTTGAGGATCGCGCCGGTTACTACAACGCATTGGAATCCAGCCAGAAGGCCACACTGGATATCACCGCTTGGCTGGAATGGTTCCTGAAAACCTTGCTGCGCACCCTGGAGCAGGCGATGGCGCGAATTGACCGAGTTCTGGCCAAGACCCGGTTTTGGCAGCAGCACCGCGACCTCTCGTTATTTGCCGAACAGATCAAGGTACTCAACCGCCTGCTCGACGGCGCTGAAAAAGGCTTCGAACACGGCATCAACGCCGCGCAGTACCAGGCAGTGGCGAAGGTGTCCAAGGCCACCGCAACCCGGCATCTTACTGATCTGTTGGAAAAAAACTGCCTGGTCCGTTTGCCCGGCGGAGGCCGTAGTACGCGCTATCAAATCAATAGCTGAAGCGACTGAAGCCACCCGCTCATTTGCCCACAATCCCCATGTCTGCTAGTGTCGCGCCGGTTTACCGTCTACCGGAATAGCCGCCATGGCCCGCAAAAAAGTTGCACTCGATTTCGAACAATCCCTCGCTGACCTGCAAACACTGGTCGAGCGTCTGGAGAACGGCGAGTTGTCGCTGGAAGACTCGTTGACGGCGTTCGAGCAAGGCATCGGCCTGACGCGCGACTGTCAGAGCGCGTTGGCGCAGGCGGAGCAGAAGGTCCAGGTTCTGCTGGAACGTGACGGGGAGTTGGCCGAAGAACCTTTCGATGCGGAACAGCCGGAATGATCGACGCGTATCAGGCCAGTAGCCAAGCCCGGGTCAACGCGGCGCTCGAGCCCTTGTTTGTTGCGCCAAGCCCGGAAATGAAGCGTCTCTACGATGCCATGCGCTACAGCGTGATGAATGGCGGCAAGCGTGTGCGCCCGTTGCTGGCGTATGCGGCGTGTGAAGCGCTGGGCGCGCCGGCCGAGCAGGCCAATGGCGCGGCGTGTGCGGTGGAGCTGATTCACGCCTACTCCCTGGTGCATGACGATTTGCCGGCGATGGACGACGATGATTTACGTCGCGGCCAGCCGACTACCCACAAAGCCTTTGATGAAGCCTATGCCATTTTGGCCGGCGATGGCCTGCAGAGCCTGGCGTTCAGCGCCCTGCTCGACCCGCGCTTAAATAGCGTGAACGCAGAAAACAGCCTGCGCATGGTGACCGCACTCGCCCTGGCCGCAGGCCCGGCCGGTATGGTCGGCGGGCAAGCGATCGACATGGGTTCGGTCAGCCTCAAGCTGGATCAACAGGCCCTGGAACATATGCATCGCCACAAGACCGGCGCGCTGATCGAAGCCGCCGTGCACTTGGGTGCGTTGGCCAGTGGCCGTGCCGACGCTGCGCAATTGGCCGCCCTGCAGACCTATTCCCGGGCCGTCGGCCTGGCGTTTCAGGTGCAGGACGACATTCTCGACGTCGAAAGTGACACCGCGACCCTGGGCAAACGCCAAGGCGCGGATGCCGCACGCGACAAACCGACCTATCCGGCCTTGCTTGGCCTTGAAGCGGCCAAGGCGTATGCCCTGGAACTGCGCGACCAAGCCCTGGACGCCCTGCGACCTTTCGACGCGGCGGCCGAGCCTCTGCGCGACCTGGCGCGGTATATCGTCGAACGCCGCCACTGAGAATGGCGGCCATTGCAGCCGCATATCGGCCAAGTTCGGCGCTCCGCGTGGGCAGTTTGCACCGCTTGAGGTAAACTGCCGCCTCTTCTATACCTATAACGATTCGCCTGATGCCCACGACGTTTCAAGAGATTCCCCGCAAACGCCCGTCCACGCCACTGCTCGACCGTGCTGCCACGCCGGACGGCCTGCGTCGACTGGGTGAAGCCGAGCTGGAAACCCTGGCCGATGAGTTGCGCCTGGAATTGCTCTACACGGTCGGTCAGACCGGTGGGCATTTTGGTGCCGGCCTGGGCGTCATCGAGCTGACCATCGCCCTGCATTACGTGTTCGACACCCCGGACGACCGGCTGGTGTGGGACGTGGGCCACCAGGCGTATCCGCACAAAATTCTTACCGGCCGTCGCGAGCGCATGGGCACCCTGCGCCAGAAGGACGGCCTGGCCGCCTTCCCGCGTCGCGCCGAGAGCGAGTACGACACCTTTGGCGTCGGCCACTCCAGCACCTCCATCAGCGCAGCGCTGGGCATGGCCATTGCCGCCCGCCTGCAAGGCAGCGATCGCAAGGCAATCGCGGTGATCGGTGATGGCGCGTTGACCGCCGGCATGGCCTTCGAAGCCCTGAACCATGCGCCGGAAGTGAACGCCAACATGTTGGTGATCCTCAACGACAACGACATGTCGATTTCGCGCAATGTCGGTGGCCTGTCGAATTACCTGGCAAAAATTCTTTCCAGCCGCACCTATGCCAGCATGCGCGAAGGCAGCAAAAAAGTGCTCTCGCGTCTGCCCGGCGCGTGGGAAATTGCCCGCCGCACCGAAGAATACGCCAAGGGCATGCTGGTGCCCGGCACCCTGTTCGAAGAACTGGGCTGGAACTATATCGGCCCCATCGATGGCCATGACCTGCCAACCCTGATCGCCACGCTGCGCAACATGCGTGACCTCAAGGGCCCGCAGTTCCTGCACATCGTCACCAAGAAAGGCAAAGGCTTCGCCCCGGCCGAAGTTGACCCGATCGGCTACCACGCGATCACCAAACTCGAACCGCTCAACGCCCCCGCCGCCGCGCCGAAAAAGGCCAGCGGGCCCAAGTACTCCGGTGTGTTTGGCGAGTGGCTGTGCGACATGGCCGCGGCCGACTCGCGCCTGGTGGGCATCACTCCGGCGATGAAGGAAGGCTCCGACCTGGTGGCGTTCAGCGAGCGTTTCCCGCTGCGCTATTTCGACGTGGCGATTGCCGAGCAGCACGCCGTGACGTTCGCCGCCGGCATGGCCTGTGAAGGCGCCAAGCCGGTGGTCGCGATCTACTCCACCTTCCTGCAGCGCGGTTATGACCAACTGGTTCACGACGTGGCGGTGCAAAACCTCGATGTGCTGTTTGCCATTGACCGCGCCGGCCTGGTCGGCGAAGACGGCCCGACCCACGCCGGCAGTTTCGATTTGTCCTACTTGCGCTGCATCCCCGGCATGCTGGTGATGACGCCGAGTGATGAGAACGAACTGCGCAAGATGCTCAGCACTGGCCACCTGTACAACGGCCCGGCCGCCGTGCGTTACCCGCGCGGCAATGGCCCGAATGCAGTGATCGAGAAAGACCTGGAGCCGATCGAGATCGGTAAAGGGATCGTGCGGCGCCAGGGCAGCAAGACGGCGTTTCTGGTGTTTGGCGTGCAATTGGCCGAAGCGCTGAAAGTCGCTGAGAAGATCGACGCCACCGTGGTCGACATGCGTTTCGTCAAACCGTTGGACGAAGCCCTGGTACGCGACATCGCCGCTAGCCATGAGCTGCTGGTGACCGTCGAAGAAAACGCCATCATGGGCGGCGCGGGTGCGGCAGTCAGCGAGTTCCTGGCGCGGGAGAATATCCTCAAGTCGGTGCTGCACCTGGGCTTGCCGGATGTGTACGTCGAACACGCCAAGCCGGCGCAGATGCTGGCAGAGTGTGGGCTGGACGAGGCGGGTATCGAAGCGTCGGTGCGCGCGCGCATGGCACTGCTAGGCCTGTAGAAACCGGCTCAAAAAATGTGGGAGCTGGCTTGCCTGCGATAGCATCACCTCGGTCTTACTGACAAACCGAGGTGCCTGCATCGCAGGCAAGCCAGCTCCCACATTGGTTTTGTATTGCTGATAAATGCTATGGACAGCCCATGAACCGCCTTCACTTTGCCCTGCCCTTGCTGCTGCTGCCTGCCCCTGACCTGCTGGCCGACAGCTTCGAGCGTGACGACGCACTGAAACTCCCCGATGTAGTCATCAGCGCCAACCGCCAGGTCCAGGCGCGCAACGACAGCAGCGCCGCCAACACCGTGTTCACCCGTGATGACATCGACCGCCTGCAACCCACCAGCGTGACCGACCTGCTCAGCCGCGTGCCCGGCGTACAAGTGGCACCCACCGGCGGCCGTGGCAGTTTGCCGGGCATCTATATTCGTGGCACCAAATCCGCGCAAAGCCTGGTGCTGGTCGATGGCCAGCGCATCGCCAACACCACCTCCGGCGACAGCGGGCTGCAATACCTGAACGTCGATCAGATTGAACGCGTGGAAGTGCTGCGCGGCTCGCGCTCGGTGATCTACGGCAGCGACGCGATTGGCGGCGTGATCCAGATATTCACTCGGCGTAATGCCGAGCAAGGCCTGCAGCCACGCTTGAAACTGGGGTTTGGCAGCCACCAGACCTGGGAGCGCAGCGTCGGTCTTTCCGGCGGTGATGAACACACGCGTTTCAACCTGGGCGCGAGCCTGGATGACACGGCGGGTATCAACTCAACGCGTGAGTCGTTTCCCAGCGACGGCGACCATGATGCCTATCGCAACCAATCCATCAGCCTCAACCTCAGCCATGCTTTCAGCGACGAACTGGAGGTTGGTTTCAATCTGTTGGATAACCGCGGCAAGTCAGAGTACGACAACAGCTTCGGCCGCTACGACGCGGCTTCCGGGCAAACTGTCGGGCAGAAACCCTACACCGATTACACCGTGAGCAGCGCCAGCGGTTATGTCGACGCCAAGCTCAATGCGCACTGGCAGTCGCGCCTGGAGCTGGGTCACAGCGAGAACCTCGATACCAAGCGCGATACGCTCAGCGATGATTTCAGCGTGTTCAATACCTATCGCGACTCGGTCAACTGGCAAAACGACCTGACGCTGAATGACCAGAACAGCTTGATCGTCGGCGGCGACTGGTACGAAGACCGTTTCCACGGTTCAACCACCTTCACCGAAAACAGCCGCTGGAACCGGGCCGCCTTTGTGCAGCATCGCTTCCACGGCGAGTGGTTCTCCACCGAACTGGGCCTGCGCCGCGACCAGAACCAGCAGTTCGGCGGCCAGAACAGCTGGAGCGGCACCCTCACTGTGCCGATCAACCCCGACAATGACGCGCTGCTGAGCTACAGCGAAGGCTTTCGCGCGCCGACCTTCAACGACCTTTATTACCCTGACACGAAGTACAGCAACCCCAACTTGCAGCCCGAAACGTCAAAGAGCTACGAGCTGCAATGGCGCAGCCAACTGAGTGACAGCACGCGCCTGGAAGCCTCGCTGTATCGCACCCAGTTAAGCAACGCGATCATCCTCGACAGCACCAGCAAGCCGCAAAACGTGGCGTCGGCGCGTGTCGATGGGTTTGAAGCGGCGCTCAGGCAGGAGCTGTTTGGTTGGCAGAGTAACCTGGGCGCCGCCTTCATCAACCCGCGCGACCGTGACACGGGCCACACCCTGGCCCGTCGTGCACGCCGCACGTTGAACCTGGATCTGGATCGACAATTTGACAAGTTGGGACTGGGGGCCAGTTGGCAGGTCATCAGCAGCAGCTACGACGACGAAAAAAACCGCAACCGCCTGGGTGGATACTCACTGCTGGGGTTGCGCAGCAGTTGGGCGGTGAGCCGTGAAATCCGTATTTCACTAAAGGTCGACAACCTACTGGACCGCCAATACGCCCGCGCCCGCTACAGCTATAACGCTTCGGACTTTTCCAATAATCAGGACTACCGCGAAGCGGGACAGACCTGGCTGCTCGGGCTGACCTGGACCCCGAAGCTGTAACCAACGCCCCGGCGCTTCGACCTATCGATTGACCTTTCAGGCAATGGCTCGCTGTCGGAACGAGCATTGCAGTGGCAGGGTCATGTGCGCCGCTCCCCTTGGCGCCTCAACGACGCTCGCGCATGGGCTCATTCGTACTCAGATACCCGGCCTTGATGGCCTCGGCGCAGTCTATAAACCCATAGGCGTTAACACGGCCGGCCTCGGTAAAGCCGACGTAGAAGTCCTTTTTTTTGCCTTGGCTTTCCAGTTCATAGTCAAAACACTGTGAGCTGCCACTACGAATCGGGGTGATGCGCTTGGGCTGCTGGATAGCGAGAATGTCCTGCTTGGAGGTTCTTTCGCCTCGCCCAGCCTTCTCTACCAGCGGATCAGCCCAGAAATTCATCAACGTTGAGACACCTTCCAGCGTCGCGCAGCCGGTCAGCAAAAGGGCAGTAGAAACACCGATGATCAAACGACGCATGGCCACCTCCTGTAGTGGAATTAATCGCCATGCGGCACGCATCGCGGGCCATAGAGTAATCCGCTGCTGGCCGAGCCACTCAACGGAAGAATCTTATTAATCGGTAGGACAACACGCCTCTCGCACGCTAGCGTTGCGGGGCAATCAACGCGCAGAGCTCGGCCACCGCCTCGACCATCTGCCCGCTGGGCCGCTCCAGGCCTTTATCCGGCACCAATAACAAACGCCCCTGCGCCACGGCGGTCACCTGCGGCCAGGCCTTCCAGGCGTCCAACTGCGGCTGATCCCCGGCCAGAATCACTTCGGGATTGCGCTGCAACACCGACTCGATGCTGACCTGCGGCGCCGGCAGCTTCAGGTCATCGAACACATTGCGCGCGCCGCACACACTCAGCGCGTCGCTGATGATCTGCCCGCCGCCCACGGTGTACAGCGGCTGGTTCCATACCTGATAAAACACCCGCAGCGGCTCGGCACGCTGATAGCGTTGGCGCAGTTCGGCCAGGCGCAGACGCAACTGCGCGGCTAATTGCCGACCGGCGTCGGCGCGGCCCAATTGCTCGGCGATCGCTTGAACCTGGGTGGTCAGTTGTTCGAGGCTATGGGGTTCGGCGACATACACGGGGACATTCAGACGCTGCAATTGCTCGCGCTGCGCAGTGCCGACGCTGCCGGGCCACAACAGGATCAGGTCCGGTTTGAGGCTGAGCAGGCGTTCCATGTTCAGTTGTCCGTAATGCCCAACCGACGGCACTTCGGCCAGCACCGCCGGGCGTTCGCCGCCGTCAAGCACGCCCACCAGCAAATCGGCAGCGCCCAGTTCAACCACGATTTCAGAGAGCGAAGGCGCCAGGCTGACGACGCGCTGGACCGCCAGCGCCTGGGCACTGAATGCCAGCAGCAGCACCGCCAGCCAGTAGCGCATCATCCCAATTGACGCGGGATGCGGTAGAGGTAAAACAGCACGAGGGTGGACAGCGCCAGCAAAAACAGCGGCACCGCTTCCAGGCCGACAAACACCGCCAACGCGCCGATCCAGGCCGGTAGGGCCGCCACCAGCAAGGCCGTGCGACGACGGGCCGCGAGGGTGATCCAGGCAGCCGGTTCTTCGGCAGTATCGAGGGCTTTGGCGGTGGCGATCAGCGCGTGTTTATAGCCGTTAAAATAACGCAGGCTCAAAAACATCGAGGCCACGCCGCCAATAAAGAACGGCATGGCCAATACGGGAAGCAGGGACTGGGCCTGGCCGAACACCAGGTTGATCACGAATAACGGCAGCAATGCCAGGGCCAGGTACTGCCACCAGTTGAAGGACAGTCGCCGTTTCACCTGGCCACGGGTCACGCGCGGTCGACCTCGCCCTGGTGCTCGTTGCCCATCATGTGGTCGAGCTTGCTGGCTTTGGTCGCCAGGTAGAGTTTGTTGTGCGGGTTTTGCCCGGTGTGCAGCGGCACGCGCTCGGCCACGGTGATGCCCATCTCGGTCAAGGCTTTGACCTTGCGCGGGTTGTTGGTCATCAGGCGCAGGGATTTCACGCCCAGGTGCTCGAGCATCGGCAGGCAGATCGCATAGTCACGCTGGTCAGCGGCAAAGCCCAGGCGCTCGTTGGCTTCGACGGTATCGGCGCCGCCGTCTTGCAGCTCGTAGGCGCGGATCTTGTTCATCAGGCCGATGCCACGGCCTTCCTGGCGCAGGTACAGCAGCACGCCACGGCCTTCGCGGGCGATGGCGCGCATGGCGGCTTCCAGTTGCGAACCGCAGTCGCAGCGTTGGCTGAACAATGCGTCGCCGGTCAGGCACTCGGAGTGCACACGGCCAAGCACCGGCGCGCCGTCGGCGATGTCACCCAGGCTGAGCACGACGTGCTCACGGCCAGTGGCCTCTTCGAGAAAGCCGTTCATGGTGAACGTGGCAAAAGGGGTAGGCAGCTTGGAAGCGGCGACGAAAACGACGGGCACCGTGTGCTCCTGATTTCAGATTTCACAGAGGGCGCCATTGTAACAGCAGGTTCCTACAGACGCTTAAGCTGAATTATCGCTGATAAAGATCAATCGGTTCGATTGGCCTTCGTCCCGGTTCTATGCAGGTCAGAACGGATAAGGCTGCTTCCAGTGTCCGAAAATCGGCTTCAGTTCGCCGCTTTTGACCAAAGCCGCCATGCGCTGGTCATACACCGCCATCAAGGCCCGGCCGCGCTCAGTGTCGGCAAAGCCTATGTAAAGCGGCAGCTCGGCGATAGGCGTGAGCCTGAACTGCGAAGGATCGTGCGCCTGGCCAAGCACGTACCTGGCTTCGGTGAGCGAGTCGATGTAGAAGTCGGCGCGGCCGTGCTGCAGCATCGGCAGGATGCCGTCTCGGCGTTCGATCTGGTTGAAGTGACGCAGGTTGGGCAAGTACTCCTCGTACTTGTAGCCGCGTACCCAGGCCAGGCGGTAATTGCCCAGCGTGGCAAGGCTTGGCGTCGGCGTCGTTGCCAGCCCGAGGGCGTAGATGTGGTCCGAGTCGAAATTCCAGTGCGGGTACAACACGCCGCTGGCTTCATCGCGATAGGCACCGACCCAGCCATCCACCTCGCCGCGCTGGGCCAGGCCGACCGAGCGGGTATAGGGCTCGCTGCGGGTTTGCAGGGTGATGCCGGCGGGCTCGAAGATTTGGCGCAATAAGTCCCAGGCCAGGCCGCTGCCATCTTTGTTGGTGTAGTCGTTCCATTCCTCACTGGCCAGCGTGATCTTGCCGGGGACCGGGCCTTCATCTGCTTGGACCAGCGAGGCAAGTGCACACAGCACCACCAGCAGCCAACGACGTACATCCATAACGACACAACCCCACACACCGTAATATCCGTATAGAGGGTAGCGCAGGTCGCTGGCTTACGGTGTTTCGTGAAAATGCTGATAGCCACGCACGGCCGGTGTGATGTCTTGCCCAGTGGCATCGAGCAAGGTGACGCCCTGCCCCGCCTCGACCCGACCGATCACGTGGATCGGCCAACCAGCAGCCTGCAATGGCGCCAGCTCGGCCGGCGGCAACGTGAACGCCAATACGTAGTCGTCGCCCCCGCTCAGGGCTGCCACGCGCGCTTGGTCATCACCGAGAAACGCCAGCAAGGCCGCCGACAACGGCAATTGCTGACGCTCAATCACCAGGCTGACAGCCGACGCCTTGGCGATATGCCCGCAATCGGCCAACAACCCGTCGGAGATATCCATGGCCGATGTGGCCTTTGCCCGCAGCGCCAGGCCCAACGCCAGTTGCGGTTGTGGCGACCAGTAGTGCGCCAGCAGCGGCTCGGCGACAGCGGCGTCTGCCGTGCGTTGGCCCAGCACCAGCGGCAACGCACCGGCAGCATTGCCCAGCTCACCGCCTACACACAGCAAGTCACCCGGTTGCGCACCGCTGCGCGTCAACGCCTGCCCAGCCGGCACACGGCCAAACACGGTCAGGGTCAGGCTCAGCGGCCCGCGCGTGGTGTCGCCACCCACCAGGCCGACGCCGCAGCTTTGCGCCATGGTATTCAAACCCTGGGCATAGCGTTGCAGCCAATCGGCATCGACCGTCGGCGTTGTCAGGGCAAGGGTAAAGGCAAGCGGATGGGCGCCCATGGCGGCCAAGTCGCTCACTGCCACGGCCAGCGAGCGCTGGCCGAGCAGGAACGGGTCACACGGGTCGGCAAAATGCACGCCGGCCACTAACGTATCGGTGGAGATTGCCAGCTGCTCCCCGACGGGGAGCGCCAGCAAGGCGCAGTCGTCGCCGATCCCAAGGGCAATGCCTTCGCCGCCCTGCGCACAGGGCGCGGCGGCGAAGTAGTTGCGGATCAGCTCGAACTCACCCATTGGGAAGGTCAGCGCGACTTAGCGCTTGTGTTCCTTCACTTCGGCTTCACGCAGGCGCGGGGCCAGCTTGTCGAGCACGCCGTTGACGAACTTGTGGCCGTCGGTCGAACCGTAGACTTTGGCCAGCTCGATCCCTTCGTTGATCACTACGCGGTACGGCACGTCAACGCGCTTGAGCAGTTCCCAGGTGGACAGGCGCATTACGCACAGTTCAACCGGGTCCAGCTCTTCGATCGTCAGGTCCAGGCAAGGTGCCAGCGCCGTGTCGATCTCGGTCAGGTTGGCATGCACACCGTGCAGGATGTCGTGGAAGTAGCTCTGGTCGGCAAACGTGAAGTCGTTGTCGACGCGGAACTGCGCTTCGATTTCGTTCAGCGAAGCGCCGGCCATCAGACGCTGGTACAGCGCCTGAGTCGCGAGTTGACGCGCTTTACGGCGCTTCTCGCTTTTGGACGGCTTGCCGGCATCCGCAGGGCGCGGGTCTTGGGGGTTGAACTGATCGCTCTCGTCGGAAATCACTTGGCCTCCAACTGCGACAGCAGGCTGACCATTTCCAGCGCGGACAGGGCCGCTTCAGCGCCTTTGTTACCGGCCTTGGTGCCGGAACGCTCGATGGCTTGCTCGATGGAATCCACGGTCAGCACGCCGAAAGCGACGGGCACGCCGAACTCCATGGACACCTGGGCCAGGCCCTTGGTGCATTCGCCGGCCACGTATTCGAAATGCGGGGTGCCGCCACGAATGACCGCGCCCAGGGCGATGATCGCCGCGTATTCACCCTGCTGAGCAACTTTTTGCGCAACCAGTGGAATTTCGAAGGCGCCAGGGGCACGGATGAGAGTGATATCGCTCTCGCTCACACCGTGGCGAACCAGGGCGTCAACGGCACCGCTTACCAGGCTTTCAACCACGAAGCTGTTGAAGCGGCCAACCACCAGGGCATAGCGGCCTTTGGGGGCGATGAAGGTACCTTCGATGGTCTTCAGGGTCATTCGACAAATCTCTTAAAGAGCCGGGACGCGAAAAGTGCGTCCCTCAGTGATGATTTAACCGCGAACAAGGGGCAAAAATCGCCGGCCTTTATTCGGAGGGCACGTATTCTACAACTTCCAGGTCGAAACCGGATATCGCATTAAATTTCATTGGCGCGCTCATCAGGCGCATTTTGCGTACGCCCAGGTCACGAAGGATCTGCGAACCCGCACCGACGATGCTGTAGGTGGTCGGTTTTTTCACCGGCACGTGGTCGGCGGTTTCGCGGATATGCGCCAGCAATACATCGCCGTCCAACGGGTGGCCGAGCAACAGCACCACACCGCTGCCTGCCTCGGAGACCGCAGCCATGGCGGCGCGCAGGCTCCAGCGGCCGGGCTGCTTGACCATCAGCAGGTCGCGCAGCGGGTCCATGTTGTGCACACGCACCAGGGTCGGTTCTTCGGCGCAAATGTTCCCCAGCGTCAGGGCCATGTGCACGTCACCTTCCACTGAATCACGGTAGGTCACCAAATTGAATTGGCCCAGTTCGCTGTCCAGTGGCTGCTCGGCAATCCGCTGAACGGTACGCTCATGGATCATGCGGTAGTGAATCAGGTCGGCAATCGTGCCGATCTTGAGGTTGTGTTCAGCCGCAAACGCTTCAAGTTCAGTGCGACGAGCCATGGTGCCGTCGTCGTTCATCACTTCGCAGATGACGCCGCTAGGCTCGAAACCGGCCATGCGCGCCAGGTCGCAGGCGGCTTCGGTGTGGCCGGCACGCGCGAGGGTGCCGCCCGGCTGGGCCATCAGCGGGAAGATGTGGCCGGGGCTGACGATGTCTTCGGCCTTGGCGTCTTTGGCGGCGGCGGCTTGCACGGTGCGCGCGCGGTCGGCCGCAGAAATACCGGTGGTCACGCCGGTGGTCGCTTCAATCGATACGGTGAACTTGGTGCCGAAACCCGACCCGTTGCGCGGCGCCATCAAGGGCAGCTTGAGCAACTCGCAGCGTTCGCGGCTCATGGGCATGCAGATCAGCCCACGCGCGTGCTTGGCCATGAAGTTGATGTGCTCAGCCTTGCAGGCCTCGGCGGCCATGATGATGTCGCCTTCGTTTTCACGGTCTTCGTCATCCATCAGGATGACCATCTTGCCTTGGCGGATGTCTTCAACCAGTTCTTCGATGCTATTGAGCGCCACGCGGCACCCCCTTGGTCAGGATTTAAGGTAGCCGTTAGCGGCTAAAAAACTTTCAGTGATGTTCCCGGCAGTAGGCTCTGCGGCCTTATCGCCCAACAGCAGGCGCTCCAGGTAACGGGCAAGCAAGTCGACTTCCAGGTTCACCCGGCGACCTGGCTGGTACGAGGCCATGATGGTTTCGCTCAGGGTGTGGGGAATGATGGTCAGTTCAAATTCGGCGCCATTCACGGCGTTCACGGTCAGGCTGGTGCCGTCGACGGTGATCGAGCCTTTGTGGGCGATGTACTTGGCCAGCTCTTTGGGTGCGCGGATGCGAAATTCCACGGCCCGCGCGTTTTCGCTGCGCGAAACCACTTCGCCGACGCCATCGACATGGCCGCTGACCAGGTGGCCGCCCAGGCGCGTGGTCGGGGTCAGGGCTTTTTCCAGGTTGACCGGGCTGCCGGCCTTGAGGTCGTTCATCGCGGTGCAGTCCAGGGTTTCCCGGCTGACGTCGGCGGCAAAGCCGTTGCCAGGCAGCTCGATGACGGTCAGGCACACGCCGCTGACGGCGATGCTGTCGCCCAGCTTGACGTCGCCCAGGTCCAGCTTGCCGGTTTCAACCAGCAGGCGGATGTCGCCGCCTTTGGGAGTCATTGCACGGATGCTGCCGATGGATTCGATAATGCCGGTGAACATTTCGTTCTCCTGAAAACGAGGGGCTGTCGCTCAAGCGCGGGCCGGGAATTATACGCTCGCTGCTGGCATAGGGATGGCAGTGACTCGCCAGTCGTCGCCTACAGCGCGCATGTCAGTGATCTTGAGTGGGGGGGCATCGGCCAGTTTCTCAAGCGGCCAGTCCAGCAGAGGCCGCGCGGCGGAGCCGAGGAACTTGCCGGCGACGAATATCACGTACTCGTCCACCAGCCCTTGCTGGGCAAACGCACCGGCCAGGCTCGGGCCGGCTTCCACCAGCACGTCGTTGACGCCACGGGCGGCCAGGGCCACCAGGGCCGAGCGCAGGTCGACCTGACCGTCAACGCCCGGCACCACCAGGCATTCGGGGCCACGGGGGAACTGGTTTTCCGCGGTCACGCAGGTGATGACCAACGCCGGGCCGGCCTTGAAGAACGGCGCGTTGAGCGGCACCCGCAGGCGCCCGTCGATCAACACGCGCAAGGGCGGGCGCGACATGGCAAGTGCGGTGGTTTCATCGTCCAGGCCCAACTCGGCGGCGCGTACCGTCAGACGCGCGCCATCGGCCAGCACCGTGTCGGCGCCGGTCAGCACCACACTGGCCTCGGCACGCAGGCGCTGTACGGCGGCGCGGGCGGCCGGGCCGGTGATCCATTGGCTTTCGCCGCTGGCCATCGCGGTGCGGCCGTCCAGGCTCATCGCCAGCTTGACCCGCACAAACGGCAGACCGTGCTCCATGCGCTTGAGGAAGCCCGGGTTCAGCGCGCGCGCTTCGCTTTCCAGCACGCCGCTGCGGGTTTCGATACCGGCTTGCGCCAAGCGCTGCATGCCACGCCCGGCCACTTCCGGGTTCGGGTCCTGCATCCCGGCCACCACGCGCGCCACACCGGCAGTCACCAGTGCATCGGCACACGGCGGCGTGCGTCCGTGGTGGCTGCACGGCTCCAGGGTTACATACACCGTGGCGCCACGCGCCTTGGCACCGGCAGCGCGCAGGGCATTCGGTTCGGCATGCGGTTCGCCGGTGCGCTCGTGCCAGCCTTCGCCGACAATCTGCCCGTCACGCACAATCACACAGCCCACACGCGGGTTGGGGTGGGTGGTGTACACGCCCTTGCGCGCCAATTCGAGGGCGCGGGCCATGTAATGGGCGTCGAGGACAGCTTGTTCGGCAGACGGAGGGTTCATTTTTTGGCAGGCTCACGGGCCAGGCGGTCGATTTCTTCGCGGAACTCGTTGAGGTCCTGGAAGCGTCGATACACCGAGGCGAAACGGATATAGGCGACTTCGTCGAGCTTTTGCAGCTCGCCCATCACCAGCTCTCCAACCACCAGGCTCTTGACCTCGCGCTCGCCGGTCGCACGCAGCTTGTGCTTGATATGCACCAGCGCCGCCTCCAGCCGCTCGACACTCACCGGGCGTTTTTCCAGGGCGCGCTGCATACCGGCGCGCAGTTTGTCTTCGTCGAAAGGCTGGCGGCTGCCGTCGGACTTGATCAGACGTGGCAATACCAGTTCGGCGGTTTCGAAGGTGGTGAAACGTTCACCGCAGCCAGAGGCCAGGCATTCGCGCCGGCGACGTACTTGATCGCCCTCGGCGACCAGACGCGAGTCAATGACCTTGGTGTCGTTGGCACCGCAGAAGGGACAGTGCATGGTGGCAGACAACAAAAAAAGGGAGGGCCATGGTAGCGCATCCCTGTGGCAAGACAAGCCATAGCCTTTACGGTATATAGGCAGGCTTATATGTTTCTTTATTTTAAAGCCACGGATTTTGCCCTTTCTGGAGCCGTACATGCAGTTACGACCACTTGTTTTACTCGCCCTGTTCAGTTTTCTGGTCGCCTGCAGCAGCGAAGCCCCCAAGCCTTCGGCGCCTCAACCGACGCCCGCCCAAGAGAAAAAAGTGCCCGGCATTGAAGACCTCGGCCCGCTGCCGGCTTATCAGCGCGAAATCAACGGCACCCTCAACGGCGTGCCGGCCAATGCCGAAGTCGAACTGGCCCTGCTGGTGATTGACGAGCGCAACCGCCCGCAACAGCTGCTCGCCAGCAGCGTGTTGACCGGCAACGGCAAGCCTCTGGCGTTCCGCCTGCGCTTTAACCCGGAAGCCTTCCCGGCCGGTGCGCGGGTTGAATTGCGCGGTCGCGCCAGCCAGTCCGGTCAGTTGATCCTGCACCTGCCCGCCGTGCGCATCACCCAGGCAATTACCCAGGCCACCGGCCCGCTGCAACTCGTCCCGGCGCCATGACGCCACCGCTGGACCTGCAACGCGCCCTGAGCGAGCTGATCGGCGACGCGCAACTGGTGCCCTGCCCGCTGCCGGGCACCGAGCTGTCGTTGTGGCTGCTGGACGCGGACAATATGGACCGCGCCTTCAGCCCCGAAGAAACCCGGCGCATCCTGCATGAGCCGCCCTATTGGAGTTTCTGCTGGGCCAGCGGTCTGGCGCTGGCGCGCTACCTGGCGGCGCACCCCGAGTGGGTTGCCGGCAAGCGCGTGCTGGATTTTGGCGCAGGCTCTGGCGTGGCCGGGATTGCCGCCGTCAAGGCGGGCGCGCTGGAAGTGGTCGCGTGTGATTTAGACCCGCTGGCGTTGGCATCCTGCAGGGCGAATGCCGAACTCAACGGTGTGACCCTGGGTTATTCGGCCGATTTTTTCGCCGAAGCCGATCGCTTCGACCTGATCCTGGTGGCCGACGTACTTTACGACCGCGCCAACCTGCCGCTGCTTGATCAATTCCTGACGCGCGGCCGTGAAGCACTGGTAGCAGATTCGCGCGTGCGCGACTTCCAGCACCCGGCTTATCAACGCCTGGAGATCCTTGAGGCGCTAACGCTGCCGGACCTGGCCGAGCCTTGGGAGTTTCGCAAGGTGAGCCTGTACCATTCGCGGCGCGCTTGAGGCCATCGCGGGCACGCCCGCTCCCACAAGGGAACGCGGTCAAGTGTGGGAGCGGCTTGCCCGCGATAGCGATCTGGACTCCATCACCTTATAGTTGCCCCATTCCCGCTTTATTCGAGACGCCCCATGAGTGAGCCCACGCCGTACATCTTCGACGTCACCACCGCCAACTTCGACCAGGCAGTGATCCAGAACTCCTTCGAGAAACCCGTGCTGGTGGATTTCTGGGCGGAGTGGTGCGCGCCGTGCAAGGCGTTGATGCCAATGTTGGCGAAAATTGCCGAGAGTTATCAGGGCGAGTTGCTGCTGGCCAAGGTCGATTGCGAGGCGGAGCAGGATATCGTCGCGCGTTTTGGCATTCAGAGCCTGCCCACTGTGGTGCTGTTCAAGGACGGCCAGCCGGTGGACGGGTTTGCCGGCGCGCAGCCGGAGTCGGCGGTGCGCGCAATGCTGGAGCCGCACGTGCAGATGCCACCACCGGCGGCGGCTGATCCGCTGGAGCAGGCCCAGGCGCTGTTTGCCGAAGGCCGCATCAGCGATGCCGAAGCGGTCCTGGTGACGATGCTGGGCGAAGACAACACCAACGCCGGCGCGCTGATCCTGTACGCGCGCTGCCTGGCCGAGCGCGGTGAACTGGGCGAAGCCCAGGCCGTGCTCGACGCCGTGAAAAGCGATGACCACAAAGCCGCCCTCGCCGGCGCCAAGGCGCAAATCACCTTCCTGCGCCAGGCCGCCGAGCTGCCGGACGCCGCCGACTTGAAAAGCCGCCTGGCGCAAAACCCACAGGATGATGAGGCGGCCTATCAGCTGGCGATTCAGCAACTGGCACGCCAGCAATACGACGCGGCGCTGGAAGGCTTGCTCAAGCTGTTTATCCGCAACCGCAGCTACAGCGAAGGCTTGCCGCACAAGACCTTGCTGCAGGTGTTTGAACTGCTCGGCAATGACCACCCGCTGGTCACCGCGTACCGCCGCAAGTTGTTTGCTGCGCTGTACTAATCGCCGATCCAGCTGTACAGCGGCGTATCCCCGCCGCTGGTCACTTTCACCTTGGCGTTATGGCGCAAGCGCACCAGCAGACGCTTGCCTGATGCGGCGTCACCGGCCAAGCCTTCCAGCTGATCGAGCAGTTCCAGCCCGTTGAGTTGCCCGGCCTTGCGCAACAGGTCCTGGGCGTTCTGCCACAGATCATCATTGTGTTTGACCGGCGCGGCAGCGGGCGCGCTCGGCGTAGGCGCGGCCTGCAACTGGGCGCCCAAGCGCGCCCAATCGCCGTCATCCAGCTCCAGGGTCAAGTCCACCGGCACGTCGCCGACCGTTCCACGAATTCGCAACATCGTCCTTACTCCTGCACTTTTCTGACGGGCATGCTCCCACGCGGCTTGCGCAACGCCAAGCGGGCGGTCAAACTCTGTCACTATTGTTATAAGATCACATAACAAAACTTTCATGTTCTGGAGCCTTCTCATGCGCCGTCTGCTGCTTGCTTTGCCGTTTGCCCTGCTGCCACTGGCAGTTGCCCATGCTCACGATGATCACGAACATGAGCACGGCAGCCTCGGCGCCCACGAGCATGGCGTCGGCCGTCTCAATGCGGTACTCGACGGTCAGGCGCTTGAGCTGGAATTTGACAGCCCGGCCATGAACCTCGTGGGTTTTGAACACCAGGCCAGCACGCCCGCCGACAAAGCCAAGGTTGCCGCAGCCCGCAAGTCACTGGAAAACCCACTGGCCCTGTTCAATGTGCCCAAGGCCGCCGGTTGCGTGATCAGCACCCAGGAACTCAACAGCCCGCTGTTCGGCGACAAGCCTGAAGCCGATCATGATGATGACGACGATGACCACGCCACCGACGGCAAAGGCGCAGCCGCCCACGAACATCATCATGACCACAGTGAAATCCACGCCCACTACCAGTTCACCTGCGCCACGCCGATGGCCTTGAGCAACCTCGACCTGACCCAGGTGTTCAAGACCTTCCCCGCCACTCAGAAGATTCAGGTACAACTGATCGGCCCAAGCGGCCAGCAAGGTGTTGAAGCCACGGCCACCGCAGCCACCCTGAAGTTCTGATTTGAAACACGGTCAATGTGGGAGTTGGCTTGCCTGCGATAGCGGTATAACAGACACATCCATATTGAATGTGCCGCCGTCATCGCAGGCAAGCCAGCTCCCACATTGGATCGGCGCCACGCTCTACAACCAGGCGATATTGATTTCACATGACCCATGCACTGATCGAACTGTCTGACCTGGGCTTCAACTGGCCCGGTCACCCACAGTTGCTGGACATCCCAGCGTTTAGCCTGCAAGCAGGCGAAACCCTGTTTCTCAAAGGCCCGAGCGGCAGCGGCAAAACCACGCTGCTCGGCCTGCTCGGCGGCGTGCAGAAACCCAGCCGGGGCAGCATCCGCCTGCTCGGCCAGGAGCTGACCGAACTCTCGGCCGGCGCCCGCGACCGCTTTCGCGTGGACCACACCGGCTACATCTTCCAGCAGTTCAACCTGCTGCCGTTTCTGTCGGTGCGCGAGAACGTCGAGCTGCCTTGCCACTTTTCCAAGCTGCGCGCGCAACGCGCGATTCAGCGCCACGGCAGCGTCGACCAGGCCGCCGCGACCTTGCTCGCGCATTTGGGTCTCAACGACAACAACCTGCTCGAGCGCCGCGCCGACTCACTGTCCATCGGCCAACAACAACGCGTCGCCGCCGCCCGCGCGCTGATCGGCCAACCGGAACTGGTGATCGCCGACGAGCCCACCTCGGCGCTGGACTACGACGCCCGCGAGGCTTTCATTCAGTTGCTGTTCGCCGAATGCCGCGACGCTGGCGCCAGCTTGCTGTTTGTCAGCCATGACCAGAGCCTCGCGCCGCTGTTCGACCGCCACCTGTCGCTGGCCGAACTCAATCGCGCCGCCACGCCCGCAGAGGTTTGAGATGTATTTGTTTCGTCTAGCCATGGCCAGCCTGGCTAACCGCCGCTTTACCGCGATCCTCACCGCCTTTGCCATCGCGCTGTCAGTCTGTTTGTTGCTCGCGGTGGAGCGCGTGCGGGTTGAGGCGCGCAACAGTTTTGCCAGTACCATCAGCGGCACCGACCTGATCGTCGGCGCGCGTTCGGGCTCGGTCAACTTGCTGCTGTACTCGGTGTTCCGTATCGGCAACGCCACCAACAACATCCGTTGGGACAGCTACGAGCACTTCGCCGCCAGCCCGCAGGTGAAATGGGCGATCCCGATTTCCCTCGGCGACTCGCACCGCGGCTATCGGGTGATGGGCACCAACCAATCCTACTTCGAGCACTACCAGTACGGCCGCAAACAGAACCTCGAACTGGCCAGCGGCCGCGCCTTTGCCACCGACCCGTTTGAAGTGGTGCTCGGCGCCGAAGTCGCCGAGGCGCTGCATTACAAGCTGGGCGACAAGCTGGTGCTGGCCCATGGTGTCGCGGTGGTCAGCCTGGTCAAACACGATGACAAACCGTTCACCGTGGTCGGCATTTTGAAACGTACCGGCACGCCGGTGGACCGCACGCTGCACATCAGCCTCGGTGGCATGGAAGCCATTCACATCGACTGGCACAACGGCGTGCCGGCCCAGGGCAAAGGCCGCATCAGCGCCGATCAGGCGCGCAACATGGACCTCACGCCACAGGCCATCACCGCGTTCATGCTCGGCCTGAACAACAAGATTTCCACCTTCGCCCTGCAGCGCGAAATCAATGAATTTCGCGGCGAGCCGATGCTGGCGATATTGCCAGGCGTGGCCCTGCAAGAGTTGTGGAGCATGATGGGCACCGCCGAAAAAGCGCTGTTCGTGATCTCGCTGTTCGTGGTGCTGACCGGTTTGATCGGCATGCTCACGGCGATCCTCACCAGCCTCAACGAGCGCCGCCGCGAAATGGCCATTTTGCGCTCGGTGGGCGCGCGGCCGTGGCATATCGCAACGCTGCTGATCTTTGAAGCCTTCGCCCTGGCGCTGTCTGGCGTGGTGGCGGGCGTTGGTCTGCTGTACCTGTGCATCGCCGCCTCGCGCGGGTATTTGCAGGCCAATTACGGGCTGGACCTGCCGATGTCATGGCCGAGCGAATATGAATGGACCTTGCTCGCCGGCATTCTCGCCGCGGCGCTGTTGATGGGCAGCGTGCCCGCGTGGCGCGCCTATCGACAATCACTGGCCGATGGCCTGTCCATACGTTTATGAGGAAGGCTTCGATGCGTCGTGCCCTGTTTGCAATGTTGATGTTGGTGGCAGTGCCCATCTGGGCCGAAGACCAGCCGAAGGATCTGTCATGGCAGGAGATGATCCCGCCGGACGCGCCGCCGGAAATCCCCAACATGAAACCGCTGCACGACCTGTCGAACATGGCCGACGCGCTGTCGGTCGAGTCGGCGCCGGCCGCCAAGCAAGACTTGCCCAACGCGCCGGTGGTGCAAAGCCTGGACGGTAAGCACATCCGCTTGCCGGGTTACATCGTGCCGCTGGAAGTCAGCGAAGAAGGCCGCACCACCGAGTTTTTGCTGGTGCCGTATTTCGGCGCGTGCATCCATGTACCGCCGCCGCCGTCGAACCAGATCGTGCATGTGAAAAGCGAAGTCGGGGTGAAACTCGATGAGTTGTATCAGCCGTATTGGATCGAAGGCGCGATGCAGGTCAAGCCGTCATCCAGCGAGCTGGCCGACGCCGGTTATCAAATGGATGCCGACAAGATTTATGTCTACGAGCTGCAGGAATAGGGGCTGATCGTCCTTTCATTGAGCTGAGTCAAAGGATCGAACGGAACGATCTTTACCATTGGACGTACAACTTTTAACGTCCTTTTGGAGCTCCCATGAACAAGTCTCTGCTCGGCGCGTCCCTCTTCGCGCTCGCCCTCGCCGCCCCGGTCGCACACGCTCACGAAGCGGGCGAAATTCTGATTCGCGCCGGTGCAATTACCGTGAATCCGGAAGCTGAAAGTGGTCATGTGAAGGTTGATCAGGGCCCATTGGCGGGCACCAACCTGGGCGGCAAGGCGACCATGAGCAGCGACACCCAACTGGGTTTGAACTTCGCCTACATGCTGACCAACCACGTCGGTATCGAACTGCTGGCGGCCACGCCGTTCGAGCACGATGTGAAGATCAAGAACACCGCCCTCGGCGCCGCCAACGGCAAGCTCGGCACCCTCAAGCACCTGCCGCCAACCCTGAGCGTCGTGTACTACCCGATGGATAGCAAATCCGCCTTTCAGCCGTACGTGGGCGCCGGTATCAACTACACCTGGATCTACGACGAGCACGTCAGCAGCCGCGCCGAACAAGCCGGTTTCAGCAACTTCAAGGCCGAAAACTCCTGGGGCTGGGCCGCGCAGATCGGCGCCGACTACATGATCAACGACAAGTGGATGATCAACGCCCAGGCGCGCTACATCGACATCAGCACCAAGGCCACCGTGGACAACAATGCGCTGGGCCAGGGCACACGTGCCAAGGTCAATGTGGACGTTGACCCGATGGTTTACATGGTGGGTATCGGCTACAAGTTCTAAATCCGGGTCAACTAACACTACATAACCCCTGTGGGAGCGGGCTTGTGTGGGAGTCGGGCTTGCCCGCGATGCAGACACCTCGGTGTATCAGTGATACCGAGGTGATGCGATCGCAGGCAAGCCAGCTCCCACACAAAACCCGCTCCCACATTTTGGTTTTGTGCGGTGTCAGCTGTGGCGGTAGAACCGATCCAGCAACGCCGGTAACCCCGCCCGCCACGCCCGAGGCTTGATGCCGAAGGTGTGCAGGATTTTCTTGCAGGCCAGCACCGCGTGTTGCGGTTCATCTGCCGCATCCGGGCGTGCCGCGTGAGCCTGGGCGGTAGGCGATTCGATCGCCAGCGGGTGGAAATTACGCGCTTCGGTAAGGATCGCCTGGCCCAGCGCCAACGGTGTGGTCGCCTCGTGCCCGGCGTAGTGATACGTGCCCCACAGCGGCGCCGCGCAATCAAGTTGCTTGAGCACCGAGATGATCACCCGCGCGGCATCGTCCACGGGCGTCGGGTTGCCCCGGCGATCATCGGCCATCAGCAACTCGTCCGGCTTCTCGGCCCGCGCCAAAAAGCGCCCGAGCGTGCCGTCGACGCTGTCATCCAGCAGCCAACCAAAACGCAGCAGCACATGCTGCGGGCAGGTGGCGCGCACGCTTTGCTCGATGCGCCACAACGCCTGGCCGCGCAGGCCCAGGGGCACCGGCTCGTCTTTTTCGCTGTAGGCGGTGGCGCGGGAGCCATCGAACACGCGGTAGCTGGACGGTTGCAGCAAGGTAATGTTGTGGTGCTGACACAACTCGGCCAGGCGCTCGATGGCGAATTCCTGAGCGGCCAAACGGGTTTCGCTGACCGCTTCGGCCTGAAACCAGTCGAAATAGTAGGCGAGGTTGATCAACGCATCGGGACGGGTGTCGTCGAGCAATTGGGTAAGGCTCGCGGCATCCCAGCCGTCTTGGGGCGGTTTGGGTGCGAGGAAACCGATGTCTTCCTCTGCACCGAGGCGAATCAGCGCTTGCCCGAGGGCATTCCCGCCGCCCAGTAACATAAGGCGCATTCGCATAGAGTGTGCAGGCCCGGTCTGTTTGGAACGATGGTTATTGTCGGCCGGCGGATGAAGCCGGCCGTAGGTTTATTCCAGAATCGTTGCATTTTGCGGGTTTGTAGCGCAACCGTCACGGATAAAGTGCGGGGTTGCAACTTGGCACCGCCGGTTGCATATAAGGGGTATGAACCTTCCTGAAACCACGGACACGGTCTTGAACGGCTTTCACCCCGCTGTCAGCGCCTGGTTCCGCAACGCTTTCCCCTCGGTGACCAGCGCCCAGGCCCAGGCGTGGCCGCTGATTCGCCAGCGCCGCTCCACCCTGATCGCTGCGCCCACCGGTTCCGGCAAGACCTTGACGGCGTTCCTCGCCGTGCTGGATGACCTGGTGCACAAAGGCCTGGCGAATGGCGGGCAACTGCCGGACGAGACGCTGGTGGTGTATGTCTCGCCGCTCAAGGCATTGTCCAACGACATCCAGATCAACCTGCAAAACCCGCTCACCGGCATCACCGCGCAGCTGCAGGCGATGGGCTTGCCGCCCTTGGTGATCCGCACCGCCGTGCGCACCGGCGACACCCCGCAAAAAGACCGCGCACAGATGCGCAAGCGCCCGCCGCATATCCTGGTGACCACCCCGGAATCGCTCTACGTGCTGCTGGGTTCGGACTCCGGCCGGCACATGCTCGCCAGCACGCGCACGGTGATCGTCGATGAAATCCACGCCATTGCCGCCAGCAAGCGCGGCAGCCATATGGCCCTGAGCCTGGAACGCCTGCAAGGCCTGTGCGCCGAACCGCTGACCCGCATTGGCCTGTCTGCCACGCAAAAGCCCATCGAGGCGGTGTCGCGCTTTTTGGTCGGCACCGAGCGCCCCTGCGCAATTGTCGATATCGGCCACGCCCGCCCGCGTGACCTGGATATCGAAGTGCCGCCGGTGCCGCTCTCGGCGGTCATGGCCAACGACGTGTGGGAACTGGTCTACAACCGCCTCGCCGAGCTGGCGCGCGAACACCGCACCACGCTGATTTTCGTCAACACCCGGCGCCTGGCCGAACGCCTGGCGCGGCACTTGAGCGAGCGCCTGGGCAAAACCGCCGTGGCCGCGCACCACGGCAGCCTGGCCAAAGAGCTGCGCCTGGACGCCGAGCAACGGCTCAAGGCCGGCGAGTTGCAAGTGCTGATCGCCACTGCGTCCCTGGAGCTGGGGATTGATATCGGTGACGTCGACCTGGTGTGTCAGATCGGCTCGCCCGGCTCAATCAATGGTTTCCTGCAACGCGTTGGCCGTTCCGGGCACCAGGTCGGCGGCACGCCCAAGGGGCGCCTGTTCGCCACCACCCGCGACGACTTGATCGAGTGCGCCGCCCTGCTCGACTGCGTGCGCCGGGGTGAGCTGGACACCTTGCAGATTCCGGTCGCGCCGCTGGATGTACTGGCCCAGCAGATCATCGCCGAAGTCAGTGCGCAGGAATGGTCGGAACCCGCATTGCTCGATCTCATTCGCCGCGCCTCGCCCTACGCCGCGCTGGACGAACGCCATTACCAGGCGCTGTTGCAGATGCTCGCCGAGGGCTATAACGGCCGCCAGGGCATCCGTAGCGCCTACCTGCACCGCGACGCCGTGACCCACACCCTGCGCGGCCGCCGTGGCGCCAAGCTGACCGCCGTGACCAGCGGCGGCACCATTCCCGACAACGCCGACTACAGCGTGCTGCTGGAGCCGCAGAGCCTGAACATCGGCAGCGTCAACGAAGACTTCGCGGTGGAAAGCATCGCTGGGGATATCTTCCAGCTCGGTAATACGTCCTACAGAATTTTGCGGGTCGAAGCCGGCAAGGTGCGGGTTGAGGACGCCCATGGCCAGCCGCCGACCATTCCGTTCTGGCTGGGCGAGGCGCCGGGGCGCAGCAACGAATTGTCGGCGGCGGTGGCGCGGTTTCAAGGCCAGCTCGACGCGCTGCTCAGCGCCACCCCCGGCGACTTGCAAGCGGCCCTCGACTGGCTCACCGGCACCCTTGGCCTGAACCACGCCAGCGCCGAGCAGATCCTCGATTACCTGGCCCGCGCACGCCTGGCCCTGAGCGCGCTGCCGTCCCAGGACACGTTGATCATGGAGCGGTTTTTCGACGAGTCCGGCGGCACCCAACTGATCATTCACACGCCGTTTGGCAGCCGTATCAATCGCGCCTGGGGCCTGGCGTTGCGCAAGCGTTTTTGCCGCACGTTCAATGTCGAATTGCAGGCGGCGGCCAGTGAAAATGCAATCGTGCTGTCGCTGTCGACCAGCCACAGTTTCGAGCTGGATGACGTGTGGCGGTATCTGAACAGCAACAGTGCCGAGCACGTCCTGATCCAGGCTGTGCTGGACGCGCCGCTGTTTGGCGTGCGCTGGCGCTGGAACGCCGGTGTGGCACTGGCGTTGCCGCGTTATACCGGCGGGCGCAAAGTGGCGCCGCAGATCCAGCGCATGAAAAGCGAAGACCTGATCGCCAACGTGTTTCCCGACCAGATCGCCTGCCTGGAAAACCTCGCCGGCGAGCGCGAAGTGCCCGAGCACCCCTTGGTGGAGCAGACCCTCGACGACTGCTTGCACGACGCCATGGACAGCAACGCCTGGCTGGCGCTGCTGCGGCGCATGGAAAGCGGCGAAGTGCGGCTGATCAGCCGTGACCTGCCGGCGCCCTCGCCCATGGCCGCGGAAATTCTCAGCGCGCGCCCCTACACCTTTCTCGACGATGCCCCCTTGGAGGAACGCCGTACCCAAGCCGTGCTCAACCGGCGCTGGAGCGACCCGCACAGCACCGACGACCTCGGCGCGCTGGATGCCGAGGCCATCGCCGGCGTGCGCGAGGAAGCCTGGCCGGCGCCCAATGGCCTGGACGAAATGCACGAAGCGCTGATGAGCCTGGCCTGCATTGCCACTCATGAGGTCACGCCGCAATGGGCCGAGTGGCTGCAGGCCTTGGCCAAGGGTGGGCGCGCCTATGCATTGAGCAATGGCCTGTGGGTGGCGGTGGAACGCTTGAGCTGTTTGCAGGCTATTTATCCCAACGACTTGCCGTTGCTGCCGGGCTTCGATGAACCCTGGACCACTGATGATGCGCTGGTCGAAGTGCTGCGCGCCCGCCTCGGCGGGTTCGGCCCGCTGAGCCTGATCGAGATCGCCGCGCCGTTGGCCCTGCCGGTGGCAGACGTAACCCAGGCACTCGCTCGCCTGGAGCAGGAAGGCTACGTGCTGCGCGGCCGTTTCAGCCCTGGCGCCAGCGAAGAACAGTGGTGCGAACGGCATTTGCTCGCGCGCATTCATCGCTACACGGTCAAGCGCCTGCGCCGGGAAATCGAGCCCGTGGCGCTGCAGGATTTCATGCGTTTTCTGTTCGATTGGCAGCACCTGTCCGAGGGCACACGCGGCCAGGGCAGCGCCATGTTGCCTCAGATTGTCGCGCAGTTTGAGGGCTACGCCGCCGCCACCTCGGCCTGGGACACTGACCTGCTGAGCGCGCGCCTGAAGGATTACTCATCCACCTGGCTCGACGACCTGTGCCGCAGCGGCAAGCTGGTGTGGACGCGGCTGAGCAACAAGGCTGGCGCGATGGCCCTGCGCAGCACACCGGTGGTGTTGCTGCCGCGCAGCCAAGTGCCGCTGTGGAGCGGGCTGACCGAGATGACCGACAGCACCACGCTGTCGCCCAAGGCGCAGAAAGTCCACGTGGCGCTGCGTGAACATGGCGCGCTGTTTTTCGACGAACTGGTGCACGAAGCCCATCTGCTGCGCAGCGAACTGGAGACGGCGCTGCAGGAACTGGTGGGCGCAGGGCTGGTGAATGCCGACAGCTTCGCCGGCCTGCGCGCGCTGACCACACCCGCCAGCAAACGCCAGGCGCGCAGCAGCCGGCGCGGACGCGGGGCGTTTATCGGCGGCATGGACGACGCCGGGCGCTGGGCTTTGTTGCGCCGTTCACCGAGCGCCGCCGGGCCACACTCGGCCGAGACGCTGGAGCATGTGGCGATGACCTTGCTGCGCCGCTATGGCGTGGTGTTCTGGCGGTTGCTGGAGCGTGAGGCGGATTGGCTGCCGAGCTGGCGCGAATTGCTGCGTACTTTCCATCGGCTCGAAGCGCGCGGGGAGATCCGCGGCGGGCGGTTCGTCAGTGGGCTGGCGGGCGAGCAGTTTGCGTTGCCGGAGGCAATTGCGTCATTGCGCGAAGTCCGCCGCCGGCCGCATGACGGCAGTTTGATTGCGGTGTGCGGGGCTGATCCGCTGAACCTGGTGGGCACGCTGCTGCCGGGCAGTAAAGTGCCGGCGGTGAGTGGCAATCGGGTGGTGTACCGCGACGGGCTGCCCGCGGCGGTGATGGTCGGCGGCAAGCAGCAGATATGGGTGGAGGTGGATCAGTTGGCGGTGCAGGAGAAGTTGATCAGGCATTAAGTCGCAGTGACTTCAAGGGCCTCATCGCAGGCAAGCCAGCTCCCACATTGAACGGGTTCACACGGTCAAAAGGTGGGAGCCGGGCTTGCCCGCGATGGGGCCAGCCCAGACACCTTCCCTCACTGGGTACGCGGCTGCTCGGTCAACACCACCGAAGCCGGCGCTTCCTCATCCGGCTCATCCACCTGCGCCGTGCGCTTGGGCAGCAAGACCTGCTGTGGATAAGTTTGCGCGAAGTGCACCTCATCACAGTTATCCACAAGCTTTTTCAAGCGCTGGTTGAACGCGCGGCTCACCGCGTATTGCCCGCCCGACACCGTGCGGAACTGCGCGGTCAGCACCACGCCGTTGAGGTCCATCTTGTCGACGCCAAACACCTCCAGCGGCCCTTGCAGGTTGTACTTGAGGAACACGTCATCGCGAATCGATTGCCCGGCCTCGCGGATCAGGTCCACGGCCTTGTCCACATCGGTGTCGTAGGTGAACTGCACCGAGAAGAACGCATAGGCAAATTGCCGCGACTGGTTGGTGACCGCCTTGATCTGCCCGAACGGCACCGAGTGCACAAAACCCTTGCCGTCACGCAGGCGCAACGTGCGGATGGTCAGGCCTTCGACGGTACCGGCGTGGCCGGAGTCGAGCACGACCCAATCGCCGATGGACAGCGTGTCCTCGATGATAATGAACAGGCCAGTGATCACGTCCTGCACCAATTGCTGCGAGCCAAAACCGATGGCCAGACCAACCACACCGGCACCGGCCAGCAGCGGCGCAACGTTGATGCCAAGGTTGGCCATGGTGGTGATCGCGCAGATCACCACCAGAATGATTTTCACCGCGTTACGCAGCAGCGGCAGGATGGTTTTGACCCGCGTACTCGGCTGACGGCTGGAGCGTTTATTGACCGGCGGTTTCAGCGCTTCCTGAATCGCGGTGTCGAGCACCACCCAGAACAGCCAGGTCATCAGCAGGATCAGGCCGATGCTGCTCAGGGAGTCGCTGATCGCGCGGCCCACCGAGTTGCGCTGGGCAAATTCGAACAGCGAGATGCCCCAGATACGCCCCAGAATTTCGATAAACGCGATGGCCATGGCGATGCGCAAGATCGCGTGCAACAGGCTCAGGAAGCGCTCCTTGTAGGCGCTGCTGCGCTGGATCGCCACCTGGCTGCGGGACTTGAACAGGTGTTGCAGCACCGTGCTGAGAAACACCGTGCCGATCAGCAAGATCGTGGTGAACAGCGCACAGCGCAGCGCCTTCTGGTTATCGTCGCCGGCACCGATCAGGTTGATCGCCGAGACCAGCACCATCAACAGAATCGGCCAGTACCACAGCCCGGAAAACACTCGCAGCGATTGCTGCAGCGCAGGGTGTTTGAGGCGCTGGGCCAGTGGCCGATTGCGGATCAAATGCGCCACCGGCCGGCGCAGGCGCACCACCAATACACCGAAAATCACCGCCGCGAACAGGCCGGTGAAAACCGCGATGCTGCTGGTGATATTGCCACCCAACTGCCGGGCGATCTGCGGGCTGGTCAGCGCGTCGCTGAGGGCGGCCAGGAAGCCGATCAGAAACAGCGGCTTGGGGCAGTAGTTGCGAATGATCTGCACGGCCGGGCGCTTGTGGCCGAGATTGAACATGACGATCACGCACAGCAACATCGACGTGGAAAAGATGCCGCTGCTGGTGGCGTAGGCAAAACACAGCGCCAGCGCGCGACCCACCGACGAGGCCAGGAAGTGGCTGACGTAGAGGGTCAGCGGCAGACAGATGAGCGCGGGGATGGTGTAGGGCACCACATACCCCAAGACTGCCAGCAAGCGTTCGCGTCGTTCGACGAAATGCCGCCGACTCAAGCGCTGCACAACAAAGTGCCCCAGCAGGGTCAACACCGCAAAGGCGCCAACCCAGACGCCGGACAGCAGCAGGAAGTCGCCGGCCACGCTCCACGGCGAGCGTTCAGCCGTCTGGTCGACCAGGCGCCCCACCTCATCCGCCGCGCGATCGGCACGCAAGCGCCAGGCGTCGATGAGGTTCTGGTTGAGGTCGAGCTTGTCTTGTACATCGTCAATGCTGGAACTGATGGCGCCCAGCAAGCCGCCCTCGACCAGCAACTCCGGTTTGGCCGGTTCAGCCGCTGCGGCAGGCGTGGCCGGCGCTGCGGCGGCCGCAGACGTAGCAGCTTGCAGTGCGCCATTGCCACACAGCAGCAGCGCACCAAGCAGTAATACAGTCTTTAAATTCAGCAAAACACCGGGCTCCATCAGCAGGGTCTGTAAGGAACTGACGGGTTTGAGCCTTGATCGTTCCCCGCCATTGGGCATCTTTGCGTACCGGTCAACTATCAAATGCCGATCCCTGTCTTTTTCCGCACAGGCCAAATCCCGACACTGCGCTCCAGAATCACAGCCATCGGAGTTGCAGCCATGCCCATTGCCTTGCTCGCGCTGACCCTCAGCGCTTTTGCCATCGGGACGACCGAGTTCGTCATCGTTGGCCTGTTACCCACCATCGGCGCCGACCTGGGCGTCGACCTGCCGTCCGCCGGCTTGCTGGTCAGCCTGTACGCCTTGGGCGTTGCCATTGGCGCGCCGGTGCTCACCGCCCTCACCGGCAAGGTGCCGCGCAAACTACTGCTGTTGTCGCTGATGGTGCTGTTCACCCTTGGCAACCTGTTGGCCTGGCAGGCGCCGAGTTATGAATCGCTGGTGCTGGCGCGAATCGTCACCGGCCTGGCCCACGGGGTGTTTTTCTCGATTGGCTCGACCATCGCCACCAGCCTGGTGCCCAAGGAGAAAGCCGCCAGCGCGATTGCGATCATGTTTACCGGCTTGACCGTTGCACTGGTCACCGGCGTGCCACTGGGCACGTTTATCGGCCAGCACTTCGGCTGGCGGGAAACGTTCCTCGCTGTCTCGGCCCTGGGGGTGATCGCGTTTATCGGCAGCCTGATCTATGTGCCGAACAGCATCGCCCACAGCAAACCCGCCTCGTTGCTGCAACAACTGCAAGTGCTCAAGCAGCCACGCTTGCTGCTTGTGTACGCCATGACCGCCATCGGCTACGGCGGCTCGTTCATCGCGTTTACCTTTCTGGCGCCGATCCTTCAGGACATTTCCGGCTTCAGCGCCGGCACCGTCAGCCTGGTGCTGCTGGTGTACGGCATCTCGGTGGCGGCGGGGAATATCTGGGGCGGCAAGCTGGCCGATAAACGCGGCCCGATCAGCGCGTTGAAAATCATCTTCGCCCTGCTCGCGGCGGTGCTGTTCATCCTCACCCTGACCGCCAGCAACCCCTGGCTGGCGCTGGCCACCGTGCTGGTGTGGGGCGCGGTCGCCTTCGGCAATGTGCCGGGCCTGCAGGTGTACGTGGTGCGTCAGGCTGAACGTCACACCCCGCAGGCGGTGGATGTGGCGTCGGGCTTGAACATTGCGGCGTTCAACCTCGGAATCGCCGGCGGCGCCTGGGCTGGGGGCTTGATCGTGGCGCACATGGGCTTGATCCACACCGCGTGGATCGGCGGCTCAGTGGTGTTGGTGGCCCTGGCACTGACGGCGTGGAGCGGCCGACTGGACCGGTTGGGGCCGGTGTATGCCGACAGCTCGACGCGCACGGTAGTCGGACACTGATTCAGCACGCCACACATCCAATATGGGCGCTGGCTTGCCGCGATTGCGGTACGCCAGCGTCGCATTCATCGCCTAACCTACCGCTATCGCAGGCAGCCCGCGCCCACATTCTTTACCTTGTACCGTCTGTAGGAACGGCGAAACTTTCCGACAAAAACCGCAGTCATCCCAAAACGGAGGTCACTTGACCCTACATCCACGGGAGCAATTATGGCGGCGATTCACATCGGCATTTCCGGCTGGCGCTACACGCCCTGGCGGGGGGATTTCTACCCCGAGGGCCTGACCCAGAAACGCGAATTGCAATTTGCGTCACGCGCCGTCAACAGCATCGAAATCAACGGCTCGTTTTACGCCCTGCAAACACCCAAGCGTTATGCCGAGTGGTACGCCGACACGCCTGATAATTTCATGTTCAGCGTGAAGGCACCGCGCTATATCACCCACATTCTGCGCTTGCGCGATGTGCACAAACCGATGGCCAATTTCTTTGCTTCCGGGGTGCTGGAACTGAAAGAAAAGCTCGGGCCAATTCTCTGGCAATTCCCGCCCAGCTTCACATTCGACCCGCCGCTGTTTGAAGCCTTTCTTCAGCAACTCCCCACCGACACCCAACAGGCCGCCGCCCTCGCCCGCGAGCACGAGCCGCGCCTGAACGGCAAGGCGAGCATGCAAGCCCATGGCAAAAAGCCGTTGCGCCATGCGGTGGAAATTCGCCACAAGAGTTTTGCAGTACCGGAGTTTGTGCAGATGCTGGACAAGCACGGCGTGGCACTGGTGGTCGCCGATACCGCCGGCAAGTGGCCGTATATCGAAGACGTCACCGCCAACTTCCTGTACCTGCGCCTGCACGGTGACAAAAAGCTCTACGCCAGCGGCTACACCGCCGAGGCAATCAAGCGTTGGGGCGACCGCATCGATCGCTGGCGCCAGGGCAAACAACCGGCGGATGCGCAGTTGGTCGACCCGAAACGCACGCCACGCGCGCGCAAGCAACGCGATATTTTTTGCTATTTCGACAACGACATCAAAGTGCGCGCGCCCTTCGATGCGCGCCAACTGTTGCAGCGCTTCGAGCTGGATAAACACTTGGCCACCGAGCCCGGCAAGTTGCCGGAACCCGGAGTGCTGCCATGACCCATCCGGAATTGATCCCCGCCACGCCCACCACTGCCATCACTCGCTTCAAAGTGCTGACGGTCAACATCCACAAGGGTTTCACCGCGCTGAACCGCCGCTTCATCCTGCCCGAGCTGCGTGAGGCGGTGCGCAGCGTGGGCGCCGACATGGTGTTTTTACAGGAAATCCACGGCACTCACGAACGCCATCCCCAGCGCTACCAGGACTGGCCGAAGATGCCGCAATACGAGTTCCTGGCCGACAGCATCTGGCCGCAGTTCGCTTACGGGCGCAACGCGGTCTACCCGCATGGCGACCACGGCAACGCGTTGTTGTCCAAATTCCAGATCGTGCGCTACGACAACCTCGACATCTCGCAAAGCGGCCATGAAAGCCGCGGGCTGCTGCATTGCGTATTGCGCCTGCCCGGCACGGGCCAAGAGGTGCATGCGATCTGCATGCACTTGGGCCTGCGCGAGGTGCATCGTCAGCAGCAATTGCGTTTGCTGGAACAGCGCATCAGCGAAATCCCGGCCGACGCGCCGCTGGTGGTGGCCGGTGATTTCAATGACTGGCGCCAGAAGGCCGACCTGAGCCAGAGCGGTCTCAAAGAAGTGTTTGTTGAAGCCACGGGCAAGCACGCGCGCACGTTTCCGGCGCGCCTGCCGCTGTTACCGCTGGACCGCATCTATGTGCGCAACCTGAAAATTCACAACCCCAAGGTACTGACTACCCGGCCGTGGTCGCATCTGTCAGACCATGTGCCATTGTCGGTGGAGATCGAGTTATGACCGTCGCGGTAGAGCACATTGCCACCGACCAGCCGCCCGATGACGCCAAGGCGCGTGATGTCGATTACGGCTGGCAGAGTGGCAACCGTCTTGAGTTGCTGGAGAACGGCGAAGCTTACTTCCCCAGGGTCTTCGACGCGATGCGCGAGGCCCAGCGGGAGATCCTGCTGGAGACCTTTATTCTGTTCGAAGACAAGGTCGGCCATGAGCTCAAAGGCATCCTGATTGAGGCGGCGCAGCGCGGCGTCAAGGTGGTGGCCAGCCTCGACGGGTTTGGCTGCGGCGAGCTGAGCCCAGCGTTTCTCGGTGAGCTGGCCGAGGCTGGCGTGCTGGTGCAGATGTTTGACCCGGCGTCGAAAACGCTGGGGATTCGCACCAACTGGTTCCGTCGCCTGCACCGCAAGATCGTGGTGGTGGACGCTACCGTGGCGTTTATCGGCGGGATCAATTTTTCTGCCGACCATCTGGGCGATTTCGGCCCCGAAGCCAAGCAGGATTATGCCGTGCGCGTGACCGGCCCTGCGGTCGCCGACCTGCATCATTTCGCCCTGGCCCAAAGCGGCCGCCAGGTGCGCACGCGGCGCGGCTGGCGACGGCGCCAGCAACGGCCGACACCGTGGACAACGGCCAATGAGGACGGCCTGGTACGTTTGATTTACCGCGACAACGTGCAACACCGCGACGATATCGAAGAGGCCTATATCCACGCCTTGAGCAAGGCGCAAAAACGCGTGGTGATTGCCAACGCCTACTTCTTCCCCGGCTACCGCCTGCTGCGCGAGATTCGCAATGCCGCGCGCCGTGGCGTGCACGTGCAGCTGATCATGCAAGGCCAGCCCGACGTGCTGTTGGCCAAGCTGGCGGCGCGCATGCTTTATGACTATTTGCTCAAGGACGGCGTGGTGATCCATGAGTATTGCCAGCGCCCGCTACACGGCAAAGTCGCGTTGGTGGACGACGAGTGGAGCACCGTAGGCTCAAGCAACCTGGACCCATTGAGCCTGTCCCTGAACCTGGAAGCCAACGTGTTGATTCGCGACCGCGCGTTCAACCAGCAGCTGTACGAACGCCTGGAACTGCTCGCCCGCGAGCACTGCCAGACCATGCCGGAAAACCGCAAGCCACGCCTGTGGTTATGGCGGTTGACCGTGGGTTTTTTGGTGTTTCATGTGATGCGCCACTTCCCCGCGCTGATGGGCTGGCTGCCCGCGCATAAACCGCGTTTGAAACCCTTCGAGAGCCAGGCCCATGACCTCTGAAGCCGGTGGTTCACGACTCAAACGCTGGAAGAAGCCGCTGACCGTCGTCTTCTTCCTGGTGTTGATCGCGCTGTTCACCCTGCTCGCGCGGCGCATCGACTGGAGCGAAGTGCTGCAGACGCTCGGCGACTTCAAGCTGCGCACGTTGTTGATCGCCAGCGCGTTGACCCTGTGCAGTTTTCTCGTCTACGCCAGTTTCGACCTCATCGGCCGCACCTACATCCGCCAACCGCTGGGTTGGAAGCAAATCCTGCCGGTGGGAATCATCAGCTACGCGTTCAACCTCAACCTGAGCGCGTGGGTCGGCGGGATAGCCATGCGTTACCGGCTGTATTCGCGGCTCGGGGTAAGCACCGGCAATATCGCCAAGATTCTTGGGCTGAGCCTGGCCACCAATTGGTTCGGCTATATGGCGCTGGCCGGTGTGGTGTTCAGCAGCGGTTTGGTGACGATGCCGCCCGGGTGGAAAGTCAGCACCCTGGCCTTGCAAGGCATAGGTGTGTTGCTGGTGTTGGTCAGCCTCGGCTACCTGGCAGCCTGCCGGTTTTCAACAAAGCGCGCGTGGTCGATCAAAGGCATCGAGATCAACCTGCCGTCGCTGCGCATGGCCTGTTTACAGCTGGCAATGGGCGCGCTGAACTGGTCACTGATGGCGGCGGTGATCTTCACCTTGTTGCCGGCCAAGCTGGACTATCCACTGGTGTTGGGCGTGTTGCTGATCAGCGCGATTGCCGGCGTGGTTACGCATATCCCGGCGGGGCTTGGGGTGCTGGAGGCGGTGTTTATCGGCTTGCTGCAGCACGAGGCGTCGCGCGGCAGCTTGCTTGCCGGGTTGATTGCCTACCGCGCGGTCTACTTTATTTTGCCGCTGCTGATTGCATTGGTGATGTACCTCGCCGTTGAGGCTAAGGCCAAGGCGTTGCGGGTTAAAAAGACACCGGCCTGATGCAGTGTTGGCAGGACCGGCGCCATCGCGGGCAAGCCCGCTCCCACATTGGGAATGCATTCCACTGTGGGAGCGGGATTGCCCGCGATGGCGCTTGAGAGGGCAACGCTTTATCGGGCCTGGATGATGCTCAACCGCTCGCCCACTACCATCTCGGTAATCCAGTCCACCAGGATTGAGGTGTAGGCCTGCTGAGACACCGGATCACTCAACGAGTGATCGGCGCCGTCGATGATGCGGTGGGTCAACGAATGTGTCTGCTGGCACGCCGCGCGGTAGCTCATGATGGTGGCATGCGGCACGTGATCGTCGGTCTGCGACTCGACGATCAGCACATCGCCGGTGAATTGCGCGCAGGCATGCAGGGCGCGATTGGTTTCGGCGTGTACCAGCGTGCTGCGGTAATCCATCAGGTCGGCCTTATCCAGGTCGCGCTTGGGCTTGAGCCATTCCTGGTCGCGGTACAGCGCCGGCACGCGCAGCGCCAGCCAGCGCACCGGGCGCAGTGAGGTGAGGATCGCCGCCAGGTAACCCCCATAACTGGTGCCCACCACCGCCACGGCCGAGGTGTCGATGGCCGGGTGCGACAGCAAGCGGTCGTAGGCCGCCAGCAAGTCGCGCAGGTTGTCTTCGCGGGTAACGCGCGACAACGGAATACCAGTGCCGGCGTGGCCGCGCAAATCAAAGGTCAGGCATACGCAGCCCAGGCCGGCAATGCCTTTGGCGCGCTCAAGGTCGCGCTCCTGGCTACCGCCCCAGCCGTGCACAAACAACACGCCTGGCACTTTGGATTTGGGGCTCAGGAATGTCCCGCTCATTTGCTCGTCGTCGATGTCGATCGCAATGCTTTCACTTCTAGCCGTCATAAGATTTAACCGTCACGTACTTGAGAAGAAAGTCGCTGTTGTCTGCAGGGCCGCGGTACACCTCGATGGCATCCGCCGGCAGCGGTTGGTCCACGTAGGTTTCCACCGATGAAACGTGGATGGCGCGCAGGCTCGGGTTATTGATGAAGCTTTGCAGCGCCGCGACTTCCGCGCTGCTGGCGCCGCCCATGCGCCAGGATTGTTCGAGCACGCCGCTGCGGCGTTGGCCGTCACTGTCCAGGCCTTGGGCAATGTCGTAGTTGCGGCGCGAGGCATAGAAACCAGGGTAGGCCTCATCGGCGGCGGTGTCGAAAACCTGGGCTTGTTCGATGGCCTCGCGCACATCGTCGGGCAGGTCGAGCTTCAACAGGTCTGCGTAGGAGCCAGGCACGACGAGTAAGTCGGAGCCGCCGTAGACCGCTTCGCCCTGCCCGTCTTCAGTGAGGTACTGCTCGCCGCAATAGCTGATGACGTGACCGCCGATAAAACTCTGACCCACGCTGTGGGTGATCACCTCGTGCAAGTCCTGCTCGAGCACCACGCCTTCGGTAAAGAGCGTTGCCACGTCGGGCCGCGCCAGCAGCGCTTCGAACTCGTCGAGACTGTGGATAACTTCCTGCCCCCGACCGGCGCAGGCATGCACGGGCTTCAGGCGGATAGGCCCGCTGTAAAGCAAGCGCGTGGCGGCGGGCAATGCATCTTCAAGGGCAAAGACGCTAAGGCCATCAAGGACGACCGGGCGCACCCGCTCGGCAAACGCCGGCGACCAGCCTTCCGGCGCTTTCGCTTCGGGGCTCAACAGGCCATGGGTGATGGCTTTGGTGCAGATGAAATCGTAGTCGACGTAACCGCCCCACACATCCTCTGGGCCTTTTACCTTCAGCGCCAGCGCCTGGGCGGCGCCCACCAGGGTTTGCGTTGGCAGCACGTACACGTCACGCCCGGCATGTTGCTGCGGGTCGTAACTGCCGCCGAATTTCAGCCCCAGAATCTGTGCCAGCCACCGCGCCAGCGCGCGGTTGGTTTCAACCTCGTGCTGCGGCGCGCCCGCTCGCGTGGAATGAGCAACCACCAGCTTCTTGCGTTGAGTCGGGGTCATGCGTCCCCCTTGGCTATCCCGCCATGTGTGTACATGAATGGTTGCAGGGATCAGGCCAAGGCGGTTTCAGAAAAGAGCGTCTTTAAATCAATCAGTTGCTTAAAAAGCGATGGCAGTTGGCCTGTCTTATTCTGCACGACAGGCGGTTGAACAGGCGGCGTTCTGCACGATTCCCTCAGCCGCTGTGGCTGGCGCCAGCTAAGATACCGGGCCCATTCCTCTGCAACGAGACATCACCCATGGCCAAGCAAGCGCTCATCCTCATCGACATTCAGAACGACTACTTCCCTGCGGGCAAGTGGCCGCTCGACGGCGTGGACGCGGCGGCAGACAACGCAGCGCAGGTGCTGCAGGCCTTTCGCCAGAAGGGCGACGTGGTGATTCACGTGCGCCATGAGTTCACCTCCGAGGACGCACCCTTTTTCACACCGGGCTCCGAGGGCGCGCACCTGCATGCCAAGGCCGTGAACGAGGCGAATGAACCGGTGGTGCTCAAGCACTTCGTGAATGCGTTTCGCGGGACGGATCTGCGGGCGTTGCTGGAGCAACGGGCCATCACCGAAGTGGTTGTGGCGGGCAACATGAGCCATATGTGCATCGACGCTGTGGTGCGGGCTGCGGCGGACCTGGGCTACAAGGTCACGCTGCTGCATGACGCGTGTGCGACACGGGACCTGGAATTTAACGGGCAAGTGATTCCGGCAGCCCAGGTGCATGGGGCCTATATGGCTTCACTGGCTTTTGCCTACGCAGAAGTGGTGTCGACGGATGAGTACTTGAAGGCACAAGCGGCGACGGCATGACCGCCACTTGTGTACCGAGCTTTAACGAGTCGCGATGATGAAAAGGCGAGGGAACGGCAGCAACACAGTGCCATCACCCAGTGCTGGATACGCCTGGGTAATCCGCGCCTGATATTCATGCAGGAAGGCGACTTTTTCGCGCTCGGTCAACGGTGCTAGAAAGGGCCGTAATGCCGACCCCTTGAACCATTCCACCACGGCGCCGTGATCCGTCAGCGGGTGGAGGTAGGTGGTGCGCCACACATCGACAGTGCTGCAGTGCTTGCTCAACAGCTCGTAGTAATAGCTCGCCGTGTGCCGTTCATTGTGTTTGACCGAACCGATCTTCGCCGCCCATGGGCCCTGGGCAGCAACTTCGCGCGCCAAGCGGTGGGCAGGCTCGTCCAGGTTGTCGGGGGTCTGTACGGCCAGGGTGCCGCCGGGCGTCAGCTGATTGACCAAGTGCGGATACAGCGAGGCGTGGTCCGGCAGCCATTGCAGCGAAGCGTTGGCCAGAATCACATCACATGGCTGCTCCGGTACCCAAGTGCCGATGTCGGCCAATTCTCACTTTCAGGCGTTTGCGTGCATCGATCAGCATGTCGCCGGAACTGTCCATGCCGGTGACATGCGCCTGTGGGAAACGCTCGGCCAGCACCTCGGTGGAGTTACCGGGGCCACAACCGAGGTCGACCGCGGTTTTTACCGGGCTATCTGGAATGGCCGCGACCAGGTCACGAACCGGGCGGGTGCGCTGCTGTTCAAACATCGTGTATTGCTTGGCTGACCAGGTCATCACGGCTTTCCTTCTTTTCGAGAGTGGCCACAGCCTAAATCTTGTGAGCCATGAGAACAAATGCCAGGATTGGCAACCTCCCATACCTTGAAAGTATCCCTATGCTGGAACTTCGCCAACTCAGAGCCTTCGTGGCGATTGCCGAGGAAGGCTATATCACTCGCGCGGCGCAACGCTTAGGCATGCAACAACCCCCGCTGACCCGAATGCTGCAAAGCCTTGAGGCCGAGCTAGGCGTGACATTGATGGAGCGCTTGCCGCGCGGGGTGCGCCCCACGAATGCCGGCCTGGCGTTGCTGGATGAAGCACGAGAAGTCTTGGCGCGTGCCGATGGGGTCGCCGATATCGTGCGGCGCGCCGCCCGCGGTGAGCGTGGTCGGTTGGCTATCGGTTTTACCAGTTCGGCGGCATTGCACCCGTTCGTGCCCAGCGTTTTGCGCGTGTTTCGCGAAACGTTTGTCGGCGTCTCGGTGGCCCTGGAAGAAGCGGGTACCGGCGAGCTGCTGGACGCGCTGGCCCATGAAAGACTCGACGCGGCGTTTATCCGCTCGCCGCTCAGCGGCAGTCAAACGCTGCAGGACCAGCCCATTCTGGTGGAGCCGATGCTGCTGGCGCTGCCTACCGACCACCCGCTGGCAAACGACGCCGCAACTCCCCTGCCCCTGGCGGCACTGGCCACCGAAGCCTTCGTGCTCTATCGGCGTCGCGTCGGGCTGGGTTTGTATGACGCAATTCTGGTGGCCTGCCGTGAAGCGGGTTTCAGCCCGCAGGTGGTCCAGGAAGCGCCGCGCATGACCGCGACATTGAGCCTGGTGGCGGCGGGCCTTGGCGTCTCCATCGTGCCAGCGTCCATGCAGCGGCTAAGGGGGGATGGCATTGTTTATCGCGAACTGACGGACTGCCAAAGCCTGGTGGCGCCATTGCATTTGGCGACGCGGGTCGGTGACAGCTCGGCGGTGTTGCAACGCTTCAAGCAGATGGTGATCAGCGCCGCCGCGACGGACGCCTGAACGTCGGCGGCAGAACCTTTGCCGCCAAGCGGCTTGGGATCAGTGTTGAGGGCAAAGAAAAAGCCCCGAGAGCATGGCTCGCGGGGCTTTCAGCGAAGACGTTACCGATTAGAACGGTTCTATTCACCAAAAAACGTCAACAACTCAGATTTTCCTTATGAGTCAATGCATTGAAAATCAGGTATGCACCACTGTCCAAAAAAGCGTAAACGTCAACAGGTTTTGAAACATCGTTGTTTACACTTTTCTACCATGCTGAAGCCAGTCGAACACCAGGGTTAAGACCAGAAAGGGCGGGCCTCCCAGCCCAGGACTAGACCCAGCTCTGCCGTGGTTAAGCCGGCCTTGGCCAACACCGCCGTTGGTAGGCGTTGCGCCCAATCGGCGGCGTTGCAAGGTTGAGCACTTGTACCTGCTCCCTCAAGAGCTGCTTTAAAGCACTATGACCTCTTCGGCTGTCAACCAGCCAGCGTCAATGACTCTATCCCTCGCAACCTCTGGCTGGGCGCTGTAGACCACGATGGCCAAGCTCTCCTCTGCACGACTGCAGGTGACGTACAGGAGCCTACGTGTGCGTGATAGCGAGGTGTCTTTGCCCTCGCTCTCATTCTTCATATCTGTGGCGGAGGCAGGTGTAACACCGAGCAATTTCTCATAGCTAAACAGAAAGCCACCGGCTTCTTCGTCGTTCAGGATGACCATCACCCGGGGAAACTCCAGGCCTTTGACTCCCTGGTGGGTACCGTAGGGCGAGAGGCCATTTGCGTAGCCTGCGAACGCCGCCATCTCTGAGTAACGACGCCCCAGGACAACCCGATAAGCATGGATTTCAAGCGCCTCACGATCGGACGTTTCTGGTGCTCGGTCTGCAGTGGCACCTTGAGCCATTGCAGCAACGAGTCGATCAGGCAGCGCAAGCAAACCCGAACTCTGGAGGATTTGAGCCACCTCTTCAATCAAGGGATTGTTATCTTTGAGCACCTCGCAGAGTGCATGGGTCGCGACTCCAGCAGACTCCAGCAGCTCGAATTGATTGTTGCCAGCCGCCTCCAGGTGCTTAGGATCAAGCAACGGAGAGCGCAGCCGCACCGCCTCCATGAGCGTGAAATCATCCGAACGGGCTGCGGCGACGATTGGAGCGACCCCATCGAAGAAAACCTTGAGGATGGGTAGCGTACCGTCCATCAGCGCGGTATTCAGATGTGCAACTGCATAGAGCGGAGCGAACACGCCTTCAAACC
The DNA here is from genome assembly GCF_041228395.1 of Pseudomonas sp. N2-3-1-14. NCBI lineage: Bacteria > Pseudomonadati > Pseudomonadota > Gammaproteobacteria > Pseudomonadales > Pseudomonadaceae > Pseudomonas > Pseudomonas sp. N2-3-1-14. The sequence continues at coordinate 5,621,172 of NZ_CP166199.1, forward strand.
CCATCCGACGGGCAGCCATCTTGTGCTCTAGGATCAGCGTCTTGCGGCCATCCCTGCCGGTGGCCCACTGAGCATCACCCGTGATCTCTACCATTTGCTCAGCGATCTGGTCTTCCAAGCTGAAATCCAGCCCGGGCGCTTGCCGGGTGCAGAACATACGTACGGAACCTTGGGCAGCTTCCGGCTTTGGTATCTGCAGATGATCATCAGCGCCGGCGCGGATATCGTTGATCAATTTGACAACTCGAATCGGACAACGGCGATTGATACGTTTTTCAGGCTTGGCCCAATCTGGTGGTATCGCCTCATCAAGCCCTGGCTTCCCGTCGTTATAGATACGCTGCATCGTGTCGCCGAGCAGTCCTAAGCAAAATCTCCCAGGAATCGCTGCCTGAGCTTTCAGAAATGCATCCATGAGCGCGCCATTCGTATCTTGGCTTTCATCGATGAGCAGCACCGGGTGCCGATCCGCCATAACATCGAGTAAAGGCGGCTGAGGTAAAAACGCTGCAGCCATCTGGATGACTTCACTGTGGTTCAGCGATTGCCTACTTACGTTATCTCCCGTCGGACTGTAGGTAAATTCAGGAATTTCATCTAGGGCCGCCAAACGACGAGCTTTGCTATCCCGGCTCGCCTGGTTAGCCTGGGACGTCTTGTTCACTGTTCTCGCCCGACCGAGCCTGTCGTCCAATTCAGCGATGTCGCTCGCAAGTTTGATACGTAACCATTCACGAATATCGTCGTTGAAGCCCTTGATCATCTTCCAAGAAAAAGCATGAATGGTTGAAACCTCAACCAGCGGATCGTGCTCAAGGCGACGTGCGATTTCCTCACAGGCTGCGTTGGTGTAAGTGATGATCGCTATTTGCCGCCCCTCAAAGGTGAGGCGTTGACGCTCACGTTCCTTGAGTGATTTCACCGCTACGACGAGTGAGTGGGTCTTACCTGAGCCGGCACCGGCGTATAGGAAGAAGCTGCGTGGCGTCTCCAGGTTCAGGCATTCCTGGATAACGTCATCCGCATTCAGCGTAACTTCATCGGCGACATCCTTTATTGAACTCATTCGGGAGTCACCTCGACACTGGCCGTCGGGACAATCAAGAGCTCCTTACTCTTCTTTTGCAGCTTTTCCTCTAACCAGACGAGCCCTTCCCGGATGTACTCTGGAACAGCAACCTTGGCGAAGTCGGGATCTCCAAGCACCTGTAGCGCGAACTCCGCCTTGTCACCCGACCTGAGAGCGTCGAACAAAGCCTTACCTAGGTCGTCTGCAGTTGCACAATCACGCAGCGCTTTGGCGAAAGCCTTGGTCAGACCCCGCCCCTGCTTCGTTGCAAAGTGCTGCACATTGGTCAGCACCAGACTGTCCTCAAACGTGTTGGGCAGCGCCTGGGCTTCACCTTTAGTCTTAGGCAGAACGATGTTGATGGGTGTCTGATACGCAATGCGGATTGCAAACAAATGGTCTATCTGCTGCGATTTTTGCTCCCCATCCAGATCCAGCAGTGTGTCGACATCGTGCCCTATTCCCAGGGCGGTCACCCAACTACGCAGGGTGGGGTTGTTGGTTTCTTGTTTAGCCTTACGCTTGACGGGTACCGCTGTTTTCTTCAGTCCGGCGTCCAAATCCGTGATGACCAGGGTCACAATTCCCAGCGCATCGACTAATGGCCTTAGGCGATGTGCGTGACTGCCTCCAATATCCAGGATGGTAATGTAGCAACGATCAAGGAACGGAAATTGACTGCGTAAAAAATGCGGCAACATCATTCGCTCCGCAGCGCCTTCAACCAAGATCACTGCGTCAGCGAAGAAGAGATCGGCATGCTGCGCCCGCAGGTAACGAGTCACGAACTCCTTGGTTTGCCTGTGACGGTTTTTGTCGCCAAACACGGTGCTCAAGTTAGAGACGGTGGACACTGGGATAGGCACACCGGCCATTCCTGCGGGTAGCCTTCGGAAATACCGAAGGTTTGCATAATCCGTCTCATGAGCAACATGACTGGAGTGGGAGCTGACCACCAGCTGTGTTTTGAGCCTTGGGTATTTCTTGAGAAGCGGGTCATTACATAGGACGTGATACGCGTGCTTGATAAAGGCCTGCTGCACTTGGACATGAAGATGAGCCTCTGGCTCCTCAACCAGCACAAGGTGGATCGGCTCGATGCCGGCGTCGGACTGCTCCTCGGTGTTTTTGTACTTCCTCAGCCACTCATCCCGAAATGCCATCAACTGGAAAATCATCGAGATCAGGTTCTGGTAACCGAGGCCGTTGGATGTTTCGGGCAGACGCATGGGAGGAGCACCAGGTGCACCTGCGACTGAATCCAACTCGAACAGCACCGCAGCTTCATGGTTCATGCCGTCCGTAGGGGAAAGCCGGGTTTCCACCCTGATCGCCGGGTCAGTAGTGTTCGGATAGCCCAGACCTGCGACCTCTACAAGGGCGGGAGCGAAACTGGAGGTTAGTCGGGAATCGAACGCCGACTGTGCAGCTTGAATGGCTGTCAGCGCTTCCAAATCTGAAATATCAGGGCTGTCTCCGGGATCGAGATGCCGACTGTAGTAAGCACGCAGTTGCTCAGTTAGTTTTTTCCCTGAACCACCTCGTCCCTCAGTGACGGACTCCTCGGCGCTATCACCGAATCCGCGCTGGGCATTGATCTCGTGCACACGTATGAGATCGGTCAGCGGATTGCTCTCCAGCGCAAGTGCATTCGCAGACAGTGCTTGCAGGCGTGCATGACGAGTTTCGGGATCTGGGTCGCAGAGCTGCGCCGGGTCAAGACGATACCAGCGTATGGTGAACATCGCCCCCAAGCGCCGGTTGAGGTAGTCATGCAGGCTTTGCGGCCAAAGTGAGAGCGTGGGCGGTTTTTTTCCTTCCTCGGTCTTGCTCAAGATCTCCTGCAACAGCGTTTTGACCCGGTTACGCTCTTTCCGGTAATCGGTGAAGAGTTTGGCCATGTCCTTGGGCTCAAGTCGAAAACGCATCCCGACGCAGCCACCTTTCCAGGCAAAATTGGGAATCAGATCCTTGATGTAGTGCAGCTCCCCTTTCGAGGCTTCCACCCATAGATCGAGAGTGGGTAACCAATGCGTCCACTGGTTTGCCACTGGTATCTCGAAGGTTTCGTCAGCCTCTTCCCACTCGGCACCAATGTCATTAATGATCGTGAGGTGAGCAAGCGTTAAATCCTGGAGGCGAAAAGCAGTCGATTTCGAGAGCAGGAATTTACGCAACGCCAACATTGCGGAGGACTTACCACTGTTGTTGGCCCCAACCAATAGGGTGGTAGTGCTTGCCAGGTCGATTCGAACGGACAGGAGCTTGCGGAAATTCGCGACCTCCAGGTACTGGATCTGCATAGCCTCTTCCTTGTGACAGCTTAAGATAATTCGCCGGGCCGATGGATCCTGAAACTCTAGCCCAGCACCTGCAGCGCTCCAATAGACGTAATGAGTTTTGGCAACTGCATTCAAGCAATGGAGCCGCAGCGATCAGAAGCCAGGTTCAATTAGCGCACACATGCACGGCTGACGCAGCTTGTGCCAGCCGTACCCAGATGTCAGACGCGCTTTGCCTGGACGCTACTGGGCATACACGAAAGGCACCAAGTAGTTGACCAATCTGTCTGCCCGTATCGGCGAGTGCTCGATTGAAAGCTGACACTGCCCTTCAAGCTCGATGTCGGTCAACTGAGACTCACAAAGCTCTTTTAGCAATACCCGGGACTCAGCAACCAGTTGGTTCAACCGATCAAGCGTGAGCGCATAGCTCTCGTTCGCTGACGCTGCGGCGGTTGCCTTGTTACTGGGGTGCACCACCACTCGATGACTTGAGTAGCCGGGGTAGTTTCGGACAAACCACTGTTCTGCGACCAGAAGCTGACCATGCTCCTCCTTGGTCAACGGATTTTTGTCCTGTTTGCGACTTTTTGCTTCCAGGATCAGAGCAGTCTTGTTGGGGAGAAGCCAAAGCACATCAGGCCCTTCCCCACTGACATCATGGCGCTCTGTAGTAAGCCCGATCAAGCTACCAAGCTCTGCAAGCGCTTGCTCGAACTGATTGGCAGACGCGCCGCCGTGCAACTTGGACACCACCTCCTCAAAGCGTTGAAGCAGGCCGCGCCTGATCCGGTATCCACGTAGCTGAACAGCAATTGCTGCGCCTTGTGCGCCGGGAGACGCTAAGGGCCGGTAGGGAGGAGCGGTGCGTGGACGCAAAAGGTTGCGGTTCGCGGAAAATGCCGATCGTTGGAGCTCGTCACTGCGCTCGGCTTGCCCCCAGTTTTCCGCGATGCGGCCTGCCAATTGGTACAACCAACCACGTGTCTGGTCATCCACCGCGCCTTGGGCACCTGCTACCTGATCCAAACGTTCGATAGCTTTGTCATAAAAACCATCGGCCCACAGGTTAAAGGCCTTGCGTTCCGTTGAGGCAGTATTGAACCGCTTCGGGTCTGCCGCCTCTGGCCCAACGTTTTCCGCAAGGGTTGCGGCATGGTACTCAATCCATCCGATGTCCCGATTGATGCTGAGCGCGATTGTATTGTTCAAATCGTTGACATCACTGACTTCTTTACTGACCGTCGACCCCATTTCGAGCTGTGCCCGAGTCGCGCTCGTGAGCAGCCTGAAGTTCGCGTCCTTGGCAATCCAGCCAGCTAAGTCCGAGCCAAGCAGCAGGACTACGCAATGGTCGCCAGCCCCACGCGCTCCGCGTCCGATTCCCTGTTCAATGCGCTGAGCGAGCATGCGACTGATGGTAGCTCCACCGTAGAGGGTCGCAGCACGTAACAGCTCATAATCAGACGTGCCGGAGGGAAGCCCTTCCATCACCAAGACTCTGCAAGAGTCACCGGGTAGATCGATTCCATCGTAACGATTGGCAAATACGAATGGCCCATTGGTTCTACGCGACTGCAACGCCTCGATCGCAATCTCCACCTGGTCTGAGCCTTCCGCGAACTGCGCAGTGTCAGTCCATGCCTGCGCGGCATAGTTGGCGTGCACCAAAGCAACAGCCCCCAGGTTCATCCCAGCCACTTGCTTGAGCGTTGACTTAGCGACCTGTTGCGGATCGAAATCGAACGGCATCAGGCTTGGGATCAGGATCATCCGCTCACTGATCCCCGCGAGAGACCTGGAGGTCAAAGCGTTGTTTACAAGCTGGGGATCGGCGTCGAATGTGCGGACAATTTCGCTATCGTCAGCGATGGTCGCCGACATGTAGATACGCCGGGGCGCATCAGCGAATGTGGGGAAATTGTTTACCTGGGGCAGAACACTTGTAATGGTGAAGGCTTTGCCGCTGATCAGCGCATGGCACAGATGCAGATTGTCTCGCAGCAATGGCCAAGCATAAGGAACGTTCGCACCGTCGGGTCGCAACATTCCCCTTACGGTATCCAACTGCTCATTCCAGGCCCAATAAGGCACTTCAACTACGCCGCTGTTGAGGCCTGAAACGGTATCGTCAAAGGTGCCTAGTCGATCAATGTCTCGAAAAGCATTACGGAACAAAGTGCACAGCGCCTCGTACGTTTCCTTGTCATCCGCAGAGGAAACCTCAAGGGTGAACGATTCGCGCACCACAGAGAATGCTACGTGGGCGTCATCAAGGATAACGGCGCCCACTCTAATGGGCGCTTTCAACCCACGAACGCCAAACTTACTGTGGCCGTTGAATAGGGCGTTGTAGGAAGCGACCATGACAGCCTTGCCGTTCACAAAGTCGTCGTGCAGGGGCTGACCTCGGGTATATGGGACAGCGAGAATCCCCAACGATTTCGCTTTCTCCAAGGTCTGTTTAACTAACTGAGTGGTCGGAGCCAGATACAGAACGGGCTCTTTGAGGTCATTCAGGGTCGACTGAGCAATCAGCAGACCAACCAGAGTCTTGCCGCCCCCGGTGTGGAGCTTGACCACCGTGTCACGCTCATCCTTTCGCTCGAACCATGCCTCCAGCACCTCCGCTTGACTGGTATACAGATCATTGATGCCCTGAGGCTTGGGCATGCGCCTGAAGATTTCCAGGGGATCTATCGGTGCAGGTCGCTGAGACTGCGATCTGAGTTTGTTGAAGTCCACCATCCTTGTTTACCTCGCAGTCGTCGTTGAGCTTCAGTTGCTCATGATCATTGGGTTGAATCTCATCATTAACGATTACTTGTTCTACTGTGCCATGATGGAAACCCGCGATCCAGCCACGGGACTATTCCCAGCATGGGCTACCAAAGCGTTCGCCGCATGACGGCGCATTCTCGGCCTGTCAAATAGTGTCTGGTCGCGTAGGCCAATTTCGAGGAATCAGAGCATCCTCTGACTGCTTGTTCCATCGCATACGAGTGGCCTTGACGTACCGGGGGTCGTCACCGAAGAACGCGTGCTCGATCAGCAACACCTGTAAACCCTTTTGAGCAGCTGTCTCATCGAAAAGGAAGTCGAGGTGCCGGCGCATGGCTGAGACCTCTTCGTTCTCCTCAATGGTCGACTCATCCTTTGAATCGCTCCGGGTTTCGTAGACACCTCTTTGCCTTAAACTAAGGCCAATTAGGAGGTGCCATGAGCAACCCACGTTACCCTGAAGAATTCAAAATCCAGGCGGTCAATCACCCTGGCTGACCAGACAAAGATCAAGACACGAGAACGTAAGCGTAAGGAAGAAGATGCAGTTGAGGACGATGAGCCATTTTAATCCCCATCGGAAAATGCCCTGTCACATGCGCACATGTGGTGGGGCTTTCGACCTTTTGAGATCGGACAGAACTGCTACGCTAATCCACAATTGCTGATGACAAATCGGCAATCTGCTCTGGATCATTTTTCAATCGGCAGTGTGGGTAAGTTTTCAATCAGCGCCGACAGTTAGATGCATAAAAAATTTGATTTAAAACGATTTAAAGTGATAGTGGCATTTTATGATTTATTAATTGCCTTGTCCGGGAATATCGTTAATTAAAAAAGCCACCTGAGTTAGGTGGCTTTTTAAAGATTAGATATTTTTTGGGAGCAGACCTTGTTGTTGCTGGATCTGAGGAATATTCAATTGCAAATGTAGCAAGATCCCTAATCCATTTCCTGTTTCTAAAGCGTCCGACCAGCCAGATGCGAATGCTTCGGCAATGAACCATTCCTTAGCACGCTGGCAATAATTTGTGACTTGAGTTGTCGGGTTGGCCTGATTGTAAATAGCTACAACAAGCTCTTTCGAAGCTAAAAATGTTGGATTCCCAACAGTTACATTTCGTGGATCAGGGAAGTTGAAAGGTCTTCCCAGCTGAGATGTAGTCATGATTCGTCCTTTTAGATTATTTTTTCTCTTGTCGCAATCCTACGGACTTGTGTAATCGTCCAGAGCGGACTTTCCCAAGCCCGCGCACTGCGCCAGCTATTAGTTTAATTAAAAACGCCTAAAAATTGGTGATTTTTAGCGCCTTGTGCTGGATGAAATGATAGGGCACTGGATGATGTGGGGGGGGAGTCACGATGCCAATTACCGCAATGGCCCTGCACCGCCGAAAAAACCGTCCAGCACCGATCGAACTGCCGCCTATCCTTTATGAGAATCCGTGGCGCAATTTTGCTGCGTTTCTGCGTGAGCTACCGGTTGTAGTGGTCGACTAATCCCGAACACGACCCGAGCTGGGGCCAGCCTACCGCTGAACCGGTGTGATCGAATCCGGCTATATCGATGCATAGGTAGCCCTGATCAAGCGGGAGGGCTGCGACGGCATGCGAACAAACCGGAAGCACGGCATAAAAACAAAATGCTGCATTTTGAGGTCATTTTGTTTTATGCTTGAATTCCATCTCTTGTTTACCGGTCCCTAAGATGTTCAATAGCGATGCCCCCGCTGGGAAAATAACGGTTCGGAATCTACCACCAGAGGTCCTAAACGCCTTGAGTCGATTGGCTGAACACCATGATCGCTCCCTCGAGGCGGAGGCCCGGCAAGCTATACGTACATGGGTGCAACCGCAAATTGCAGGCGAGGAACGTAATTCAAGAACCGCCTCCATAGGTCAGCGCCTACGCTATCTGCAAACTGAAATAAGTGAATTACGGCCTTCAAAAGTGGCAACGCCTTCTAGACTCGCAGAAGCGTTAGGGTGGACTCACGCAGGGAATGTTGAGCGTTGGTTCGCAGGGGAAGAAGAGCCGTCGCTGACGGAACTCTCGCAAATTGCCGATCTGCTAGGGTGTAAAAAAGACTGGCTCCTACATGGCGAGGGTAGCCCATATTCTTCCATTTATACGCGCATACCTGAAGATGCCTTTTTAGGTCCGGACTGGCTTCTAACTCCATCTGAGGCGGGGGAGACCCCAAAAATCCACTTGATCCGCAACAAAAGCGAAGCTGGAGAATTCGCTTTTGTGAAAAGTTTCTCTGACTGGAACTCCCAAACCTTCTCAACCCCATACCATGTTAGCGAAGTCATTGGGGCAGGAGGTGAGTCAAGTTTGGCCTCGCTTAGCCTTGTACTTCAAGGCCTGTACAAGCGCTGGACAGGTAAAGGCGGTAGCAGTGTATTTGTTGAAGGCTACTTGGTTAGCGAGAGCGCATACTCTTCACTGTTAGCCGGAAAACGCCACCCCATTAACATTCTTCGATATGAGGAGAAAAGTTGCTGGTGGGAGGACTTTTGGGATGAGAACCAGTTTCGAGACCATAATTACTGGCCCGGATGGAAAAATATTACGGAACGCATTTTTCGTGCTATTGAAGGGCGGCCTACGCTGAAAGAGCAGCGTGACAAATTAAACGGACGCAAACCGCTCTTGGAATCACCTCAAGAACCGCAGAAGGATTCAAACACTCTCGAATGACAACCGAGCCGCGAAACCTGCTGGCTACCTATCGGTAGCCAGCAGACATAATTTTCAGATATCTAATGACTTACTGAAAATCCGAAAAACGATTTAGCCGTCACCACTATGAAAGTCTGCTTAAAAAATATGCATCATTAAAAGCGCACAAGTTTCGTCACTCTGGTATTGCACCATATTGTTTTGCAATACACACCCTTGCCTTTCCATAAGGAAAGCTTTTGTAGGCATCCAGCTCAAACTCTAGATGATCATTGAGCGTAAGCGGAAAATCTAATGCCGCATCAAGCATAGCTTGGCGCGCGGTGTAGCCCTTCATTTTTCTTGCGAGATAAAATGCCTGAGTAGAATAATCTTCGTAACGACTCTTTAACTGAAAAGTATTGATTGACGCACTAGACGCGGCATAATTTTTTCTAGCCTCGACACTCAACCGGTAACTCGTCGAAGGTAGCGCTAACGCAAGAGCTTCAGCAACTTTCTCCTCAGCAACTACTATAGGACGAAGCTCAAACTCGATAGACTCTTCATCAACAAATGGATTTAAATGAATGTTTTTTGCAAAATCGACCGCGTGTTTCATCTGGCTGCCGTTACATTTTTCACAACATGGTATAAAATTTGAGAGGGTCAACGCTAGAAAGGGATAATCTGACTTCGTATAGTAATGATCAATCGGTGGCCTGTATCCCTTTAACCCCTCATCAGGGAGGCAAGTTCCGGTGCTTACCATATGACAATAACAACAAATCTTGTATTTTGCCTGAAGACAAAGATGATACGCCGTCCAAGGCCTTTGGGATTTTTTTGAGAACTCAGAAAAATCAAAAATATCTTTGAGCCTCTCAGAAGCACATTCACGTAGAAAACCACCACCAAAGCGACTTTCATAATCTGCAATGCACACAGGTAACTCTAACGGAGTTCCACCCACTATTACCCTTCTATTTGTTTCGACAAATTCACAAATAGCAACATCTAAAAATGAATCGCTTAACGCAAGCAATCCTTTATCGATTTCAGCGTTGAGAAATATTGAGTGATGGGCTACGGCGTCATCCCACACATCAGAGATATTTATAATCACTCTTGAAAACTCCGTCTTAGAGCTAATTTAATAGCCACATCCCCAATAACTTCCACTACATTGCGATCCTCGCCAGTAGTCTTTCCACTTTGCGCCCTTTTATATATCTCATTAATTTTACCAGCAGCAAATTCTCCTAGAGAGTTAGAACCAAAGGCCCCAGCAATGACCTCCTCCAAAGGTGCAGCAAATGAATTTATGGAGGAGCTAGAGTCAAGGCTAGTAACCAGTTCACCCGGAATATCCGCTGCTAGCAAAGGAGAGTGCGTCGCCATAATCAATTGTAAACTTCGTAGATTATGCTTTCGCTTGAGGCCACCAAGAAATTTATTCAGCATAGAAAAATATCGACGCTGCCAATCCAAATGCAAATAGGCGTCACCCTCATCAATCAATAACAAGATAGAAATGCGCCCCTGTGCAGCAGCCTTGCCTATCGCTTCATCGATTAATGAAAATTGCTCCACTAAGGCCTGCAACCCTGAACTCAGATTTGACCACTCTATTTTTATAGGAGTCTCATGCCGCCGAACTATCTCCGACTGGCTAATGCCGTCAATTTGAAATCTGTGAGTTCTTTGACTCCAATCAAAGTCCTCCTTATAAGCATAATTGGCCAGCACGACCTTCGTGCCACCCACTATACTCTCTAACTTTTTAAACGATGATATATCCGAAGGGACAAGGATGAGACCCACATGAACTAAAAACGCAAGCGCCGCTGACTTTTCGTCATAGTGCTTGTCTTTCGAATACATATACTCTAATGCCGACAAAAATAAACATCGATCGGTCTCTCCAATCCGAAAGTCTATCTCCTGCTCCAAAAGCTCCTCAAGCCGTTTTAATATCGATTCTCGCTTACCATCTAAAACCTTATAGTCATCCAACTCTGCAGAATCAAGCTTATTCACTAAGCTATTGAGATCAAAAATGGTGCGCTCCAATTCTGATGACAATATATCCCTAGAGCTCTTTAGAGCGGGAATGAGAACCGCTCGAAAAACAGTTCTGGAATACCCAAAAGTACCGATTAACCGAGTATCTACTTTTAACACTTCGGCCACTTCACCCAACTGCTCAATTCTTCGACTATCAGTATAAGGCTTAATGCTAGGAGATGCGTTTATAACCCCAGGCTTCCGGACAAACTTCCGCCTGTACGGCAACGCTGAGTAGTAGATCGCACAAAGATCTTTATTGTACGGGGCACTGGGCTCGTAGTTTCCGTTAGGAGTGCCCTGAAAATAGAATTGGACAGAGTCATCTTGAGAAGAGCCAACAGCATTCGCGAGGGACAACAACATCCGCGTCTTTCCCGAGCCATTGGTCCCCAATAATAAACTGACGCTATCAATTTCAAACAATCTACCGAGACGATCGACACCTTGTGGTAGCAGCTCGATCAGTCGATCCTCAACTCTTATCGCTTGAATTTTTGACATATCCTCGTCCTAACCACCTTGAGCGTACCTGCAGAGTATTGAGCTTACTGTTATCGGAAAAAAATAGCATTTGGCCATGATTACCGATCATCTTAACCTTTTCGAAGCTTGACCCCCGCAAACGTGTCCTATCAAAATTTGCCTTATGAGCTACTGTGCCTGAACGAGTACCGTATACCGAGGCGTTGAGGATCAGAACGTAGCAGCGGGCAATCGGATAAGGTCGGGGGAGCTTAGGGCTCGGAGTATCCAGTCAATTTCCCCAGGGATGCTGCATAGTGACGAGTCTGATACTTCAGCACCAATTTCATCTGCGGTGTTATGTCCTCTTCTAGACCCCATTCAAAAGCCTTCTTATCCAGCATGTGCCGGGAAGCTAACCCGACAGCATATGAAGTTGGTTGAACTGGCTTCAGCCCAGCCCATTCCTTCAAAAAGGCCCTAAGTTCAGCGGCCTTCGAACGCAGCATGCAGGGGTAGCAGGTCAGCCTATCTACAACGTAGAGTAGGCGGCGCCTTGACTCATCTGCGACGCCTGTCTGCACCAAACTCTCCCTAAGCAGAGGAGCCAGATCCAGCTCTCCATACCAGACCTGCTTTGCGAAGTCTGCTAGCGTCTTTTCAGAAACCTGTCGTGGGCACTGCGAACCAATGGCATCAATTAGCCGAAGGATCGACGCCTCATTCTGCTGGTTTAAACTCATAGCCATCTCGCAAAATCACCTCCGAGCATAAATTACTCGAAGAGCCGTATGGTGCTGATTCTGAACATATCCGTCCCAATAGGTGCTCCCGCTCTCCAACTTATAAACATAGGCCACGTGCTCGCCCGAGGAACCAATTGCCTCACATAGTTCTATGAGTCCCTCCATCAGCCAATCAGAGCTCCGATTTAGATGCCTTGGGCTAACGAGCAGCACGCGCTCTACGCGCAGCCCCTCGGTCTGCTGGGCCAACAGTCCTTCGAACAACGAGATGTCTGCGATCAGCAGCATGCTATGAAGGGTTTCCTCCCCATACGCCTCTGCACAGCACACATAAAGCCAAGGGCATTGGAGACTTTGCTCCACATAGCGCCAAACCTGCAGGCCATCACCGAACGCAAGGGCTCCCTTCACCTCAGCCTGTAAATGTGTTCTGAACATGCCTTAGCTCCGGCCAATGAACACTATAGATTGTAGCTCTAAAGAGCTCATCAAGGCCTTATCGTTCCTTTTGCGAGATTGGCGAAATGGAACTGAAAAAGGCCTTCGGCCAAGCTCTAAAACAGATGAGAACCCACAAAGGATTGACTCAGGAGGATTTTTCAAACGTAAGCAGTCGAACCTATCTCAGCACGCTAGAAAGGGGCCTCAAGAGCCCAACGATCGACAAACTCGGCGAAATTGCATCTGTCATGGAGGTGCACCCCGTGTCGATCCTTGTCCACAGTTACTTACTCCGCGACAGATCAATGACCATCGAGCAACTGTTCGAGCGTGTCCAGGAAGAGCTTGGAAGCATCTGACTTAACCCTTATCGCCTGCGAACCTCTTTGTGCGGGCAAGTTTAGTCAGTTCTCTATCCACTCGAGGAAGGGGCGTGCTCAGATACTCTTTCGTCATCCCTTTCAAATATGCGTTATAGGCCCACGTGACGAATTGCTCGAGCAGACTTTCGTTCTCCACTTTTAGGCGAGCGTTCTCGGCCTCCAATCGCTTAAGACGTTCTGTAAGCGCTCCAACCTCTACAGTAGATAATTTTTGAAGGGACTCCGAACCAGGCACCTTGCTAAGACGCGTCTTAGTAGCCTGGTATGCCGATTTAATCCGGGCGTGCTTGTCGAGTGCCTGACGCGTGTAACGAACACCCAGGCGATTCTCAATCGCCTCAATGAGCAGATCCCAAGAAAGCTTGCCTGACCACCCATCCAACACACCGACAATGCGTTCGATGGCCTGATCATCGAGGTTTCTTGCTCGCCTTTTAGCCATGCTTGCTCCGCTTAATTCGGCTAGCGTTAGTCGGCGCCAAGCGCTTCAGCGTCGAATAACCATCCAATGCGGCTCGATCCTCCAGCGCTTGCTCCACTCCCGTCGAAGAAATGATCGGAACATCCGCTAGCTGAATAACAGAGCCAATCGCGACTGAGGGATGATCGAAAATCTCTGTAAGTTGGGTTAGTCGCAGAACCGTCTTCTTGTGGTGCTCCATCCAGCGGTCGGCGCCGTAATAACCCTGTGTCGTTGCCTCCTCAGCACGTGTGAGCAGTTGCTTCGCATCTTCCAGCCGACGCCTCACCCTCATAGTCTTGCCTTCATCGCCTTTCACGCATAAGTGCTCGCCGCAGTTGATGCAGTCGGCATGCCGGTCACAGGGCATCATCGTGTAGTCATGGACGCAAAAACCAAAGTCAGTCGTATGGGCTGTAGGAATTTTAAGTCGTGCAAACTCATCACGTGAAATAGGGATATTCTTCGGCAGATTTGCCAGCGGACCGAACATTTGAGATTCGTCGCCAATGGACGCGCGAATCTTCGCCACCATTTGATCTGCGCTTACATGGTCATAAACCTCATTCTGCCGAATATCCACGCGCCCCGACCACTTCGCAATGTCTAACTGACTCATCCCCCCGCCTGGGCCAAGGTATTCAAGTAGTGACGGAACTGATGGGTAGATACTCGGATATGGCTGCCGTCTGGCTCAGTGAAACCAAGGCGCCCAAACATCGACTCAAAGCCATGTTCACTTCTGGTGCCGAGTGCGGTGTTCACCTGATTGATGGTGACCGGTTCAACGACACAGCCAAATGTACCTTTGGCAGAATGCAGTTCATTACGCCGCACTACTATCAGCGCCTCTGAAAACTTAAGGCCCATCTCCGCGTTTAGCAGTGGGAATCCCGCTGGAAGTAGAGCTATCGCGGCTCTTTCGACATCAGCAAATCGCGCACAAACTCTGCGGCCGTTTTTTATCAACAACACATCATTTGCGGCGCACCAAAGTCGAGCAAATGAAGCCGCGCCCTCATCCAGCAAAATCACTTGCTGAACTTCATCCATTGTCAAAAGCTCTTGGCTTCTCAGGTATTCCAAATGCTGAGGTAGATAAAGCTTTTCTGGGTTCAACTCGTACCATTGAGCAATACGTCGAGCGCCTTCCGTCAAATGCCTGATTTTGGCAACGGCCTCAGCGACAACGAGAGCCATTGAGGGAATGATCCATTTAACCATTGGATCAGCCCCCTTTGCCGGCTGCCATCGCAGGCCGTAGACATCTTTACCACCTAACGTTTTGTCATAAATCTCACAGCTCTCGGTAAGCAGTAACACCTCATTGATGCGATCAGGCGCAGAGCAGAGAATCGCGGCAATCGACGAGAACATAACGTCATTAGGTTGGGACGCCATGTAGAACGTCTTGGGAAGCGCTTCCAATGCGGCTTGAGATGGCATCTTTTCGTTCCGGCGCTTGTCAAACTCCTGCCCCACACGAACCGTATCGAGCGGCCGATTGATAGGACTACGCCACGATAGCGGAATCACTGTGAGACGGTGCTCTGACATAAACCAGGCAATCAACTCGAGCTGAGAACCTACGCGATAGGCCGTAGATCCTGAGAGGCGCTCAGCGATAATTCGCGCAGCTCGATTAAACGTGTCGCCATCCATCATCACCGGGATCAAATGACCGCTCTTCCTAAAAGCCGCATCAAGGGCGCGCAGCGCAGTGACTCGAAAAGCAGGATTCTTCGTTGGCCGCATACCCTGCATGTAGCGGACGTATGCTTTTGCAAAAGACACAAACGGCTCAGCCATCTGAGTTGGCAGTATGGCGTCTACCGTTTCTTGAGTAGAGAAGCAGATGCGGACCCGGTTCTTACCATGCGCCTTCAGCTGCGTGGTGTCGGTGACATCCCATGTCATATCGCTAAAACTAAGACCAGCACCGAAAATGGTCAGTTGAGACCGGCTCATCGCGATAAACTCGCCCAAGTTTTCTGCAGCATCCCGCTCTGCCCTGGGGGTGAACACTACGAGGCTGTCAGGCATCCTTCGTCTCCCCACGCTTCTCACGAATGAGCTCAACCACCTCGGCAACGGCCAGAATCGTTCGGTCATTCACTGCTGCGATGCGGGCATCTGCCACTGCGATCAGACGTTCACGCTCGACCATCAGGTAGTCCAGCACCGCTTCATGAGGACCATCGACCCAGGCTTGGAAGTTTTTACAGGTGTAGCACGCGATAGGCGCCATAAAACCACAAGGTCCGCCGCGACCACAGTTCCCCATCGGCTTCATCGTTTCGTCAAAGCGAGGATCGACAATCCGACTCGTTGGGTCACCGCCACGGATCGCCGCCGACTCCTCACTAATGACGACACCAGCAAACGCATGAGCAAGCGGCGCCATTCGAAGCGCCACAGCACGATCGATCCGCTCAATGATTTCCGGTGTGGCCTTCACATAGATTCCGACATTTTGAGTGTCGCTGTGATCTAGCAATTCAGCGATGATCAGCTCGCCGCGTCCCTCTCTGGCCGCGGACGTAGCCATCGTATGTCGCAGCCTTTTAGAGGTAACCTTGATGGGCTCGCCGGTCCTCTCTGAATAAACCTGTAGAGCTTCAAATACCGAACTGATTCTGCTGCCAATCTCATCAGGCGATGTGTGATGGTGAAATCCTGGACGAATCCTTTTCGTCGCCTTCCTTTGAGGAAACAAAGGCGCTTGCGACGGCGCAATGGAGAATTTTTCGTCAAGCCCGAATCGTTCGCGAACACTGCTCGCGTAGCCTATAAGCAATTTTCCGATGCTGGGGGTTATCAATCGCGCCTTAAATTGCTCCCGTCGCGCCTCGCCCCCGCCTTGCTTTACCCTGGGCACTCGAAGCACATACTCGTGGTTACCATCAGCCTTCACAATTTCTTCGACATCACACACTTTCAACATCGCAAACTGGATGTTTCTCTGCCCCAAGAGCAAACAAAGCCACGTCAAAAGATAGTCATCCAGAGCGATCTTCTTGGCGGCAAAAGCATCGTTAAGTGCCGCTTGCGTAGCCGAGCGTTCAATATCCGTAAGCGGCCCCTTGAGCGGATCCATAGTCAGGACTGCTGCGCCCTTGCGGTTCCCTTTGAGGCGAATACTTTTGAGAAAGCGCACGGCAGCGTTCGTTACGCCTGGCACGCCCAAACTATTCCACTTTTTAATAAAGGCGCTTAAGGCCCCCAGCCTCCACTCGGTATCCGATGTCAGGGAAGCTCGAAAGTTAGCGAGCAGCGGCGCATCAATGACGCTGACTGGCTTTCCTTGTGCATCCGATATCGATTCGAGTAATCGCCTCATAAGGTCAAACTGTGAGACGACAGTCGTCGCTTCCGTGTTTTCGGCATACCAAAGCAAGGGAAACTTCGTTGCCGCGATTAACTCATCAGTCGCACATCCTCTCAGTCTTTCGAAATTCACACTGATTGAATGAAGGCCATCATGGAACGCCCATCGTTTGGCGCTCGGATCGAACACCGCTCCGCTGAGCGCCCTCACAGTAGGCGGCAGAGTCAGATCGCCCAACGACTGACGGGTAATTGCTCGTTTTTCAGTCATCACTCGACATACCGTCTACTTGCTTCGCTTGCATCGCCAAAGACACTTGCTGAGCTTTCAGTCGGACGTGCCGACGGGTGTAATTGACAGAAGTCTTCGAGGTCGGTGCCCACCCCATCAAGAACGATCGCATGCGCTCTTCTTCGGCTTCAGAGACTTTCGCATTGTCCATAATGTCCGAGAAGCGGTCGTTCCACGTGTGGCGCAGAACATGCGGAGTTACAGCATCGAACTCGCCATCGAAGGTATTCCGAAGCTCGGCGAAAATAGCATTCACAGCACTGAGCGACAGAGGCGCCCCGGTGCACATGGCGATGAATAGGTATGGGTGCCGCCTTGCACCTTCAGTGGCTCGGCGTGTGATGGCTATGTATTCGTGGGTCAGCTTGCAAAGGCCTGGGGATAATGGAATCTTTCGGTCACGCGTCTTTACCAGTGGCTGATCCTTTCGGGGGTCTTGCGGATCGTCTGCTCGCCTGACAACCGTGAGCTCCTCCGACTGAAAGTTAATGTCGGGAATCGTCACGTTCAAAACTTCGCCACGCCGTAGGCCAAGCTCGTAAAACCAGCGCACTAGGAGAGCGTTTCGAATGCGTGTGTTCTCCCCCCTCCAGGGATTCTCAGGTGATGTTGGCGACGTAACATTGAGGAGTTTCTCCGCCAACTCTGGCTTAAGCCCTTCCCGCTGCCCAATAGTATTCCGACCTTTGTGGCGCGGCAGTCGCGCGTTCAACGCATCCTTGCAAGACGTCCACTCATTCCAAAGCCGCTCTGCCTCAGTTGCACCCGGTTGATGCCGAGCCATGTGGTATCTCACGAGCCATTCAAGATAGTCCCGGATGACCCGAATACGGTTAGCTGCGGTATGGCCCGCCACCTCTATTGGTGCAAGTTTTCGTTGAAAAAGGCGCACACTTTCAGCGGCGCTTCTACGAGCGGATTGATGGGAAGGGGAAATTGAATCGCAATTCAGTTGATCAGCGACAGGCCGCCTGCAGTGCCGGACAAGCTCATCAAGTTCACTCAGGCGAAAAACTCCGCCCTGTTGGATCCGCTGCTCAATATCAATTGAGCTCGAGTCGAGGAATAGCTGCAATACCATGATCGACCGCAAGACCTGGTCAATCGTATTGCTCGCTTTGTTGGTAGCGCGAATCTCGCTGAGCACGTAAATAGACGGCTCGAATAGGGGGACTCCCGTGGCCAGAGCAATCAGCACCGGCAACCGCTCTCCGGAACTCAATACGAGCGTCTTTACCGCGTAGGGATTGAGGGCCATTTGTTTACACCTTTGAAAGGTAAACGCTTAACAAATGTAGCCCTTAATCCGCAAAAATCTGTAAACAATAAAAAAGCGAAGCCAAATCAATGGCTTCGCTTCTAATGTTTATGGTTCTGAAAAAGCTACACTTCAGAACGGGATATCGTCATCAAAGCTGTCGAAATCCGGAGCAGGCTGTGGGGCGGCCTGTTGTGGAGGCGGCGCCTGACGCGACTGCTGCGGTGCCGACTGCTGCGGACGCGGAGCCTGCTGGCGTGGGGCCGGAGCGGACTGCTGGTAGTTGTTGCCCCCGCCTTGTTGGTCGCCCTGCTGTGGACGGCCGCCGAGCAGTTGCATGGTGCCTTGCATGTCGACCACGATTTCAGTGGTGTAACGCTTGATGCCGTCTTTTTCCCACTCGCGGGTTTGCAGTTTGCCTTCGATGTAAACCTGCGAACCTTTGCGCAGGTACTCGCCGGCGATCTCTGCAACCTTGCCGAACATCGACACGCGGTGCCATTCGGTTTTCTCGACCTTCTGGCCGGTCTGCTTGTCAGTCCACTGTTCGCTGGTCGCCAGACTCAGGTTGGTCACGGCGTTACCGTTAGGCAAGTAGCGAACTTCGGGATCCTGGCCGCATGTACCGACCAATATGACTTTGTTAACCCCACGGGCCATAACGTTCTCCTAAGCTGGGCGCGCTGTCGGCACTGGGTTGACCAGTTGCTCGAGCGTCGCGCGATCCAATAATTCGGTGTCCAATTTGATGTAAATGGCCGCCTCTTCAGCGACCACCACTGCATCTGTTACCCCGACGACGGCCTTCAGGCGCTCTACCAGGCCAGCTTCACGAATTGCTTCGGGCGACAGCGGCAGGCGCAGGCTTGTGACGTACGGAGGTTCGCGCATGGTAACAGCAAAGACCAGCCAAAGTGCAGCCAGCCCGGCGCATCCGAGGAACACAACCGACAAACCGCCATGCTGGAACATCCAGCCGCCCATGATGCCGCCAAGCGCGGAGCCGAGGAACTGGCTGGTGGAGTAAACCCCCATCGCCGTGCCCTTGCCACCGGCCGGTGAAACTTTACTGATCAGCGAAGGCAGCGAAGCCTCCAGCAGGTTGAACGCGGTGAAGAACACCACCGTGCCGATTACCAGCGCCCGCAGGCTGTCGCCGAACTCCCAGAAGAATAGCTCAGTGAGCATCAATGTCGCGACGGCGCCCAGGAGAACTCGTTTCATTTTGCGTTTCTTCTCGCCGTAGATGATGAACGGGATCATGGCGAAGAACGAAATGAGCAAGGCTGTCAGGTAGACCCACCAGTGCTGCTCCTTGGGCAGGCCGGCTTTTTGTACCAGGGCCAGGGGCAGCGCGACGAAGCTGCACATCAGCATCGCGTGCAACACGAAGATACCTAAATCCAGACGGAGCAAGTCCGGGTGCTTGAGCGTCGGCAATAATGCCTTGCGTGCGACGCCGGACTCACGGTGCTGCAAGGTGCCGGTGGAGCGCGGCACCATGAAGGCCACGATCACGATCCCGAACAACGCCATGCCGCCCGTGGCCAGGAACAGCCCGTGCAAACCAAAGGCGCGCGTCAGCAATGGACCCACCACCATGGCCACCGCGAACGACAGGCCGATGGTCATGCCGATCATGGCCATGGCCTTGGTGCGATGTTGTTCGCGGGTCAAGTCCGAGAGCAGCGCCATGACGGCCGCAGAAATTGCGCCGGCGCCCTGCAGCACGCGCCCGGCGATCACGCCCCAGATCGAATCCGATTGCGCGGCAAGCACGCTGCCGAGCGCGAACACGATGAGCCCCAGGTAAATCACTGGGCGCCGGCCGATGCGGTCGGAGATGATCCCGAACGGAATCTGGAAAAGCGCCTGGGTCAGGCCATAGGCGCCAATCGCCAGGCCGATCAGGGCGGGGGTCGCGCCTGCGAGATCCATTCCATAGGTCGCCAGCACCGGCAACACCATAAACATGCCAAGCATACGGAAGGCGAACACCAGGGCCAGACCGCTTGCTGCTCGGGTCTCGCCGCTACTCATGCGTTCGCTGTGGGGATCGTGCATGGAAAAACCTCGTGTGAACCGGCGGCGATTCTACCAGTCCCATCGATTGAGAGGGTATATGCGGCGCTTTGCCGCGCAGCTTTCATGTAAGGCTGCAACCGGCACTTTGACAGTGTATATTCATCCAGTCTTTAGCCGTATACTCCTGCATTATTTACGCCCGCCGTGCGAGGCCATCTTGGACAAGATCCTGATTCGTGGGGCTAGAACCCACAACCTGAAGAACATCGACCTGACCCTGCCCCGGGACAAACTGATCGTCATCACCGGCCTGTCCGGCTCCGGCAAATCGTCCCTGGCGTTCGACACGCTGTATGCCGAAGGTCAGCGTCGCTACGTGGAATCGCTGTCGGCCTATGCCCGGCAATTCCTGTCGATGATGGAAAAGCCTGACGTCGACACCATTGAAGGCCTGTCGCCGGCAATTTCCATCGAGCAGAAGTCAACCTCCCATAACCCGCGCTCTACCGTGGGCACCATCACCGAAATCTACGACTACCTGCGTCTGCTGTATGCGCGTGTGGGTATTCCGCGCTGCCCGGACCACGATATTCCGCTGGAAGCCCAGACCGTCAGCCAGATGGTCGACCTGGTGCTGGCCCAGCCGGAAGGCGCCAAGCTGATGTTGCTGGCGCCGGTGATTCGCGAGCGTAAAGGCGAACACCTTTCGGTCTTCGAAGAGCTGCGTGCGCAAGGTTTTGTGCGCGCGCGCATCAACGGCAAGCTGTATGAGCTGGATGAAGCGCCGAAGCTCGACAAGCAGAAGAAGCATTCCATTGATGTGGTGGTCGACCGCTTCAAGGTGCGCGCCGACTTGCAGCAGCGTTTGGCCGAATCGTTCGAAACCGCGCTGAAGCTGGCGGATGGCATTGCGCTGGTTGCACCGATGGACGACGAGCCGGGTGAAGAGGTTATCTTCTCCGCGCGCTTTGCCTGCCCGATCTGCGGCCACGCCATCAGCGAGCTGGAGCCCAAGCTGTTTTCCTTCAACAACCCGGCTGGCGCTTGCCCGACCTGCGATGGCCTGGGCGTTAAGCAGTTCTTCGACATCAAGCGCCTGGTCAACGGTGAGCTGACTTTGGCGGAGGGCGCGATTCGCGGCTGGGACAGGCGTAACGTCTACTACTTCCAGATGCTGGGGTCATTGGCCTCGCACTATAAGTTCAGCCTGGAAGTGCCGTTCAACCAGCTGCCGGCCGAGCAGCAGAAGGTCATCCTGCACGGCAGCGGCTCGCAGAATGTCGACTTCAAGTACCTGAACGACCGTGGCGATATCGTCAAACGCTCGCACCCATTCGAAGGCATCGTGCCGAACCTGGAGCGTCGTTACCGCGAGACTGAGTCGGCGAGCGTGCGTGAAGAGCTGGCCAAATTCCTCAGCACTCAGCCTTGCCCGGATTGCCGCGGCACGCGTCTGCGTCGCGAGGCGCGGCATGTGTGGGTGGGCGAGAAGACACTGCCGGCCGTGACCAACCTGCCGATTGGCGATGCCTGTGACTATTTTGGTGGACTCAAGCTGACCGGGCGTCGTGGGGAAATTGCGGACAAGATCCTCAAGGAAATCCGTGAGCGTCTGCAGTTCCTGGTTAACGTTGGCCTGGACTACCTTTCGCTGGATCGCAGTGCGGACACGCTGTCTGGCGGTGAAGCTCAGCGGATTCGCTTGGCCAGCCAGATTGGTGCTGGCCTCGTGGGCGTGTTGTACATCCTCGATGAACCGTCGATTGGCCTGCACCAACGGGACAACGACCGCCTGCTGGGAACGCTGAAGCACCTGCGGGATATCGGCAACACCGTGATCGTGGTCGAGCACGATGAAGACGCGATTCGCCTGGCGGACTACGTGGTCGACATCGGTCCGGGCGCGGGTGTGCACGGTGGCCATATTGTTGCCGAGGGCACGCCTGCCGAGGTAATGGCTCACCCGGACTCTTTGACCGGCAAGTACCTGTCTGGCCGCGTGAAGATTGAAGTGCCGGCCAAACGTACGCCACGCAACAAGAAAATGGCGCTGCACCTGAAGGGCGCACGCGGTAACAACTTGCGCAACGTCGACCTGGAAATTCCGCTGGGTCTTTTGACCTGTGTGACCGGTGTTTCCGGCTCGGGCAAGTCGACACTGATCAACAACACGCTGTTCCCGCTGAGTGCCACCGCCTTGAACGGCGCGACCACCCTGGAAGCGGCCGCGCACGACAGCATCAAGGGCCTGGAGCATCTGGACAAAGTCGTCGACATCGACCAAAGCCCGATCGGCCGTACACCACGCTCCAACCCGGCGACCTATACAGGCTTGTTCACCCCAATCCGCGAGCTGTTTGCTGGCGTACCCGAATCCCGCTCGCGGGGTTATGGGCCGGGCCGGTTCTCGTTCAACGTCAAGGGCGGGCGCTGCGAAGCGTGCCAGGGCGATGGCCTGATCAAGGTAGAGATGCACTTTCTGCCGGACATCTACGTGCCGTGCGACGTGTGCAAGAGCAAGCGTTATAATCGCGAAACCCTGGAGATCAAGTACAAGGGCAAAAGCATCCACGAAACCTTGGAGATGACCATCGAGGAAGCGCGGGTGTTCTTCGACGCGGTTCCAGCGTTGGCGCGCAAGCTGCAAACGTTGATGGATGTGGGCCTGTCGTACATCAAGCTGGGTCAATCGGCGACAACCCTGTCCGGCGGCGAGGCGCAGCGGGTGAAGTTGTCTCGTGAGCTGTCCAAGCGGGACACTGGCAAGACTTTGTATATCCTCGATGAGCCGACCACGGGTCTGCACTTCGCCGATATCCAGCAATTGCTGGACGTACTGCACCGCTTGCGTGACCACGGCAATACAGTGGTGGTTATTGAGCACAACCTGGATGTGATCAAGACTGCCGACTGGCTGGTGGACCTGGGGCCGGAAGGCGGCTCCAAGGGCGGCCAGATCATTGCGGTGGGCACACCGGAGCAGGTTTCCGAGATGCCGCAGTCGCATACCGGTTATTACTTGAAGCCGTTGCTGGCACGCGATAAAGCCTGATTTTTTCGGGCGCATTAAAAAGCCCCTGTCACTTTGCGGTGACAGGGGCTTTTTTGTAGCCGGGAATCAGAACTGCGATTGCAGGTAATTCTCCAGGCCAACCAGCTTGATCAGGCCCAACTGCTTTTCCAGCCAGTAGGTGTGATCTTCTTCGGTGTCGTTGAGCTGCACGCGGAGAATTTCGCGGGTCACGTAGTCGTTGTGTTGCTCACAGAGCTCTATGCCCTTGCAGAGTGCGGCACGCACCTTGTACTCGAGGCGAAGATCGGCTGCGAGCATGTCAGGCACCGTAGTGCCCACATCCAGGTCGTCGGGACGCATACGCGGCGTGCCTTCGAGCATCAGGATACGGCGCATCAGCGCGTCAGCGTGCTGTGCCTCTTCTTCCATTTCGTGGTTGATACGCTCGTAGAGCTCAGTAAAGCCCCAGTCTTCGTACATGCGCGAATGGATGAAATATTGGTCACGAGCTGCCAGTTCGCCCGTCAGCAACGTGTTGAGGTAATCGATTACGTCGGGGTGACCTTGCATCGCCCTACATCTCCCTGCTTGAAAGTCTGTAGTTTGAACCATGATGACCCTAAGGTCACGGGACCAACGGCAGAAAAGTGAAGATTTCCGGAGAAAAGTGGCTGAAATAACGCAAAAACCGCCCAAATGAGGGCGGTTCTGCTTATCGTTTAGACTTAACTAAGCGTTACACCCAATGCCTTTGCGATTGCGTCTCCATAAGCCGGGTCAGCTTTGAAGAAATGCTGCAGTTGGCGCTGAACCACATCGCTGGTGACGCCGGCCATTGCACCGGCAATGTTGCTGACCAGCAGGGCTTTTTGACTCTCGTCCATCAAGCGAAACAGTGCGCCGGCATGGCTGTAGTAATCAGTGTCTTCACGGTGATCGTAGCGATCAGCGGCACCGCTCAAGGCCAGCGCGGGTTCTGCATACTGTGGCGCTTGCTTGGGCGCATCAGCGTAACTGTTTGGCTCATAGTTAGGCGCTGCGCCACCATTGCTGCCGAAGGCCATCGAACCATCACGCTGGTAGCTGTTCACCGGGTTGCGTGGGGCGTTCACCGGCAATTGCTGGTGATTGGTACCCACGCGGTAGCGGTGAGCATCGGCGTAAGCGAATACGCGGCCTTGCAGCATGCGGTCTGGCGACAGGCCGACACCCGGCACCATGTTGCTTGGGCCAAACGCGGCCTGCTCTACTTCAGCAAAGTAGTTCTGCGGGTTACGGTTGAGCTCCAGCTCGCCGACTTCGATAAGGGGAAACTCTTTCTGCGACCAGGTCTTAGTCACATCGAAGGGGTTCTCGTAGTGAGCGTTAGCTTGGGCTTCAGTCATGATCTGAATGCAGACACGCCATTTCGGGAAGTCACCCCGCTCAATCGCACCAAACAAATCACGCTGTGCGTAATCAGGATCTGTACCAGCCAGGCGCGCGGCTTCAGCGGGTGCCAGGTTCTTAATCCCTTGCTTGGTCTTGTAGTGCCACTTAACCCAGTGACGCTCACCACGAGCGTTGATCAGGCTATAAGTGTGACTGCCAAAGCCGTGCATGTGACGGTAGCCGTCAGGAATGCCGCGATCCGAAAAGAGGATGGTGACTTGATGCAACGCTTCCGGAGAGTGCGACCAGAAATCCCACATCATCTGCGCACTTTTCAGGTTGCTTTGCGGCAAGCGCTTTTGGGTGTGGATAAAGTCCGGGAATTTCAGCGGGTCACGGATGAAGAACACAGGCGTGTTGTTGCCCACGATGTCCCAGTTACCTTCCTCGGTGTAGAACTTGAGGGCGAAACCGCGAGGATCGCGCTCAGTGTCGGCCGAACCGCGCTCGCCGCCGACAGTGGAAAATCGCAGAAACGTCGGTGTTTGTTTTCCGACGGACTCGAACAGTTTCGCGCTGGTGTACTGAGTGATGTCTTGAGTAACGGTGAAAGTACCGTAAGCACCCGAGCCTTTGGCGTGCACGCGGCGCTCAGGAATGTTTTCACGGTTGAAGTGTGCGAGCTTCTCGATCAGGTGGAAATCGTCGAGCAGCAAAGGACCGCGCGGGCCGGCGGTACGGGAATTCTGGTTATCGGCAACGGGCGCACCGCTGGCGGTAGTAAGGACTTTACTCATGCTCAATCTTCCTCAGGTCAGACTCGGAACTGCCGGCTAATCGGCTTGGAGGAAGTATCGACCATCAAGATGACACCATCAAATGCATTAAATCATGGTCTTTGATAGAGAATAACTAATGAGCCATTCGCGCAAACGGCGATGGATTGATAGAAGCGCGGGCAGCGACGCAGGAAATACAGGTGGTTTTTTAGACGAGCACAAAAAACCGGGCACTAGGCCCGGTTCTTCGTTGCAGACTGTCGTCTTACTCGGCGGATACAGCTTCGCCGGCAGTAGCACGATCAACCAACTCGACGTACGCCATAGGCGCGTTGTCGCCAGCGCGGAAACCGCACTTGAGGATGCGCAGGTAGCCACCCTCACGGGTAGCGTAACGCTTGCCCAGGTCGTTGAAGAGCTTACCAACGATAGCTTTCGAACGAGTACGGTCGAAAGCCAGACGGCGGTTAGCCAGGCTGTCTGTCTTGGCCAAAGTGATCAGCGGCTCAGCAACGCGACGCAGTTCTTTAGCTTTCGGCAGTGTAGTTTTGATCAGCTCGTGCTCGAACAGCGACACCGCCATGTTTTGGAACATGGCCTTGCGGTGCGAGCTGGTACGGCTCAGGTGACGGCCACTTTTACGATGACGCATGGTTCATTCCTTACCAAACTCACGTTCGGTGATTACGACGATCAGGCAGTCGCCTTGTCGTCCTTCTTAAGACTTGCAGGCGGCCAGTTGTCGAGGCGCATGCCGAGGGACAGACCGCGGGAGGCCAGAACGTCCTTGATTTCAGTCAAGGATTTCTTGCCCAGGTTCGGAGTCTTCAACAGTTCTACTTCGGTACGCTGAATCAGGTCACCGATGTAGTAAATGTTTTCCGCCTTAAGGCAGTTAGCCGAACGTACAGTCAGTTCCAGATCGTCAACCGGGCGAAGCAGGATCGGATCGATCTCGTCTTCCTGCTCGATTACCACTGGTTCGCTGTCACCTTTGAGGTCGACGAACGCAGCCAACTGCTGTTGCAGAATGGTTGCAGCGCGGCGGATAGCCTCTTCAGGATCCAGAGTACCGTTGGTTTCCAGATCAATAACCAGCTTGTCCAGGTTAGTACGCTGCTCGACACGGGCGTTTTCCACCACGTATGCGATACGGCGAACCGGGCTGAACGAAGAGTCAAGCTGCAAGCGACCAATGCTGCGGCTTTCGTCTTCATCGCTCTGACGCGAGTCGGCCGGTTCATAACCACGACCACGAGCTACAGTGAGCTTCATGTTCAGGGCGCCGTTAGACGCCAGGTTAGCGATTACGTGATCGGGGTTAACGATCTCGACATCATGATCCAGCTGAATATCGGCAGCGGTAACCACCCCCGAACCCTTCTTCGACAAGGTCAGCGTAACTTCGTCACGGCCGTGCAGCTTGATAGCCAGACCTTTAAGGTTCAACAGGATTTCAATTACGTCTTCCTGTACACCTTCGATGGCGCTGTACTCGTGGAGCACACCGTCAATCTCGGCCTCGACTACTGCACAGCCGGGCATTGAGGACAACAGGATGCGGCGCAGCGCGTTGCCCAGGGTGTGGCCAAAACCACGCTCGAGAGGCTCGAGAGTGATCTTGGCGCGGGTTGGACTGACAACCTGCACATCAATGTGGCGGGGTGTCAGGAACTCATTTACCGAAATCTGCATGGATGCACCTATTTTCTAGCCCTTACTTGGAGTAGAGCTCGACAATCAGGCTTTCGTTGATGTCGGCGGACAGATCACTGCGAGCAGGAACGTTCTTGAAAACGCCCGACTTCTTCTCAGTGTCTACTTCTACCCATTCTACGCGGCCACGTTGGGCACACAGATCGAGAGCTTGGACAATGCGAAGTTGGTTTTTTGCTTTCTCGCGAATCGCGACCACGTCACCAGCACGAACCTGGTAAGACGGGACGTTAACGGTTTGGCCGTTTACGCTGACGGATTTGTGCGATACCAGCTGACGGGATTCGGCACGAGTCGAACCAAAGCCCATACGGTATACAACGTTGTCCAGACGGCATTCGAGCAGTTGCAGCAGGTTTTCACCGGTTGCACCTTTCTTGCCAGCAGCTTCTTTGTAGTAGCCGCTGAACTGACGCTCGAGAACGCCATAAATACGACGGACCTTCTGCTTTTCACGCAGTTGGGTGCCGTAATCGGACTGGCGACCGCGGCGTTGGCCGTGGATACCAGGTGCTGCTTCAATGTTGCACTTCGATTCGATCGCGCGCACGCCGCTCTTCAGGAAGAGATCGGTGCCTTCGCGACGAGCGAGTTTGCATTTTGGACCAATGTAACGAGCCATTCTTTACAATCTCCTGGATTACACGCGGCGCTTCTTCGGCGGACGGCACCCGTTGTGCGGGATTGGCGTCACGTCGGTGATGCTGGCGATCTTATAGCCACAGCCGTTCAAAGCACGGACAGCAGACTCACGACCTGGACCTGGACCTTTGACGTTGACGTCGAGGTTTTTCAGGCCGTATTCCAGCGCAGCTTGACCAGCACGTTCAGCAGCTACTTGAGCAGCAAACGGGGTGGACTTGCGGGAACCGCGGAAACCCGAACCACCAGAGGTAGCCCAAGACAGCGCGTTACCTTGACGGTCGGTGATGGTCACGATGGTGTTGTTAAAAGATGCATGGATGTGGGCGATGCCATCAACCACTGTCTTTTTAACTTTTTTACGAGGACGAGCAGCAGGTTTTGCCATGATAATTTTCCTGTCGATTCGCTGGGGCGATTACTTGCGGATCGGCTTACGCGGACCTTTACGGGTACGCGCGTTAGTCTTGGTACGCTGACCGCGTACTGGAAGACCACGACGATGACGCAGACCGCGATAGCAACCGAGGTCCATCAAACGCTTGATTTTCATGTTGATTTCGCGACGCAGGTCACCTTCAGTGGTGAACTTCGCCACTTCGCCACGCAGCAATTCAATCTGCTCGTCGCTCAGATCCTTGATCTTAGCGGCTGGGTTTACCCCAGCAACTGCGCAAATTTTCTGCGCAGTAGTGCGACCAACACCATAGATGTAGGTCAGCGAGATAACAGTGTGCTTGTTATCTGGAATGTTAACGCCTGCAATACGGGCCATTCAGTGGGACTCCAATTGACAGCTACCTACGCCCCGGAAGCCAAGAAATAGGGCGCGAGATAATATCGCTGTAATAACAAATAATCAACCCGGCAGCGCACTAGCTGCCGGGCTTCAAGCGGATCACACTCAGCCTTGGCGCTGTTTGTGACGCGGTTCCGCGCTGCAAATTACTCGAACAACACCTTCGCGGCGAATAATCTTGCAGTTACGGCACAGCTTTTTCACCGATGCACGAACTTTCATCACCAACTCCTCGAACCTTATGGGTACTCAGCGCAACATGCCGCTGCCGTAACCCTTCAGGTTGGCTTTCTTCATCAGGGATTCGTACTGGTGCGAAACGAGGTGCGATTGTACTTGGGACATGAAGTCCATCACAACCACGACCACGATCAGCAACGAGGTCCCGCCAAGGTAGAACGGAACGTTTGCTGCAACCACCAGGAACTGGGGCAACAAGCACACGGCCGTCATATATAGAGCACCGAACAGGGTCAAACGAGTCAGAACGCCATCAATGTAGCGCGCAGACTGCTCACCTGGACGAATACCCGGAATAAAGGCACCGGACTTCTTCAGGTTTTCCGCTACGTCTTTCGGATTGAACATCAACGCCGTATAGAAGAAGCAGAAGAAAATAATCCCTGCACTAAACAGCAGAATATTCAACGGCTGACCAGGAGCGATCGACTGAGAGAGGTCCTGCAGCCAGCCCATGTTTTCAGACTGACCAAACCAGGTACCCAACGAAGCCGGAAACAGCAAAATGCTGCTCGCGAAAATTGCCGGAATAACACCGGCCATATTCACTTTCAGCGGCAAGTGGCTGGTCTGCGCAGCGAAGACCTTACGGCCCTGCTGACGCTTGGCGTAGTGAACAGCAATACGACGCTGGCCACGCTCAATGAACACCACAAAACCGATAATCGCTACTGCCAGCAAACCGATAGCAACCAGAGCGAAGATATTGATATCACCCTGACGTGCAGACTCGAAAGACTGCCCAATTGCTCTCGGAAGACCGGCGACGATACCTGCGAAAATCAACATCGAGATACCGTTACCAACACCACGCTCAGTAATCTGCTCACCCAGCCACATCATGAACATCGCACCAGCCACAAAAGTGGATACCGCGACGAAATAGAAGCCAAAGTCACCAGTGAACGCAACGCCCTGCCCTGCCAGGCCAACGGACATGCCGATAGCTTGAACCAGGGCGAGGACGACAGTGCCGTAGCGGGTGTACTGGCTAATCTTGCGACGGCCAGCTTCACCTTCCTTCTTCAACTGCTCCAACTGCGGGCTGACGGCGGTCATCAGTTGCATGATGATCGATGCCGAAATGTACGGCATGATCCCCAGTGCAAAGATGCTCATCCGTTCCAGCGCGCCGCCGGAAAACATGTTGAACAAGCTAAGAATGGTCCCCTCATTCTGTCGAAACAGGTCTGCGAGTCGGTCCGGGTTGATACCTGGAACCGGGATGTGTGCGCCTATTCGGTAGACGATAATCGCCAGGAACAGAAAACGCAGACGAGCCCAAAGTTCAGACATACCGCCTTTGCCGAGCGCTGAGAGAGCACCTTGCTTAGCCATTTATTCCTCGAACTTGCCGCCAGCTGCTTCGATAGCCGAACGCGCACCTTTGGTGGCGCCGATTCCCTTGCCGATAGTGACAGCGCGAGTCACTTCACCGGACAGCATGATTTTCACACGCTGTACGTTGACGTTGATCACGTTGGCATCTTTCAGGGTCTGCACAGTAACGATGTCGCCTTCCACTTTAGCCAGCTCGGACAGACGCACTTCTGCGCGGTCCATAGCCTTCAGGGAAACGAAACCGAACTTAGGCAGGCGACGATGCAGCGGCTGTTGGCCGCCTTCAAAGCCTGGAGCGATGGTGCCACCGGAGCGGGAGGTTTGACCTTTGTGGCCACGGCCACCAGTCTTACCCAAACCGCTACCGATACCACGGCCCGGACGATGCTTTTCGCGACGGGAACCCGGCGCTGGACTCAGATCATTGAGTTTCATCGATTAACCCTCTACACGCAGCATGTAGTAAGCCTTGTTGATCATCCCGCGATTCTCGGGAGTATCCTGGACTTCTACAGTGTGACCGATGCGACGCAGACCCAAACCCTTAACGCACAGTTTGTGGTTAGGAATGCGGCCGGTCATGCTTTTGATCAGCGTTACTTTAACGGTAGCCATGATCAGAAGATCTCCTTGACAGTCAAACCACGCTTGGCAGCGATGGACTCAGGAGATTGCATAGCTTTCAAACCTTTGAAAGTGGCGTGAACCACGTTTACCGGGTTAGTCGAGCCGTAGCACTTGGCCAGAACGTTCTGAACGCCAGCAACTTCGAGGACAGCACGCATAGCGCCGCCAGCGATGATACCGGTACCTTCAGAAGCAGGCTGCATGTACACCTTCGAAGCGCCGTGAGCGGACTTCATTGCGTACTGCAGAGTGGTGCCGTTCAGATCAACTTGGATCATGTTGCGACGAGCAGCTTCCATTGCCTTCTGGATCGCGGCAGGCACTTCACGTGACTTGCCACGGCCGAAGCCAACGCGCCCTTTACCATCACCAACCACGGTCAACGCGGTGAAAGTGAAGATACGGCCGCCTTTAACGGTTTTGGCTACGCGGTTAACTTGAACCAGCTTCTCAATGTAGCCTTCGTCGCGCTTTTGGTCGTTATTTGACATAACTTAGAACTCCAGCCCAGCTTCACGAGCAGCATCAGCCAGCGCTTTCACGCGACCGTGGTACTTGAAGCCAGAGCGGTCGAAAGCCACTTGCGAGACGCCAGCGGCCTTAGCACGCGTAGCGACCAGCTGGCCAACCTTTGTGGCCGCGTCGATGTTGCCAGTGGCACCATCACGCAGTTCTTTATCCAAAGTCGAGGCGCTTGCCAGGACTTTGTTGCCGTCGGCCGAGATGACCTGGGCGTAGATGTGCTGCGACGAGCGGAACACGCAGAGACGCACGACTTCGAGTTCGTGCATTTTCAGGCGTGCTTTGCGAGCGCGACGCAGTCGAGTAACTTTTTTGTCGGTCATTTGCTATGCCCTACTTCTTCTTGGCTTCTTTACGACGGACGACTTCGTCCGCGTAGCGCACACCTTTGCCTTTGTACGGCTCTGGTGGACGGAAGTCGCGGATCTCAGCGGCCACCTGACCTACCAGCTGCTTATCAATACCCTTGATCAGGATATCGGTCTGGCTAGGGGTCTCAGCGGTGATGCCTTCCGGCAGTTCGTAATCCACTGGGTGCGAGAAGCCAAGGGCCAGGTTCAAAACCGTGCCTTTTGCTTGCGCTTTGTAACCAACACCGACCAGCTGGAGCTTACGCTCGAAGCCTTGGCTTACGCCTTGGACCATGTTGTTTACCAACGCACGCGTGGTACCGGCCATTGCGCGAGTTTGTTGATCGCCATTGCGAGCAGCGAAACGCAGCTCACCAGCTTCTTCAACGATCTCAACGGACGAATGGATGTTCAGTTCAAGAGTGCCCTTGGCACCCTTCACCGAAAGCTGTTGGCCTGCGAATTTTACTTCGACACCGGCTGGCAGCTTAACGGGGTTCTTAGCGACGCGAGACATGCTTATCCCCCCTTAGAACACAGTGCAAAGAACTTCGCCGCCGACACCGGCAGCGCGCGCAGCACGATCCGTCATCACACCTTTGTTGGTGGAGACGATAGACACGCCCAGACCGCCACGAACTTTCGGCAGATCTTCAGCGGACTTGTACTGACGCAGGCCTGGACGGCTAACGCGCTTCACTTCCTCGATGACCGAACGGCCTTCGAAGTACTTCAGCTCGATGGACAGCAGTGGTTTTGTTTCGCTGCTGATCTGATAACCCGCAATGTAGCCTTCGTCTTTCAGGACTTTGGCAACAGCTACCTTCAACTTGGAAGATGGCATGCTTACGACGGACTTTTCAGCCATCTGGGCATTACGGATACGAGTTAGCATGTCCGCTAACGGGTCCTGCATACTCATGGGCTAGACGCTCCTAATACAAAAAAATTAGCCTTGCGGCTACATATGTCGCCGAGAATCTCCGAGCATAGAAAACACGGGCTCAGGCGAGCCGGGTATTCTAGACACACTCCGGAAATGAAACAAGCCCCAAAAGGGGCTTGTTCCAGATTCAAGGTCACCGGTGGTCAGTATCTTGCGACGCAGACCACCCGGACTTCGAAAGTACTTACCAGCTGGCTTTAACCAGACCTGGTACGTCACCACGCATTGCCGCTTCACGCAGTTTGTTACGGCCGAGGCCGAACTTGCGGTAAACGCCGTGTGGACGACCGGTCAGGCGGCAGCGGTTACGCATGCGCGAAGCGCTTGCGTCACGTGGCTGCTTCTGCAGAGCAACTGTAGCTTCCCAACGTGCTTCTGGACTTGCGTTCAGATCAACGATGATTGCTTTCAGTGCTGCACGCTTCTTGGCGTACTTGGCAACCGTGAGCTGACGCTTCAGCTCGCGGTTTTTCATGCTCATCTTGGCCATGGTCCTACTCCAATCAGTTGCGGAACGGGAATTTGAAAGCACGCAACAGGGCGCGACCTTCATCATCGTTCTTGGCAGTGGTGGTCAGGGTGATGTCCAGACCGCGGAGAGCATCGATCTTGTCGTAGTCGATTTCCGGGAAGATGATCTGCTCTTTCACGCCCATGCTGTAGTTACCACGGCCATCGAAGGACTTGGCATTCAGGCCGCGGAAGTCGCGAACCCGAGGCAGGGAGATCGACAGCAGACGATCCAGGAATTCGTACATACGCTCACGGCGCAGAGTCACTTTGACGCCGATCGGCCAACCTTCACGGACTTTAAAGCCAGCGATGGATTTCCGAGCGTAAGTCACAACGACTTTTTGACCGGTGATCTTTTCCAGGTCAGCAACAGCGTGCTCGATGACTTTTTTGTCGCCGATCGCTTCGCCCAGACCCATGTTCAGGGTGATTTTGGTAACGCGCGGAACTTCCATCACGTTCCCGAGCTTAAGTTCTTCCTTAAGCTTGGGGGCGATTTCCTTCCGGTAAATCTCTTGTAGTCGTGCCATGGTCTTATCTACCTAGCAGTGTTCAAGCATCAACCGCTTTTTGGGTCGACTTGAAGACACGAATTTTCTTACCGTCTTCTACTTTGAAACCAACACGATCAGCCTTGTTGGTTTCGCCGTTGAAGATGGCGACGTTAGAAGCGTGCAGTGGCGCTTCTTTCTCGACGATACCGCCTTGTACGCCCGACATCGGGTTAGGCTTGGTATGACGCTTGACCAGGTTCAGACCACCAACGACCAGACGGTCATCAGCAAGAACCTTCAGCACCTTACCGCGCTTACCTTTGTCTTTGCCGGCGATCACGATGATCTCGTCGTCACGACGAATCTTTTGCATGTCGGATCTCCTTACAGCACTTCTGGGGCGAGCGAGACGATCTTCATGAACTTCTCAGTACGAAGTTCACGGGTCACTGGCCCAAAGATACGGGTGCCGATCGGCTCTTGCTTGTTGTTCAGAAGAACAGCAGCGTTGCCATCAAAGCGGATAATGGAGCCATCTGCACGGCGTACGCCGTGACGAGTGCGGACTACAACAGCAGTCATCACTTGGCCTTTTTTCACTTTACCGCGAGGAATTGCTTCCTTGACGGTAACTTTGATGATGTCACCGATACCAGCGTAACGACGATGGGAGCCACCCAGCACCTTGATGCACATAACACGGCGAGCGCCGCTGTTATCGGCCACATCGAGCATGGATTGAGTCTGAATCATATAATTTCTCCGACCCCTAGTCCTTAGACTTCCACAGCGCGTTCGAGAACATCAACCAGTGCCCAAGACTTGGTCTTGGCCAGCGGACGAGTTTCACGAATAGTGACTTTGTCGCCGATGTGGCACTGATTGGTTTCGTCGTGCGCGTGCAGCTTAGTCGAACGCTTAACATATTTACCGTAGATCGGGTGCTTAACGCGACGCTCGATCAAAACGGTGATGGTTTTGTCCATCTTGTCGCTGACAACACGGCCAGTCAGCGTACGGACAGTCTTTTCGGCTTCAGCCATGATCACTTACCTGCCTGCTGGTTGAGCACAGTCTTCACGCGAGCGATGTCACGCTTAACTTGCGAGAGCAGATGAGACTGCCCCAACTGGCCAGTTGCTTTCTGCATACGCAGATTGAACTGGTCGCGCAGCAAGCCGAGCAGTTGCTCGTTCAGCTGCTGTGCGGATTTTTCACGAAGTTCATTCGCTTTCATCACATCACCGTCCGTTTAACAAAGGCGGTGGCGAGCGGCAGCTTTGCAGCAGCCAGGGCAAAAGCCTCACGCGCCAGCTCTTCAGTTACACCCTCGATTTCATACAGGACTTTACCTGGCTGAATCTGGGCTACCCAGTATTCCACGTTACCCTTACCTTTACCCATCCGAACCTCGAGAGGCTTTTTGGAGATCGGCTTGTCCGGGAATACACGGATCCAGATCTTGCCGCCACGTTTTACGTGACGGGTCAGAGCACGACGCGCTGACTCGATCTGACGAGCGGTGAGACGACCACGAGCTACAGACTTCAGCGCGAACTCGCCGAAGCTGACTTTGCTACCGCGCTGTGCCAGACCACGGTTGTGGCCTGTCATCTGCTTGCGGAACTTCGTACGCTTAGGTTGCAACATTTGGCGTACCCCTTACTTAGCAGCTTTTTTACGAGGCGCTGGTGCTTGTGGTTTCAGTTCTTCTTGGCGACCACCAATTACTTCGCCTTTGAAGATCCAAACCTTTACACCGATCACACCGTAAGTGGTGTGAGCTTCGTAGTTGGCATAGTCGATGTCGGCACGCAGGGTGTGCAGTGGCACACGACCTTCGCGATACCATTCAGTACGTGCGATTTCAGCACCGCCGAGACGACCGCTCACTTGGATTTTGATGCCTTTGGCACCAATGCGCATGGCGTTCTGCACGGCGCGCTTCATAGCGCGACGGAACATTACGCGACGCTCCAGCTGCTGAGCTACGCTCTGCGCAACCAGCATACCGTCGAGCTCCGGCTTGCGGATCTCTTCGATATTGATGTGCACAGGCACACCCATTTGCTTGGTCAGGTCCTGACGCAGTTTCTCAACATCTTCACCTTTCTTCCCGATAACGATACCTGGACGAGCGGTGTGGATGGTGATACGTGCAGTTTGTGCCGGACGATGGATATCGATACGGCTTACGGACGCGCTTTTTAGTTTGTCTTGGAGATACTCACGCACCTTCAGATCAGCGAACAAATAGTCCGCATAAGTCCGACCGTCTGCGTACCAGACGGAGGTGTGCTCCTTGACGATTCCCAGGCGAATGCCAATGGGATGTACTTTCTGACCCATCTCTTCGACTCCGTTACTTGTCAGCAACCTTGACAGTGATATGGCAAGACCGCTTGACGATGCGATCAGCACGGCCTTTGGCACGTGGCATGATGCGCTTCAGCGAACGCCCTTCGTTGACGAAAACGGTGCTAACCTTCAGGTCATCAACGTCTGCGCCTTCGTTATGCTCGGCGTTGGCTACGGCCGACTCCAGCACTTTCTTCATGATCTCGGCGGCTTTCTTACTGCTGAAAGCCAACAGGTTGAGCGCTTCGCC
This sequence comes from Pseudomonas sp. N2-3-1-14, assembly GCF_041228395.1. NCBI lineage: Bacteria > Pseudomonadati > Pseudomonadota > Gammaproteobacteria > Pseudomonadales > Pseudomonadaceae > Pseudomonas > Pseudomonas sp. N2-3-1-14. The sequence goes on from NZ_CP166199.1 coordinate 5,657,394, forward strand.
CACCTTCTTCCCGCGGATCTGGTCGGCGACCAAGCGGGCTTTCTGGGCGGAGATTCGAGCGCCCGACAACTTAGCGGCTACTTCCATTTCCTTACCCCTTAACGCTTGGCTTTCTTGTCTGCCACGTGCCCACGATAAGTGCGGGTACCGGCAAACTCGCCTAGTTTGTGGCCGACCATGTCTTCGTTAACGAGAACTGGGACGTGTTGACGACCGTTGTGTACTGCGATGGTCAAACCGACCATTTGTGGCAGGATCATCGAACGACGCGACCAGGTCTTAACTGGTTTGCGATCGTTCTTTTCCGCCGCCACTTCGATCTTCTTCAGTAGGTGAAGATCAATAAAAGGACCTTTTTTCAGAGAACGTGGCACTGTCGTATCCCTCTATTTACTTGCGACGACGGACGATCATTTTGTCGGTACGCTTATTACCACGAGTCTTCGCGCCCTTAGTCGGGAAGCCCCATGGCGATACCGGATGACGACCACCAGAGGTACGACCTTCACCACCACCGTGTGGGTGGTCAACCGGGTTCATGGCAACACCACGAACGGTTGGGCGAACGCCACGCCAGCGTTTGGCACCAGCTTTACCCAGCGAACGCAGGCTGTGCTCGGAGTTCGAGACTTCACCCAGGGTCGCGCGGCATTCAGCCAGCACTTTACGCATCTCACCAGAACGCAGACGCAGGGTCACGTAGACACCTTCACGAGCGATCAGCTGAGCCGAAGCACCAGCGGAACGAGCGATTTGCGCGCCTTTACCTGGCTTCAATTCGATGCCGTGTACGGTGCTACCAACTGGAATGTTGCGCAGTTGCAGAGCGTTGCCCGGCTTGATCGGTGCCAAAGCACCTGCAATCAGCTGGTCGCCAGCGCTCACGCCTTTAGGGGCGATGATGTAGCGACGCTCGCCATCTGCGTACAGCAGCAGAGCGATGTGAGCAGTACGGTTTGGATCGTATTCGATACGCTCGACAGTGGCAGCGATGCCATCTTTGTCGTTGCGACGGAAGTCGACCAGACGATAATGCTGCTTATGGCCACCACCGATGTGACGAGTGGTAATACGACCATTGTTGTTACGACCACCAGTCTTCGATTTCTTCTCGAGCAGCGGTGCGTGAGGAGCGCCTTTATGCAGCTCCTGGTTGACCACCTTGACCACAAAACGGCGGCCAGGGGAAGTCGGTTTGCATTTAACGATTGCCATGATGCACCCCTTCCTTACTCAGCACTGCTGCTGAAATCGAGATCTTGGCCTGGCTGAAGGGAGATAACTGCCTTCTTCCAGTCATTACGCTTGCCCAGACCGCGAGCAGTGCGCTTGCTCTTACCCAGAACATTCAGGGTAGTAACACGCTCAACTTTCACGCTGAACAGGCTTTCGACGGCCTTCTTGATTTCCAGCTTGGTTGCGTCAGTTGCAACCTTGAAAACGAACTGGCCTTTCTTGTCAGCCAGAACCGTAGCCTTTTCGGAAACGTGCGGGCCAAGCAGAACTTTAAATACGCGTTCCTGGTTCATCCCAGCAGCTCCTCGAATTTCTTCACGGCCGACACGGTGATCAACACCTTGTCGTATGCGATCAGACTAACTGGATCGGAACCTTGCACGTCACGTACATCAACGTGTGGCAGGTTACGAGCAGCCAGGTACAGGTTCTGATCAACAGCTTCAGACACGATCAAAACGTCGGTCAGGCTCATGTTGTTCAGTTTGCCCAGCAGATCTTTGGTTTTTGGACTTTCAACAGCGAAGTCCTGAACCACGACCAGACGATCAGTACGCACGAGTTCAGCAAGGATGGAGCGCAGTGCTGCGCGGTACATCTTCTTGTTGAGCTTCTGAGTGTGATCCTGAGGACGAGCTGCGAAAGTGGTACCGCCGCCACGCCAGATTGGGCTACGGATAGTACCGGCACGAGCACGGCCAGTACCTTTCTGACGCCAAGGGCGCTTACCGCCACCACGTACGTCGGAACGGGTCTTTTGCTGCTTGCTACCTTGACGGCCGCCGGCCATGTAGGCCACGACTGCTTGGTGAACCAGCGTCTCGTTGAATTCGCCGCCAAATGTCAGTTCGGAAACTTCGATCGCTTGAGCGTCATTTACATTTAATTGCATGTCAGCTTCCCCTTAACCGCGAGCCTTGGCCGCTGGACGTACAACCAGGTTGCCGCCAGTAGCGCCAGGAACAGCACCCTTGACCAACAACAGATTGCGTTCAGCGTCGACGCGCACTACTTCGAGGGACTGCACGGTCACGCGCTCAGCGCCCATATGACCGGACATTTTTTTGCCCTTGAATACACGACCAGGAGTCTGGCACTGGCCAATAGAGCCCGGGACGCGGTGGGAAACGGAGTTACCGTGAGTGTTGTCTTGACCACGGAAATTCCAACGCTTGATCGTACCCTGGAAGCCTTTACCTTTGGACTGACCGGTTACATCAACCAGTTGACCAGCGGCGAAGATTTCAGCGTTGATCAGATCGCCAGCCTGGTAGTCGCCGTCTTCGAGACGGAACTCCATAACAGTGCGACCAGCTGCAACGTTTGCTTTAGCGAAGTGACCTGCTTGAGCAGCAGTCACGCGCGAAGCACGACGCTCGCCGACAGTGACTTGCACTGCACGATAGCCATCGGTTTCTTCAGTTTTGAACTGGGTGACGCGATTCGGCTCGATCTCAATGACCGTGACCGGAATGGAGACACCTTCTTCGGTGAAAATACGGGTCATACCGCATTTACGACCGACTACACCAATAGTCATGTTGTAAACCTCATGAGTGTACGGGGCTTTCACCCGCTATGGCCGCCCATTTCAGAGCGTTACACGACTAAGACCCAAGTCTTAGCCGAGGCTGATCTGTACTTCCACACCGGCCGCCAGATCGAGCTTCATAAGTGCATCAACGGTTTTATCCGTTGGCTGGACGATGTCCAGTACGCGCTTATGAGTACGGATCTCGTACTGGTCACGCGCGTCTTTGTTGACGTGCGGGGAGACCAGAACGGTGAACCGCTCTTTACGGGTAGGCAGTGGAATTGGACCACGCACTTGAGCACCAGTACGTTTCGCGGTTTCCACGATTTCCTGGGTGGATTGGTCGATCAGGCGATGGTCAAAAGCCTTCAACCTGATACGGATTTGCTGATTTTGCATTGGATTTCAGACTCCGGCTGCTATTCCCAGCGAGCGCAATACGCCCGTTAAAAGGAGGCGCAATTCTATAGACGGCCCAGATAGGTGTCAACCCAATAAAAAAGGCCCCCGCTGAGCGGGGGCCTCTTCAAAACATCAAGGCTATCTCAGAAGAGATAATTACTCGATGATTTTAGCTACAACGCCAGCACCAACGGTACGGCCGCCTTCACGGATAGCGAAGCGCAGACCGTCTTCCATTGCGATGGTTTTGATCAGGGTAACAACCATTTTGATGTTGTCGCCTGGCATAACCATTTCAACGCCTTCCGGCAGTTCGCAGTTACCAGTCACGTCAGTAGTACGGAAGTAGAACTGTGGACGGTAGCCTTTGAAGAACGGAGTGTGACGACCGCCTTCTTCTTTGCTCAGCACGTACACTTCAGCTTCGAACTTGGTGTGCGGCTTAACCGAACCTGGCTTAACCAGAACCTGGCCACGCTCAACGTCGTCACGCTTGGTACCACGCAGCAGAACGCCGCAGTTCTCGCCAGCACGACCTTCGTCGAGCAGCTTACGGAACATTTCAACACCGGTGCAGGTGGTGACGGTAGTGTCACGCAGACCAACGATTTCCAGTGGATCTTGAACCTTAACGATACCGCGCTCGATACGACCAGTTACAACAGTACCGCGACCGGAGATCGAGAATACGTCTTCGATTGGCATCAGGAACGGCTTGTCGATAACACGAACTGGATCTGGGATGTAGCTGTCCAGAGTTTCAACCAGTTTACGAACGGACGTGGTGCCCATTTCGTTATCGTCTTTGCCTTCCAGAGCCATACGAGCAGAACCGATGATGATCGGAGTGTCGTCGCCTGGGAAGTCGTAAGTGCTCAGCAGATCGCGCACTTCCATCTCAACCAGTTCCAGCAGCTCAGCGTCGTCTACCAGGTCAGCCTTGTTCAGGTAAACCACGATGTACGGAACGCCTACCTGACGGGACAGCAGGATGTGCTCACGGGTTTGTGGCATCGGACCATCAGCGGCCGAGCAAACCAGGATAGCGCCGTCCATCTGAGCAGCACCGGTGATCATGTTCTTCACATAGTCAGCGTGACCTGGGCAGTCAACGTGAGCGTAGTGACGGATCAGCGAGTTGTATTCAACGTGCGCGGTGTTGATGGTGATACCACGAGCTTTCTCTTCTGGTGCGCTGTCGATTTTATCGAAATCAACGATTGCGGAACCGAATACTTCGGAGCAAACGCGAGTCAGAGCAGCAGTCAGAGTGGTTTTACCGTGGTCAACGTGACCGATGGTGCCAACGTTGACGTGCGGTAGGGAACGATCAAATTTTTCTTTAGCCACGACAATTAACTCCTTGCCTAAAGGACTGAATCAGCCTTGTTTTTTGGATACAGTTTCAGCGATGTGCGCCGGAGCTGTGTTGTATTTTTTGAATTCCATAGAGTAGCTTGCGCGACCCTGAGACATGGAGCGAACGTCGGTCGCATAACCGAACATCTCACCCAACGGAACCTCGGCGCGAATCACTTTGCCGGAAACCGTGTCTTCCATACCCAAGATCATGCCGCGACGACGGTTAAGGTCGCCCATGACATCACCCATATAGTCTTCAGGTGTAACAACTTCTACCGCCATGATTGGCTCAAGCAACTCACCACCGCCCTTCTGGGCCAGTTGCTTGGTTGCCATGGAAGCAGCCACCTTAAACGCCATCTCGTTGGAGTCGACGTCGTGGTAAGAACCGTCAAAAACGGTTGCTTTCAGGCCGATCAGCGGATAGCCGGCAACAACACCGTTCTTCATCTGCTCTTCGATACCCTTCTGGATAGCCGGGATGTATTCCTTAGGAACAACACCACCAACTACTTCGTTCACGAATTGCAGACCTTCCTGACCTTCGTCAGCAGGAGCAAAACGGATCCAGCAGTGACCGAACTGACCACGACCGCCGGACTGACGAACGAACTTGCCTTCGATTTCACAGTTCTTCGTGATGCGCTCACGATAGGAAACCTGAGGCTTACCGATGTTGGCTTCGACGTTGAACTCACGGCGCATCCGGTCAACCAGGATGTCCAGGTGCAGCTCGCCCATGCCGGAGATGATCGTTTGACCAGTCTCTTCATCAGTCTTGACGCGGAAAGATGGATCTTCCTGAGCAAGTTTGCCCAGAGCGATACCCATTTTTTCCTGGTCATCCTTGGTCTTAGGCTCTACGGCAACCGAAATAACCGGCTCCGGGAAGTCCATGCGAACCAGGATGATTGGCTTAGCAGCGTCGCACAAAGTCTCACCCGTGGTGACGTCCTTCATGCCGATCAGGGCCGCGATGTCACCAGCGCGTACTTCCTTGATCTCTTCACGGGCGTTTGCGTGCATTTGCACCATACGACCCACGCGCTCTTTCTTACCTTTAACCGAGTTGATCACGCCGTCACCGGATGCCAACACGCCCGAGTAAACGCGGACGAAGGTCAAGGTACCCACGAATGGGTCGGTAGCGATCTTGAACGCCAGGGCCGAGAACGGCTCGCTGTCGTCTGCATGACGCTCCATTTCCTCTTCCTCGTTATCAGGGTTGGTACCCTTGATAGCAGGAATGTCGGTTGGAGCAGGCAGGTAGTCGATCACAGCATCGAGAACCAGGGGAACGCCCTTGTTCTTGAACGAAGAACCGCAAACAGCCAAGACGATCTCACCAGCGATAGTACGCTGACGCAGAGCGGCCTTGATTTCCGCGTTGGTGAGTTCTTCACCTTCGAGGTACTTGTTCATCAGCTCTTCGCTGGCTTCGGCAGCAGCCTCAACCATGTTGTTGCGCCACTCGTCAGCCAGCTCCTGCAGTTCTGCAGGGATAGGCTTACGAACAGGAACCATACCTTTGTCGGAATCATTCCAGTAAACAGCTTCCATGTTGATCAGGTCGATCTGACCCTGGAAGTTGTCTTCGGAACCGATAGCCAATTGGATTGGCACCGGAGTATGACCCAGACGCTGCTTGATCTGACCGATCACGCGCAGGAAGTTAGCACCAGCACGGTCCATCTTGTTTACGTAAACAAGACGAGGAACGCCGTATTTGTTGGCTTGACGCCATACGGTTTCCGACTGAGGCTCAACACCCGAGGTACCGCAGAACACAACGACAGCGCCGTCGAGTACACGCAGGGAACGCTCAACTTCAATGGTGAAGTCTACGTGGCCCGGGGTATCGATTACGTTGAAGCGGTGCTCGTCTTTGTACTGCTTCTCGGAACCTTTCCAGAAGGCGGTAATAGCAGCAGAAGTAATGGTAATACCACGCTCCTGCTCCTGAACCATCCAGTCTGTGGTCGCGGCGCCGTCATGCACCTCGCCCATTTTGTGACTTTTGCCGGTGTAAAACAGTACGCGCTCGGTGGTGGTGGTTTTACCAGCATCCACGTGAGCAACGATACCGATGTTACGGTAGCGGCTAATCGGAGTAGTACGAGCCATAAAGCCCTCGCAAAATTAGTGAAGCTAAGATTAGAAGCGGTAGTGCGAGAAAGCTTTGTTAGCTTCAGCCATACGGTGCACGTCTTCACGCTTCTTAACAGCAGCACCTTTACCTTCAGCAGCGTCCAACAGTTCGCCAGCCAAACGCAGAGCCATAGACTTCTCGCCGCGCTTACGGGCGAAGTCTACCAACCAGCGCATTGCCAGAGCGTTACGACGGGACGGACGAACTTCGACCGGAACCTGGTAAGTAGCACCGCCTACACGGCGCGACTTCACTTCGACCAGCGGAGCGATGGCGTCGAGAGCTTTCTCGAAGATTTCCAGGGGGTCGCTGTTCTTGCGTTCTTTAACCTTTTCCAGCGCGCCATAAACGATACGCTCGGCAACGGCTTTCTTGCCGCTTTCCATCACGTGGTTCATGAACTTGGCCAGAATTTGGCTTCCGTATTTTGGATCGTCAAGCACTTCGCGCTTGGCTGCTACGCGTCTTCTTGGCATGGATAAGCCCTCAAACGGTCTTCAGGTTCGCTCGGAATCAGTGCCCTTTCGGGACGCCTCCGACCTTACTCTTATCGACTCAGAAAATAAGATGATTCAGTTTTACAAAAAGCCGCTACTACTTAGGCTTCTTGGTACCGTACTTCGAACGACCCTGGTTACGACCTTTAACGCCGGAAGTATCCAAGGAGCCGCGTACGGTGTGGTAACGAACACCTGGCAAGTCTTTTACACGACCGCCGCGGATCAGTACCACGCTGTGCTCTTGCAGGTTGTGGCCTTCACCGCCGATGTACGAGGAAACCTCGAAACCGTTGGTCAGGCGCACACGGCATACTTTACGCAGTGCCGAGTTAGGTTTTTTCGGCGTAGTGGTATACACGCGAGTGCATACGCCACGACGTTGCGGGCAGTTCTGCAGCGCAGGTACGTCGGATTTCTCGACGATACGCTTACGCGGCTGACGTACCAGCTGGTTGATAGTTGCCATCTACTAGCTCCACTGTTGTCTTGCGACGCTATTGTCTTGCAAGAAAAGCAAAATGGCAGGAACGAATTCCCGCCAAATTTAGGGTAAAAGAGTCTAAAGAGGATCTTGTCCCCAGTCAAGGCAAGGCCCCGACCTCCCCTCTCATCGAACCGGGCAAAATTGCCTCGATCCGACGAATGGGGCTGCCAGGCCCAGACTTATTTACCGCAGAACTCAGTTACCGCTTGAGTTCAGCGCTTCGGTCAGTGCAGCTTCCACTTCACTGGCGCTTACGCGCAGCGGTTTGTCAGCATCACGGCGGCGCTTGCGCTCGCTGTGGTAAGCCAAACCGGTACCTGCCGGGATCAAACGACCCACGACCACGTTTTCTTTCAGGCCGCGCAGGTAATCGCGCTTGCCGGTTACCGCTGCTTCGGTCAGTACGCGAGTGGTCTCCTGGAAGGAGGCCGCCGAGATGAACGACTCAGTGGACAACGACGCCTTGGTGATACCCAGCAACACACGAGTGAACTTGGAGACAAATTTGTCTTCCGCGCCCAGACGTTCGTTTTCTACCAGTACGTGAGTCAGTTCCATCTGGTCGCCCTTGATGAAACTGGAATCGCCGGATTCAGCGATTTCAACTTTACGCAGCATCTGACGCAGGATGGTCTCGATGTGCTTATCGTTGATCTTCACGCCTTGCAGACGGTAAACGTCCTGGATCTCGTTAACGATGTACTTGGCCAGCGCACTCACACCCAGCAGACGCAGGATGTCGTGTGGATCGCTTGGGCCGTCGGAGATAACTTCGCCGCGGTTTACCTGTTCGCCTTCGAAGACGTTCAGGTGACGCCACTTCGGAATCAGCTCTTCATACGGATCGCTACCGTCGTTCGGGGTAATGACCAGACGGCGCTTGCCCTTGGTCTCTTTACCGAACGCGATGGTGCCGCTGACTTCAGCCAGAATCGACGCTTCCTTCGGACGACGAGCTTCGAACAAGTCGGCAACACGCGGCAGACCACCGGTGATGTCACGGGTCTTCGAAGTTTCTTGCGGGATACGCGCGATAACATCACCGATCGCGATCTTCGCACCATCCGCTACACCGACCAGGGCGTTGGCTGGCAGGAAGTACTGAGCGATTACGTCAGTGCCTGGCAGCAACAAGTCCTTGCCGTTGTCATCAACCATCTTCACAGCAGGACGGATATCTTTGCCTGCAGCTGGACGGTCTTTGGCGTCGAGTACTTCAATGTTGGTCATACCGGTCAATTCGTCAGTCTGACGCTTGATCGTGATGCCTTCTTCCATGCCCACGTAGGTCACGGTACCTTTCATTTCGGTAACGATTGGGTGAGTGTGCGGATCCCACTTGGCCACGATTGCGCCAGCGTCGACCTTGTCACCTTCTTTAACCGAGATCACAGCACCGTACGGCAGCTTGTAACGCTCACGCTCACGACCGTAGTCATCAGCGATTGCCAGCTCACCGGAACGGGACACAGCAACCAAGTGACCATCCACTCGCTCAACGTGTTTCAGGTTGTGCAGACGGACGGTACCGCCATTCTTCACCTGAACGCTGTCGGCTGCGGAGGTCCGGCTTGCCGCACCACCAATGTGGAACGTACGCATGGTCAGCTGGGTACCCGGCTCACCGATGGACTGGGCAGCGATAACGCCGACCGCTTCACCGATGTTCACCTGGTGACCACGAGCCAAGTCACGGCCGTAGCACTTGGCACAAATGCCGTAGCGGGTTTCGCAGCTGATCGGCGAGCGAACAATCACTTCGTCGATGCTGTTGAGTTCGATGAACTCGACCCACTTCTCGTCTACCAGAGTGCCGGCAGGAACGATAATTTCCTCGGTACCTGGCTTGAATACGTCACGGGCGATTACTCGACCCAGTACGCGCTCACCCAACGGCTCTACAACGTCGCCGCCTTCGATGTGCGGAGTCATCAGCAGACCGTGTTCGGTGCCGCAGTCAACTTCAGTCACAACCAAGTCTTGTGCGACGTCTACCAGACGACGTGTCAGGTAACCGGAGTTAGCGGTTTTCAACGCGGTATCCGCAAGACCCTTACGAGCACCGTGAGTGGAGATGAAGTACTGAAGTACGCTCAAACCTTCACGGAAGTTCGCAGTAATCGGCGTCTCGATGATGGAACCGTCCGGCTTGGCCATCAGGCCACGCATACCGGCGAGCTGACGGATCTGCGCAGCAGAACCCCGTGCGCCCGAGTCGGCCATCATGTACATCGAGTTGAACGACTCTTGATCGACTTCTACGCCATGACGGTCGATAACCTTCTCTTTCGAGAGGTTAGCCATCATCGCCTTCGACACTTCGTCGTTGGCCTTGGACCAAAGGTCGATCACTTTGTTGTACTTCTCGCCCTGGGTTACCAGGCCGGAGGCGTACTGGCTCTCGATTTCTTTCACTTCATCGGTAGCAGCACCGATGATCTGAGCTTTTTCATCCGGGATAACGAAGTCGTTAACACCGATGGAAACGCCGGAAATAGTCGAGTAAGCAAAACCGGTGTACATCAACTGGTCAGCGAAGATCACGGTCTCTTTCAAACCAACCACGCGGTAGCACTGGTTGATCAGCTTGGAGATCGCCTTTTTCTTCATCGGCAGGTTGACAACGTCATACGACAGACCTTTTGGCACAACTTGATACAACAGCGCACGGCCGACAGTGGTGTCGACGATACGGGTGTTGGTCACGCTGCCGCCGTCACGGTCGTTGACGGTCTCGTTGATCCGCACTTTGACCTTGGCGTGCAGTGCGGCTTCGCCGGCACGGAACACACGGTCAACTTCTTGCAGGTCAGCGAACACACGACCTTCGCCTTTGGCGTTGATCGCTTCACGGGTCATGTAGTACAGACCCAATACAACGTCCTGCGACGGAACGATGATTGGCTCACCGTTGGCTGGCGACAGAATGTTGTTGGTCGACATCATCAACGCACGCGCTTCCAACTGAGCTTCCAGTGTCAGCGGTACGTGCACGGCCATTTGGTCGCCGTCGAAGTCGGCGTTGTACGCAGCACAGACCAGAGGGTGCAGCTGGATAGCCTTACCTTCGATCAGTACCGGTTCAAACGCCTGGATACCCAGACGGTGAAGGGTCGGTGCACGGTTGAGGAGAACCGGGTGTTCGCGAATCACTTCAGCGAGAACGTCCCAAACCTCTGGCAGTTCGCGCTCAACCATTTTCTTGGCCGCTTTGATGGTGGTCGCGAGACCGCGCATTTCCAGCTTGCCGAAGATGAATGGCTTGAACAGCTCAAGTGCCATCTTCTTAGGCAGACCGCACTGGTGCAGACGCAGGGTCGGGCCTACGGTAATTACCGAACGACCGGAGTAGTCAACACGCTTACCGAGCAAGTTCTGACGGAAACGACCTTGCTTACCCTTGATCATGTCAGCCAGGGATTTCAGAGGACGCTTGTTCGAACCGGTGATAGCGCGGCCACGACGACCGTTGTCGAGCAAGGCATCGACAGCTTCTTGCAACATACGCTTTTCGTTGCGCACGATGATGTCCGGAGCGGACAGATCGAGCAGACGCTTCAAGCGGTTGTTACGGTTGATCACACGGCGGTACAGGTCGTTGAGGTCGGAAGTCGCGAAGCGACCGCCATCCAACGGTACCAGCGGACGCAGGTCTGGCGGCAGAACCGGCAGAACGGTCAGCACCATCCACTCTGGCAAGTTGCCGGAACCCTGGAAGGCTTCCATCAACTTCAGACGCTTGGACAGTTTCTTGATTTTGGTTTCGGAGTTGGTTTGCGGAATTTCTTCACGCAGACGGCCAATCTCGTGCTCCAGATCGATAGCGTGCAGCAGTTCACGGACAGCTTCGGCACCCATGCGGGCATCGAAATCGTCGCCGAACTCTTCCAGCGCTTCGAAGTACTGCTCGTCGTTCAGCAGCTGACCTTTTTCAAGGGTGGTCATGCCTGGATCGATAACGACATAGCTCTCGAAGTAGAGAACGCGCTCGATATCACGCAGGGTCATGTCCATCAGCAAGCCGATACGGGACGGCAGCGATTTCAGGAACCAGATGTGGGCAACCGGCGAAGCCAGTTCGATGTGCGCCATGCGCTCACGACGAACTTTGGCCAGCGCGACTTCAACGCCGCACTTCTCGCAGATCACACCGCGGTGCTTCAAGCGCTTGTACTTACCGCACAGGCACTCGTAATCCTTTACCGGGCCAAAGATCTTGGCGCAGAACAGGCCGTCACGCTCAGGTTTGAACGTACGGTAGTTGATGGTTTCCGGCTTTTTAACTTCACCGAACGACCACGAACGGATCATCTCAGGCGATGCCAATCCAATACGGATGGCGTCGAACTCTTCGACTTGACCCTGGTTTTTCAGCAAATTCAGTAGGTCTTTCAAGGCCTTTCCTCCTGGCGGAGCAGAGAGCGGGCTAAACAGCCCCGCTCTCGATTCGCGTCACGTGTTATTCGGTTTCCAGATCGATATCGATGCCGAGGGAACGAATTTCTTTGATCAACACGTTGAAGGACTCGGGCATGCCCGGCTCCATACGGTGATCGCCGTCCACGATGTTTTTGTACATCTTGGTCCGACCGTTCACATCGTCCGACTTCACTGTGAGCATTTCTTGCAGAGTGTAAGCAGCACCGTATGCTTCCAGTGCCCAGACCTCCATCTCCCCGAAACGCTGACCACCGAACTGAGCCTTACCACCCAGCGGCTGCTGGGTGACCAGGCTGTACGAACCGGTAGAACGAGCGTGCATCTTGTCGTCTACCAAGTGGTTCAGCTTCAGCATGTACATGTAGCCAACAGTAACCGGGCGCTCAAACTTGTTGCCGGTACGGCCGTCGAACAGCTGCATCTGGCCGCTTTCTGGCAAGTCTGCCAGTTTCAGCATGGCCTTGATTTCGCTTTCCTTGGCACCGTCGAACACCGGGGTAGCCATTGGAACGCCGCCGCGCAGGTTCTTCGCCAGATCCAGGATTTCCTGGTCGGAGAAGGTATCCAGCTCTTCGTTGCGACCGCCGATCTCGTTGTAGATCTCGTGCAGGAACTTACGCAGGTCTGCGACCTTGCGCTGCTCTTCGATCATACGGTTGATCTTCTCGCCCAGACCTTTGGCCGCGAGGCCCAGGTGGGTTTCAAGGATCTGACCAACGTTCATACGCGAAGGTACGCCCAACGGGTTGAGGACGACGTCGACCGGGGTGCCATTGGCATCGTGCGGCATGTCTTCAACCGGCATGATCACGGAGACCACACCTTTGTTACCGTGACGACCGGCCATCTTGTCGCCCGGCTGGATGCGGCGACGGATTGCCAGGTAAACCTTGACGATTTTCAGCACGCCTGGAGCCAGGTCATCGCCTTGCTGCAGTTTGCGCTTCTTGTCTTCGAACTTGTCGTCCAGCAGACGGCGACGATCAACGATGTAGGCCTGGGCCTTCTCGAGCTGCTCGTTCAGAGCATCTTCAGCCATGCGCAGTTTGAACCACTGGCCGTGCTCAAGACCGTCGAGGATTTCATCGGTGATGTCCTGACCTTTCTTCAGACCTGCGCCGCCTTCGGCCTTGTGGCCTACCAGAGCGGAACGCAGACGTTCGAAGGTCGCGCCTTCAACGATACGGAACTCTTCGTTCAGGTCCTTGCGGATCTCGTCGAGTTGAGTCTTCTCGATGGACAGTGCACGAGCATCACGCTCAACGCCGTCACGGGTGAAGACCTGTACGTCGATGACAGTACCCTTGGTACCGGTAGGTACGCGCAGGGAAGTGTCTTTAACGTCGCTGGCTTTTTCACCGAAGATGGCACGCAACAGCTTCTCTTCCGGCGTCAGTTGGGTCTCGCCTTTCGGAGTGACCTTACCGACCAGGATGTCGCCTGCGCCAACTTCAGCACCTACGTAAACGATACCGGCTTCGTCCAGTTTGTTCAGTGCAGCTTCACCCACGTTCGGGATATCTGCAGTGATTTCCTCTGGCCCAAGCTTGGTGTCACGTGCCACACAGGTCAGTTCCTGGATGTGGATCGTGGTGAAGCGGTCTTCTTGAACAACACGCTCGGACAGGCAGATGGAGTCTTCGAAGTTGAAGCCGTTCCATGCCATGAACGCGATGCGCATGTTCTGACCCAGTGCCAGCTCACCCATATCGGTGGACGGGCCGTCGGCCATGATGTCGCTACGCTGAACGCGATCACCCTTGCTCACCAGCGGACGCTGGTTAATGCAGGTGTTCTGGTTCGAGCGGGTGTATTTGGTCAGGTTGTAGATGTCGACACCGGCTTCGCCAGTTTCAACTTCGTCATCGGCAACACGAACCACGATACGGCTGGCATCAACAGAGTCGATCACGCCGCCACGACGAGCCACGACGCAAACGCCGGAGTCACGCGCTACGTTACGCTCCATGCCGGTACCTACCAGCGGCTTGTCAGCACGCAGAGTCGGTACAGCTTGACGCTGCATGTTGGAACCCATCAACGCACGGTTGGCGTCATCGTGTTCCAGGAACGGGATCAGCGACGCTGCAACAGAAACTACCTGCTTGGGCGAAACGTCCATCAAGGTGACGTCTTCCGGCGCCTTAACGGTGAACTCGTTCAAGTGACGAACAGCTACCAGCTCGTCGATCAGGACTTTCTTGTCGTTCATCGTGGCCGAAGCCTGAGCGATCACGTGATCAGCTTCTTCGATAGCGGACAGGAACACGATCTCATCGGTGACCAGAGCGTCTTTCACTACGCGGTACGGGCTCTCGAGGAAGCCGTACTGGTTAGTGCGCGCATAAGCGGCCAGGGAGTTGATCAGACCGATGTTCGGACCTTCCGGCGTTTCGATCGGGCAAACACGACCGTAGTGCGTCGGGTGAACGTCACGAACTTCAAAGCCTGCACGCTCACGGGTCAGACCGCCCGGGCCCAGTGCGGAAACACGGCGCTTGTGGGTGATCTCGGAGAGCGGGTTGTTCTGGTCCATGAACTGCGAGAGCTGGCTGGAACCGAAGAACTCTTTCACCGCCGCAGCCACTGGCTTGGCGTTGATCAGGTCTTGCGGCATCAGGCCTTCGCTTTCAGCCATCGACAGACGCTCTTTGACCGCACGTTCTACACGTACCAGGCCAACGCGGAACTGGTTCTCGGCCATTTCGCCTACGCAGCGAACACGACGGTTACCCAGGTGGTCGATGTCATCGACGATGCCTTTACCGTTACGGATGTCGACCAGAGTCTTCAGTACCGCGACGATGTCTTCCTTGCACAACACGCCCGAACCTTCGATCTCGGTACGACCGATACGACGGTTGAACTTCATCCGGCCGACCGCAGACAGGTCATAGCGCTCAGGGCTGAAGAACAGGTTGTTGAACAGGGTCTCGGCAGCGTCTTTGGTTGGTGGCTCACCAGGACGCATCATGCGATAGATCTCGACCAGCGCTTCCAATTGGTTGCTGGTGGAGTCGATCTTCAGTGTGTCGGAGATGAACGGACCGCAGTCGATGTCGTTTGTGTACAAAGTCTCGATGCGAACAACCTGAGCCTTGGCGATTTTCGCCAGGATCTCGGTGTTCAGCTCGGTGTTGCACTCAGCCAGGATTTCGCCTGTCGCCGGGTGAACGATGACCTTGGCGGTGGTGCGACCCAGGACGTAGTCCAAAGGCACGTCCAGCGACTTGATACCGGCTTTTTCGATCTGGTTGATGTGGCGCGCAGTAATACGGCGGCCGGCTTCAACGATGACCTTGCCGTTTTCATCCTGGATATCCAGGACAGCAATTTCACCACGCAGACGCGAAGCAATCAGTTCCAGGCTGAGGGTTTCATCCTTCAGGCTGAATACGTTGGTGGTGTAGAAGGCATCCAGCACCTGCTCGGTGGTATAGCCGAGCGCGCGCAGCAGTACCGAGGCCGGCAGCTTGCGACGACGGTCGATACGCACGAACACGCAGTCTTTCGGGTCGAACTCGAAGTCCAACCACGAACCGCGGTACGGAATGATCCGCGCGGAGTACAGGAGCTTACCGGAGCTGTGCGTCTTGCCGCGGTCGTGGTCGAAGAACACGCCCGGGGAACGGTGCAGCTGGGAAACGATAAC
This sequence comes from Pseudomonas sp. N2-3-1-14, assembly GCF_041228395.1. NCBI lineage: Bacteria > Pseudomonadati > Pseudomonadota > Gammaproteobacteria > Pseudomonadales > Pseudomonadaceae > Pseudomonas > Pseudomonas sp. N2-3-1-14. Next base: position 5,673,153 of record NZ_CP166199.1, read on the forward strand.
GCGCTCGGTACCGTTGATAACGAAGGTACCGTTTTCAGTCATCAATGGGATTTCGCCCATGTAGACTTCTTGCTCTTTGATGTCCTTGATCGCTTTGTTCGACGATTCTTTGTCGAAAATGATCAGACGGACTTTTACCCGCAAAGGTACGGCGTACGTAACACCGCGCAACACGCATTCTTTGACATCAAATGCCGGTTCGCCCAGGCGATAACCGACGTACTCCAGCGCAGCATTGCCGGAGTAGCTGATGATCGGGAAAACGGATTTGAAGGCCGCATGCAGGCCCACGTCGCGGAACTGATCTTTAGTCGCTCCCGCTTGCAAGAATTCACGATACGAATCCAGCTGGATAGCCAGAAGGTACGGGACATCCATGACGTCCGGCAACTTGCTAAAGTCCTTGCGGATACGTTTTTTCTCAGTATATGAGTAAGCCATCAGCGTTCCCCAGCTTGGTCACCTGCTTGTTTGGCCCCTCCCGACGGGAGCAGCCAGAAAATCTCGCAAACCCCATGGTTTGCACCACCGCATCGGGTGGCTACAGCGCGTTAGTGGCGGCGACCGAGTCGACAGCCAAGAACGGAAAAAGGCCGGTGGCAAGAGCCACCAGCCATCAGCCTTCAGCTTAACGCTTGGGCTGGAGACGCAAGGTCGATGCTTACTTCAGCTCGACTTTAGCGCCTGCTTCTTCCAGCACTGCTTTGGCTTTGTCAGCGGCGTCTTTGGACACTGCTTCCAGAACCTGGGCAGGAGCGCCGTCAACTACAGCCTTGGCTTCTTTCAGGCCCAGACCGGTCAGTTCACGAACTGCCTTGATCACGTTTACTTTCTTCTCGCCAGCTTCCAGCAGCATGACGTTGAATTCGGTTTGCTCTTCAGCAGCAACAGCAGCAACAGCTGGGCCAGCGGAAGCAGCGGCAGCGGAAACGCCGAATTTTTCTTCGAAAGCTTTGATCAGCTCAACAACCTGCAGAACCGACATTTCAGCTACGGCGTTGAGGATATCTTCTTGGGAGATAGACATTACTGTATTTCCTGAATTGGGGGACGGCCTACGCGGCCATCGAAATAAACAAAAATACGCGAAAGGAGGTGCTCAGCCTTAGGCTGCGGCAGCTTCTTTTTGCTCGCGAACTGCAGCCAGAGTACGAGCCAGCTTGCTGGTAGCGCCTTGAATCACGCTCATCAGCTGCGAAATAGCTTCGTTACGGGTCGGCAGTGTTGCCAGTACGTCGATTTGGTTAGCTGCGAGGAACTTGCCCTCGAACGCAGCTGCCTTGATCTCGAACTTATCCTGACTCTTGGCGAATTCTTTGAACAAACGGGCAGCAGCGCCTGGATGTTCTTTGGAGAACGCGATCAGAGTCGGGCCGGTGAACACGTCGTTGAGAACACTGTATTCAGTGTCAGCAACAGCGCGCTTGAGCAGGGTGTTACGTACAACACGTACGTATACGCCAGCTTCACGAGCCTCTTTACGGAGTCCGGTCATAGCGCCTACTGTCACACCACGGGCATCAGCCACGACAGCGGACAGAGCAGCTTTGGCAGCCTCGTTGACTTCAGCGACGATGGCCTTCTTGTCTTCGAGATTAATTGCCACGGGTTTAACTCCTGCTTGTTACCGTTTCATCTGGCCGAAGCCGGATGTCGTTTTGGTGTCTGATTCGGTAAGGAACCGGGAGCACCATCTGCGTAGGCTTGTGGTTTAAGACTTGCGCCGCCTACGGTCTTGGATAGCCCCCGCCAGGCAGGGACCCCAATTTTTTCAATCAGCGCGATCTCTCGCGCCAACTTGTGTCTTATACGTCCAGCGAGCCTTGGTCGATGACCAGACCTGGGCCCATAGTGGTGCTCAGGGTAACGCGCTTGACGTAGATACCTTTCGAGGAAGCTGGCTTGATACGCTTCAGATCAGCGATCAGGGCTTCAACGTTTTCCTTCAGCTTGACGGCATCGAAGCCGACTTTGCCAACGGAGGTGTGAATGATGCCGTTTTTGTCGGTGCGATAACGAACCTGACCAGCCTTGGCGTTTTTAACCGCGGTAGCTACGTCTGGCGTTACGGTGCCGACTTTAGGGTTAGGCATCAGACCACGTGGACCGAGGATCTGACCCAACTGACCTACAACGCGCATTGCATCCGGGGAGGCAATAACTACGTCGTAGTTCAGGTCGCCGCCTTTCATTTCGGCAGCCAGGTCGTCCATGCCAACGCGATCAGCGCCGGCGGCCAGAGCAGCTTCAGCTGCCGGGCCTTGGGTGAAGACAGCAACACGTACAGTCTTGCCAGTACCGTGTGGCAGCACAGTAGCGCTACGAACGACCTGGTCGGATTTACGTGGGTCAACACCCAGGTTTACAGCAACGTCAACGGACTCGCTGAACTTGACAGTCGACAGCTCGGTCAGCAGGGCAGCAGCGTCTACAAAGTTGTAGGCCTTGCCTGCTTCGATTTTGCCGGCGATAGCCTTTTGGCGCTTGGTCAGCTTAGCCATTACACACCCTCCACGTTAAGGCCCATGCTACGAGCAGAACCGGCGATGGTACGCACGGCTGCATCCATATCAGCTGCAGTCAGATCCGCGTTTTTGGTTTTCGCGATTTCTTCCAGCTGAGCACGAGTTACGGTGCCAACCTTAACGGTGTTAGGACGAGCGGAACCGCTAGTCAGACCTGCAGCCTTCTTCAGCAAAACCGAAGCCGGGGTCGACTTGGTTTCGAAAGTGAAGCTACGGTCGCTGTATACAGTGATGATCACTGGAGTCGGCAGACCTGGCTCAAGACCCTGAGTACGGGCGTTGAAGGCCTTGCAGAATTCCATGATGTTCACGCCGTGCTGACCCAGAGCTGGGCCGACAGGTGGACTTGGGTTGGCCTGAGCGGCCTTCACTTGCAGCTTGATGTAAGCGGTAATCTTCTTGGCCATGAGGCACTCCAATTACGGGTTCAAACGCCTCGAAAGGCTCCCCGGTTACTTGCGCGTTTATCCCAGTGACGACAAAACCCCACAGCCTAGGGCTGCGGGGTTGGGATGCTTGCTCAGCTAGACCTTTTCGACCTGGCTGAACTCCAGCTCTACCGGAGTAGAACGACCGAAAATGAGCACTGCCACTTGGATCCGGCTCTTTTCGTAGTTAACTTCTTCGACGGTGCCGTTGAAATCAGCAAACGGACCATCTGTGACACGAACAACCTCACCCGGCTCGAACAACGTCTTCGGCTTAGGTTTGTCGCTGCCGTCAGCAACACGACGCAGAATCGCTTCCGCCTCTTTGTCAGTGATCGGAGCAGGCTTATCAGCAGTACCGCCGATGAAACCCATGACACGAGGAGTGTCCTTGACCAAGTGCCAAGTACCTTCATTCATGTCCATCTGAACCAGCACGTAGCCAGGGAAGAACTTGCGTTCGCTTTTACGCTTTTGGCCATTCCGCATTTCAACCACTTCTTCAGTGGGAACCAGAATTTCGCCGAAGCCATCTTCCATGCCTGCCAGCTTTACGCGCTCTAGCAAAGAGCGCATGACATGCTTCTCGTAACCCGAGTAAGCATGCACAACGTACCAACGCTTAGCCACGGGACACCCTTAGCCAACAATCAAGGAAACAAGCCAGCCGAGCAGGGAATCAAGCCCCCACAACAGCAACGCCATAACCAGAACAACAGCCACAACAATCAACGTGGTCTGCGTGGTTTCTTGGCGAGTCGGCCAAACGACTTTACGGATTTCTGTGCGAGCTTCCTTTACCAGGACTGCGAAAGACTTGCCTTTGGCAGTCTGCAGGCCTACAAAGGCAGCTACAGCAGCAAGGGCAAGCAAAGCAAGTACGCGGTACAGGATCGGCGAAGCAGAATAGTACTGATTGCCAACAACGCCTACGACCACCAATGCGACTACAGCAAGCCACTTGACCAGATCGAAACGAGAGCTTTGAGCTTCAGCCTTAGGAGTCATCTATGAAGATCCTGTGAAAAGAAAGCCAGACACACCACGTGAATCTGGCAGGTCAGGAGGGAATCGAACCCCCAACCTACGGTTTTGGAGACCGTCGCTCTGCCAATTGAGCTACTGACCTAAAACAAAATCAGGCCGACCATTATGCAGGCCTGAAAAAGACTTTACAACAACCAACCCCAAGAGACTTGAAACCACCCAACATCAAAGCCAGGCAAAACACCATCAAGCCGAGGTAGCTGTTAAAACAAAGGCAGATATTTTCATATCTGCCTTGTTATATGGAGCTCTTGAGCGGATTTGAACCGCTGACCTCACCCTTACCAAGGGTGTGCTCTACCAACTGAGCTACAAGAGCAAAACACCGTGCACAACCTGCAAACTTGGAGCGGGTAGCGGGAATCGAACCCGCATCATCAGCTTGGAAGGCTGAGGTTCTACCACTAAACTATACCCGCGGAGCTTGCAGCTCACGCTAAAAATGGTGGAGGGGGAAGGATTCGAACCTTCGAAGTCGTAGACGTCAGATTTACAGTCTGATCCCTTTGGCCGCTCGGGAACCCCTCCTAAGCGAGCCGGCATTCTACATCACGCCGGCCTTCTGTCAAGCATTTTCTCATTAAAAATATGAGGTTAGCTGCGTTGACCTTCGCTTCACGCTGTAGACCGTAAAGGTCTTCACTGCGAAGCGGGCGCCATTCTATGCAAACTATTCGACAGTTGCAACGCCTTCGCACAACATTATTTTATGTTTTAACTCATTGAATTCCTTAGCAAGGTTTTCAAAGGACAGATCATCGGCCAGTCGCCTGCTTTCAGGGGACACACGAAGCCAATAGCCGGTAGTGCCCGGCACATCGAGCAGTTGCACCTTGACCTTTATATCCAGGCTCATCAGACGCTGCTCAAGCAACTGCGCTTGTCGCTTATCAGCAAAGCCACCTATGTATAAGCATGTATTTTGTGGCTCAGGGGCGTTTGCCCGATCACGGCGGACAACCGAATCAGAAGATTCACTCAATAGCCGGATGTCTTGCTGAGAGCCGCGATAGAGGCTCAGAGGCGTAACGTCCTTGGCGCGCAACGGCGCCTCTTGTTGATGCCATATGTAATAGAAGGCATTGAGAACGAGCAAGAGCAAAAACAGCCAACGCATAAAAAACCTCAGGACAAAGGGCACGCCATCGCCAGCCCCACAAAAACGAGATCCGGTACAAAACGAGCCTGCGGTACGGCATCCGAGACCAGGTCAGCATCCCCACCCGTCAGGAAAACTGTGAAATCATCCCCCCAATAGCGCCGAGCCAACTCAAGCTGGGTCAATACAAACCCTCGAAGCATGAGGGCGCAGCCACGCTCAACGGCCTCAACAGTGGTTCGACCTGGGGAAAGACGCTCCATGGCCTGCTCAGCCGCGGCATCGTCGTAGCGGATCTTGCGGGTGTGTGTTCGCAACTGACTGCGCATCAGAGGCATTCCAGGGCATATAAAGCCTCCTAGATGCTCACCATCAGCAGCGATAAAGTCCGCAGTCGCTGCGGTACCGAAGTCGAGCACCAAGCAAGCACCCGGCGCCAACTTGAAACCGCCAAGCATTGCCAACCAGCGATCAAGACCGAGGCGCTCGTATTCTTCATAACCGTTGCGCACTCCCGCCATTTCTCTTGCTGAGGCAGCGCAAGACACTGTGACACCAAAAGCCTCCTGCAATGCTTCAACCAACTTTCCAGTTTCCTCTGAAGCACGAACACTCACCAGACGGCATCGTGTCAGCAGCAGACCCGGAATGGCGGTCAGACTTTCTATTAATGCGAGATCTGAACCGACAACACCCTCTGCGCGGGCGCCAGCGCTCTGCGCCTCGAGTACCCGCCACTTAATAAAGCTATTTCCACAGTCGAGCTCAAGAATCATCGCGCAGCCTCAGGCTTAACTCACCACCGCTATATATTTTCTCGACACCATCGACGTCCAGACGCAGCGCGCCCTGGTGATCAATCCCCAGCACAACCCCATCAATCTGATTGACGCCCGCAATGAGAGTCACGGCCCTACCCTGCCACAAATGATTTCGCTCCCACTCCTCCTGCAACGCAGTAAAGCCAAAGGCCTTGTGGCGCTCCAGGTGACTTTGCAGCTGTAGACTTAGCCGTGCAACCAGGTAATTACGATCGACAGGCGAGCATGTTTCCAATTGCACCGAGGTCCACTGCTGATCTACCTCAGCAGCCTGCTGCATGTTCACGTTAATGCCTATCCCGAGCACCACGTGGCAGATGTCTGCAGGGTCACCCACTAACTCAAGCAAGATGCCGGCAATTTTCTTGCGCCCTACGAGGACGTCGTTTGGCCACTTCAGTGCCGCGCCCTGCACACCTGAATCACGCAACGCCTGCATGACCGCCAATCCCACTACGAGGCTAAGACCCTCCAACTGCCGCAGCCCACCCTCGATGCGCAATACAAGGCTGTAGTAGACATTCTGAGCGAATGGACTCACCCACGTGCGACCTCGCCTCCCCCTGCCGGCTGTCTGCTGCTCAGCAAGCACCAGAAATGGCGCAGCAACGCCGGCGTCGACAAGACGCAACGCTTCAGCATTAGTGGAGTCGATTGAGTCAGAGATGTGAACGGGCCATGCCAAAGAAGCGGCATTCACTGCAATTTCTTCTTTGCTCAGGAACACCAGTGGCGAAGCCAGTTGATACCCCTTGCCGCGAATTTTATGAATAGGCAAATTCAGCTCTGCCTCAAGGTGCTGGAGCTGCTTCCAAACAGCACTGCGGCTGACACCCAGGGCGGCACCCAGCGCTTCTCCGGAATGGAATCGGCCATCTTTCAGAAGTTCTAACAACGTCAGCATGCAAGTATCGCCTCACAATGAGGCACGCATGATAGCCATGCGTAAGGCCATTGCATAGAAAGGCCGGGATTTAGCGCCCATAGCCCGGAGGTAGCGGGAAGACTGGAGGCTGCGCCTACCAGGAAAGCACACATTATCGTTGACACGCATCGCGAGCCTTTACACCTGCGCTTTTCGACCGCCCAAAACAAAGCCCCTGTTTGCGCTAGCAAACAGGGGCTTTGGAATTTAATCTTGACGATGACCTACTCTCACATGGGGAAACCCCACACTACCATCGGCGATGCATCGTTTCACTGCTGAGTTCGGGATGGGATCAGGTGGTTCCAATGCTCTATGGTCGTCAAGAAATTCGGGTACTGAGTCGTGACCATGCGGTCTCGCTTCAGCAAATTGGGTATGTGACAGCTTTCGGTGTTTTGTGAGATTCGAACTTTCGGTTCATTTCGTCTTCACACACCGCAATCTGGTGCTCTTTCGCTTTTCAGCTTGAAGCAAGCAAATTGCTTGGGTGTTATATGGTCAAGCCTCACGGGCAATTAGTATTGGTTAGCTCAACGCCTCACAGCGCTTACACACCCAACCTATCAACGTCGTAGTCTTCGACGGCCCTTCAGGGAACTCAAGGTTCCAGTGAGATCTCATCTTGAGGCTAGTTTCCCGCTTAGATGCTTTCAGCGGTTATCTATTCCGAACATAGCTACCCGGCAATGCCACTGGCGTGACAACCGGAACACCAGAGGTTCGTCCACTCCGGTCCTCTCGTACTAGGAGCAGCCCCTCTCAAATCTCAAACGTCCACGGCAGATAGGGACCGAACTGTCTCACGACGTTCTAAACCCAGCTCGCGTACCACTTTAAATGGCGAACAGCCATACCCTTGGGACCGGCTTCAGCCCCAGGATGTGATGAGCCGACATCGAGGTGCCAAACACCGCCGTCGATATGAACTCTTGGGCGGTATCAGCCTGTTATCCCCGGAGTACCTTTTATCCGTTGAGCGATGGCCCTTCCATACAGAACCACCGGATCACTAAGACCTACTTTCGTACCTGCTCGACGTGTCTGTCTCGCAGTCAAGCGCGCTTTTGCCTTTATACTCTACGACCGATTTCCGACCGGTCTGAGCGCACCTTCGTACTCCTCCGTTACTCTTTAGGAGGAGACCGCCCCAGTCAAACTACCCACCATACACTGTCCTCGATCCGGATAACGGACCTGAGTTAGAACCTCAAAGTTGCCAGGGTGGTATTTCAAGGTTGGCTCCACGCAGACTGGCGTCCACGCTTCAAAGCCTCCCACCTATCCTACACAAGCAAATTCAAAGTCCAGTGCAAAGCTATAGTAAAGGTTCACGGGGTCTTTCCGTCTAGCCGCGGATACACTGCATCTTCACAGCGATTTCAATTTCACTGAGTCTCGGGTGGAGACAGCGCCGCCATCGTTACGCCATTCGTGCAGGTCGGAACTTACCCGACAAGGAATTTCGCTACCTTAGGACCGTTATAGTTACGGCCGCCGTTTACCGGGGCTTCGATCAAGAGCTTCGCGTTAGCTAACCCCATCAATTAACCTTCCGGCACCGGGCAGGCGTCACACCCTATACGTCCACTTTCGTGTTTGCAGAGTGCTGTGTTTTTAATAAACAGTCGCAGCGGCCTGGTATCTTCGACCGGCATGAGCTTACGGAGCAAGTCCTTCACCCTCACCGGCGCACCTTCTCCCGAAGTTACGGTGCCATTTTGCCTAGTTCCTTCACCCGAGTTCTCTCAAGCGCCTTGGTATTCTCTACCCAACCACCTGTGTCGGTTTGGGGTACGGTTCCTGGTTACCTGAAGCTTAGAAGCTTTTCTTGGAAGCATGGCATCAACCACTTCGTTAACTAAAAGTTAACTCGTCATCAGCTCTCGGCCTTAAGATCCCGGATTTACCTAAGATCTCAGCCTACCACCTTAAACTTGGACAACCAACGCCAAGCTGGCCTAGCCTTCTCCGTCCCTCCATCGCAATAACCAGAAGTACAGGAATATTAACCTGTTTTCCATCGACTACGCTTTTCAGCCTCGCCTTAGGGACCGACTAACCCTGCGTCGATTAACGTTGCGCAGGAAACCTTGGTCTTTCGGCGTGGGTGTTTTTCACACCCATTGTCGTTACTCATGTCAGCATTCGCACTTCTGATACCTCCAGCAAGCTTCTCAACTCACCTTCACAGGCTTACAGAACGCTCCTCTACCGCATCACTTACGTGATACCCGTAGCTTCGGTGTATGGTTTGAGCCCCGTTACATCTTCCGCGCAGGCCGACTCGACTAGTGAGCTATTACGCTTTCTTTAAAGGGTGGCTGCTTCTAAGCCAACCTCCTAGCTGTCTAAGCCTTCCCACATCGTTTCCCACTTAACCATAACTTTGGGACCTTAGCTGACGGTCTGGGTTGTTTCCCTTTTCACGACGGACGTTAGCACCCGCCGTGTGTCTCCCATGCTCGGCACTTGTAGGTATTCGGAGTTTGCATCGGTTTGGTAAGTCGGGATGACCCCCTAGCCGAAACAGTGCTCTACCCCCTACAGTGATACATGAGGCGCTACCTAAATAGCTTTCGAGGAGAACCAGCTATCTCCGAGCTTGATTAGCCTTTCACTCCGATCCACAGGTCATCCGCTAACTTTTCAACGGTAGTCGGTTCGGTCCTCCAGTTAGTGTTACCCAACCTTCAACCTGCCCATGGATAGATCGCCCGGTTTCGGGTCTATTCCCAGCGACTAGACGCCCTATTAAGACTCGCTTTCGCTACGCCTCCCCTATTCGGTTAAGCTCGCCACTGAAAATAAGTCGCTGACCCATTATACAAAAGGTACGCAGTCACAGAACAAAGTCTGCTCCCACTGCTTGTACGCATACGGTTTCAGGATCTATTTCACTCCCCTCTCCGGGGTTCTTTTCGCCTTTCCCTCACGGTACTAGTTCACTATCGGTCAGTCAGTAGTATTTAGCCTTGGAGGATGGTCCCCCCATATTCAGACAAAGTTTCTCGTGCTCCGTCCTACTCGATTTCATGACTAAGAGATTTTCGCGTACAGGGCTATCACCCACTATGGCCGCACTTTCCAGAGCGTTCCGCTAATCTCAAAGCCACTTAAGGGCTAGTCCCCGTTCGCTCGCCACTACTAAGGGAATCTCGGTTGATTTCTTTTCCTCAGGGTACTTAGATGTTTCAGTTCCCCTGGTTCGCCCCTTACACCTATGTATTCAGTGTAAGGTAACCATCTTATGATGGCTGGGTTCCCCCATTCAGACATCTCCGGATCAAAGTCTGTTTGCCGACTCCCCGAAGCTTTTCGCAGGCTACCACGTCTTTCATCGCCTCTGACTGCCAAGGCATCCACCGTATGCGCTTCTTCACTTGACCATATAACCCCAAGCAATCTGGTTATACTGTGAAGACAACATTCGCCGAAAATTCGATAATACTCAATTACGAGTAACTCACAAATTTTACCTTAGCCTGATCCGTTACCAGTGAAAGTAACGTTCAGTCTATCTTTCTATCACATACCCAAATTTTTAAAGAACGATCTAATCAAAGACTAGAAATCAACATTCACCATCACCTGGATGGAATGCTCATTTCTAAGCTTTCAAAACTTTCAGAAGCAGTAGTGGTGGAGCCAAACGGGATCGAACCGTTGACCTCCTGCGTGCAAGGCAGGCGCTCTCCCAGCTGAGCTATGGCCCCGTATTTCTACAGGCGTTTCCCACACAAAATTGGTGGGTCTGGGCAGATTCGAACTGCCGACCTCACCCTTATCAGGGGTGCGCTCTAACCAACTGAGCTACAGACCCAATTTCGGGCTGCTTCTTATCGTCTTCTTCAATGAATCAAGCAATTCGTGTGGGAACTTATGGAGCAGCTGATGTCGTCGATTAAGGAGGTGATCCAGCCGCAGGTTCCCCTACGGCTACCTTGTTACGACTTCACCCCAGTCATGAATCACACCGTGGTAACCGTCCTCCCGAAGGTTAGACTAGCTACTTCTGGTGCAACCCACTCCCATGGTGTGACGGGCGGTGTGTACAAGGCCCGGGAACGTATTCACCGCGACATTCTGATTCGCGATTACTAGCGATTCCGACTTCACGCAGTCGAGTTGCAGACTGCGATCCGGACTACGATCGGTTTTATGGGATTAGCTCCACCTCGCGGCTTGGCAACCCTCTGTACCGACCATTGTAGCACGTGTGTAGCCCAGGCCGTAAGGGCCATGATGACTTGACGTCATCCCCACCTTCCTCCGGTTTGTCACCGGCAGTCTCCTTAGAGTGCCCACCATTACGTGCTGGTAACTAAGGACAAGGGTTGCGCTCGTTACGGGACTTAACCCAACATCTCACGACACGAGCTGACGACAGCCATGCAGCACCTGTCTCAATGTTCCCGAAGGCACCAATCTATCTCTAGAAAGTTCATTGGATGTCAAGGCCTGGTAAGGTTCTTCGCGTTGCTTCGAATTAAACCACATGCTCCACCGCTTGTGCGGGCCCCCGTCAATTCATTTGAGTTTTAACCTTGCGGCCGTACTCCCCAGGCGGTCAACTTAATGCGTTAGCTGCGCCACTAAAAGCTCAAGGCTTCCAACGGCTAGTTGACATCGTTTACGGCGTGGACTACCAGGGTATCTAATCCTGTTTGCTCCCCACGCTTTCGCACCTCAGTGTCAGTATTAGTCCAGGTGGTCGCCTTCGCCACTGGTGTTCCTTCCTATATCTACGCATTTCACCGCTACACAGGAAATTCCACCACCCTCTACCATACTCTAGTCAGTCAGTTTTGAATGCAGTTCCCAGGTTGAGCCCGGGGATTTCACATCCAACTTAACAAACCACCTACGCGCGCTTTACGCCCAGTAATTCCGATTAACGCTTGCACCCTCTGTATTACCGCGGCTGCTGGCACAGAGTTAGCCGGTGCTTATTCTGTCGGTAACGTCAAAACACTAACGTATTAGGTTAATGCCCTTCCTCCCAACTTAAAGTGCTTTACAATCCGAAGACCTTCTTCACACACGCGGCATGGCTGGATCAGGCTTTCGCCCATTGTCCAATATTCCCCACTGCTGCCTCCCGTAGGAGTCTGGACCGTGTCTCAGTTCCAGTGTGACTGATCATCCTCTCAGACCAGTTACGGATCGTCGCCTTGGTGAGCCATTACCTCACCAACTAGCTAATCCGACCTAGGCTCATCTGATAGCGCAAGGCCCGAAGGTCCCCTGCTTTCTCCCGTAGGACGTATGCGGTATTAGCGTCCGTTTCCGAACGTTATCCCCCACTACCAGGCAGATTCCTAGGCATTACTCACCCGTCCGCCGCTCTCAAGAGAAGCAAGCTTCTCTCTACCGCTCGACTTGCATGTGTTAGGCCTGCCGCCAGCGTTCAATCTGAGCCATGATCAAACTCTTCAGTTCAAACATCTTTGGGTTTTTAAGAAACCCTAAACTTGGCTCAGCAATCGTTGGTTACATCTTTGATTTCTCGCGGAGTAACTTGTGATGCTGATAATCTTGTTGACTATCAGTCTGACTCCACAAGCACCCACACGAATTGCTTGATTCAGTTGTTAAAGAGCGGTTGGTTAAGATCTTTCGTCTCAACCGAGGCGCGCATTCTACAGCAGCCTCATTTGCTGTCAAGTGATTATTTTCAGAAGTTTTCGAAGATTTCTTCAACAACTTCAACCACTTGCGCTTCCGATCTCTCGTTAGCGGGAGGCGAATTCTACAGCGTTACACGCTGCTGTCAACACCTCTTTTTCTCCGCTTTCGACCGAGAAGATCGAAACGTTAATAGAGCCAAACAACACTGCCCTACCAACTCCTTCTGGGCTTCGATGAACTGAAGCAACTCGCTGTCGAATCTCGCGTAACTCTTTGTTTACCAAGGAGTTTTTCGTTTCGACTGCGCCGGAAGTGGGGCGAATTATAGACAGATATAAAACGCCGTCAACACTTAATTTCAGGTTTATTCGGATTTAAGCGTAATACGCGCAAATGCCTTCTTACCTGCCTGGCAAACGTGAGTAGCGCCCAGCTCGTATATAAAGGTGCGATCAACAACCTCACCATCTATACGCACGCCGCCGGAACCCAGCAGGTCACGCGCAACGGCCGAGTTCTTCACCAAACCAGCCTTATTAAGGACAGCAGCGATCGGCATCGCTTCAGCAGCAGTCAGCTCAATCTCCGGCAGATCATCCGGCAACTCGCCATCCTTCATGCGATTGCCTGCCGCACGGTGAGCACTTGCCGCAGCCTCTTCACCATGAAAGCGCGCCACAATCTCTTCGGCCAACTTGATCTTCACGTCACGCGGATTGGCACCCGCCTCGACATCAGCACGCAGCGCATTGATCTCGTCCATCGAGCGGAAACTCAACAGCTCGAAGTAACGCCACATCAACGCATCCGGAATCGAAACCAGCTTGCCGTACATCACACCCGGCGCTTCCTGGATACCTACATAGTTACCCAAGGACTTGGACATCTTCTTGACGCCATCCAACCCCTCCAGCAACGGCATGGTCAGAATGCACTGCGCCTCTTGCCCATACGCACGCTGCAGCTCACGCCCCATCAGCAGGTTGAACTTCTGATCGGTGCCCCCCAACTCAACGTCCGCGCGCAACGCCACCGAGTCATACCCTTGAACCAGCGGGTACAGGAACTCGTGAATCGCGATCGGCTGATTAGTGGAGTAGCGCTTGTCGAAGTCATCGCGCTCAAGCATGCGTGCCACGGTGTACTGGGATGTCAGGCGGATAAAGTCAGCCGGCCCCATCTGGTCCATCCAGGTGGAGTTGAAGGCCACTTCGGTCTTGGCCGGATCGAGAATCTTGAACACCTGAGTCTTGTAGGTCTCGGCATTATCGAGAACCTGCTCACGGGTCAGCGGCGGGCGCGTCGCGCTCTTGCCGCTTGGATCACCGATCATCCCGGTGAAGTCACCTATAAGGAAGATGACTTGATGCCCCAGCTCCTGGAACTGACGCAGCTTATTAATAAGCACGGTGTGACCCAGGTGCAGATCCGGCGCCGTTGGATCGAAGCCAGCCTTAATACGCAGGGGTTGGCCACGCTTGAGCTTTTCGATCAGCTCGGCCTCGACCAACAGTTCTTCCGCACCACGTTTTATCAGCGCTAGCTGCTCTTCAACCGACTTCATAACAGACCCGCAAGGCTCAGATTCAAAAGGGAACCAACCATACAAGATCAGGGACTAATTACAAGTTTTGCCCTGCGCACGGACACCGTTCAGCAAGCCCAGCATTCGCAAGCTTGCGCCACAGATGATTTGGTTATATTTTATACAGTTATTTCATCTTCATCATGTCATTCATCTTTTCCATTTCATCTTCAAAGTCAAAATTACTTATGACCACAGAACCGTCTAAAGCGCCGCCGCTTTACCCGAAGACCCACCTGCTCGCCGCAAGTGGTATCGCCGCTCTTCTCAGCCTGGCACTCCTGGTATTCCCTTCCAGTGACGTAGAAGCCAAACGAACATCCCTGAGCCTTGACCTGGAAAGTCCAGTTGAACAACTGACACAAGATCAAGACGCTGCCGACGCGCAACAAGCCACAAATGCACCCACTGAATCACCCTTTGCGCAGATAGAAAGCACTCCCGAAGACTCTCAACACGCCACTCAAGAGCCGCCTGCGGCCGTCGCGGACAAGAATCCCCTGCACCGCGAAGTGATCGTGGCCAAAGGCGACACTCTTTCAACGCTGTTCGAGAAAGTGGGCCTGCCCGCCTCTACTGTTAATGAGGTGCTGGCCAGCGATAAACAAGCCAAGCAATTCACACAGCTCAAGCACGGGCAGAAGCTTCAGTTCGAGTTGGCACCCAACGGCCAGCTGAACAACCTGCATAGCAATGTCAGCGACCTCGAAAGCATCACGCTGACCAAAGGCGCCAAAGGCTTTGCCTTCAACCGCATCACCACCAAACCGGTGATGCGCTCGGCCTACATACATGGCGTGATCAACAGTTCGCTGTCGCAATCGGCCGCCCGCGCGGGCTTGTCCCACAGCATGACCATGGACATGGCCAGTGTGTTTGGCTATGACATCGACTTCGCTCAGGACATTCGTCAAGGCGATGAATTCGACGTGATCTACGAGCAGAAAGTCGCCAACGGCAAAGTGGTCGGCACCGGCGCCATCCTTTCGGCGCGTTTCACCAACCGTGGCAAGACCTACACCGCCGTTCGCTATACCAACAAACAAGGCAACACCAGCTACTACACGGCTGATGGCAACAGCATGCGCAAGGCCTTCATCCGTACGCCGGTAGACTTCGCCCGCATCAGCTCACGTTTCTCCATGGGCCGCAAACACCCGATCCTCAACAAGATCCGCGCTCACAAAGGCGTCGACTATGCCGCCCCGCGTGGCACGCCGATCAAAGCAGCCGGCGATGGCAAGGTGCTGCTGGCTGGGCGTCGCGGTGGCTACGGCAATACCGTGATCATCCAGCACGGCAACACCTACCGCACGCTGTATGGCCACATGCAAGGGTTCGCCAAAGGCGTATCCACAGGCAGCAACGTCAAGCAAGGCCAGGTGATCGGCTACATCGGTACCACTGGCCTGTCCACTGGGCCGCACTTGCACTATGAATTCCAGGTGAACGGCGTTCACGTCGATCCATTGGGCCAGAAGCTGCCAATGGCCGACCCGATCGCCAAAGCCGAGCGCGCACGCTTCCTGCAGCAAAGCCAGCCGTTGATGGCCCGCATGGACCAGGAGCGCTCTACCCTGCTGGCCTCGGCGAAGCGCTAAGGTATGCCGCGCTATATAGGTGTGATGTCCGGGACCAGCCTTGATGGCCTGGATATCGCCCTGATCGAACAAGACCCGGCGATCAACTTGATCGCCACGCACTACATCCCGATGCCCGAGACCCTGCGCGCCGAGCTGCTAAGCCTGTGCGCCAGCGGCCCGGACGAGATCGCCCGTTCAGCGATTGCCCAGCAACACTGGGTAACGCTCGCCGCCCAAGGCATCCATGCCGTGCTGCAACAGCAGAACCTCAAGCCCGAAGACATTCGCGCCATTGGCAGCCACGGGCAGACGATCCGCCACGAGCCGGCCCGTGGCTTTACCGTGCAGATCGGTAACCCTGCGCTGCTCACCGAGCTGACAGGCATCACCGTGGTCAGCGACTTCCGCAGCCGCGACGTCGCCGCCGGCGGCCAAGGGGCGCCGCTCGTGCCGGCCTTTCATGAGGCGTTGTTCGGTGAGCGTACCGGCAACCGTGCCGTATTAAACGTTGGCGGGTTCAGCAACCTCAGCCTGATCGAGACCGGCAAACCGGTGGCCGGCTTCGACTGCGGCCCCGGAAACGTCTTGCTGGATGCCTGGATTCACCAACAGCGCGGCGAGCACTTTGACGGTGACGGCCAGTGGGCCGCCAGTGGCAAGGTTGAGCCTCAGTTGCTCAGCCGCCTACTCAGCGACCCCTTCTTCCTCACCCAAGGCCCGAAAAGTACCGGACGTGAAGTCTTCAACCTGAGCTGGCTGCAGCACCACCTTGGCACACTACCCACGTTTAAGCCTCAGGACGTACAGGCAACCCTGCTTGAACTGACGGCGCTGACCATCGTTGAATCCTTGCAAACTGCACAGTCCGAGACTGAAACGCTACTGGTCTGTGGGGGCGGCGCGCATAACGCCACACTGATGAACCGTCTGGCGGCGCTGCTGCCGTCCACCCAAGTCAGCAGCACCGCCACTTATGGCGTCGATCCCGACTGGGTCGAGGCCATGGCCTTCGCCTGGCTGGCCCATTGCTGCCTTGAAGGCATTGCCGCCAACCGCCCCAGCGTCACCGGCGCACGCGGGCTGCGGGTACTGGGCGCGATTTACCCGGCCTAACTCCCAGACAGCAAAACGCCGCTTGGCTTTCAAAGCCAAGCGGCGTTTTTTTATCTGCCGTGGATCAGATCGAGAACGAAGACCCGCACCCACACGTCGTGGTGGCATTCGGGTTCTTGATCACGAAACGCGAACCTTCCAGACCTTCCTGATAATCCACCTCGGCACCTGCCAGGTATTGGAAGCTCATCGGGTCCACGACCAGGCTGACGCCTTCGCGCTCGACGATAGTGTCATCATCGGCCACATCTTCATCGAAGGTAAAACCGTACTGAAACCCTGAACAACCGCCGCCCGTAACAAATACGCGCAGCTTCAAGCGATCATTACCCTCTTCATCGACCAGGCTCTTCACCTTGTGCGCAGCACCGTGGGTGAATTGCAAAGCCGTGGGGGTGAAGGACTCAACGCTCATGCTGATAATCTCCCGGCGTACCGCCGCCATATGCGTAATGGCGGGCATTATCCGCTTCTCCTAGAAAAGCGGTCAACTATTGTTACGGTATATCAATCTGCGTTGCCGCCATTAAAAACACAAAAGGCCCGATCAACGGGCCTTTTGCACACCAGCAGTCAAGCCTTACGGCAGCATGCCCGCGTGGGACAGGCCCAGCTTCTCATCCAGGCCAAACAGGATGTTCAGGTTCTGCACCGCCTGGCCCGAGGCGCCCTTGACCAGATTGTCGATGACCGACAACACCACCACCAGGTCGCCATCCTGCGGACGGTGCACGGCGATACGGCAGACGTTGGCACCGCGCACGCTGCGGGTTTCCGGATGGCTGCCAGCTGGCATTACATCGACGAACGGTTCGTTGGCATACCGCTTTTCAAACAGCGCCTGCAGATCTACCGAACGATCGACCACGGTTGCGTACAGCGTGGAGTGAATGCCACGAATCATCGGCGTCAGGTGCGGCACGAACGTCAGACCGACATCCTTGCCCGCAGCACGCCGCAGCCCTTGACGAATTTCCGGCAAGTGGCGGTGCCCTTTTACCGCATAGGCCTTCATGCTTTCCGACGTTTCGGAGTACAGCGAACCTACAGCTGCCCCGCGACCGGCGCCGCTCACACCCGACTTGCAGTCTGCGATCAGGCGCGAAGTGTCCGCCAGCCCGGCTTCGAGCAATGGCAGGAAACCCAACTGCGTGGCAGTCGGATAGCAACCCGGCACCGCGATCAGGCGTGCTTGCTTGATCTGCTCGCGATTGACTTCAGGCAGGCCGTATACCGCCTCTTCCAGCAATTGAGGCGCGCCGTGCGGCTGGCCGTACCACTTGGCCCATTCGTCAGCATCCTGCAGACGGAAATCGGCCGACAGGTCGATGACCTTGGTGCCCGCCGCCAGCAGTTCACCGGCCAGTGCATGCGCCACCCCGTGAGGCGTCGCGAAAAACACCACGTCACAGGCGCCAAGGGTCTTGATGTCCGGCACGCTGAACGCCAGGCCGTCGTAGTGGCCTCGCAGGTTGGGGTACATATCGGCCACGGCCAGCCCGGCCTCGGATCGAGAAGTGATAACCACCACCTCAGCTTGCGGATGCTGAGCCAACAGACGCAGCAATTCGACACCGGTGTAACCCGTGCCGCCGACGATACCGACCTTGACCATAAACCTGCCCTCAACGAACCCACTGGAAAGCCGTCGATAATAGGGGCCACATCGTCCTGCGACAACCGTCAACGTGACGTACGGGCGCATGAGCCACTACTATCTTCAGTTACCGTGAACCTGGGAATAACTAGAAATGCTCTATCTATGGATCAAAGCCTTCCACATCGTCGCCATCGTCTGCTGGTTTGCCGGGCTGTTCTACCTGCCACGCCTGTTCGTCTATCACGCCCAAAGTGAAGACACCGTCAGCAAGGAACGCTTCAGCGTCATGGAGCGCAAGCTCTACCGCGGCATCATGGGCCCGGCGATGATCGCCACGCTGATATTCGGCGGCTGGCTGATCTACCTCAACCCTGCGATCTTTCAATCCGGTGCGTGGATCCACGCCAAACTGACCCTGGTCGTGCTGCTCATCGGTTACCACCATATGTGCGGCGCACAGGTAAAACGCTTTGCCCGTGGCGAAAACACCCGCAGCCATGTCTTTTATCGCTGGTTCAATGAAGTACCGGTTCTGATATTGCTGGCTATCGTAATTTTGGTCGTGGTCAAACCGTTCTAACTTCAATCACTCGGGGTACCTCCAATGTCGCTGCCCGCTTTGCTTGAACAACGTCTGCGCCTGCCCGTGGTGGCTGCGCCGATGTTCCTGATTTCCAACCCGCAACTGGTACTGGCCTGCTGTCGCAATGGCGTGGTCGGGAGTTTCCCGGCACTGAACCAACGTGAAAGCAGCGGCTTCAAGGCCTGGCTGGAAGAAATCGAAGCAGGCCTGGCGCTGCTGGATAACCCCGCGCCGTATGCCGTCAACCTGATCGTGCACAACAGCAACCCTCGCCTGGAGGCCGATCTGGCGATCTGTGTGGCGCACAAAGTGCCGATCGTCATCACCAGCCTGGGTGCGGTGAAAGAACTGGTCGATGCCGTGCACAGCTACGGCGGTCTGGTGTTTCACGATGTCACCACGCGGCGCCACGCCGAGAAAGCCGCAGAGGCCGGTGTCGACGGCCTGATCGCCGTGGCTGCAGGCGCCGGTGGCCATGCCGGCACCTGGAGTCCGTTCGCGCTGATCGCCGAGATTCGACAGTTCTTCGACAAAACCCTGCTGTTGGCCGGCTGCCTCAACCATGGCCACGAGATCCTCGCCGCCCAGCTGTTAGGCGCAGACCTCGCTTACTTCGGTACACGCTTTATCGGCACCACTGAAAGCCATGCCCCGGATGCGTATAAAGAGATGCTGCTCACATCGCGTGCTGCCGACATCGTGCACACTCCCGCTGTGTCCGGCGTGCCCGCCAGCTTTATGCGCCAGAGCCTGGAAAACGCCGGTTTCGACCTCGCAGCCTTACAGGGCAAAGGCGAAGTCAACTTCGGCTCCAAGCTCAAGCCGTTGAGCGACGAGGCCAAGGCATGGAAAACGGTGTGGTCTGCGGGCCAGGGCGTCGGTGAGATTGATGATCTGCCCGGCGTCGATGAACTGATTGCCCGCCTGGATGCCGAATACCGCAAGGCCCGCGAACAGGCGACACAACTGCGCTGGCCACGCTGATACACTCGCCAGGCCTGCCGATTGAAGCGGGCCGGCAACTCCCCTCCTTTACCAGTGACAAGGATGCCCGCATGAGCGACAACCGTTTCAAGATCGTGTTTGACGGAGCCTTGCTCCCGGGTGTCGAAAGCACCACGGCCAAACTCAACCTGGCCGAGTTGTTCAAGAGCGATGTCGAGTCGATCGAAAAGCTCTTCACCGGACGCCCGGTTGCGCTCAAGCGTGACCTGTCGCGCGCCGATGCCGAGACCTACCTGACTACGCTGAAAAACGCCGGTGTTGATGCCCGCATCGAAGATGAACAACCCGTGGCGTTCAGCCTTGCCGAAACCCACGAAACGCAGACCAGCGCCGCTGATTTTTCGCGCGCCGCCGCCTCGCCTTACGCGCCACCCCGTGCAGCCGTGGGGGACAACACCGAGGCATTCGCAACGCTCAAGGTTTTCACCATTCACGGGCGTATCGGTCGCCTGCGCTACCTGGCCTGGACGCTGGTATTGACCCTCGCCATGCTGGTCGCCGCGGGCATCATCAGCACCGCCAGTTTCGCCGTGGCCACCGCCTCGCCAACAGCCGGCGCTATTCTCGGCGCGCTGCTGGGTTTCGCGTTGTTTGTTGCGCTGGTCTGGGTCAGCGTGCAAATCGGCGTGCAACGCCTGCACGATCTGGGCTGGTCTGGCTGGCTGTATTTCCTGAACCTGGTGCCATTTGTGAACAGCATTTTCCCGCTGTTGCTGCTGGTGCTGCCCGGTAATCCAGGTGCCAACCAATACGGCCCTCCGCCACCACGCAACTCCACTGCAGTGAAGGTGCTGGCTACCTTGTGGCTGGCGTTCATTCCGGTGATGCTTGCCATCCTGGTCACACTGGGCATGAACGGCTACCTGAATCAACTCGAAGCCAACATGAGCAATAGCTACGAAAGCAGCTCCATCAATGCCGATGACGACACCGATCAAAGCGTCATCGTTGATGAAGAAGAGGGCGCGCAAAGTGCTGACGACGCAGCCGAACCTGTAGACTCTCCAGAACAGTGAAAAACGCCCGGCGCCTGTGATGCCTCTGTCACAGGCCCGGCGGCGTTGCGATGGAGAAAGGCATGACCCGTTACGCTCTGATCACCGGTGCCTCCAGCGGCATTGGCCTGGCCTTGGCCGAAGCATTGGCCCGTCGCGGCCGCAGCTTGATTCTGGTGGCCCGCCAGCGTGATCAGTTGGAAAGCATTGCAATCGAATTGACTCAACGCTTCGGCGTCGAGGTGTTGTTTCGCGCCTGCGATCTGGGCGAGCCGCTGCGCTTGTCCGGGTTCCTGCTGGAGCTTGAAGAGGGCGAGCGGCAGATCGATCTGCTGGTCAACTGCGCCGGCATCGGCACCAGCGGACCATTCCTGGCCCAGGACTGGATGACCGAACAAGACCTGATCGAAGTCAACATCCTGGCCCTGACCCGTATGTGCCATGCCCTGGGCAATGCCATGGCGCTGCATGGCGGCGGGCAGATTCTTAACGTTGCTTCGGTCGCCGCGTTTCAGCCGGGCCCCTGGATGAGTAGCTATTACGCCAGCAAGGCGTATGTGCTGCACTTCTCCGAAGGGCTGCGCGAAGAATTGAAGACCTGTGGCATCAAGGTCTCGGTGCTGTGTCCTGGCCCTACGCGCACAGCCTTTTTTGGTACCGCGCAAATGGACACCGCCAAACTCGACCGCAGCCAACAACTGATGAGCCCGGAAGAAGTCGCGCTCTATACCGTGCGGGCCTTGGAAAGAAACAAAGCCATCATCATTCCCGGGCGGCGTAACCGTTGGCTGGCGTTCAGCCCACGCCTGAGCCCCCGCTGGCTGACCCGCAAGATTGCCGGCGCCATCAACAAGGCCTATTGCCCACGTTGACGGCCTGGGTACACTCCCCTGCACTTTCACAATGGAGAAACAGCTGTGGATACTCTGTTCACCAAGATCATCAACAGGGAAATACCGGCGAAGATCATCTATGAAGATGACCAGGTCCTCGCTTTCCACGACATCGCCCCGATGGCGCCCGTGCATTTTCTGGTCATTCCAAAAAAGCCGATCCGCACCCTCAATGACCTCACCGAAGACGATAAAGCCCTGGCCGGCCATATTCTGTTTACCGCTCAGCGTCTGGCTGTGGAACAGGGCTGCGAGAAAGGCTTTCGCGTGGTGATGAACTGCAATGAAGAAGGCGGGCAGACCGTTTATCACATTCATATGCACGTGCTAGGGCAGCGTCAGATGAACTGGCCACCGGGCTGATAGCCTTCCTGCAGAGGTCGCGGCCCAGGGCTGCGACTTCATGCCCTTGACTCAGCGCAAACGCTTCGCCCTCTCTTGCGGTAAACTGGCCGCCGAGATTCTTCCCGGAGGTCAGCATGACTACCCAACGTCACTACTCGCCGATTGACCGTCTGTTGCTGCAAGCCGACATGGCCATGCGCACGCTGTTGCCGTTCAGCGGCCAACCGTACCGCCCATCGCCTGCAATCGTGCAGCCGGATTCGCAGATGAGCGAGAGCGACACCCGCCACGTCGTCGGCCTGATGCGCATCAACCATACCGGCGAAGTCTGTGCCCAGGCGCTGTACCAGGGCCAGGCGCTGACCGCCAAGCTGCCGCAGGTGCGTGCGGCGATGGAACATGCCGCCGAGGAAGAAATCGACCACCTGGCCTGGTGTGAGCAGCGCATTCGTCAGTTGGGCAGCCATACCAGCGTGCTGAACCCACTTTTTTATGGTTTGTCGTTTGGTATCGGCGCTGCTGCCGGCCTGATCAGTGACAAGGTCAGCCTGGGCTTTGTCGCAGCGACGGAACATCAGGTGTGCAAGCATTTGGATGAACACCTGGAACAGCTGCCGGCCGAGGATGAAAAGTCCCGGGCCATCCTCGAGCAGATGCGCATCGATGAAGAACACCACGCAGAAAGCGCACTGGATGCCGGCGGTTTCCGCTTCCCGGCACCGGTGCGGTTTGGCATGAGCCTGTTGGCCAAAGTCATGACCAAGAGCACCTATCGCATCTAAGTGCATTGAATCTGACCCACAAAAAAGGGCGCCACACAGGCGCCCTTTTCTTTTGCCGCTTGGCGATCAACCCAACTCGATGATTTCATAATCATGAGTGATTGCCACACCGGCCGCGCCCAGCATGATCGACGCCGAGCAATACTTCTCGGCCGACAGCTCGATGGCACGCTTGACCTGGGCTTCTTTCAGCGCACGGCCCTTCACCACGAAATGCATGTGGATCTTGGTGAACACCTTCGGGTCTTCAGTGGCGCGCTCGGCTTCCAGGAAGGCTTCGCAGCTTTCCACGGCCTGGCGGGATTTCTTCAGGATGCTGACCACGTCGAAATTGCTGCAACCGCCGACACCCAGCAGGAGCATTTCCATCGGACGTACGCCCAGGTTACGGCCACCGGCTTCCGGCGGGCCATCCATGACCACCACATGGCCACTGCCCGACTCACCGAGGAACATGGCTTCGCCCGCCCATTGGATGCGTGCCTTCATCGCCCAGACTCCACTGCTAAAAAAGGGTCGCCAGCTTAGCACAGGGCCCTGGAACCGCAGCGTCCTGCCTGCAAAGCGATCAATGACAGCGTCTGCTCGGTAAATTCCTTAATCGAGGCAGAATGTGTCTGGTAAGCTGGCGCCAAATCAATGGCGCATTGCCATCCTTTGTACAGCGTGTATCAATGCCGACATCGCTGGATAAAAAAATAAATCCAACCACACCGTGCAGTCTTTCCGGGATACAACCATGGTTGCTCTTACTCCCACACCCAAGATCAAGAATCTCGACAAGCTGCTGATGCATTGCCAGCGCCGGCGTTATCCGGCCAAGCACAACATCATCTGCGCGGGCGAACGTTCCGAAACACTGTTCTTCATCATCAAAGGCTCGGTCACCATCCTGATCGAGGATGAAGACGGTCGCGAGATGATTATCGCCTACCTCAATACCGGCGATTTCTTCGGGGAGTTGGGGCTGTTCGAACAAGCCGGCAAAGAGCAGGAACGCAGCGCCTGGGTGCGCGCCAAAATTGAATGCGACGTTGCCGAAATCAGTTACGCGAAATTCCGCGAATTGGCCCAGCATGATCCCGACATCCTTTACGCCCTGAGCGGCCAGATTGCCCAGCGCCTGCGCGACACCACGCGCAAAGTCGGTGACCTGGCGTTCTTTGACGTCACTGGCCGCGTGGCCCGCTGCCTGCTGGAGCTGTGCAAGCAACCGGATGCCATGACCCATCCGGACGGTATGCAGATCAAAGTCACGCGCCAGGAAATCGGGCGCATTGTCGGCTGCTCACGGGAAATGGTCGGTCGCGTACTCAAGGACCTGGAAGAGCGCAACCTGGTGCACGTCAAAGGCAAGACGATGGTGGTGTTCGGCACGCGTTAACCCGGCAGAAAGCCGGCCAGCATTTGACGGTACAAGGCATCCAGCCGGCTGATCGCATCCGGCGCGGGAAAGGCTTCATGCAGCGCGATATGGCTGTCGGCACGTACGCGCTGGTCGAGGCCGCAGGCTTCATTGAAACGGTTGACCGCGGCAATCAATTCTTCGCGATCGTCATCCAGCAACAGGGCGCCGTGCACCAACCCCACCGGGCGGCCGCCGCTCTGTCGCCAACGCTGGGCGGTGCCCACCATCTTGCGACCGTTGAGGTTGACGTTGTAACGACCGTCGCAAAACGCTCCGTCGACTTCACCGACAGACGCGTCACCGCCCAACTCAATCAATAAGTCGCAGATCGGCTGGCACAAACGCTGGTAACCGGTTTCGATGCGCCCTTGATCGCCTTCGCTGCGCGGCGGCGCGTAAACCAGGGCGATATTGACCGTAGCGCCAGACTGCGGCACCGGCTCGCCGCCGGTTTCGCGCAGCAGCACCGGCCAACCGGCATCGGCTGATACGTGGCTCGCGGCTTCAAACGCGGGCAAGCGGCTCAAGCGGCGCGGCATCACCAATGCTTGGTCGCTGGGCTGCCAGAACAGCAGCCCGAACGCTCGCTCGCCAGCGCACACGGCCGCCAACAGGTCTTGTTCGGCAGCGAGGCCGGCTTCGACGGTCATCGATAGGGGTTGAATCATCAAACACCTACTTCTCTGGATAGACACAAAACTAATGTGGGAGCTGGCTTGCCTGCGATACAGGCACCTCGGTGTATCAGTTACACCCAGGTGATGCTATCGCAGGCAAGCCAGCTCCCACACAAGCCCGCTCCCACATTTTGACCGCATTCCAAATCAGTCTAATGTGGAGCCGCTGACCGCCACACCACGCTCTGGAAAGAACAAACGCTGCAGCTCCGCCCCCGGGTTCTCGGCGCGCATAAAGGTCTCGCCCACCAGGAACGAGTACACCCCGCTGATTTCCATCAGTTCCACATCAGCGCGGTTGAGGATGCCACTCTCGGTGATCACCAGACGGTCACGCGGGATACGCGGCAGCAGGTCCAGCGTGTTTTCCAGGCTGACCTCGAAGGTGTGCAGGTTACGGTTATTGACCCCCACCAACGGTGTATCGAGGGTTTTCAGTGCACGTTCCAGCTCATTGCCGTCGTGGACTTCTACCAGCACATCCAGGCCAACGCTTTTGGCCACGGCCGCCAACTCAGCCATCTTCACGTCATCCAGTGCAGAGACGATCAGCAGCACGCAGTCGGCGCCCAAGGCACGGGCCTCGACAATCTGGTACGGGTCAACCATGAAATCCTTGCGGATCACTGGCAACTTGCACGCCGCGCGGGCCTGTTGCAGGAACAGGTCGCAGCCCTGGAAGAAGTCGATATCGGTCAGTACCGACAGGCAGGTTGCGCCGCCCTTCTCGTAGCTCTTGGCAATCTCTTCAGGATTAAAGAGCTCGCGGATCACGCCCTTGCTGGGTGAGGCTTTTTTGATCTCGGCAATGACCGCGGGCTGCTTGTCCTTGGCCTGCTTTATCAGGGCGTTGGCAAAACCACGCGGCGCATCGGCGATCTTCGCTTGAGCTTCCAACTCGGCCAGGCTGACGCGGGCGCGACGCTCGGCGACTTCTTCAGCCTTGCGGGCCAGGATTTTTTCCAGAACGGTCGGCACACTCATCCTTCATTCTCCATCTTGAACACCGCAGTAAAGGCACCCAGTTCTTCGAGCTTCTCGCGAGCGAGCCCGGTGTGCAAAGCATCATGTGCGAGGGCCACGCCATCTTTGAGACTGTAGGCGTGATCAGCGGCATACAGTGCCGCGCCGGCATTGAGCACGATCATTTCGGCTGCTTTCTGGCCGTTTTCCGTTTTGCGACGCCCCAGGGCATCCCGAATCAGTTCAAGCGAGGCGGCCGGGCTTTCCACCGCCAGGCCATGCAGGCTCTGGCTTTTCATGCCGAGGTCTTCGGGCTCGACCCAGTACTCGGTGACTTGGTCGTTCTTCAGTTCCGCCACAAAGGTCGGGGCGGCCAGGCTGAACTCGTCCAAACCGTCTTTGGAATGCACCACCAGCACGTGCTTGCTGCCCAGGCGTTGCAACACCTCGGCCAACGGGCGGCACAGCGCCTGACTGAACACACCCACCACCTGATGTTTCACACCGGCCGGATTCGTAAGCGGGCCGAGCATGTTGAACAGGGTGCGCAGGCCAAGGTCCTTGCGCGGGCCGGCGGCGTGTTTCATCGCACCGTGGTGGGATTGGGCAAACATGAAGCCAATGCCGACGCTGTCGATGCAGCGCGCCACTTGTACCGGCGTCAGGTTCAGGTAGATCCCGGCCGCTTCCAGCAAGTCGGCGCTGCCGCTCTTGCCAGAGACCGCGCGGTTACCGTGCTTGGCCACGGTGCAACCGGCGGCCGCGACCACAAAGGAGGAAGCCGTCGATACGTTGAAGATATTTGCACCGTCACCGCCGGTGCCGACCACGTCGACCACGCCGTCGAGGGTCTTGAGTTCGACCTTGTCGGCCAGCTCACGCATCACCGACACCGCGCCGACGATTTCGTCGATGCTTTCGCTCTTCATGCGCATCGCCATCATGAACGCGCCGATCTGCGCGTCGGTGCATTGGCCGGTCATGATCTCGCGCATCACATCGCTCATTTCAGCGGTGCTCAGGTCCAGATGGCCGACGATACGGCTCAGGGCAGTCTTGATATCCATGGAAAGTCCTTAGCGCGTGCCGCCGCTCTGCTTGAGAAAGTTAGCGAACAGCTCGTAGCCCTGCTCGGTCAGGATCGACTCGGGGTGAAATTGCACCCCTTCGATATTCAGTGTCTTGTGGCGCAGGCCCATGATCTCATCGACCGAACCGTCTTCCAGTTGGGTCCAGGCGGTCAGCTCCAGGCACTCAGGCAGGGTCTCACGCTTGACCACCAGCGAGTGGTAACGGGTGACCGTCACCGGCAGGTTCAGGCCATGAAATACGCCCAGGTCTTTATGGAACACCGGGCTGGTTTTGCCGTGCATCACCTGGCGCGCGCGAACCACATCACCGCCAAAGGCCTGGCCAATGGACTGGTGGCCCAGGCACACGCCCAGGATCGGCAACTTGCCGGCGAAATACTTGATTGCTTCCAGGGACACACCGGCTTCGGTCGGCGTGCAGGGGCCTGGCGAAACCACGATGCGCTCCGGGTTCAGGGCGGCGATTTCGGCGACCGTCAGTTCATCATTGCGCACGACCTTGACCTCGGCACCGAGCTCGCCCAGGTACTGCACAACGTTGTAGGTAAAGGAGTCGTAGTTATCAATCATCAGCAACATGTGGGTTCAAACCTCTTGAATTCACTGATTTCGAATGACCGCCTTCCAGGAGTGACCCGCTGCCAGACGCACGTTCCGGTTGCCAGGGTGAGCCGGCAAGGGGCGTCAAACAACGGGTGAAGAAGGCAAATCGGTACAGGTCCGGCCAAGCCGGCAGAGAAAAATGTCAGGCGCGCCAACGCCAACGGGCGTGTGCCTTGACTACTCGCATCAAGAGTTTGCTGATGATCAACACGGGGAGGGTCTCGTTCATACGTTCAGGCACAGTAACGTAGCCTCGCCAGCGGTGCAATATGGAGCCGCGAATACGGGGTAATCACGACGAAATCTTTATAGGAAAAAACTGTTTTCTTCACAGAAAACCCTCACTACATTGCTAGTGTTTCGCTTCCGATACAAAAACAACTAAATGGAATTTTGCATGTTCAGACCTCCGTTTTTCGCACCACTTGCCGGTTGCCTCTTGTCACTGGCCTGCGCGCAGGCGTTCGCAGCCTCTTCACCGTATTCAACCATGGTCGTTTTCGGCGACAGCCTGGCCGATGCTGGTCAGTTCCCCGATGGCTCGAATGGCGCCACATTACGCTTTACCAACCGCACCGGGCCGACCTTCCAGGGCGATTACGGCCTGGTTTCGTCGACCTTGCTCGGTTCCCGGCTGGGCGTTACGCCAAACGACTTGAATGCCTCCACCTCGCCGGTTCGCGCGGCGCAAGGCTTGCCCGACGGTAACAACTGGGCAGTCGGCGGCTACCGTACCGACAACATCCTGGATTCCATTACCTCGGTCTCCAACGCGGCGATTCCGCCTGGTAACCCGGGTGGCGGTACGGTGCTTCGCAGTCGCCAGGGTTATCTCCCGGCAAACGGCGGGCGGGCCGACCCCAACGCGCTGTATTTCCTGTCTGGTGGCGGCAATGACTTCCTGCAAGGCCGCGTCCTCAGCCCAGGCCAGGCCGTTGCCGCCGGCGGGCGCCTGGCCGACAGCGCCCAAGCCCTGCAACAAGCCGGCGCGCGCTACATCATGGTGTGGATGCTGCCCGACCTGGGTCTGACTCCGGCCATCAACGGCACGCCGCTGCAGGCGTCGAGTTCGGCCCTGAGCACCCTCTTCAACCAGTCACTGGTGCAGCGCCTGTCTCAGATCGACGCGCAGATCATCCCGTTGAATATTCCGCTGCTGCTCAATGAAGCCTTCGCCAGCCCGGCCCGCTTTGGCCTGGCCACCGGACAAAACCTCACCGGCACCTGCTTCAGTGGCAACAGTTGCACCGCCAACCCGACCTACGGCATTGGCGGCACCAACCCGGACCCGACCAAGCTGATCTACAACGATTCGGTCCACCCCACCATCGCGGGGCAACGCTTGATCGCCGACTACGCCTATTCACTGCTTGCGGCGCCGTGGGAACTGACCTTGCTGCCGGAGATGGCCCAAGGCACGTTGCGCGCCCACCAGGACGAACTGCGCAACCAATGGCAGGCGGACAACGGCAATTGGCAAGCCGTCGGCCAATGGCGTGCCATCGTGGCCGGTGGCGGCCAGCGCCTGAACTTCGATGATCAAAACAGCTCGGCCAGCGGCGACGGCAGTGGCTACAACCTGAATGTCGGGGGCAGCTACCGGCTCGACGAAAACTGGCGCGTAGGCGTGGCAGCCGGCCTGTATCGGCAGACGCTTGAAGCCGGCGCCAGCGATTCGGACTACAAGCTCAACAGCTACATGGGCACCGCCTTCGCCCAATACCAGCAAAACCATTGGTGGGCCGATGCCGCGTTGACCGGCGGCAAACTGGACTTCGACAGCCTCAAGCGCAAGTTCGCCCTGGGCGTCAGCGAAGGCTCGGAAAAAGGCGACACCGACGGCTGGCTCTGGGCCCTCAGCGGCCGAGTGGGTTACGACATTGCCGGCGCCGGCAGCGACTGGCACCTGTCGCCGTTCGTCAGCGCCGACTATGCGCGGGTCGAGGTCGATGGCTATTCGGAAAAGGACAGCCGCTCCACCGCACTGACCTTTGACGATCAACAACGCGACTCCAAGCGCCTGGGCGTCGGCCTGCAGGGCAGCTATCGTGTCACGCCGCAAACCCAGGTGTTTGGCGAAGTAGCCCACGAGCATGAATTCGAAAACGATACCCAGAAGGTGAAGATGTCGCTCAACAGCGTTCCAGGGATCGATTTCAAGCTGGACGGCTACACGCCGCGCAGCAACTCGGATCGCTTAAGCCTTGGCGTCAGCCACAAGCTGACTCAGGAGCTGGCGTTACGGGCGGCGTATAACGTGAGGAAGGATGACAATTTGACCCAACAAGGGGTGAATGTCGGAGTGAGCCTGGATTTCTAAAACGGTCTAGAGCACATCACAAAACAACTGTGGGAGCTGGCTTGCCTGCGATGCAGACACCCCGGTGTATCAGGTACACCCAGGTGATGCTATCGCAGGCAAGCCAGCTCCCACAGTTGGATCTACATCTGGCTTTAGTTTTGCGGGGTTTGCTCGGCCAACGCCACCGCACGGAACATCGCGCGGCGCTTGTTCAAAGTCTCTTCCCATTCCAGCGCCGGCACCGAGTCAGCCACAATTCCGCCACCGGCCTGCACGTGCAGCTCACCGTCCTTGATCACCGCCGTACGAATCGCAATCGCGGTGTCCATGTTGCCGTTCCAGGCAAAATACCCCACGGCGCCACCGTACACACCACGCTTGACTGGCTCCAGTTCGTCGATGATTTCCATCGCGCGAATCTTCGGCGCGCCCGACAAGGTGCCCGCCGGCAGAATCGCGCGCAGCGCGTCCATGGCGGTTAAGCCTTCCTTCAGCTCGCCGGTCACGTTGGAGACAATGTGCATCACGTTGGAGTAGCGCTCGATGACCATCTTCTCGGTGAGCTTCACCGAGCCGATTTCCGAGACGCGGCCAGTGTCATTGCGGCCCAGGTCGATGAGCATCAAGTGCTCGGCGATTTCCTTGTCGTCGCTCAGCAGGTCTTCTTCCAGCGCCAGGTCGGCCTCTTCGGTCGCGCCGCGTGGGCGCGTGCCGGCAATCGGGCGCACGGTGATCAGGTTGTCTTCGACGCGCACCAGCACTTCCGGCGAACTGCCCACCACGTGGAAGTCGCCGAAATTGAAGAAGTACATGTACGGCGTCGGGTTGAAGCAACGCAGCGCGCGGTACAGGTCGATCGGCGCGGCCTTGAAGTCGATGGACATGCGTTGCGACGGCACCACCTGCATGCAGTCACCGGCGAGGATGTATTCCTTGATGGTATCCACCGCGCGCTCGTAGTCATCCTGAGTAAAGCTGGAGCGGAACACCGGGTCGGCAGCCGGTGGACGGCTGAGGTCCAGGCCACGGCGCGGGGTGATTGGCTGGCGCAGTTTTTCCAGCAGCGCTTCCAGGCTGGCCTGGCCTTGCTCGAAGGCGTCGGCCTGGGAAGGGTCCGCCAGCACAATCGCGTGCATTTTGCCGGCGAGGTTGTCAAACACCACCACCGCGTCGGAGACCATCAGCAGAATGTCCGGCACGCCCAGCGGGTCCGGGTTCGGGCATTTGCCCAGGCGTTTTTCCACGTAGCGCACGCAGTCGTAGCCGAAATAGCCCACCAGGCCGCCGTTGAAGCGCGGCAATCCAGCGATGGTCGGCACGTTGTAGCGCGCCTTGAAGGCTTCGACGAAGGCCAGCGGGTCTTCAACGTCGTGGCTTTCGATCTCGACGCCATCAAGCGTGATGCTCACATGATGGTCGTGCACCCGCAGCACCGTGCGGCACGGCAGGCCGATGATCGAGTAACGGCCCCACTTCTCGCCGCCCTGTACCGATTCCAGCAGGTAGGAGTTGGGCTCGTCGGCCAGTTTCAAGTAGATCGACAGCGGCGTATCGAAGTCGGCCAGGGTTTCGCAGGCCAACGGGATACGGTTATAGCCGGCAGCGGCCAAACGCAGGAATTCTTCGCGGATCATGAGGTGCCTCGTGGCTTGAGGGTCAAACGGTCAGGTGTGCAAACGTGCCGCAGCGCGGCCAGGATCAGTCAGGCGCGCCAACGCCAGCGGGCCAGGGCCTTGATGACTTTCATCCAGAGTTTGCGAGTGACCACCACGATGGCGTTTCCAGAAGGGGTTGGTTCGATGTCGGGCAACGTTATCTCAGCGCCCGCTCCCAAGCAACCGGGGATTAGCAGCCGCAGGTCATCAATCACCAGCGCCGGCGCTTCTTCGGCAATCGGTCGGCCATGGTTATAGCCATAACTGAGCGCCACACACTGCACGCCTGCGGCTTTGGCGGCCAGCACATCACTGCGCGAGTCACCGACAAACAACGACTGGGAGGCCGGGATATTGGCCATTTTCATCACGAAGAACAGCGCCGCCGGGTCGGGTTTCTTCTGCGGCAACGTATCGCCACCGATGATCCAGCGGAAGTAACGGCCAATCTTCATGTGATCCAGCAGCGGCGCGACAAAACGCTCCGGCTTGTTGGTGATCAGGGCCATTTCCACGCCCTGCTTGTGCAGCCACTTGAGCGTGTCGCGTACGCCGGGGTAAACCACGGTCAGCTCGTGGCCGTTTTCATAGGCCGCGTTGAACAATTCCAGGGCGTGTTCGGCCTCCACTTCATCGACACCTTCGGCATCGATGTTGTTGGCCAAGGCCCGGCGCACCAGCATCTGCGCGCCGTTGCCGACCCACATGCGTACCGACTCGATCCCTGCAGGCTTGCGCCCCAGCTTGAGCAGCATCTGGTCCACCGCCGCTGCCAGGTCCGGCACCGAATCGATCAACGTACCGTCCAGATCGAACATCACCAGCCGTGGCAGTTTGCCGGGGAACAGCTGCTCAAAGCCGCTCATGGACGCGCCAGCGCCAGCTCGGCACGCATCTGGTCGATGACTGCCTGGTAGTCCGGAGCATTGAAGATCGCCGAGCCGGCCACAAAGGTATCGGCGCCGGCGGCGGCGATTTCGCGGATATTGTTGACGTTGACCCCACCGTCGATTTCCAGGCGGATGTCACGGCCCGACGCATCGATCAGCGCACGGGCTTCACGCAGTTTGTTCAGGGTGCCGGGGATGAATTTCTGCCCGCCAAAGCCTGGGTTGACGCTCATCAGCAAGACCATGTCGACCTTGTCCATCACGTACTCAAGCACACTCAGCGGAGTGGCCGGGTTGAACACCAGGCCTGCCTTGCAGCCGCCTTCGCGGATCAGTTGCAGGGTGCGATCGACGTGCAGCGTGGCTTCCGGGTGGAAGGTGATGTAGGTCGCACCGGCCTCGATGAAGTCACCGACAATACGGTCCACCGGGCTGACCATCAGGTGCGCATCGATGGGCGCGGTGATGCCGTACTTGCGCAGCGCCGCGCAGACCATCGGGCCGATGGTCAGGTTGGGCACGTAGTGATTGTCCATGACATCGAAGTGCACGAAGTCGGCGCCGGCGGCCAACACCTTGTCCACTTCTTCACCCAGGCGGGCGAAATCGGCGGAGAGAATCGATGGAGCGATAACGAAGGGCTGCATGACGCACCTTTTTTGAGCTAAATCACGATGGCGCGCATTGTATACCTCATGCTTTGCTGCGCGCACCGTGACCTAACTCAACGGTTAATACGCAGCCCGGTAGATTTTCTCGATATCCGCCGCGCTGAGCTTGCGCGGGTTGTTGCGCATCAGGCGTTCAATACCCGCCGCTTCCGTGGCCATGGCGGGGATCGCGTCCTCGGGCACCCCGAAGCTGCGCAGGCCTGCCGGGATTTCTACGGCGGCGCACAGTCGCGTCATCGCCTCGACGGCCTGGTCGGCGGCGTCGTTGACACTCAAGCCGCTGACATTCACGCCCATGGCCTGGGCAATGTCCTGCATGCGCTCCACACACGCCAGCTTGTTCCAGTGCATCACGTAGGGCAGCAACAGCGCATTGCTCACGCCGTGGGCGATATTGAAACGCCCGCCCAGCGGGTACGCCAAGGCGTGCACGGCGCCGACGCCGGCATTGCCGAACGCCATGCCGGCCATCAGGCTGGCGGTGGCCATGTCGTCGCGGGCCTGCAGATTGGCCGGGTTGGCGTAGGCTTTGGGCAGCGCGTTGGCGATCAGCTTGATCGCGCCAATCGCCAGGGCGTCGGTGATCGGCGAGGCATTCAGCGACAGGTAGGATTCGATGGCATGCACCAACGCATCCACGCCACTGGCGGCGGTGACACTGCGCGGGCACGTCAGGGTCATTTGCGGGCTGATCAGCGCGACGTCCGGCAGCAGGTAATCGCTGACGATGCCCTTTTTCAGCTGTGCAGCCTTGTCGGAGAGGATCGCCACATTGGTCACCTCCGAGCCGGTGCCGGCCGTGGTCGGGATGGCGATCAGCGGCGGGCCCTTGCGCGGCACCTGGTCGACGCCGAACAAATCCGCCAGCGCGCCGTGGTAACCGGCGTAGGCCGCGACGCTCTTGGCAATGTCGATGGCACTGCCGCCGCCCACGCCGATCAAGCCGTCATGCCCGCCTTCGCGGTACACGCGCATGCAGTCCTCGACGATGGCGATTTCCGGGTCGGGCAGCACGCGGTCGAAAATTTCATAGGTACGCTCGCCCAAGTGTTCGAGCGCCAGCGCCACGGTGCCGGATTTGACCAGCGCGGCGTCGGTAACAATCAGCGGGTTATCCACATCCAGGCGCGTGAGTTCAAAGGCCAGCTGTTCGATGGCGCCGGCGCCGGTCAGCAGTTTGTGGGCGATCTTGAATGAGGAAGTACTCATGTGCGCGGCCTCTTATTAATGATGGGCTGGCACAAGAGTAGCTGGGGATTTTCGGTTGTGAACTATTCACCCACTGAATGGCACGATCAATGTGGGAGCTGGCTTGCCTGCGATGCGGGCGACTCGGTGTCACAGGCAAACCGAGGTGATGCTATCGCAGGCAAGCCAGCTCCCACAGTTGATCCGGTTCCGACCGTTACACTTGGGCGGTGCGCAGTTTCTCGCTGCGGCCGCGCAGCCATTCAAGCGTCAGCAACAACAGCACCGAGAAAGCAATCAGCAGCGTGGCCGCCGCCGCAATCGTCGGGCTGAGGTTTTCGCGGATGCCGCTGAACATCTGCCGAGGCAGGGTGGCTTGCTCGGGGCCGGCGAGAAACAGCGTCACCACCACTTCATCAAACGAGGTGGAAAAGGCAAACAGCGCCCCCGATATCACCCCCGGCGCGATCAGCGGCAAGGTCACGCGGCGGAACGCGGTCAGCGGCGAAGCGCCCAGGCTGGCTGCCGCCCGCACCAGGTTATGGTTGAAGCCCTGCAACGTCGCCGACACGGTGATGATCACAAACGGCACACCCAGCACCGCGTGCACCACGATCAACGAGAAGAAGCTGTTGCCCAGCCCCAACGGCGCAAAGAACAAGTAACTGGCCACACCGATAATCACCACTGGCACCACCATCGGCGAAATCACCAGGGCCATCACCAGCGCCTTGCCGGGGAAATTGCCGCGCGTCAGGCCAATCGCCGCCAGCGTGCCGAAGACCATGGCCAGCACCGTGGCCGCCGGGGCGACGATGATGCTGTTCTTCAGCGCGCGCATCCATTCGGCCGAGGCGAAGAAATCCTGATACCAGTGCAGCGAGAAGCCTTGCAGCGGGTACACCAGGAAACTGCCGCTGTTGAACGACAGCGGGATAATCACCAGTACCGGCAAAATCAGGAACAGCAGGATCAAGCCGCACAAGATCCGCAAGCTGTAGAACCACACCCGCTCCACCGGTGACATATAAGGGCTCAGCATCGCAAGGTCTCCTCAGCTCAGGCGCAGGCGACTGGCGCCCACCAACCGGTTATAGATCAGGTACAGCACCACAGTCGCCAGCAGCAGCAAGCCGCCCAAGGCCGTGGCCATGCCCCAGTTGATGCTGGTGTTGGTGTAGAACGCGACGAAGTAGCTGACCATCTGGTCGTTCGGGCTGCCGAGCAGCGCCGGGGTGATGTAGTAACCAATCGCCAGGATGAACACCAGCAGGCAGCCGGCGCCCACCCCGGCGTAGGTCTGCGGGAAGTACACGCGCCAGAAGCTGGCGAACGGGTGGCAACCCAGGGAAATCGCCGCGCGCATGTAGGTGGGCGAGATACCTTTCATCACGCTGTAGATCGGCAGAATCATGAACGGCAACAGGATGTGCACCATCGAGATGTAGACCCCGGTGCGGTTGAACACCAACTCCAGAGGCTGATCGATCAGGCCCATGCCCATCAGTGCGCTGTTAATCAGGCCGCCGGACTGCAGCAACACGATCCACGCCGCCACCCGCACCAGAATCGAGGTCCAGAACGGCAGCAACACCAGAATCATCAGCAGGTTGCTCTTGCGGGCCGGCAGGTTGGCCAGCAGGTAGGCCAATGGATACGCCAGCAGCAGGCAGACGAAGGTGATCACCAGGCCCATCCAGAACGTGCGGGCAAAGATGTCCAGATAGATCGCCTGATCAGGCGTGGCCGGGGCCACTTCGCCGAGGTCGTCGATGCGGTGATCGACCGCCGCCAGCAGGTAGTACGGCGTGAGGCTGCTGGTGTTGCGCCGGATCGCCTGCCAGTACGCCGGGTCGCCCCAGCGTTCGTCGAGGCTTTCCAGCGCTTCTTTATAAGAGCCGGGCGCTTCGGTAAACGGCAGCGCCCGCGCGGTTTTGGTCAGCAGGCTACGGTAGCCGGCCAGTTCCATGTTCAAGCGTTTGGACAGATCGCCCAAGGTCTGGTTTTTGCGCGCTTCGCCCAGGTCTTCGCTGAGCGCCTGGTAGACCGGCTCACCTGGCAGGCCACGACCGTCCCAGGTCTTGACCGCCACCACGGTACGCGGCAAACCGCCCACCACTTCCGGGTTGCCGACGCTTTTGTAAAGCAGCGCAACAATCGGCACCAGAAACACCAGCAGCAAAAACAGCACCAGCGGCGCAATCAAGGCCTGGGCCTTCCAGCGGTTGAGCCGCTCGGCACGCGCCAGGCGCTGCTTGAGGGTGGGGCTGTTGACCTCGTTGGAGGGAACGGCGATGGCCATGGCTGACTCCGGAATACTGAAAAATGACCACAAACCTATGTGGCCTGGGCCTACGCTGTGGCGAGCGGGCTTGCCCCGCGTTGGGCTGCAGAGCAGCCCCAAACCAACCGCCGCGTTCTGGCTGAACGAACTCGGTGAATTCAATGGGGCCGCTGCGCGGCCCAACGCGGGACAAGCCCGCTCGCCACAGGGAACAGGCTCGACTGAAGGCCGTTACTTGGCCGCCCACGAATTGAAGCGCTGCTCGAGCTGCTCGCCGTTATCCGCCCAGAAGCTCACGTCGATCTGCACCTGGTTGGCGATGTTTTCCGGCGTGGTCGGCATGTCCTTCAGCACATCCTTGGCCAGCAATGGCACGGCCTGGGTGTTGGCCGGGCCGTAGGCGATGTTTTCCGAGTAGGTCTTCTGCTGCTGCGGCTGTACCGAGAAGGCGATGAACTTCTTCGCCGCTTCGGCGCGGTCCTTGGCCAGGCCCTTGGGAATGGCCCAGGCATCAAAGTCGTAGATGCCGCCGTTCCACACCACTTTGAGGTTGCTTTCTTTTTGCACGGCAGCAATGCGGCCGTTGTAGGCCGAGCTCATCACCACGTCACCCGAGGCGAGGTACTGCGGCGGCTGTGCGCCGGCTTCCCACCACTGGATCGACGGCTTGAGCTCGTCGAGCTTTTTGAACGCGCGGTCCTGGCCGTCTTTACCGGCCAGCACTTTGTACACGTCTTTGGGCGCCACGCCATCGGCCATCAAGGCGAATTCCAGGGTGTACTTGGCGCCCTTGCGCAGGCCGCGTTTGCCCGGGAATTTCTTGGTGTCCCAGAAATCCGCCCAACTGGTCGGGGCGGTGGCCAGTTTGTCGGCGTTGTAGGCCAGCACCGTGGACCACACAAAGAAGCCCACACCGCACGGCTGGATCGCGCCCTTCACGTAGTCGGCGCCATTGCCGAACAGTTTCGGGTCGAGCGGCTCGAACATGTCTTCGTCGCAGCCACGGGACAGTTCCGGCGATTCCACTTCCACCAGGTCCCAGGACACGCTCTTGGTGTCGACCATGGCCTTGACCTTGGCCATTTCGCCGTTGTACTCACCGGCGACGATCTTGCCGTTGCCCGCGCTTTCCCACGGTGCGTAAAAGGCTTTGACCTGGGCCGCCTTGTTCGCGCCACCAAAGGACACGACTGTCAGGTCCGGGCCTGCCATGGCCTGTGTCGCGCCCATCAAGCCGATGACCAGGGCGGAATATTTAAGGGATCTCAACATTGTTGTTCTCTCCACGTGCAGGGTTGGTGAAGCCATGGGGCGATTAATTCGCCTCTAGAAGTGGGTCGAGTGCGCGAACGTGCTCGACTTGCCAGCCAATCGGTACCACGTCGCCGACCGCCAGGGCTGGGTCCAGCTCGGCAATCGGTTGTTTCACAAAAAAGTCGGTCTTGCCGCAGACTTCCAGGCGCACGCGCACGTGGTCGCCCAGGTAGATAAATTCCGCCACGCGCCCGGAGAAGCGGTTCACGCAGGACTCGCTGGAGCCATTGAGGCTGACGCGCTCCGGGCGTACCGATAACGTCACCGGACCGCCGAGCTGGCCGACATTCACCGCCAGCGCCTCGACCTTTTCACCGCGCGCCAGCTCCACCACGCAACGCTCGCCCGTATGGCTGTGCAGGCGGCCATTGAGGCGATTGTTCTCGCCAATGAAGTTGGCCACGAAGGTGTTTTTCGGTTCTTCGTACAAGGTGCGCGGCGCGGCAATCTGCTGGATCTCGCCCTGGTGGAACACCGCCACGCGGTCGGACATGGTCAGCGCTTCGCCCTGGTCGTGGGTCACGTACACCACGGTGACGCCCAGGCGCTGGTGCAGGTGCTTGATCTCCATCTGCATGTGTTCGCGCAGTTGCTTGTCGAGGGCGCCGAGGGGTTCGTCCATCAGCACCAGTTGGGGTTCGAACACCAGCGCTCGCGCCAAGGCCACGCGCTGTTGCTGGCCACCGGAGAGTTGCGCCGGGTAACGCTGGGCGAAGGCATCGAGCTGAACCATGCTCAGCACGCGTTTGACCCGCTCGCTGACGTCGGTTTTGCTCAAGCCACGCACCGACAGCGGGAACGCCAGGTTCTCGGCGACGGTCATGTGCGGGAACAACGCGTAGTTCTGGAACACCATGCCGATGTCGCGCTTGTGCGGCGGCACGTGGTTGATGGCGCGCCCGGCCAGCAGGATTTCCCCGGCGGTGGGCGTCTCGAAACCGGCGAGCATCATCAGGCTGGTGGTCTTGCCCGAACCGGACGGCCCGAGCAGGGTGAGGAACTCGCCCTTGCGAATCTCCAGGTTGAGGTCTTTGACGATCAGGTTCTCGCCGTCGTAGCTCTTCTGCACGCCACGAAAGCTGACCAGCACATCATTTGAATCCACCTCGCTCATACCCACACCTTTTTGTTTTGGACGGCTGTGGCACAAGCGTAGTCCAGGCGCGAGGCCCCGGAAATCGGGGGCCAGGAGAGATTTGCATCAGCAGGATGGAAGGTTCGGGGTAGGGATTGCCCTACACGGATGGCGGGCACAGAACAGTGCAGCGGCAATCATCAGCGTCTGCCGGCAAAGCCCGTGTCGTAAACAGACACGCGCCTCTGTTGGAGCCGGTTTGCCGGGCTTACAGAAGTTTGTGCTCCATGGCGTATTTCACCAGCTCGGCCAGCGAGGTGATATTGAGCTTTTGCATCAGCCGCGCCTTGTGCGTGCTGATGGTCTTGCTGCTCAGCGCCAGTTGCTGGGCGATGTCATTGACGTTGGCGCCCTGGGCCAGGCGCTCGAACACCGAGAACTCACGCTCCGACAGCAGCGAATGCAGCGGCCGCGCGTCGGTAAGGCCGACCTCAAAGACCATGCGGTCGGCCAGGTCCGGGTCGATGTAACGCCCGCCCGCCGCGACCTTGCGAATCGCCGTCAGCAGCAGCGCCGGGTCGCTGTCCTTGGTGGCGTACCCGGCCGCGCCGACCTTCAAGGCGCGGGCGGCCATCTGTGCTTCATCGTGCATCGACAGCACCAGAATCGCCGGCGGATTGTGCAGCGCGCGGATGCGCGCAATTGCTTCCAGGCCATTCACACCGGGCATCGAGATATCCAGCAATACCACCTCGCACGCGACATGGCGCAAGGTCTCCAGCAATTGCTCGCCGTTGCTGGCCTCGCCGACCACCAGCAGGTCTTTGGCCAGGCCGATCAATTGCTTGATGCCTTCACGGACAATGGTGTGGTCTTCGGCTACCAATACGCGAATCACAGGGGCTTCCTCTTGTGGTTATGCATCCAACGGCACCGTGACGCTCAAGGTGGTGCCCTCCCCCGGTTCGCTGTGCAGGCTCAGTTGCCCGCCCATCATCAATACGCGCTCGCGCATGCCGACGACGCCAAAGGACACCGGGCGGCCCTGGGTTTCGACGAACCCGACGCCGTCATCGCTGATGGTCAGCCGCAGGTCTGCGCCCTCCACGCTCAAGGTCAGCTCGACAGTATGCGCCTGGGCATGGCGCATCACATTGGTCAGCGCCTCCTGCAGGATGCGGAACAGGCCGATGGCCTTGGCATCGCTCAGGGCCGGCAGGTTTTCCGGGACTTGTACCAGGCAGGGGATGTGGGTGCGGGCCTCGAAGCGCCGGGCTTGCCATTCGATGGCCGAGGCGATGCCGGCGTCAAGAATCGGCGGGCGCAGCGCGGTCGCCACATCGCGCACAAGCTGAAACAGCTGGGCGATCAGGCGCTTCATGCTGTTCAAGCGCTCGTTCAGGCCTGGGTCCAGTTGGGCATAGGCCAGCTCGCACATCGAGGTTTCCAGCTTGAGTACCGTGAGCATCTGCCCGAGTTCGTCGTGCACCTCACGGGCGATGCGCGCCTTTTCTTCTTCGCGCACGGTTTCCAGGTGGGCCGACAGCTCGCGCAGCTGTGTTTCGCTTTGCAGCAGGGCGGCCACATAACGGCGGCGCTCGGTGACGTCATTCAGGTAGACCACCAGGTATTCGGCATCGGCAAAGCGCAGGAAACTCAACGACACGTCGGCCGGCAGGATGCTGCCGTCGGCGCGCACGCAATCGGCCGCGAAGGTTTGCGGGCCTTCTTCGCTGGCACGCGCGCGTTTCCACACATTGAGCCAGCGGTCCATGTTCAAGGTCGGGTCGAAATCGATCAGCGGTCGCTCGATCAGCGCGCCCGGCCCATAGCCCAACATGGTTTCGGCGGCGCGGTTGGCGTAACGCACGTGGCTGTCCCAATTGACCCACAGGATGCCGACGGTGCTTTGATCGATGGAGAACTGCGTCAGCCGCAAGGCTTCGGCGCCGGCAGCGCGTGCGGCACTCTCTTCGCGGGCAGCCAGCAGGTTGTGTTCGAGCACGCGCTGGTGACGGCGTTGCCAGAACACCACTGCGAGGCTGGCGAGCAAGAACATCGCCAACAGCAGGCTGAGGTTTTGCCACAGGCCCGGCGATTGCGTCAGCTGCGGGTATTTAGGTTGCAGCCAGCGGCTGTGCAATTGGTCGAGGTCGCGGGCCGGTATCGCGCGCAACGCGCTTTGCATGATGCCGGCCAGTTCCGGCCATTCGCGGCGGGTGGCCACGCGCAGCAATTGCGGCAGGCCGATATCGCCGACCACCGTCAGCCCGGCAAACTCGGCCTCACCGGACAATCGGCTCAATTGCGCCTCATCCACCACGGCATAACGCGCCTGCTGGCTCACCAGCAATTGCAGGGCCTGGCGCTCCATGGGCACGCCTTGCAGGTTGAGGTTGGGATAGTTGCTGCGCAGGTAATCAGCCAGCGTGCTGGGCATGCGTACGGCAACGCGGGAACGCTCGTCGAGTTTTTCCAGCTCCACCGCGCCGCCGCCTTCGCGGATGCCGACGATATGCTGGGGCACGCGCATATAAGGGTCGCTGAATAACCACAGGCGCAAGCCGGCCGGTGTTTGCTGAAGGCCAGGGGCGATATCCACCTCGCCGTCGCGCACCGCAGCGTCCAATTGCTCCTGGCTGGGGAAGTTGCGCCAGGTCAGCTCGATGTTCAGCGCCTTGGCCAGCCACTGCATCAACTCGACATTGGCCCCGGACAAACGCTGCAGGCGCCGATCGTATTGCGCGTAAGGCGCCTGCAATACCAGGCCCACGCGCAGCTCCGGATGCTGGGCCAGCCACTCACGCTGCTGCGCATTGAGCGGCGCCTGCGGTATGGCAGACGCGGGCGCAGCGTTCGCCATCAAGGCCAAGCACAAACCGCCGATAACCAGCAGACAGCGAAAACCCATGATCCACGTCTCACATCACTGACAAATACTGACCAACCCATTAGGCTGCTGGAATCACTTCTGGCCGGGAATTAACGATGCCCTTTATCCACCGTTCGGCACTGCCAGCATTGTGCCTGTCGCTGCTATTTACCAGCGCCTTTTCTGTTCAGGCCGCCGATGCGCCTGCACCCGCCGCCGAAAAGCCGGTTGAACGCCAACCCCTGCCCGAGCGCAGCCAGGAAGAAGCCAGCGCCCTGGAGCGTCAGGTGCCGCAACAGGAACAGCAACAATTGCAGGCCGGCAGCGATTCATTCCTGGCCCTGTGGAAGCCGGCCAACAGCGCCGAGCCCGAAGGCGTGGTGATTATCGTGCCGGGCGCCGGGGAAAGCGCTGACTGGCCGCAAGCAATCGCACCGTTGCGGCGCAAATTACCCGACGCCAACTGGGGCACGCTGAGCCTGTCACTGCCGGACGTGAACGTCGACACCTTGCCGCCGCGCGTCCTGGAATCGCCCAAGGCCGCCGTCGATACCAGCAGCAAAGACGGCAGCACCGCGGCCAAACCCATCGAACAAGCCGCCAGCGCCGAAGCCGAAGGCACTGATCCTGCGGTAGTGCCGGGCGCCGATGAACAAGACAAGACCGACGCCAAACGCATTTTCGACCGTATCGATGCCGCCGTTGCCTTTGCCCAGACCCAGAGCGCGCGCAGCGTGGTACTGCTTGGCCATGGCACGGGCGCCTGGTGGGCGGCGCGTTACCTGAGCGAGAAACAACCGGCCCAGGTGCAAAAGTTGGTGATGGTGGCAGGCAAGACGCCGACGGCCAGGCAGCCAGACCTGCAACAACTGGCCCCGGCGCTGAAGGTGCCGACGGCGGATGTTTTCTATCAGGACGACGCCCAGGCGCGCAAAAACGCACTGGCACGCGTCCAGGCCGCCAAGCGCGGCAAGAATGACGGCTATAAACAGGTGTCACTCAAGACCTTGCCCGGCAACAGTTCGGCTGAGCAGGAGCAGTTGTATCGGCGGATCCGCGGGTGGTTGAGCCCGCAGACTGCGGCTGAGTAACCTTGATCTGATAACCCAATCAACTGTGGGAGTTGGCAACTCAGGATTTGTGCTGGCTAGCGAAAATCCCGGCGCTCGCGAATCAACGCATAGGCGTTATGCAGCTCACGGGTTCGCTCGGTCGCTTCGCGCACCTGTGCGGCGCTGGCGCCAGTGCCGGCAATCTTGTCCGGGTGGTGGCGACTGAGCAGGCGACGATAGGCGCGTTTGATCACACTCGGCTCGCTGGTGGACGTGACCCCCAAAATTCGCATCGCGTCCTGATAAGCACCCGCGCGATTGGCCAACGGCTTGCGCTCCTGCACGTAATCGGCAGCCAGCGCCTGCAACTGTTGCGGCGTCCAGCCGAGCCATTTGCCCCACAGGTCGATCAAGTCGCGCTCGGCGTTATCCGCCTTGCCGTCCGCCCAGGCCATGCGCCAACAGGCGCGCAGTAAGCCCTCTGCGGCATGAGGCTGGGCCTTGAGCACGCGCAGGTAATTGCGCACCCGGTCGGAACCGGACTTGCCCCGATTGAACGCGCTGATCGCCCGGCGCTGGGCCGACTCGGTCATGTCCAGCGCACGCATCTCCTGGCGCGCTTGCTGGATATGCCCATCCACCACGCGGCCATTGCTCTTTGCCAGGCGCCCCAACAGCACGAACAGCAGTTCGTCATTGCGCAACGCCGGGCGCCCGCCCAGCCGCTCGCGCAGTTGCGCCCAACTTTGCAGCTGAAGGCGGCGATCCAGCGCCTGCCCCAGCAATGCCCCCAACAAGGCCCCCGGAATACTGGCAATGGCAAAGCCAGCCCCGGCACCGATCAGTGTCCCTGGCCACAACATCTTATTGCCCCGCAGTCAGCAAGGTTTCAACCTGCGCCAGACGCTCCAGCGTGCCGACATCAATCCAGCGTCCCGTCATGTGTTCCCCCGTTACCAGACCGTTGGCCATGGCCGCCCGCAGCAGCGGCGCCAGCTTGAAGGCACCGGCACTGCAACCCGCGAACAACTGAGGGTCGAGCACTGAAATGCCACTGAAGGTCAGGTTATCGGCACCGGGCGCCGCATCATGAAGCAACCCTTGATCCAGGTAGAAATCGCCGCCGGTGGGGTGATGCGCCGGGTTATCCACCATCACCAGATGCGCCAGGCCCTGTAGTGGCCGGCGCAATTGGGTGAAGTCGTAGTCGGTCCAGATATCGCCATTGACCACCAAGAAGGGCTCGTCCCCCAGCAACGGCAATGCCTGGAAAATCCCGCCGCCGGTTTCCAGCGGCTCGCCTTCGGCCGAATACTGGATGCGCAGGCCAAACTGCGCACCGTCGCCCAGGTAGCTTTCGATCTGCTGGCCGAGCCAGGCATGGTTGATCACGATTTCGCTGAAGCCGGCCTTGGCCAGCGCCTCAAGGTGATACTCGATCAGCCGCT
Source organism: Pseudomonas sp. N2-3-1-14 (assembly GCF_041228395.1). Taxonomy (NCBI): domain Bacteria; kingdom Pseudomonadati; phylum Pseudomonadota; class Gammaproteobacteria; order Pseudomonadales; family Pseudomonadaceae; genus Pseudomonas; species Pseudomonas sp. N2-3-1-14. The sequence goes on from NZ_CP166199.1 coordinate 5,717,606, forward strand.
TGCCGCCCGCCTGCACCAGGGGTTTGGGCGTGTGCAAGGTCAGTGGGCGCATGCGCTCACCCTTGCCGGCCGCCAGGATCATGGCTTTCATACGCTCGCCTCGACAGGTTGGCGCAGGCTGGCGAGCAGTTCGCCCAACTCGGCCAGCTCGGGACGGTCTGCCAGCACCGCTTCTATATAAGCAAAGAAGCGCGGCACGTCCGCCAGGTAGCGTGGCTTGCCGTCGCGATGGCAGATACGCGCGAAAATACCGATCACCTTGAGGTGACGCTGCACGCCCATCAAGTCACTGGCACGCTGGAATTCTTCGAAATCGGCCTGCACGGGAATGCCCAATTGCCCGGCACGTTCCCAATAGCCCCGTTGCCACGCGCGTACGCGCGCTTTCGGCCAGCTGAGGAAGGCATCCTTGAACAGGCACGTGATGTCGTAGGTGACCGGGCCGTAGACGGCGTCCTGGAAATCCAGCACACCGGGGTTCGGTTCGCTGATCATCAGATTGCGCGGCATATAGTCGCGATGCACCAGCACTTTAGGCTGGGCCAGGGCGCTGTCGATCAAGTGATCGCTGACGCGCTGCCACAAGGCCTGTTGCTGGGTATCCAACTCGATACCCAAGTGCCGGCGAACGTACCATTCCGGAAACAGTTCCAGCTCTCGGCGCAACAAGGCGACGTCATAGCTGGGCAGCGGCGCGTCCATCGGCAATTGCTGAAAAGCCAGCAACGCGTCGATGGCATCGGCGAACAATTGATCGGCGTTTTGCTCGTCAATCACGTCCAGATAGGTTTTTTTGCCCAGGTCATTGAGCAAAAGAAAGCCGCGCGGCAAATCTTCTGCATAAATTTTTGGCACATTTATTCCTGATTTCGCCAGCAAATCAGCGATATCGACGAAAGGTTTGCAGTTTTCCTGGGGGGTGGCGCGTCCATAACGACGAAACTTTGCCCACCGCCTTCCCACCGGAAGTAACGCCTGAAACTCGCGTCGCTGCTGGCCGCGGTCAATGTGGCCGGGGGTACGGCACCCCAGTCCTGAGCGTTGAAAAGGATCGGCAACTGCTCATCCAGCCAGACTTTCAGCTGTTGTAAACGTAGATCTTGCTCGGGCATTACAAGGGTCTCCGACGGCGCTAGCCGTCAAGCGGGTCATGCTTTATTATCACGCATCTTTTTCAGACCATCGAGAGGCGTGCGGCCCACACCGCGGGCAGATGGCACGCAGGAAGCCCGGACTAATAAGATGGCATTGAAATCCCCCGCGTTTCGTAGAAAATTTCCGTTGCTGGTAACCGGCAGTCTGCTGGCCATGCAACCTTTCGCCACCTCATTCGTGGTCGCCGCGGAACAGTATGACTGCTCAGTCTCTGCTTCGGGTGCCTGGGATTGCGCGCCAAAAACCGCCGCAGCCCCGTTGCCACCACGCCCGGTGCATGACGGCGCAGCCGTCAGCTCGGCCGGCAGCACGGCGCAAGCCAATGCTGGCGGAAGCGCCGAGGCCGAACCGAAGACCGCTCTGGTCACCGAAGCCAAGGGCCGTGGCCTGCGTTCGCGCAGCGCCGACTACAGCCACCTGGACTGGGTGCCTCGCGAGAAGCTGACCGCAGCCCAACTGGCTGAAACCGGTCCTTATTGCTCCGGCGCGTACATCGAACCGGTTCGTCCTGGCATGAACGACAAGACGAACAAGAGCGATGCGCCGACCTTCATCGGCGCCAAGGCCTCGCGTTACGAGCAGGAACAACAGGTCGCGACCCTGGCCGGTGACGTCGTCATGCGTCAGGGCAGCATGCAGCTGGAGGCTCAGGAAGCCAGCCTGTATCAGGCCGAAAACCGTGGCGAGCTGAACGGCGACGTGCGTCTGCGCGACAACGGCGCCCTGATCGTGGGCGACCATGCTCAGGTCCAGCTCGACACCGGCGCCGCCCAGATCGACAACGCCGAATACGTGCTGCACAAGTCGCGTATCCGCGGCAACGCGCTGTACGCCAAGCGTGCCGAGAACGCGATCATCCGTCTCAAGGACGGTACGTACACCACCTGCGAGCCGGACAGCAACGCCTGGCAGCTCAAAGGCAACAACATCACGTTGAACCCGGCCACTGGTTTCGGTACGGCGACCAACGCGACGTTGCGGGTCAAGAACATTCCGATCCTGTACACCCCGTATATCTACTTCCCGATCGACGACCGTCGTCAATCCGGCTTCCTGCCGCCAAGCTTCAGCACCGGCAGCGAAACCGGCTTTACCCTGGTTACGCCGTACTACTTCAACCTGGCACCGAACTACGACGCCACGTTGTACCCGCAGTACATGACCAAGCGCGGCATGATGGTGGAAGGCGAATTCCGCTACCTCACCAAGTCCAGCGAAGGTCAGTTCGGCGGCGCGTACCTGAATGACGACAGCGACGAGCGTAAAGGTCAGAGCGACTACGAAAAAGACCGTTACATGGTCAACTGGCAGCACAAGGGCGGTCTGGATTCACGTGTAGCGACGCAGGTCGACTACACCAACATCAGCGACCCTTACTTCTTCCAGGATCTGAAGACCTACCAAGAAGGTGTTCAGCCGCGAGACTACGTCAACCAACAGGGTTCCGTGGCTTATCGTGGCGACGATTTCCAGGCGCGCCTGAACCTTCAGGCCTACCAGCTGGCGACGATCTCTCAGATCACCCCGTATAACCGGTTGCCGCAGATCACCTTCAACGGGATGCTGCCATACCACCCGGGTGGCGTGAACTTCACCTACGAGACGGAAGCCGTCCGGTTTGAACGTAGCCTGGAAAAGGGCACCTTCACCGATGAAGATGGCGCGGTTTCGAAGCGGCTCGACACATTCGTCACAGGCCTGACCCGTGCAAACGGTACTCGTCTGAACGTTGCGCCGGCTGTTGAATACCCGATGAACTGGACCTACGGCTTTATTACGCCGAAGCTCAAGTATGTCTACACCAAGTACGATCTTGACCTTGATAGCACGGGCAAGAACGACATCGCTATTGCGCAAGCAAACTCAACTGCGGCGAGTCCTTATGCGGGCGGCGTCTTCAAAAGCTCACAAGACCGTGCAATCCCGATTGCCAGTATCGACAGCGGCCTGTACTTCGACCGCAACACGAACTGGTTCGGCAAAGACTATCGCCAGACCCTGGAACCACGTGCCTACTATCTCTATGTGCCTAACAAGGACCAAAGCGATATCCCGGTATTTGACACCAGTGAATACTCGTTCAGCTACGCCTCGCTGTTTCGCGATAACCGCTTCAGCGGCTCCGACCGGATCGGCGACGAGAACAAGCTGTCGCTGGGCGTAACCAGTCGCTGGATCGAAGACAACGGTTTCGAGCGTCAGCGCGTGTCCGTGGGCCAGGCGGTGTACTTCAAGGATCGCCAGGTTCAACTTCCAGGCATCCTTGCGTCCGACCGTGCAGATGCACAGTCTGACGTTTCCCCTATCGCCCTGGAATACGAATACCGCTACAACCGCGACTGGCGCGCAACCGCCGACTACAACTGGGATACCGAGGAGCACAGCGCTCGTTCCGGCAGCGCGATGCTTCACTACCAGCCAGAAGACAACCCGAACAAGATCATCAACGTCGGTTACCGCTATCGCAATGACCAAGTGGTCTACAACCAGCTGACCGGCAAATGGCAGTTTGGTGGCGACTACAGCGTCCCGTCGGATACCGCGAACTACATCAAGGATTACTACAAAATCCAGCAACACGATTTCTCGATGATGTGGCCGATCATTCCTCAGTGGAACCTGATCACCCGCTGGCAGTATGACTATGCACGCAACCGTACCCTGGAAGCATTCGGTGGTTTCGAGTACGACAACTGCTGCTGGAAACTGCGCGTCATCAACCGTTACTGGGTTTCCAACGACGAATACAGCCAGATCGCCCCGCTGAACGAAAAGGGCGACCACGGGCTCTTCTTCCAGATCGTCCTTAAAGGACTCGGCGGCCTGACCGGCGCCAAGGTAGAGAGCTTCCTCGACAAAGGCATTGAAGGTTATCGTGAACGTGAAGACCAAGCTTTCTGATTGTCTGCGCCCGCTAGTACTGGGCGCACTGTTCCTGGGGACCGCTTCGGTACACGCTGCGGTCCAACCGCTGGACAAGGTTGTGGCCATCGTCGATAACGACGTGATCATGCAGAGCCAACTCGACCAACGGGTCAAGGAAGTTCAGCAAACCATCGCCAAGCGTGGCGGCGGCGTACCGCCTACCAGCGTGCTGGACCCGCAGGTTCTGGAGCGCCTGATTGTCGAAAACCTGCAACTGCAGATCGGCGATCGTTCCGGCATCCGTATTTCGGACGAAGAGCTGAACCAGGCGGTCGGTACTATCGCTCAACGCAACAACATGAGCGTTGACCAGTTCCGTGCGGCGCTGGCTCACGACGGTTTGTCCTATGAGGACGCCCGTGACCAGATCCGCCGTGAAATGATCATCAGCCGTGTGCGTCAGCGCCGTGTGGCCGAGCGGGTGCAGGTGTCCGAGCAGGAAGTGAAAAACTTCCTGGCATCGGACTTGGGCAAGATGCAGCTCTCCGAAGAACTGCACCTGGCCAACATCCTGATCCCGACGCCAGACAGCGCCAACGCCGAACAGCTCAATGCTGCAGCCGCAAAAACCCAGGCTGTTTATGACCGCTTGAAAGCCGGTGCAGACTTTGCCCAGACGGCAATTGCCGTGTCCGGCAGTGACAACGCTCTGGACGGTGGTGACATGGGCTGGCGTAAAGCTGCTCAACTGCCACCTCCGTTCGACCGTGAGCTGAGCGCGATGAACGTGGGTGACATTACCCAGCCAGCACGTACGCCAGGCGGCTTTATCATCCTCAAGTTGCTCGGCAAGCGCGGCGGCGAGACCTCGCTGAAAGACGAAGTGCATGTTCGTCACATCCTGGTCAAACCAAGCGAAATCCGTACCGAAGCGCAAACCAAGGAACTGGCCCAGAAGATCTATGACCGCATCGAAGGCGGTGAAGACTTCGCCACATTGGCCAAGAGCTTCTCGGAAGACCCAGGTTCGGCCCTCAATGGTGGCGACCTGAACTGGATCGACCCGAAAGCGCTGGTGCCTGAGTTCCAGGACGTGATGGCCAAGACCCCGCAAGGCGTTCTGTCCAAGCCGTTCAAGACCCAATATGGCTGGCATGTACTGGAAGTCCTTGGCCGTCGCGCCACTGACAACACCACGCAGGCCCGCGAGCAGCAAGCACTGACCGTGTTGCGTAACCGCAAATACGATGAAGAGCTGCAAACCTGGTTGCGTCAGATCCGTGACGAAGCCTACGTGGAAAACAAGCTGCCAGGCGCCGAGCAAACAGGCACCGACCAGGCAGCACAGTGAAACCCCAGCGTTTCGCGGTAACACCCGGCGAGCCGGCCGGCATTGGTCCTGACCTGTGCCTGCTGCTCGCCTCGCACCCTCAGCCACACCCCCTGATAGCCATTACCAGCCGCGACCTGCTCCTTGAGCGGGCCGCGCAACTGGGTGTGACCGTCAATCTGCTGGACGTGTCACCGGGCAACTGGCCCGACCTGCCGGCACCTGCGAGCAGCCTGTACGTTTGGGACACTCCGCCTGCAGCCAAGGTGGTTGCCGGGCAACTGAACAAGGCCAATGCGGCCTTTGTACTGGAAACCCTGACGCGCGCCGGTCAAGGCTGCATCGACGGCGACTTCGCCGGCATGATCACCGCGCCGGTACACAAAGGCGTGATCAACGAATCCGGTATTGCCTTTTCCGGCCACACCGAATTCCTCGCCGAGCTGACCCATACCGCTCAAGTGGTGATGATGCTGGCCACACGCGGCCTGCGCGTTGCACTGGTGACGACGCATTTGCCGTTGCGTGATATCGCCGATGCGATCACCGCCGAGCGCCTGGAGCGCGTCACGCGCATCCTGCACGCCGACCTGCAACAGAAATTCGGCATTGCCCAACCGCGCATCCTGGTTTGCGGGCTCAACCCGCACGCCGGTGAAGGCGGCCATTTGGGCCATGAAGAAATCGACATCATCGAACCGACATTAGAGCGTCTGCGCCAAGAAGGCATGGACCTGCGTGGCCCGCTGCCTGCAGACACTCTGTTTACCCCCAAGTATCTGGAGCACTGCGATGCAGTGCTGGCGATGTACCATGACCAGGGGCTGCCCGTGCTGAAATACAAAGGCTTCGGCGCCGCAGTCAACGTGACACTGGGCCTGCCGATCATCCGTACCTCCGTCGACCATGGCACTGCCCTGGACCTGGCGGGCAGCGGCAAGATCGATACCGGCAGCCTGCACGTGGCCCTGGAAACCGCCTATCAGATGGCCGAGACCCGTATATGACTGAGCATTACCAACACCGGGCGCGCAAGCGCTTCGGGCAAAACTTCCTGCACGACGCTGGCGTAATCGACCGCATCCTGCGCTCCATCCACGCCAAGCCGGAAGACCGCCTGCTGGAAATCGGCCCGGGCCAGGGCGCCTTGACCCAAGGCCTGTTGGCCAGTGGCGGGCAACTGGACGTGGTGGAGCTGGACAAGGACTTGATCCCGATCCTCAACCAGCAGTTTGCTGACAAACCCAATTTCAATCTGCACCAGGGCGACGCGCTGAAGTTCGACTTCAACAGCCTTAACGCCGCGCCCAACAGCCTGCGGGTAGTGGGCAACCTGCCGTACAACATCTCCACGCCGCTGATTTTTCACCTGCTGAACAACGCAGGGATCATCCGCGACATGCACTTCATGCTGCAAAAAGAAGTGGTTGAGCGTTTGGCGGCCGGCCCTGGCGGTGGTGATTGGGGCCGTCTGTCGATCATGGTTCAGTACCATTGCCGCGTTGAGCACCTGTTCAATGTCGGCCCTGGCGCGTTCAACCCGCCGCCGAAGGTCGACTCGGCCATTGTGCGCCTGGTGCCTCACGCCGTGCTGCCGCACCCGGCCAAGGATCACAAACTGCTGGAGCGCGTGGTACGCGAGGCGTTCAACCAACGTCGCAAAACCCTACGCAACACGCTCAAGGCACTGCTCAGCAACGCCGAAATCGAAGCCGCCGGCGTCGATGGCAGCCTGCGCCCCGAGCAACTGGACCTGGCCGCGTTTGTACGCCTGGCTGATCAGCTTGCGATCCAGCCTGCGCCGACCGTGGAATAAGCTGTAACTCGATACAAATGTGGGAGCGGGCTTGCCCGCGATGGCGGTGCATCAGTTACACATTCAGTGACTGACACTGCGCATTCGCGGGCAAGCCCGCTCCCACATTTGCTCAGCGTTATACCGATAACGCTTGCCGGCTGCCCGACACATGTCTGGCCTAGTGCCCTCCTCATGGCCTAGACTGATCCGCATCTGCTGTCCTCCGCTTTTGCTTTTAAGGCCTCTTGCATGTCCGATCCTCGCTACCAGATCGACGTCAGCGTCGTCACCCGCTTCCTGGCGGACCAATCGCAACCCGAACACAACCGTTTCGCCTTTGCCTACACCATCACGGTGAAGAACAACGGGCAGGTGCCGGCCAAGCTGCTGTCGCGCCATTGGGTGATCACCGACGGTGACGGCCAGGTCGAGGAAGTGCGCGGCGCCGGCGTGGTTGGCCAGCAGCCGTTGATCGACATTGGCGCCAGCCATACGTATAGCAGTGGCACGGTGATGACCTCCAAAGTCGGCACCATGCAGGGCACTTATCAGATGAAAGCCACTGACGGCAAACTGTTCGACGCTGTCATCGCGCCCTTCCGGCTCGCCGTGCCGGGAGCCCTGCACTGATGACGACGTACGCGGTCGGCGACCTGCAAGGCTGCCTGGAACCCCTCAAGTGCCTGCTGGAGCGAGTTGCCTTCAACCCGGCGAGCGACCGCCTGTGGTTGGTGGGTGACCTGGTCAATCGCGGGCCCGAATCCCTGCAAACCCTGCGCTACTTATATAGCCTGCGTGATTCCCTGGTATGCGTATTGGGCAACCACGACCTGCACCTGCTGGCGGCCGGCAATAACATCGAGCGCTTGAAAAAGGGCGACACGCTGCGCGAGATCCTCGAAGCGCCGGATCGTACCGAGCTGCTGGAGTGGCTGCGTCGGCAAAAGCTCATGCATTACGACGAAGGCCGCAACATGGCTTTGGTCCATGCGGGCATCCCGCCCCAGTGGACGGTGAAAAAAGCCCTCAAGTGCGCCGCCGAAGTCGAGAGCGCCCTGGCCGATGACAACCTTTACACCGCCTTTCTCGACGGCATGTACGGCAATGAGCCGGTCAAGTGGGACAACGACCTTACCGGCGTGGCCCGCCTGCGCGTAATCACCAACTACTTCACCCGCATGCGCTTCTGCACCGCCGAAGGCAAGCTGGACCTCAAGAGCAAGGAAGGCGCCGACACCGCCCTGCCCGGCTACAAACCCTGGTTCGCCCACAAGGAGCGCAAGACCCGTGACACGAAGATCATCTTCGGCCACTGGGCAGCCCTTGAAGGCAAATGTGATGAACCCGGCGTGTTCGCCCTCGACACCGGCTGCGTGTGGGGCGGCGCCATGACCCTGATGAACATCGACACCGGCGAGCGCCTGAGCTGCCAGTGCGAATCCCCCCTTTCTGTGACACAGCCGGCCGCCAAGCCATAGGAGCCCGCCATGAGCGAATTCAAACGTATCCCTCCCGAACAAGCCCAGGCGCTGCGCGAGCAAGGCGCGGTGGTGGTCGACATCCGCGATCAGCCGACGTATGCCGCCGCGCATATCAGCGGTGCACAGCATTTGGATAACACCAACATTGCGGACTTCATCCGCGCTGCCGACCTCGACGCGCCGGTGATCGTCGCCTGTTACCACGGCAACTCCAGCCAGAGCGCGGCCGCCTACCTGATCAGCCAGGGCTTCTCTGACGTGTATAGCCTGGACGGCGGCTTTGAGCTGTGGCGTGCGACCTATCCTGCAGAAATTGCCTCAGGCGATTCGCAATAATTTTTTTCACACCCCGCTACCCCGCGTGACGCTTGGGCTCGCGCCGTTTCTGACGAACGGCGCAGCCAAACTAATTACGTATCCCGCCTTGACCTCCCGGATTCCGAACTATCCTTAAGCGCAGGCCATCCGAATCAGGGGAGAGCCGGTACACCGGCGTGCGGGTCATCGGTAGCGTTTCAGGGTGTTTGGGGGGAAAACGGCCATTGGTTGATCACCAATGACTGCCAGCATCGACTGATTGACCCGGCGTCGGCTCCACGTATCGAGCGAGGTGACGACGTCATGAGTATCTTTAGCCACTTCCAACAACGCTTCGCGTCCACACAGCAGGAAGAACTCACGCTGCAAGAGTATCTCGAGCTGTGCAAACAGGACCGCAGTACCTACGCGTCTGCCGCCGAACGTCTGCTATTGGCGATTGGTGAGCCGGAGCTGGTGGAAACCGCGAATAATTCGCGCCTGTCGCGAATATTTTCCAACAAGGTGATCCGCCGCTATCCGGCCTTTGAAGACTTCCACGGCATGGAAGAATGCATCGACCAGATCGTCTCCTACTTCCGCCACGCCGCCCAAGGCCTGGAAGAGAAGAAACAAATCCTCTACCTGCTCGGCCCCGTCGGCGGCGGTAAATCGTCTCTGGCTGAAAAGCTCAAACAGCTGATCGAGAAGGTGCCCTTCTACGCGATCAAGGGCTCGCCGGTGTTCGAGTCGCCTTTGGGCCTGTTCAACGCCACGGAAGATGGCGCGATCCTCGAAGAAGACTTCGGCATTCCACGGCGCTACCTCAACACCATCATGTCGCCCTGGGCCACCAAGCGCCTGGCGGAGTTTGGCGGTGACATCAGCCAGTTCCGCGTGGTGAAACTCTACCCATCGATCCTCAATCAGATCGGCGTGGCAAAAACCGAACCGGGCGATGAGAACAACCAGGACATCTCGGCGCTGGTGGGTAAGGTCGATATCCGCAAACTCGAGGAATTCCCGCAGAACGACGCCGACGCCTACAGCTACTCGGGCGCGCTGTGCCGGGCCAACCAGGGCCTGATGGAATTCGTGGAGATGTTCAAAGCGCCGATCAAGGTGCTGCACCCACTGCTGACCGCCACCCAGGAAGGCAACTACAACAGTACCGAAGGCCTGGGCGCGATTCCGTTCACCGGGATCCTGCTGGCCCACTCCAACGAATCGGAATGGCACACCTTCCGCAATAACAAGAACAACGAAGCCTTCATTGACCGGATCTACATCGTCAAGGTGCCCTACTGCCTGCGCGTCAGCGATGAGATCAAGATCTACGACAAGCTGTTGTTCAACAGCTCGCTGGCCAAGGCCCATTGCGCGCCCGATACCTTGAAGATGCTTGCCCAGTTCACCGTGCTGTCGCGCCTCAAGGAGCCGGAGAACTCGAACATCTATTCGAAGATGCGCGTGTACGACGGCGAAAACCTCAAGGACACCGATCCCAAGGCCAAGTCGATCCAGGAATACCGCGACACCGCGGGCGTGGATGAAGGCATGAACGGCCTTTCCACTCGTTTCGCGTTCAAGATCCTGTCCAAGGTCTTCAACTTCGACCCGCACGAAATCGCCGCCAACCCGGTGCACCTGCTGTATGTGCTGGAACAGCAGATCGAACAGGAGCAATTCCAGGCTGAAACCCGCGAGCGCTACCTGCGATTCCTCAAGGAATACTTGGCGCCGCGCTACATCGAGTTCATCGGCAAGGAAATCCAGACCGCTTACCTGGAGTCCTACAGCGAGTACGGCCAGAACATCTTCGACCGTTACGTGCTGTATGCGGACTTCTGGATTCAGGACCAGGAATACCGCGATCCGGAAACCGGCGAAATCCTCAACCGTGTGGCCCTCAACGAGGAACTGGAGAAGATCGAAAAACCCGCCGGCATCAGCAATCCGAAGGATTTCCGCAACGAAATCGTCAACTTCGTGTTGCGCGCCCGCGCCAACAACAACGGCAAGAACCCAACCTGGCTCAGCTACGAGAAGCTGCGGGTGGTCATCGAGAAGAAAATGTTCTCGAACACCGAGGATCTGCTGCCGGTCATCAGCTTCAACGCCAAGGCCAGCAAGGAGGACCAGCAAAAACACAACGACTTCGTCACTCGAATGGTCGAGCGTGGCTACACCGACAAACAGGTACGGCTGCTCTCCGAGTGGTACCTGCGGGTTCGTAAATCACAGTAAGGCAGCGACAGGCGTGTACTGCCGGGCCTTTGGCCTGGCAGCTGACCGCTTGTCTCTAAGCTTCCAGCTCGCGGCTTGAAGCTTGTAACGTGAAGCTGCCCGGAGGGCTCCCCATGAGCTATGTGATCGACCGACGCCTCAATGGCAAGAACAAGAGCACGGTAAACCGCCAGCGTTTCCTGCGGCGTTACCGTGACCACATCAAAAAGGCCGTTGAAGAGGCCGTCAGCCGCCGCTCCATCACCGACATGGAGCATGGCGAGCAAATCAGTATTCCTGGACGCGACATTGACGAACCGGTGCTGCACCACGGTCGCGGCGGCAAACAGACCGTCGTGCACCCGGGCAACAAGGAGTTCACCACCGGCGAACATATCCAGCGCCCCCAAGGTGGCGGCGGCGGTAAAGGCCCAGGTAAAGCGGGCAATTCCGGCGAAGGCATGGACGAGTTTGTGTTCCAGATCACCCAGGAGGAATTCCTGGAGTTCATGTTCGAAGACCTGGAGCTGCCCAACCTGGTCAAACGCAACCTGACCGGCACCGACACCTTCAAGACCGTGCGCGCCGGCATCAGCAACGAAGGCAACCCATCCAGGATCAACATCATCCGCACGTTGCGCTCGGCCCACGCTCGGCGTATCGCGCTGTCAGGCAGCAGCCGCGCCAAATTGAAACAGGCGAAGGAAGAATTGGCGCGTTTAAAACGCGAAGAGCCAGACAACTTCGGCGATATCCAGGCAATCGAGGCAGAAATCGAGAAGCTCAGTGCGCGGATTCACCGCGTGCCGTTTCTCGACACCTTCGACTTGAAATACAACCTGCTGGTCAAACAACCCAACCCCAGCTCCAAGGCCGTGATGTTTTGCCTGATGGACGTGTCCGGCTCGATGACCCAGGCGACCAAGGACATCGCCAAGCGCTTTTTCATCCTGCTGTATCTGTTTCTGAAGCGGAACTACGACAAGATCGACGTGGTGTTCATCCGCCATCACACCAGCGCCCGGGAAGTGGACGAAGAGGAGTTTTTCTACTCGCGGGAAACCGGCGGCACCATCGTATCCAGTGCGTTGAAACTGATGCAGGAGATCATGGCCGAGCGCTACCCGGCCAATGAATGGAATATCTACGCAGCTCAGGCGTCCGACGGCGACAACTGGAACGACGACTCGCCGATCTGCCGCGATATCCTGATCAACCAGATCATGCCGTTTGTGCAGTACTACACGTACGTCGAAATTACTCCCCGTGAGCACCAGGCCCTGTGGTTCGAATATGAGCGTATCGGTGAAGCCTTTGCCGACACGTTCGCCCAACAGCAACTGGTCTCGGCCGGCGATATCTACCCGGTCTTCCGTGAACTCTTCCAGCGCAGGTTAGTGACATGACCGCCAAAAAAGAGCATAAGCGCCAACCCATTTCCACCGGCTCCGAGTGGACCTTTGAACTGATCCAGGCCTATGACCGGGAAATCAGCCGCATCGCGGCAGGTTATGCCCTGGACACCTACCCCAACCAGATCGAAGTGATCACCGCCGAACAGATGATGGATGCCTACGCCTCGGTCGGCATGCCGTTGGGTTATCACCATTGGTCCTACGGCAAACACTTCCTGAGTACGGAGAAGTCCTACACACGCGGCCAGATGGGCCTGGCCTACGAGATCGTCATCAACTCCGACCCGTGCATCGCCTACTTGATGGAAGAAAACACCATCTGCATGCAGGCGTTAGTGGTTGCCCACGCGTGCTACGGGCACAACAGCTTTTTCAAGGGCAACTACCTGTTCCGCACCTGGACCGATGCCAGTTCGATCATCGATTACCTGGTGTTCGCCAAGCAGTACATCATGCAATGCGAGGAACGCCACGGCATCGACGCGGTTGAGGACCTGCTCGACTCCTGCCATGCCCTGATGAACTACGGCGTTGACCGCTACAAGCGCCCTTACCCGATTTCCGCCGAGGAAGAGCGCCTGCGCCAGAAGGAACGCGAGGAGCACCTGCAGAAGCAGATCAACGACCTGTGGCGCACCATTCCGAAGAAAACCGGGAAAAACAGCGATAAAGACAATGCACGCTTCCCCGCCGAACCTCAGGAAAACATCCTGTATTTCCTGGAAAAACACGCGCCACTGCTGGAGCCATGGCAGCGCGAAATCGTACGTATCGTGCGCAAGATCGCCCAGTACTTTTATCCACAGCGCCAGACCCAGGTGATGAACGAAGGCTGGGCGACGTTCTGGCACTACACCTTGATGAATGACCTGTACGACGAGGGCCTGGTCACCGACGGCTTTATGATGGAGTTCCTCACTTCCCATACCAGCGTGGTGTTCCAACCCGGCTTCGACAGCCCGTACTACAGCGGCATCAACCCCTACGCGCTGGGCTTTGCCATGTACCGCGACATCCGGCGCATGTGCGAACACCCCACCGAAGAGGATCGCCGCTGGTTCCCGGAAATCGCCGGCAGCGATTGGTTGTCGACCATCAAATTCGCTATGAGCAGCTTCAAGGACGAGAGCTTCATCCTGCAGTACCTTTCACCCCAGGTAATTCGCGACCTCAAACTGTTCAGCATCATGGATGACGACCTCAAGGACGACCTGCTGGTGCCGGCAATTCACGACGAGCCCGGCTACCGCACCATCCGCGAGACATTGGCGGCGCAATACAACCTGGGCAACCGCGAGCCTAACGTGCAGATCTACAGCATCGATGTGCGCGGCGACCGCTCGTTGACCCTGCGTCACCAGCAGCACGACCGCAAACCCTTGGGCGAATCCACTGAGGAAGTGCTCAAGCACCTGCATCGGTTGTGGGGCTTCGATATTCACCTGGAAACCCTGCAGGGCGACCAAGTGATGAAGACTCACCATGTGCCACCGCGCAGTGATCACAGCGACAACGACTACGGCCGCCTGGACCTGGCCGTCGTTCATCTCTGAAACAGCAAAGCCTCCATTGGTCAGGCACAGGCGGTATCCTGTGCCGCTAATGGAGGCTTTTTCATGAAAATCTACACAGTTGGCGGCGCGGTGCGTGATCGTTTGCTCGGCATCGAGGTCACCGACATCGACCGCGTGGTCGTCGGCGCAACCACTGAAGAAATGCTTGCCAAGGGCTACAAGCCGGTGGGTGCTGACTTCCCGGTGTTCCTGGACCCTAAAAACGGCGACGAGTACGCCCTGGCCCGCACCGAGCGCAAGAGTGGCCGGGGTTATGGTGGCTTTGTGTTTCATGCCAGCCCCGAGGTCACGCTGGAAGAAGACCTGATTCGTCGCGATCTGACCATCAACGCGATGGCGGAGGACGGCGACGGCAACCTGACCGATCCTTACCACGGCCAGCGCGACCTGCAGGCGCGCATTCTGCGTCATGTTTCCCCGGCGTTCGCCGAAGATCCCTTGCGTGTACTGCGTGTTGCGCGCTTCGCAGCGCGTTATGCCTCCCTGGGTTTCACGGTAGCACCCGACACGCTCGGACTGATGCGCCAACTCAGTGAGTCCGGCGAGTTGGAAGCCCTGACGCCCGAGCGAAGCTGGAAGGAAATCTCCCGGGCCTTGATGGAAGATCAACCTCAGGTGTTCATCCAGGTGCTGCGCGACTGCCATGCGCTGAAAACCCTGATGCCGGAAGTGGACGCGCTGTTCGGCGTGCCGCAGCCGGAGGCCCATCACCCCGAGATCGACACCGGCCTGCACACCTTGAGCGTGCTGCAACAGGCCGCCCTGCACAAACAACCCCTCACCGTACGCTGGGCCTGCCTGCTGCATGACGTGGGCAAGGGCCTGACGGCTGTGGATAAGTTGCCGCAGCATATTGCTCATGAAAAGACAGGCTTGACGCTGATCAAGGCGGTCAACGAACGCTTCAAGGTGCCAAGGGATTGCCAGGAGCTGGCGCTGCTGGTGGGCCAATATCACACCCATGGCCACCGCGCTCTGGAACTGAAAGCCTCGACATTGCTGGAGCTGCTGCAGAGTTTTGACGTGTATCGCCGGCCGCAGCGCTTTGAGGAATTTGTGGTGAGCTGTGAAATGGATGCACGCGGCCGCAAAGGCCTTGAGCAACGAAGTTATCCACAGGCGGATTATTTACGCGGCGCGGCCAAGGTTGCGCGCGAAGTAGCGGTGGCGCCGTTGCTGGAGAAAGGCTTCAAAGGCCCTGAGCTGGGCGAGGCGCTCAAGCGCGAGCGGCTCAAGGCGCTGAAAGCCTACAAGGAACACTACAACGTGTAGCAAGCAAGCTTTGTGGCGAGCGGGCTTGCCCCGCGTTGGGCTGCGCAGCGGCCCCAGTAAAGACGCCGAGGTTTTCCTGGTAAAACTCAGCGCCTGTTTTGGGGCTGCTACGCAGCCCAACGCGGGGCAAGCCCGCTCGCCACAGGGGATTTGCTAGCCAGCGTCCACGTTTGAATCCGGGCAGACGAGCGTTACAGGAGATTTTTCGGGGTGAGTGGCTGGTTTTGCCATTCAAACGCGACAGGTGCCAGCACCTGGTCGATCTGCGCATCGCGCCACAGCTCGGCCAATGTCTTGCCCACCTCGGGATGCACGCGATCCGGCGCCATCAACGACAACGGCCACAGCACAAAGGCATTTTTGAGGATTTCTGCGCGCGGCAGGATCAGTCCGTCGAAATTTCCGACCAGTTCGCCATACAGCAGCACGTCGATATCCAGCGGCAGCCCTTTGCGGTCCGGCGCATAGCGGCCATTGTCGGCCTCAATGAATTTCAACCGGCGATCCAGCTCCATCAACGGCAAATCGGTATAGGCCGACACCACCAGGTTGAAAAACGGCCCGCTTTTGATCCCCACCGGCTGGCTTTCGAACACGGGCGAGCAGCGCATATCCGTCAAGAAGCTCGCCAGCGTATCCAGGCCCGCGCGCAGATGGCGCTCGCGCTCGATATTGCTGCCAAGGCCAAGGTAAACCTGAGTTAGCGACATCCGCGCTCGATCTCCACGCCCACGCCTTTGGCTGCCGGCACGGCACCCGGCTTGGTCAGCTTGAGGCGCAACCAGGGAATCTGGAATTCGCTCATCAGCACTTCGGCCAGGCGTTCGGCGAAGGTTTCTACCAGTTGGTACTGGGACTGCTCGGCAAAGGCCTGAATACGCGCGGACACGCTGGCGTAATCGAGCGCCAGGGTCAGGTCGTCACCCGCAGCGGCAGGGCGATTGTCCCAGGCGAAGCTCAGGTCCAGGCGCAGGCATTGCTTGATGCCGCGCTCCCAGTCGTAGGCCCCGATCACGGTGTCGACTTCCAGGCCTTCGATAAACACTCTGTCCAAGCTCTTCTCCGCAGCACGACAAGGGCGCGTTGCCCCGTTAGAATCAGGGCGTCCTCGCCCGGAATAGTTAGCATGTTTTGGTCACTGGCGATTCTCGCCTACCTGCTCGGCTCGCTGTCCTTCGCCATTTTGCTCAGCCGCCTGACGGGAAATCCCGATCCGCGAATGAGTGGCTCAGGCAATGCCGGTGCCACCAACGTGTTGCGCCTGGCCGGCAAAAAACTCGCCGTGCTGACGCTGCTGGGCGATATCTGCAAGGGCCTGTTGCCCGTACTCATCGCCAGCCTCGCCGGCCTCACCCTGCAACAGCAGGTCTGGGTGGGCGTGTGCGCTGTGCTCGGCCATCTGTTTCCGCTGTACTTCCGCTTTCGCGGCGGCAAGGGTGTCGCCACGGCGGCCGGCATGCTGCTGGGGATTTACCCTCCAGCAGCGCTGTTGGCCGTGCTGGCCTGGCTATTGACGTTCTACCTGACCCGCACCAGCTCGTTGGCCGCATTGATCGCCACGCCGCTCACCCTGCCATTGCTGGCCTGGCAGGCGCCTGCAGCGCTGTTGCCGATGAGCGTGCTGACACTGCTGATCGTCTGGCGCCACCGCGGCAATTTACGCGACCTGTTTGCCGGGCGCGAACGGCATTTTTAAATACGTTCGATGAGCCCGGCTCACGTGAGCCCTTACAGCGGTGAAAGTTGCTCCATCGGCCAGCGTGCCTGCACGCTGATCGCCAGGCTTTCATGCTGGCCGGCCTGCAGACGCTGGCAACCGGCGTAGGCGATCATTGCACCGTTGTCGGTGCAGAACTCAGGGCGCGCATAAAACACGTCGCCCTGCATGTCGCCGAGCATTTTTTCCAACGAGGTGCGCAACGCTTTGTTGGCACTGACGCCGCCGGCGATCACCAGGCGCTTCATGCCCGCCTGTTTCAGGGCGCGCTTGCACTTGATGGTCAAAGTCTCCACCACGGCCTGCTGGAACGCCAGTGCGATGTCGCAACGGGCTTGCTCACTGTCGTACCCGGCGCTGACGCTTTGCTGCCAGGTGTTCAGTGCGGAGGTTTTCAAACCGCTGAAACTGAACATCAGGCCCGGGCGATCGCACATTGGACGCGGGAAGGTGTAACGGCCCGGCACGCCTTTTTCGGCGAGACGTGCGATTTCCGGACCGCCCGGATAATTGAGGCCCATCATCTTCGCGGTCTTGTCGAACGCTTCACCGGCGGCATCGTCCAGAGACTCACCCAACAGCGTGTATTGGCCAATCGCATCGACCTGAACCAGCTGCGTATGCCCACCCGAAACCAACAAAGCGACGAACGGGAACTGTGGCGGTGTTTTTTCCAGCATGGGTGCCAGTAAATGACCTTCCATGTGGTGCACGCCGAGGGCCGGAATGCCCCAGGCAAACGCCAGCGCCTGGGCGCAAGAAGCCCCAACCAGCAGGGCTCCGACCAATCCGGGGCCGGCGGTGTAGGCAATCGCGTCGATCTCGGTCGGCACGCAGCCGGCCTCGTCCAACACCTGGCGAATCAACGGCAGCATGCGCTTGACGTGATCGCGGCTGGCGAGCTCCGGCACCACGCCGCCGTATGCGCGGTGCAGGTCGATCTGGCTGAACAGTGCATCGGCCAAAAGCCCGCGTTCACTGTCGTAAAGTGCGACACCGGTTTCGTCGCAGGAGGTTTCAAGTCCCAGTACTAACATGGGTTTGCGCCTTGTAGAGGCTGAATTCGAAGGCGCGCATAATAGTCGCCACTCCCCCTCCCGACTAGCGGTTTTCGATCAGAGGCTTTGCATTCCGGGCAATGAGGGGTTAACATCCGCAACCCTTAAAAACCGACGACCTCAGCCGCGAATTTTTTGCGACGAGAACGTTGATTCCCGGTAATGAAAGAAGGTAGCTCTGGATGCCAGCCGTCAAAGTAAAAGAGAACGAACCCTTCGACGTAGCTCTGCGTCGTTTCAAGCGCTCCTGCGAAAAAGCCGGTGTTCTGGCTGAAGTTCGTAGCCGCGAATTTTATGAGAAGCCAACTTCTGAGCGTAAGCGCAAAGCAGCAGCCGCTGTTAAGCGTCACGCTAAGAAAGTTCAGCGCGAGCAGCGCCGCGCCGTTCGTCTGTACTAATACACAGACTTACGTAGCAAGCTTCTGCCAAGCCCGGCCCTCAGCCGGGCTATTGGCATTTGCGGATATCGCTTGATGCTTCACCGTCGACGCCGCACACGCGACCGAGACACTGCTTCACACGTCAGGACTGGCTCTTTTGCCAGCGGTGCGCGTCTCTTCTGACGAGCCTAACAAGGCTACTGACGAGCACACTCATTCTTCAAACAGACGATCAACTGTGTCGGCTGTGCCCAACGATGCGTTTCCGAGGCCCGCCATTGGCCAACACCGGACGCCCGGGCAACATTTCCAGGCCGAACACTGATAGAAATTAACGTCAGTGAATGTTCGGCAGATACACTCCCTGACAGCCCAACCAGACGACAGTTGATCGAGCCGCACAATGTGTGCGCCTGAGCACTTCGCGGGCCTCATTGATACGCAGTGATGACGAGAACGCCATGGCCGGGCTAATTCCCCAGAGCTTTATTGACGACCTTCTGAACCGCACCGACATCGTCGATGTTGTCAGCTCGCGCGTGCAACTGAAAAAAGCCGGCAAAAACTACACCGCCTGCTGCCCTTTCCACAAAGAAAAGACCCCCTCGTTCAGCGTCAGCCCCGACAAGCAGTTCTACTACTGCTTCGGCTGCGGCGCGGGCGGCAACGCCCTCGGCTTTCTCATGGACCACGACAACCTGGACTTCCCCCAGGCTATCGAGGACCTGGCCAAAGCCGCCGGCATGGAAGTCCCCCGAGAAGAAAGTGGCCGCCCGCACAAACCGCGGCAACCCACCGACTCGCCGCTGTACCCGCTGCTGACGGCCGCTGCCGACTTCTACCGCCAGGCGCTCAAAAGCCATCCGCAGCGCAAGGCCGCTGTCGAATACCTCAAGGGTCGCGGCCTTACCGGTGAAATTGCCCGGGACTTCGGCCTGGGTTTCGCGCCGCCAGGCTGGGATAACCTCTACAAGCACCTGAGCAGCGACACCCTGCAGCAGAAAGCCATGATCGACGCCGGCCTGCTGGTGGAAAACGCCGAGACCGGCAAGCGCTATGACCGCTTCCGCGACCGGGTGATGTTTCCGATCCGCGACAGCCGTGGCCGGATCATCGCGTTCGGCGGCCGCGTGCTCGGCGACGACAAACCCAAGTACCTGAACTCCCCGGAAACCCGGTGTTTCACAAGGGCCAGGAACTCTACGGTCTGTTCGAAGCGCGTAAAAACAACCGCAACCTCGATGAAATCATCGTGGTTGAGGGCTACATGGACGTGATCGCCCTCGCCCAGCAAGGACTGCGCAATGCCGTGGCCACCCTGGGCACCGCCACCAGCGAAGAACACATGAAGCGCCTGTTTCGCGTGGTGCCCAGCGTGCTGTTCTGCTTCGACGGCGATCAGGCCGGCCGCAACGCCGCCTGGCGCGCGCTCGAGGCCACGCTGTCGAGCCTGCAGGATGGCCGCCGTGCACGCTTCCTGTTTTTGCCCGAAGGTGAAGACCCGGACACCCTGGTGCGCTCCGAAGGCACCGACGCGTTCCGCGCGCGCATCAATCAACATGCGCAGCCGCTGGCCGACTATTTCTTCCAGCAATTGACCGAAGAAGCCGATCCGCGGTCCCTTGAAGGCAAGGCCCACATGGCCACGCTCGCGGCACCGTTGATCGACAAAGTACCGGGCGCCAACCTGAAGTCACTGATGCGCATGCGCCTGCTGGAAATCACCGGTTTGAGCGGCGAGGCCGTCAGCCAGCTGGTGCACAACGCGCCGCAAGACGCACCGCCGGCTTACGACCCAGGCATGGATTACGACGCCATGCCGGACTACTCGGACTTTCACCAACCGCAGGAGGCCTACGCGCCCCAGCAGGAGTGGACACCGAAGAAACCCGGCGCCGGCGGCAAGAAATGGGACAAGAAACCCTGGAGCAAGAACGGCAAGCGCGGCGATCGTGACGAGGCCTACGCGCCACGCACGCCGGTGGCAGTGGAAGCCCCGACGCTGATTGCGTTGCGCACGCTGATCCACTACCCGCAATTGGCGAAGAAAGTTGAGAGCGCCGATCATTTTGCTAACGAGAGCAACACTTACGCTCAGGTACTGATCGCCTTGATCGAGGCGGTACAGAAAAATCCTAAGCTAAACTCAATTCAGTTGATGGCTCGCTGGCATGGCACCGAACAAGGCCGCCTCTTGAAAGCACTCGCAGAAAAGGAGTGGCTAATTGACGGCGATAACCTTGAACAACAGTTTTTAGACACCATTACTAGGTTATCCGCGGGTCAGCACACGCAGACCCTCGATGAACTCATCAAGAGAGCAAGGCAGCCGGGATTATCGGCTGAAGAGCAGATTCAGATAGCAAAACAGATGCGCGACCTCTTAAAACAGAATGTTTCCGCATCAAACCCGACCTCAGCTGGCGTGTGAGGTCATAGCTCGGGTATAATCCTCGGCTTGTTTTTTGCCCGCCAAGACCTTCAGTGGATAGGGTGTTATGTCCGGAAAAGCGCAACAGCAGTCTCGTATCAAAGAGTTGATCACACTGGGTCGTGAGCAGGGTTACCTGACTTACGCCGAGGTCAACGACCACCTGCCTGAGGATATTTCAGATCCAGAGCAGGTGGAAGACATCATCCGCATGATTAACGACATGGGGATCAACGTATTCGAAACTGCGCCAGATAAGGATTCCCTTATGCTGGCCGACGCCGATACTGACGAGGCTGCGGCCGAAGAGGCAGCAGCAGCGTTGGCAGCAGTGGAGACCGATATCGGTCGCACGACGGACCCTGTGCGCATGTACATGCGTGAAATGGGTACGGTCGAGTTGCTGACACGCGAAGGCGAAATTGAAATCGCCAAGCGTATCGAAGAGGGCATCCGTGAAGTGATGGGCGCAATTGCGCACTTCCCTGGCACGGTTGACCACATTCTCTCCGAGTACACCCGCGTTACCACCGAAGGTGGCCGCCTGTCCGACGTTCTGAGCGGTTATATCGACCCGGACGATGGCATTGCGCCGCCTGCTGCCGAAGTACCGCCGCCTGTCGATGCGAAAGCCGCGAAAGCCGACGACGATTCCGAAGACGACGATGCTGAAGCCAGCAGCGACGACGAAGATGAAGTTGAAAGCGGTCCGGACCCGATCATCGCTGCCCAGCGTTTCGGTGCGGTTTCCGATCAAATGGAAATCACCCGTAAGGCGCTGAAAAAGCACGGTCGCGGCAACAAGCAGGCCATTGCCGAGCTGATCGCCCTGGCTGAGCTGTTCATGCCGATCAAGCTGGTGCCGAAGCAATTCGAAGGCCTGGTTGAACGCGTTCGCAGTGCCCTTGAGCGTCTGCGTGCCCAAGAGCGCGCAATCATGCAGCTCTGCGTACGTGATGCGCGCATGCCGCGTGCTGACTTCCTGCGCCAGTTCCCGGGCAACGAAGTTGACGAAAGCTGGACCGACGCACTGGCCAAAGGCAAGGCGAAATACGCCGAAGCCATTGGTCGTCTGCAGCCCGATATCATCCGTTGCCAGCAGAAGCTGACTGCGCTTGAGACTGAAACCGGTCTGACGATTGCCGAAATCAAGGACATCAACCGTCGCATGTCGATCGGTGAGGCCAAAGCCCGCCGCGCGAAGAAAGAGATGGTTGAAGCGAACTTGCGTCTGGTGATCTCCATCGCCAAGAAGTACACCAACCGTGGCCTGCAATTCCTCGACCTGATCCAGGAAGGCAACATCGGCTTGATGAAGGCTGTGGACAAGTTCGAATACCGTCGCGGCTACAAGTTCTCGACTTATGCCACCTGGTGGATCCGTCAGGCGATCACTCGCTCGATCGCCGACCAGGCCCGCACCATCCGTATTCCGGTGCACATGATCGAGACGATCAACAAGCTCAACCGTATTTCCCGGCAGATGTTGCAGGAAATGGGTCGCGAACCGACCCCGGAAGAGCTGGGCGAACGCATGGAAATGCCTGAGGATAAAATCCGCAAGGTATTGAAGATCGCTAAAGAGCCGATCTCCATGGAAACGCCGATTGGTGATGACGAAGACTCCCATCTGGGTGACTTCATCGAAGACTCGACCATGCAGTCGCCAATCGATGTCGCCACTGTTGAGAGCCTGAAAGAAGCGACTCGCGACGTACTGTCCGGCCTCACTGCCCGTGAAGCCAAGGTACTGCGCATGCGTTTCGGCATCGACATGAATACCGACCACACCCTTGAGGAAGTCGGTAAGCAGTTTGACGTGACCCGTGAGCGGATCCGTCAGATCGAAGCCAAGGCACTGCGCAAGCTGCGCCACCCGACGCGAAGCGAGCATCTGCGCTCCTTCCTCGACGAGTGATACCAGAACCCCGGCCCAGGCCGGGGTTTTGCTTTGTGCAGATCACTTTCTACAGATTAACTGCCGCGCAACACCCCTCCCCCGCAATGCCCGTCTACACTCGAAACATTCCCCGTGCCATAACGAGACCGTTATGCCCAGACTGCCGACCGTGATACTGCTGTCGCTGCTCACCTGGACCGCAACGGCTGGCGCGTTGACTCTCACCGATGAAGAGCGTGGCTGGCTGGCGGACCATCAAGAGCTGCGACTGGGAGTGGACACTTCTTGGCCACCCTTCGAATACCGTGACGAAAATGGCCGTTATCAGGGCCTTGCCGCCGACTACGTACGCCTGATCCAGGACCGCCTGGGCGTCAGGATCAACCTGATCGAGCCCGCCAACTGGACCGCCGTGCTCGAACAGGCCAAAAACAACCAGCTCGACCTGCTGCCCGGCATCATGTCCACCCCGGAGCGCCAGGGTTTCCTGGCCTTCACACGGCCTTATCTGGACTTTCCCATTGTCATCCTCGCCCACGAAGGCGGCGCCAAACCGCGCAACCTCAAGGACCTTTACGGGCTGAAGATCGCCGTGGTGGAGAACTACGCGCCCCACGAATTGCTGCGCACCCACCATCCCGACCTCAACCTGGTGGCCATGCCCAACGTCAGCTCGACGCTGCAAGCCCTGGCCACTGATGAAGTGGATGCTGTCGTCGGTGACCTCGCCTCCAGCGTCTGGAGCCTGCGCCAACTCAAACTCGATGGGTTATACGTCAGCGGTGAAACGCCCTACCGCTATCAACTGGCAATGGCCGTACCGCGCGATGAGAAAATGCTGGTGGGTATCCTGGACAAGGTGCTCGCCGACCTCAGTTCGGACGAAACCGACGCCATCCAGCAACACTGGGTAGGCAGCTTCACCGATCACCGCATGTTCTGGGCCGACCTGCTGATGTACGGCCTGCCAGCCGTGCTGCTGTTGAGTACCGTGCTGGCCATCGTGATTCGGATCAATCGTCGGCTCAGTTCGGAAATATCCCGGCGGGTTGCCCTTGAGCAAGAACTGCGCAGCAGCGAATACCACTACCGCGGCCTGGTGGAGAGCCTGTCCGCCATCGCTTGGGAAGCCAGCATCACGGACTTCACCTACAGCTACGTGTCGCCGCATGCCGAAGAGCTGCTCGGCTATCCCCGCGCGCATTGGCTGATTCCAGGGTTTTGGCGCAACATCATCCACCCCGCCGACCTGACGCGCGCCGAGGCTTACTGCTACCGGAAACCCGCGCCAACCGCGACCACAGCCTCGATTACCGAGTGATCACTGCGGACGGGCGCTGCCTGTGGGTACGTGACATTGTCAGCCTTATCGAACACGGGCATGAGCCGGTGCTGCGCGGTTTGATGATCGATATCAGCGAAGCCAAGCGCACTGAAGAAGCCCTGCAGCTTTCCGAGCAGAAATTTGCCTCGGTGTTCCAGCAATGCCCGGACATCCTGGTGATTGCGCGGATGTCCGATGGCTGCCTGCTGGAGGTCAACAAGGCGTTCGAAGACCAGATCGGCCTGAGCGCCGAGGAAGTGGTGGGCAAGACCGCCACAGAACTGAATATCTGGGGCATTCAGGGCGTCGGGCCCGACCTGCTGCAACGCGTGCAGACCACCAGCATCCGCAACCTCGAAATGTCGTTCCGACGCAGCAACGGCCAGGCGTTTACCGGGCTGATCTCGGCGCAACCGTTCCAACTCGACACCACCGAAGCGCTGGTGGTGGTGGTGCGCGATATCACCCAGCTCAAAGAAACCCAGCAACAGCTGCAAACGTCCGAAGAGAAATTCGCCAAAGCCTTCCACGCCTCACCCGATGGCCTACTGCTGAGCCGTCAACGTGACGGGCTGCTGATTGAAGTGAATGAGGGCTTCAGCCGTATTACCGGTTTCACCAGCGTGACCTCGCTCGACCAGTCAACCCTGGACCTGGGTATCTGGGTCGACCTCAACGAACGCAAACACATGTTGGAGCTGATGCAGCGCGACGGGTTTGTGCGCGACTTCGTCTGCCATATACGCCGCAACGACGGGCAGATTCGCCTCTGCGAAGTGTCCAGTCGGCCACTGCCGATCGGCGATGAAGATTGCATGTTGACCATTGCGCGAGACATCACCGAACGCCAGTTCATGCAGGAAAAACTGCAACAGGCCGCCACGGTGTTTGAGAGCACTGCCGAAGGTGTGTTGATCACCGACACCCGGCAGAACATCAGTGCCGTCAACCGCGCGTTCAGCGAAATCACCGGTTACAGCGAAGCCGAAGCCCTTGGCAGCACGCCGCGCCTGCTCGCCTCCGGCCTGCACGACAGCGCATTCTATGCAGCCATGTGGCACCAGTTGACCGCCCACGGGCACTGGCAGGGCGAGATTTCCAACCGCCGCAAGAACGGCGAGCTGTACCCCAGTTGGCTGACCATCAGTGCCGTGCGCAACCGTGAGCAATTGATCACCCACTTTGTCGCCGTGTTTGCCGACATCTCCAGCCTCAAGCACGCCCAGGCGCGCCTCGACTACCAGGCACACCATGACCCACTGACCGGCTTGCCCAACCGCACCCTGTTCGAAAGCCGGTTGCAGGCCGCACTGAATGGCCAGCAGGAAAGCGGCAACCAAGGCGCCGTGCTATTTCTGGACCTGGACCGCTTCAAACACATCAACGACAGCCTTGGCCACCCCATCGGCGACCTGCTGCTCAAGGACATCGCCGTGCGCCTCAAAGAGCAACTGCGCGATGTCGACACCGTGGCACGCCTGGGCGGCGACGAATTCATCATCCTGCTGCCCGGCCTGCAACACGCCAGCGATGCCGCGCACCTGGCCAACAAGCTGCTCGCCTGCTTCACCCCGCCGTTCCAGGCCGGCGAGCACGAGTTCTTTATCAGCGCGAGTATCGGCACCAGCCTGTACCCGCAGGACGGCACTGACGTCGCCACCCTGGTGAAAAACGCCGACGCGGCGATGTACCGCTCCAAGGCCAAGGGCCGCAACCGCGTCGAAAGCTACACCCGTGACCTCACCGCCCAAGCCAACGAGCGCGTGGCCCTGGAACACGAACTGCGCCGCGCCATCGAACGTGACGAACTGAGCCTGTATTACCAACCCAAGCTGAGCCTGGCGACCCACGAACTGATCGGCGCCGAAGCCCTGATCCGCTGGCGCCATCCAACCTTTGGCGACGTGCCGCCTGAGCATTTCATCCCCCTCGCCGAAGAAAACGGCATGATCCTGCAGATCGGCGATTGGGTACTGGAACAGGCCTGCCAACAACTGCACGCCTGGCAAACGGTTTATGAGGATTTCGGCCCACTGTCGGTCAACCTCGCCGGCGCACAACTGCGCCACCCCAACCTGCTCGCGCGCATTGAACAGCTGCTGCGCGACTACCGTCTGGAGCCCGGCTGCCTGCAATTGGAGATCACCGAAAACTTCATCATGAGCCAGGCCGAGGAAGCCCTGGAAGTGCTGCACCAACTCAAACGCCTGGGCGTGCAGCTGGCGATTGACGATTTCGGCACCGGCTATTCATCCCTCAGCTACCTCAAGCGCTTGCCGCTGGATTTCCTCAAGATCGACCAGTCCTTCGTGCGCGGCTTGCCCGACGATCCGCACGACGCCGCCATCGTGCGCGCCATCATCGCCCTGGGCCACAGCATGCAATTCACCATCATCGCCGAAGGCGTGGAAAACCCCGCGCAACAAGCCTTTCTTGCCGCCGAAGGCTGTGAACAGATGCAAGGCTACATCGTCAGCCTGCCCCTGCCGCCCGAGCTTTTTGCCGAGGCTTTTCTTCATCTGAGGGTTTCAGACTTTTCGGATGGCACAGCGGGGAAACCATCGTTATAATCCGCGACCTGTTACAAGGGCCTATAGCTCAGTTGGTCAGAGCAGAGGACTCATAATCCTTTGGTCCACGGTTCAAGTCCGTGTGGGCCCACCAAACAAAAAAGCCGCGCAATGCGCGGCTTTCGCGTGTCTGGCGTATGGAAAAGGCGACGCTGACTCCCACGCCTTTTCCAGCAATGAAAGATTTGTTAATTGTCCTCAACTGCTGCGGCACAGACCATGGCCGGCCACTCAACCAGCACGAGGAACTCGGCTCCATGCCTCAAGCCAACCGTTCACCCCGCGCCTTTTTTACCCTCAGCCTGCGCACCGCAGGCGCTCTCGCAATCACCTTCGCCACCCTGAACTGCGCACACGCAGCATCGCCTGCTCCGGCCACCATCAAGGCGTACAAACTCTGCACCGGCGCAGACAACGCCTCGCACGTTTTGGAGGGCACCATCGACCCGAGCATGCGCAACGACGTCACTGCCATTCATTTCAAGACAACCCCGGCGCACGCTTCTTACGATTGGCATAACGATCCCGAGCCGCAGTACGTCATGACCCTCTCCGGCACCTTGGCCTTCGCTACCCGCGACGGCGAGACGTTCACCCTGCACCCCGGTGAAGTGCTGGTCGCCGAAGACAACACCGGCACCGGCCATCGTTGGAAGCTGATCGACGACCAGCCATGGCGCCGTGGCTACGTGGTGCTCAAGCCCGGCGCGCCGGACTCGTTTATCCCGAACGATCCCGCCGCCGCGAAAGTCTGCAAGGCACCTTAATCTCGCAGATCGCCGCGCTCCAGACGGGCGCAAGCCTGTAACATGGCGACCCATTGCCGCCCGCACTGGAGCCCTGCCCTTGCCCGTCCTCGATGAAATCGATCGCCAACTGATCGCCGCCTTGCAGATCAACGCCCGCGAAAGCGTGGCCATGCTTGCCCGGCAGTTGGGCATTGCGCGCACCACGGTGACGTCGCGTCTGGCGCGCCTGGAGAAAACCCAGGTAATTACCGGCTATGGCGTGCGCCTCGGGCAGCGTGTGGTCGATGGTGGTTTGCAGGCGTATGTCGGGATCACCGTGCAAGCGCGTTCGGGCAAGGAAGTGTTGCGCAGGCTCAGTGCAATGGCGCAGGTGCAGCAGCTGTGTGCGGTGAGTGGCGAATTTGATTACGTGGCCTGGCTGCGCACCGATTCACCGGAGCAGCTGGATCAATTGCTGGACCAGATTGGCAGTGTCGATGGCGTGGAAAAAACCACCACGTCGATCATCCTCAGTAACAAATTGGACCGTGGCCAGCCAGTCTGACCACCCTCTTCGTCACTCTGACTGAAAACAATCCAATACGACGACACTTTGCGTCTTATTAACGAACGCTACGCTCCCTAAACTGGCTGCCATCTTTTCCTATACTCAACGGGCCACATCCCGCCGAGTCGCCAGTAAGGTCAGCCATGAGCATTCCGTCCAGCACCATCAGCAAGACCCATCGCCACCCCGCCGACGGTAAAAAACCCATCACCATTTTTGGCCCGGACTTTCCGTTTGCCTTTGATGACTGGATTGAGCATCCGGCCGGCCTGGGCAGCATTCCGGCCGCCAACCATGGCGCCGAAGTGGCGATTGTCGGTGCGGGGATCGCGGGCCTGGTGGCCGCTTACGAGCTGATGAAGCTGGGCCTCAAGCCGGTGGTGTATGAAGCCTCGAAAATGGGCGGCCGCTTGCGCTCCCAGGCGTTTGAAGGGGCCGAGGGCATCATCGCCGAGCTGGGCGGCATGCGTTTTCCGGTGTCGTCGACCGCGTTCTACCACTATGTGGACAAGCTCGGGCTGGAGACCAAACCCTTCCCCAACCCGCTGACGCCGGCCTCCGGCAGCACGGTGATCGACCTCGAAGGCCAGACACACTACGCGCAAAAGCTCTCGGACTTGCCGGTGCTGTTCCAGGAAGTTGCTGACGCCTGGGCCGATGCGCTGGAAGCCGGTTCGCAGTTCGGTGATATCCAGCAAGCCATTCGCGACCGCGACGTGCCGCGCCTCAAAGCGTTGTGGAATAAGCTGGTGCCGCTGTGGGACGACCGCACCTTCTATGACTTCGTCGCCACGTCCAAGGCCTTTGCCAAACTCTCGTTTGCGCACCGCGAAGTGTTTGGTCAGGTAGGTTTCGGCACCGGCGGCTGGGACTCGGATTTCCCCAACTCGATGCTCGAAATTTTCCGCGTGGTGATGACCAACTGCGACGACCACCAGCACCTGGTCGTCGGCGGCGTGGCGCAAGTGCCCATGGGCATCTGGCGCCACGTGCCGGAGCGTTGTGCGCACTGGCCGGCCGGCACCAGTCTCAGCTCGTTGCATCGCGGTGCGCCACGGCCGGTGTGAGCCGTATAGCCCACGCCGCCGATGGCCGCTTTGCTGTGACCGACAACTACGGCGACACCCGTGAATACGCCGCCGTGCTGACCACCTGCCAAAGCTGGTTGCTGACCACCCAGATCGAATGCGACGAGACCCTGTTCTCGCAAAAAATGTGGATGGCCCTGGACCGCACCCGTTACATGCAGTCGTCGAAAACCTTCGTGATGGTCGACCGCCCGTTCTGGAAAGACAAAGACCCGGAAACTGGCCGCGACCTGATGAGCATGACCCTCACCGATCGCCTGACCCGTGGCACTTACCTGTTCGACAACGGCGACGACAAGCCGGGCGTGATTTGCCTGTCGTACTCGTGGATGAGCGACGCGTTGAAAATGCTCCCGCAGCCCATCGACAAGCGAGTGAAACTGGCCCTCGACGCCCTGAAAAAGATCTACCCGAAAGTCGATATCAAGGCGCGCATCATCGGCGACCCGATCACTGTGTCCTGGGAAGCCGACCCGCATTTCCTCGGGGCTTTCAAAGGCGCGCTGCCCGGCCACTATCGCTACAACCAGCGGATGTATGCGCACTTCATGCAGAAGGACATGCCCGCTGAACAACGTGGGATTTTTATTGCCGGTGACGACGTGTCCTGGACGCCGGCCTGGGTCGAAGGCGCGGTGCAAACCTCGCTGAACGCGGTGTGGGGCATCATGACCCACTTCGGCGGCAGCACGCATCCGGAGAACCCAGGGCCGGGTGATGTCTTTGACGAAATCGGCCCGATCGCCCTGGCCGATTAAGGAGTTGAGCATGCGCGTTGCCCTGTACCAATGCCCGCCGCTGCCACTGGATGTGGCCGGTAACCTCAAGCGCCTGCACCCACTGGCGCATGAGGCCTCGGATGCCGATGTGCTGGTGCTGCCGGAGATGTTCCTCAGCGGCTACAACATCGGCGCCGAAGCGGTCGGCGCCCTTGCCGAACCTCAGGATGGGCCGTCCGCGCAGGCGATTGCCACACTGGCCAAAAGCGCCGGGTTGGCGATTCTGTACGGCTACCCGGAGCGGGCCGAGGACGGGCAGATCTACAACGCCGTGCAGTTGATCGACGCCCACGGCCAGCGCCTGTGCAACTACCGCAAGACCCACTTGTTTGGCGACCTGGACCACTCGATGTTCAGTGCCGGGGAAGATGATTTCCCGTTGGTGGAATTGAACGGCTGGAAGCTTGGCTTCTTGATCTGCTACGACCTGGAGTTTCCGGAAAATACCCGTCGCCTGACGCTGGCCGGTGCCGAGTTGATCCTGGTGCCGACTGCCAATATGGTGCCGTTCGACTTTGTCGCCGACGTCACCGTGCGGGCGCGGGCCTTTGAAAACCAGTGTTATGTGGCGTACGCCAACTACTGCGGGCAGGAAGGCGAGATTCAATATTGCGGGCAAAGCAGCATCGCCGCGCCGAATGGCCAGCGCATCGCCCAGGCCGGGCTGGATGAGACATTGATCGTCGGGGCGCTGGACCGCCAGTCCATCCTCGACGCCCGCGCCGCCAACCACTACCTGCAAGACCGTCGCCCCGAGCTGTACGGCGCACTGCACAAGCCCTGACCCAGCCGGTTTGTCAGCGGTTTGATAACATGGCCACCTCCTACGTTTCGGAAGTGCCCATGCCTGCGCCGGCCCACCCTCATCACCTTCACCTGACCCTGGCCAATGGCCTGCGGGTTTCGCTGCGCCATGCGCCACGTCTGAAGCGTTGCGCTGCGGTGCTGCGCGTGGCTGCCGGCAGCCATGACGTGCCCTTGGCCTGGCCGGGGCTGGCGCACTTTCTTGAGCATTTGTTGTTTCTCGGCACGCAGCGTTTTCCCGCAAATGAAGGGCTGATGGCCTACGTGCAGCGCCATGGCGGGCAGGTCAACGCGAGTACCCGGGAGCGTACGACGGACTTCTTCTTTGAATTGCCGCTGGCGACCTTTGCCGACGGGCTTGAGCGCCTGGCGGATATGCTGGCCCACCCGCGCCTGGCGATTGAAGACCAGTTGCGTGAGCGCGAAGTGTTGCACGCAGAGTTTGTTGCATGGTCCCAGGATGCCCAGGCTCAGCAGCAGGTCGCGCTGTTGGAGGGCTTGGCCGCCGACCATCCACTGCGCGGTTTTCACGCCGGCAACCGGGACAGCCTGCCGGTGGAGCGTGAGGCATTTCAGCAAGCACTGCGCGAATTTCACACGCACTTTTATCAGAGCGGGCAGATGACGTTGAGCCTGGCCGGCCCGCAGCCGCTGGACGAGCTGGAAGCCTTGGCGCAGCGATTCAGCGAGGCACTGGCTTGCGGGCCTTTGCACCCACAGGCCGAGCCGCCTGCGCTGTTGCCCGATCAAGCAGTGAGTTATCAATACACCGCCAATAATCATCGGCACCACGTCATTGCCTGTGACGTACCCCGTGAAGCGTTGGATTTTCTCTGCACCTGGCTCAACGCCCCGGCGCCCGGCGGGTTACTGGCCGAGCTGCAAACGCGAAACGTGGCCCACGCACTGCACGCGTCCGTGCTGTATCACTTCGCCGGGCAAGCGCTGCTGGATATCGACTTTTCCCTCATCGTTCAAGACGGGTCGGCTACTCAGATCGAAACGTTATTGCACGACTGGTTGAGCTTTTTCGCACAGAGCGACTGGACGCCGTTGCGAGAAGAGTTCGCCTTGCTGAACGCTCGCCAGCAGCAAATCCAGGGCGCCCTGGCGCTGGCCCGCAACGACAGCGAGGATCTATCGGAACAGGGCGTGGCGGCCCTGAAAAATCTGCTCGATTCACTGCACCTGCCGCCCTCCGAGCACGCTTGGCAACTGCCGCCCAACAACCCCTTCCTGCGCCCAGCGGTCAAGCAAGCGCGCGCCGGCCTGATTCGCGGCCAGACCAGCGCCCACCGTGGCTTGCGCACGTTCGCCCAGGATCGCTCGCGGGGACGACGGGAAGTGTCGGCGCTGACGTTCAGCCAGGCCTTGGCGGATGACGCCAACGAAGGCGCGCTGTACCTGCAATGGCGCTTTGATTCGTTGGTACCCGCAGGCCTGGAACATGCGTTGCAGCCGTTGCGTGAGCAGGCCCGTCAGGCGGGCGTCGAATTGGCCTTCGAAACCGCCGCCAATGACTGGCGCGTGAAAATAGTTGGCCTTCACGAACCAATCGCGGCTGTGGTCGAGGCGCTGGCGCTTAACCTCAGCCAGTCCGATGGGCCGCTGCCGTCACCCGCACAAACGCCGATGATTGCCATTCGGGAGCTGCTCAAGGCGTTGCCTGCCTGCTGTGCCGGCATCGCTTGCGGGGCCGGCGAGACGCCAGCGTCATGGACCACCGCGCGTTGGCAGGGCCTGGGCACAGGTTTGCCCGCTGCCAGTGAAGCGGCGATCAAAACCGCAGCCGCGCGATTGCCAGGCCAGCCGGAAAGCTTCGAACACACGCCGAAAACCCTCGACGGCCAGCGGCTCTGGCACGAAGTGAATACCGACTCCCGCGAAGCCGCGTTGCTGCTGTTTTGCCCTACGCCAAGCCAATCCCTGGCCGATGAAGCGGCATGGCGACTGCTCGGGCATCTGCTCCAGGGGCCGTTTTACCAAAAACTGCGCGTCGAACTGCAAATCGGCTACGCCGTGTTCAGCGGCATCCGACAGATCAACGGGCAAACCGGCCTGCTGTTTGGCGTGCAATCACCCAGCGTATCCCTGACCGGGATCTTCGAGCACGTGCAGACCTTCCTGGCGCAGCTTCCGGCGTTGATCGACAACAGCGCCGAATTGGGCAACCAAACCCTGGCAGAGCAATTCACGGCACAGGCATTACCGATCGTCCAAGCCGCCGAATTGCTCTGGCAGGCGCAGCTGGCTGGCCATTCGTCGGGTTATCTGGCGCCACTTCAACAGCTGATCCGAACCTGCACGCGCGAGGATCTGCAACGTGCCGCAGGGCAGCTCAATGACGCTGCAGCCGGTTGGCGCTGTGTGGCCAACGGCCCGCCCATCAACGGTTCCTGGCAAACGGCAGGCTGATCATTGCTGGCCCTGCAAAAGGCTTTTGCCACCAAGACAGCGCTAACTTGAAAAGAATTGCGTAACATTCATCCGCACACCTCTGAACATCTCCGATTGGAGGTGGACTATATGTATGAGTAGTGAACGTCCCATCCCTTCGTAGGAGTATGAATATGACCTGGTCCAAGCCTGCTTACACTGATCTGCGTATCGGTTTCGAAGTCACCATGTACTTCGCCAGCCGTTGATTGGCTGAGTAATACAACGCCTCGGTTCGCCCGGGGCGTTTTTGTTTTGAGCTTTGCGTGATGGAGCAATCATGTTTGTCCAGATTCTAGGTTCCGCCGCCGGCGGTGGCTTCCCGCAGTGGAACTGCAACTGCGTGAACTGCGCAGGTTTTCGTGACGGCAGCCTGCGGGCCCAGGCGCGCACTCAGTCGTCCATCGCGATTTCCGACGATGGCGTGAATTGGGTACTGTGCAACGCTTCGCCGGATATCCGCGCGCAACTGCAAGGCTTCGCCCCGATGCAACCCGGCCGTGCGCTGCGCGATACCGGTATCAGCGCGATCATCCTGATGGACAGCCAGATCGACCACACCACCGGCCTGTTGAGCCTGCGCGAAGGCTGCCCGCACCAGGTGTGGTGCACCGACATGGTCCATGAAGATTTGAGCACCGGTTTCCCGCTGTTCACCATGCTCACGCACTGGAACGGCGGCCTGGCCTGGAACCGCATCGAGCTGGACGCCAGCTTCACCATCCCGGCCTGCCCCAACCTGCGTTTCACGCCGCTGCCATTGCGCAGCGCAGCGCCGCCCTACTCGCCGCACCGCTTCGACCCGCACCCAGGCGACAACATCGGCCTGATCGTCGAAGACCTGCGCACCGGCGGCAAACTGTTTTACGCCCCTGGGCTGGGCAAGGTCGACGCGCCGTTGCTGGAGATCATGGCCGGCAGTGATTGCCTGCTGGTGGACGGTACGATGTGGGACGACGATGAGATGCAGCGCCGTGGCGTCGGCACCCGCACCGGTCGCGAGATGGGCCACCTGGCTCAGAACGGCCCCGGCGGCATGCTCGAAGTGCTGGAGCAGTTGCCCGAGCAGCGCAAGGTGCTGATCCACATCAACAACACCAACCCGATCCTCGATGAAGACTCCCCCGAACGCGCCGAGCTGGCACGGCGTAATGTTGAAGTGGCTTACGACGGCATGAGCATTGAATTGTAGGAGCAGACCACATGACTGACACACCGCTGACGCCCGCCGAGTTCGAGCATGCCTTGCGGGCCAAAGGCGCCTTTTACCATATCCATCACCCGTACCACGTGGCGATGTATGAAGGCCGCGCCACCCGCGAGCAGATCCAGGGCTGGGTCGCCAACCGTTTCTACTATCAGGTGAATATCCCGCTGAAAGACGCCGCGATCCTGGCCAATTGCCCGGACCGCGAGATCCGTCGCGAGTGGATCCAGCGCCTGCTCGACCACGACGGTGCTCCCGGTGAAGACGGCGGTATTGAAGCCTGGTTGCGTCTGGGCCAGGCCGTTGGTCTGGACCCGGACCAACTGCGGTCTCAGGAACTGGTGCTGCCCGGCGTGCGTTTTGCCGTGGATGCCTACGTCAACTTTGCCCGCCGTGCCAGTTGGCAAGAAGCCGCCAGCAGCTCGTTGACCGAGCTGTTCGCGCCGCAGATCCACCAGTCGCGCCTCGACAGCTGGCCGCAGCACTATCCGTGGATCGACCCGGCCGGCTATGAGTATTTCCGTACCCGCCTGGGCCAGGCCCGACGCGATGTGGAACACGGCTTGGCGATCACGTTGCAGCACTACACCACTCGCGAAGGTCAGGAGCGCATGCTGGAAATTCTCCAGTTCAAACTCGACATCTTGTGGAGCATGCTGGATGCCATGAGCATGGCCTATGAACTGAACCGCCCGCCATATCACAGCGTGACTGATCAGCGTGTATGGCATAAAGGGATCACCCTATGAGCTTTGATCGCAGCAGAACACCGACCTGGCGCCAGGGCTATCGCTACCAGTACGAGCCCGCGCAAAAAGGCCACGTATTGCTCTACCCCGAAGGCATGATCAAGCTCAACGACAGCGCCGCGCTGATCGGTGGTCTGATCGATGGCGAACGCGACGTGGCTGCCATCATCGCCGAGCTGGATAAACAATTCCCCGGCGTACCTGAACTCGGTCAAGACATCGAGGATTTCATGGAGGTCGCCCGTGCTGAGCACTGGATCGAACTTGCCTGAGAAGCCACCCGTTGGCCTGCCGCTGTGGCTGCTCGCCGAGCTGACATACCGCTGCCCGTTGCAGTGCCCGTACTGCTCAAACCCGCTGGATTTCGCCGAGCAGGGCAAAGAGCTGAGCACCGAGCAATGGATCAAAGTGTTTCGCGAAGCGCGGGAAATGGGCGCCGCGCAACTGGGGTTTTCCGGCGGTGAACCGCTGGTACGCCAGGACCTTGCCGAACTGATCGCCGAGGCGCGCAAGCTGGGCTTCTACACCAACCTGATCACCTCCGGCATCGGCCTCACCGAGCAGAAAATCAGCGACTTCAAGAAAGCTGGCCTGGACCACATCCAGATCAGCTTCCAGGCCAGCGACGAGCAGGTGAACAACCTGCTGGCCGGCTCGAAAAAAGCCTTCGCGCAAAAGCTGGAAATGGCCCGCGCGGTGAAGGCGCATGGCTATCCGATGGTGCTGAACTTCGTCACGCATCGGCACAATATCGACAAGATCGACCGCATTATCGAGCTGTGCATCGCGCTGGAAGCAGACTTCGTCGAGCTCGCTACCTGCCAGTTCTACGGTTGGGCGCAGCTCAATCGTGTGGGGTTGTTGCCGACAAAAGAACAGCTGGTGCGCGCCGAACGCATCACCAACGAATACCGGGCCAAGCTCGAAGCCGAAGGCCACCCGTGCAAGCTGATCTTCGTTACACCGGACTACTACGAAGAACGCCCAAAAGCCTGCATGAACGGCTGGGGCAGTATTTTTCTGACCGTAACACCGGACGGCACTGCCCTGCCCTGCCACGGTGCCCGACAGATGCCGGTGCAATTTCCCAACGTGCGCGACCACAGCATGCAGCACATCTGGTACGACTCGTTTGGCTTCAACCGCTTTCGCGGCTACGACTGGATGCCCGAGCCGTGCCGTTCATGCGATGAAAAGGAAAAAGACTTCGGCGGCTGCCGCTGCCAGGCGTTCATGCTCACGGGCGACGCGAGCAACGCCGACCCGGTGTGCAGCAAGTCCGAGCAGCACGGCATCATCCTGCAAGCGCGGGAAGAAGCCGAACACGCCACCCAGACCATCGAGCAATTGGCCTTTCGCAACGAGCGCAACTCGCGGCTCATTGCAAAAGGCTGACAGTTTTAGCGTTTGGCGATGATGTACACGGCGTGAATGATGCCCGGGAAGTAACCGCACAGGGTCAGCAGGATGTTCAGCCAGAACGCGCCGGCAAAACCCACTTGCAGGAACACACCCAGTGGCGGCAGCAGAATGGCGATGATGATGCGAATGATGTCCATGGGTCAGCTCCAGATAATCGGCTCGTGTGAGCCGTGTAGCTAATCGACCTTGGGCACTCGTGAGGGTTCAGTGGATTCTGGCACTGGGCCACCTTGAAGTGCGTAGACAAAAAAACGCCCCCAGCCAAAAGAATCAGGCTGAGGGCGCCGCGTAGGCCGCGAGACGGTTCTGAAATGTGGGTTAAACGGCGATGCCCTTGCGGCATTGCAACTGCGCGGTGCGCACTCGGGAGAAGGCGCGAGCCAGGCGCAAAAGCATTTCGTCGATATTGCTTTTGCTGACCGTCAAGGCTGGGGTGAAGCGCAGGCCGTTGGGTTGCGCGGCGTTAAGGATCAAACCTTCGTGCAGTGCTGCTTTTACGACGGCATCTGCAGAATCATCCGACAATGTCAGGCCCCACATCAGGCCATGGCCGCGCAATTGGCCGTGGTCGTAGCGATAAGCCAGGCGGGCGAGGCCTTCGCCAAGGTAAAGGCCGGACTCGCGCACCTGCTCCAGGAAGCCCTGCTCCAGTACCGTTTTTAGTACCGCCTCCCCGGCCGCAGCCATCAACGCGTTGCCATGGTGGGTGCCATCCAGCTCGCCCAGCTCGAAGCAACAGGCCTTGCCACGCGCCAGCAGGGCCGCCAACGGCACGCCGCCACCCAGGCCTTTGCCAAGGGTGATGATGTCGGCGCGCACGCCGTACTGTTGTTCGACGAGCAAGGTGCCGCAGCGGCCGATGCCGGTGTGCACTTCATCAAGAATCAGCAGGATGCCCAGCTCGCGGCACAGGCGTTCAACACCTTTCAGGTAGTGCTCGGTGGCGGGGATCACGCCGGCTGCGCCCTGAATCGGCTCCAGCATGATGGCCACCGTCTGTGCATCGACCGCCGCGTGCAACGCAGGCAGGTCGTTGAAAGGCACATGGCTGAAACCCGGCAATTGCGGTTCAAAACGGTTGCCGCCCGCCCCGGTCGAAGCCGCCATCGCCGCAAAACTGCGGCCATGGCAACCGTTGCTGGCGCTGATGATGTGGTACGCGCCGCCGCGGTGCTGTTGGCCCCATTTGCGCGCCAGCTTGATCGCAGCCTCGCAGGCTTCAGCGCCGCTATTAAGCAGGTATCCCTGATCACTGCGCGTGTGATGGCACAACCGGTCGACGAGGTTCAGTTGGGGGCGATTGTGCAAGCCATTGCCGGGGTTGATCAGCGCCTGAGTCTGATCGGCGAGGGCCTTGATCAGCACCTGCGGGCTGTGGCCCAGGCTGTTGGCGGCGCTGCCCTGACTGAAATCAAGGTATGCACGGTCGTCGCTGTCCCAGAGCCAGGAGCCCTGGCCGCGCACGAAGACCTGCGCAGGTCTTGCGACGGTGGGCATCAGGGCATCGCTGGGCAGATCCTCGTGCGGCGCGTCGAGGATCAGATCGTCCAGGCTCGGTGCAGGGCGACGAAACAGATTCACACCTCACCCCCAATGGCAACCTGACCTTGGTCGCAGTCCTGTGCAAAGACTGCCTCGAGGTTTTTTGTCTTGCCTATGTAAACGCCATCAACATAAACGCTATTCATTGCCAGATCCGGCCCTGTAAGCCTTGCGAATAGGCGCTAGACTAGGCGTCTCGGGGCCCACCGGCCATTTCGATTTTCCAGCTTTTTCGATAAGTAAGCCTTATGGATTTCAAGCAACTGCGTTATTTCGTCGCGGTGTATGAGGAAGGCCACGTGGGCCGCGCTGCGGAGCGTCTGTCGATCTCCCAACCGGCCTGTCGCAACAGATTCGCCAGCTGGAGCAGAACCTGGATGTGAGCCTGTTCGAGCGCAGCAGCAAGCGCCTGCTGCCGACGCTGGCCGCGCATACCTTGTACAACCACGCATTGCCGCTGATCGACGGTATGCAACAGGCCGTCGAAGCCCTGCGCAACTTCAAGGGCCAGGCCATGCGCACTCTAGCCATCGGCGTGCTGCAAACGGTGCACACCAGCCTGGTCCCGCAAATGCTTGAGCGCGTGCGCAAGGCCCAGCCGCATCTGGTGGTGCAGATCTACGAATTGACCGGCCTGGAGATTGAACGGCGCTTGCTCAACGGCTCGCTGGACATCGGCATCAGCTACCTGCCGCCGCGCCAGCCGGGCTGCACGGCGTGCTGTTGTATGAAGACGAATTGAAGGTCGTGATCCCGGAAGACCACCCCTTGCGCGAATTCAAGAAGGTCTCGCTGAAACAGGCGGCCGAATTACCGATGTTGCTATTGGGAGAGGAGTTTCAGGTGCGGCAGATCTGGCAGGGCCAGCTCGCCAACCTCGGGCGCCGGCCACAGGTGCAGGCCGAACTGAATACCATGGTCGGCATTCTCGACAGCCTGCCCCATACCAAGCTGGCCACGGTACTGCCCGGGCGCTCCCAGGATGAGCACAACAGCAAGGCGCTGCTGTGGAAACCCTTGAGCGAACCCGGGTGGCGCTGAAAGTGGGCTTGGTGTGCCGCGATGTACAGCGCCAGCAAGCAACGGTGGCGTTATTGCGCACACTGCTGGAAGACGTGATGAATGCCCCGCAGGCGCCTGCCTGACTTTTTCGCGGGCAAAAGAAAACCCCGCCGAAGCGGGGTTTTGCAGACTGTTTCCCTGACATCCATTTCACTCCGCCGTCCTGGCAGAATCCTACGTGTCCGTGTTGTTGCTTTGCGCTTCCTGCGCGACGTCCATGTGAAGTAGATTATCCGTGGATCCAATTTGGCGATAGAGGACGAATAGCAGCACGTCATGTAAGAGAATGCTTACACGCCCTCCAAGCCCTTAGAACAGTGCCTCATCCAGCAAAAACAGCGATTCACTACCGGCTTTTACCGACGCACTCAGCGAATGGATACGTGGCAGCAGGCGCGCAAAGTAGAAACGCGCCGTGCCCAGCTTGCTCGCGTAGAAGTCTTCCTCAGACTCTTTGCCCCACGCGGCCTTCGCCATGCGGGCCCACATGTAGGCGTACGCCATGTAGCCAAAGGCGTGCAGGTATTCCACCGACGCTGCACCGATTTCATTCGGGTTGGTCTTGGCGCGGTCCAGCACCCAGGCGGTCAACTCATCCAGGTTATCCACCGCCGCGCTCAGCGGACGGGTGAACTCAGCCAGTTGGGCGTCCGCTGTGGCAATGAACTGACGGATCTCGTCGGCGAACAGGGTATAGAACGCGCCGTTGCTGCCGACAATCTTGCGCCCCATCAAGTCCAGCGCCTGAATGCCGTTGGTGCCTTCGTAAATCTGCGTGATGCGCACATCACGCACCAGTTGCTCCTGACCCCACTCGCGAATGTAGCCGTGGCCGCCAAACACTTGCTGGCCGAGCACGGTGGTTTCCAGGCCCAGATCGCTGAGGAACGCCTTGGCGACGGGTGTGAGCAGTGCCACCAGATTGTCCGCACGCTCACGGGCGGCGGCATCCTCGCTGAACTTGGCGATGTCCAATTGCGTTGCCACGTACGTGGAGAACGCGCGACCGCCTTCATTCGCAGCCTTCATGGTCAGCAGCATGCGGCGCACGTCCGGATGCACGATGATCGGGTCGGCCACTTTGTCTTTAGCCTGGGCGCCGGTCGGTGCGCGGCTTTGCAGGCGATCACGCGCATATTCAATCGCGTTCTGATAGGAGCGCTCGCCGGATGCCAGGCCTTGGATACCCACCCCCAGACGCTCGTAGTTCATCATGGTGAACATCGCCGCCAACCCACGGTTGGGCTCGCCCACCAGGTAACCCACGGCTTCGTCGAAGTTCATCACGCAGGTCGCAGACGCCTGAATGCCCATCTTGTGTTCGATCGAGCCACAGCTCACCGGGTTACGCGCGCCCAGGCTGCCGTCGGCATTGACCATGAACTTGGGCACCAGAAACAGCGAGATGCCTTTCGGACCGGCCGGCGCATCCGGCAGCTTGGCGAGCACCAGATGGATGATGTTTTCGGTGAGGTCGTGTTCGCCGCCGGTGATGAAAATTTTGGTGCCGCTGATCGTGTAGGAACCGTCCGCCTGCGGCTCAGCCTTGGTGCGGATAATCCCCAGGTCGGTGCCCGCGTGCGCTTCAGTCAGGCACATGGAACCGGCCCACTCGCCGGAATACATCTTCGGCAAGTAGGTGGCCTTGAGTGCTTCACTGGCGTGAGTGTTGATCGACACGCAGGCGCCAGAGGTGAGCATCGGGTACAGGCCGAACGCCAGGCTCGACGAGTTGATCATTTCCTCAACCTGGGCCGACACCGCCTTGGGCATGCCCATGCCGCCAAAGACAGGGTCGCCGCCTACACCCACCCAGCCACCTTCGGCGTAGGTTTTGTAGGCCTGGGGGAAACCATCCGGTGTGCTGACCACGGTATCGGCCCAACGGCAGCCTTGCTCGTCGCCATTGCGGCTCAGCGGTGCGATGGATTTGGCGGTGACCTTGCCGGCTTCCTCAAGGATCGCCTCGACGGTTTCGGCATCCACGGTGTCTGCCAATGCCGGCAATTGGGCCCAAGTGGTGGCGACCTCAAAGACTTCGTTGAGGACGAAGCGCATATCACGCAGCGGCGCTTTGTAATCAGCCATGGCAAACCTCGTGAGAACGTGAAAAGTAAGTCGGTAGGATCGGTTTTACAGGCTCCGAGT
The DNA here is from genome assembly GCF_041228395.1 of Pseudomonas sp. N2-3-1-14. Lineage (NCBI taxonomy): Bacteria > Pseudomonadati > Pseudomonadota > Gammaproteobacteria > Pseudomonadales > Pseudomonadaceae > Pseudomonas > Pseudomonas sp. N2-3-1-14. The sequence goes on from NZ_CP166199.1 coordinate 5,758,932, forward strand.
GTACCCGAACAACTTTTCAGACACATAGGGTCCGTTCGTGACTATTAAGTATTTATAAGTCACACACAGATCTAATGTAGGAGCTGGCTTGCCTGCGATGGCATCACCGCAGTTTCACTGACCTACCGAGGTGACTGCATCGCAGGCAAGCCAGCTCCCACACAAGCCCGCACACAGTTACCCGCAGAAGCATCAGCCGCCTACAGTGCAAACAACTCAGCAGGCAAGCTCATCAGGCACTCGCTGCCCGCCTCCACCGCTGCCCGGTGCGTGGCCGTACGCGGCAGCAAACGCTTGAAGTAGAAGTCGCAGGTCGAAAGCTTTGCCTGGGCAAACTCGGTGTCGTCGTGTGCCTGAGCCGCTATCGCCATACGCAACCACAGATAGGCGAGGATGATGTAACCGCTGTACATCAAGTAATCCACCGCCGCGGCGCCCACTTCATCCGGGTTTTTCATGGCGGCCATGCCGACCTTCATTGTCAGCTCGCCCCATTGCTGGTTCAGTTGATCGAGTTGCGCCACGTGAGCCTTGAGCTGCGGGTGTTCGGCATTTGCCGCGCAGAATTTATGCACGATTTTGGTAAAACCACGCAGCAGCTTGCCTTGGCTACCGAGCACCTTGCGCCCCAGCAGGTCGAGCGCCTGGATGCCATTGGTGCCTTCATAGATCGGCGCGATCCGCGCATCGCGTGCCAGCTGTTCCATGCCCCATTCGCGAATATAGCCGTGGCCGCCGAATACCTGCATGCCGTGGTTGGTCACCTCCAGGCCCGTGTCGGTCATAAAGGCTTTGCAGATCGGCGTGAGGAACGCCAACAGGTCTTCAGCGTCCTGGCGCTGACCCGCGTCGTTGCTCAGGTGCGCGGTGTCGAGCAATTGCGCGGTGAAATACGTCAGCGCGCGGTTGCCTTCGTTGAAGGCTTTCATGGTCAGCAGCATGCGGCGTACATCAGCGTGCACGATGATGGGGTCGGCAGCCTTTTCCGGGGCCTTGGCGCCGGTCAGCGAGCGCATTTGCAGGCGATCATTGGCGTATTTGATTGCGCCCTGGAAGCTCGCCTCGCCATTGCACAGGCCCTGCATGCCGGTCCCCAGCCGTGCGTGGTTCATCATGGTGAACATGCAGTTGAGGCCTTTATTCGCCTCGCCAATCAGGAACCCCTTGGCACCGTCGAAATTGAGCACGCACGTGGCCGAGGCCTTGATGCCCATCTTGTGCTCGATGGAGCCGCAGTGCACCGCGTTGCGCTCACCCGAATCGGCATGGAACTTGGGCACGATAAACAGCGAGATACCTTTGGTGCCCGCCGGCGCATCCGGCAGTTTGGCCAGCACCAAGTGGATGATGTTCGCACTCAGGTCATGCTCGCCGGCCGAGATGAAGATCTTGCTGCCGGTGACCGCGTAACTGCCGTCGGCCTGGGGCACGGCACGGGTCTTGATCAGCCCCAGGTCGGTGCCGCAGTGGGCTTCGGTCAGGCACATGGTGCCGGTCCATTCGCCGGCGGTGAGTTTGGTCAGGTAGGTGTCTTTCTGCTCCTCGGTGCCGTGGGCGTGGATCGCCGACATGGCGCCGTGGGTCAGCCCCGGGTACATGCCCCAGGACGTGTTGCTGGAGCCGATCATTTCGCTCAACACCAGCCCCAACGAGTGCGGCAGGCCTTGCCCACCGTAGGCTGGGTCCGCTGCCACGCCGTGCCAGCCGCCTTCCACGTACTGGGCGAAGGCTTGCTTGAAGCCCTTGGGCGTGGTGACCACGCCGTTGTCGAAATGGCAGCCTTCCTCATCGCCGCTGCGATTAAGCGGCGCGAGCACGTTTTCGCAGAATTTGGCGCCTTCTTCGAGGATCGCACTGACCATATCCGGGCTGGCGTCTGTGGCGCCGAGGGCCGCGTAGTGGCCGTGAAAATCAAACACGTTGTCGATCAGAAAGCGCATGTCGCGCAGGGGAGCTTTGTAGTCAGGCATGGCGATGTCTCCGGCAGCAGATGGTTTCAACCTACTGCCGGCCACCGCCGCAAACAATCACTGTAGAACCGCTGAATACACCGCCATCACTCAACCGGCAGCACTCGCCATACGCACCGCGCCACGCCGGGTTTGCCCGGCCGCGACCACGCAGTTACGTCCGGCGCCCTTGGCGGCATAAAGCGCCTGGTCGGCGGATTTGAGCACTTCTTCCGGGGTGCGCTGTTCGGCCTGGCGTTCGGCCACACCGATGCTGACGGTTACCGACACGCTCGACGCGCCGCTGCCCGCGCGGCGTTGGCGGCCCTGCTGGTCGTCATGAGGGCGGTCGGGGTTGCGCAGCTTGATGTCGTAGTGGGCGATGATCTCGCGAATTTCTTCGAGGTACGGCATGCACTCATCCAGCGTCTTGCCGGCAAAGACCACCGCAAACTCCTCGCCGCCGTAACGGTAGGCACGCCCGCCGCCATTGACCTTGGAGAGCTTGCTGGCGACCAGGCGCAATACCTGGTCGCCGACATCATGGCCGTGGGTGTCGTTGAAACGCTTGAAGTGATCGACGTCACTCATCGCCAGCACGTAGTTGCGCCCAAGGCGCTGCATGCGTTCGTTGAGCGCGCGGCGGCCCGGCAAGCCGGTCAGCTCGTCACGGAAGGCCATTTGATACGCCTCATGTGCCACGCCCGCAGCGATCATCAGCATCACCTGGCTGCACATGATGTTCAGGGTGAACGGCAGGATGAAGGTCTGCGGCAACATCCAGAACAGCCCGAGCAAGCCAACCAGTTGCGCGGCATGCAACGGGCGCGGCTGATACCAGTACTGCGCCGCCAGGGTGACAAATCCAATCAGGAACATCGGGTACGACAGCTGGATCAGGCTCATCCAGCTGCCGTGCAAAGCCGGCCAGCGAATCTCTGCCAGCCAGCTCAACAGCGCTTGCGGGAAGCTTTGTTCAAGCGCCAGCGCCACGCTGCCGACGGCGAAGAGCACGGCGCAACGGGCCACGAAGTCGCGAAACAGGTGGGTTTTTTCCTGCCACAGCGCGTAGATGCTGAACAGCAGCGGCAGCAACAGGCAGCACAGATGGAACACCACCGCCGCGTCTTCCCGGACTCGGCCATTGTCGCGGTAGTAGTCGGTCTGGGTGTCCAGCAGGAAATAAACGACGTACACCGTGATCATCAGGAACAGTTCACGCTGGCGCCGATACACCGCGCAATACGAGCCGCCGAGCAGCAGCACCAAGGTCGGCAGCACGTTGAACAGCGAGGTGAAGAACACGTTGAGGTCCTTCACGTACGCAGCCGATAGCCCCGCCAGCAGTAACAGCAGTGAAGGTAGGAAATGACTGAAACGTACAGCGGACGCGCGTGACAAGGGTAAAGCTCCGACCCACTCAAAAAGATGGCACAGTGCCTTCACTGATCACAGTTAAGCACATTCAATGTGATGCGTATCACATTGCCATCACTTTAACGGCCGCTCGGCCTAATCCCTGAGCGCCACGCTGCGTTTTTTTACAGGTCATTGCGCAAAAAACAGGCGGATGCAATGCGCAGGCCATCCCGTACTGTCAGTTATGACAGTAGTCGCCGGCAGGATTGGCATGTTTACTTGCGCGTACCACTCAATACCGCCCAGCGAGTATTCGGGACAGGGAGTGTCCCTTAAACACGATGGGAGTGACCCTCATGGAAACCTTGGTATCCGAACTGGTGAGCACCAGCTCTCAGTTCCTGATTCGTAACGCCATACCCTCGCTGCCGCCCTTGATTGTGGTGGATGCTCTGCCCGGAACCGGCGGCATGGTGCCTCTGACGGCGGCTGAACGTGACCTGCGAATCCGGATTCCAGCGTTGCCGCAACCGGGGCCTGCCGGGGCCCAGCCCATTATCCGGGTGTATGCCGAGCTGCCCCCGCCGAATGAACACCAAGTCATCGCTTACCTCCAGTTGCCGTCTTACCCCACAGCAGACATTGAAATGCCAGTGCCGCGCCGCTTCGTGGGCAGTGAGGGCGATTATCTGCTGACCTACATCCTGGAAGCCGGTGACAACGTTCTGCGCGCCACCGCCAGCACCCCGCTGCGGGTGCATAAAACGCCACCTTTTGGTTACCTGACCATCACACCGCCAGCCCCGCTGCTGCCACTGAACCTGGCAACTGCGACGATTACCGATGAGTATCTGGCCAGCAATGACCCGGTCGTGTTCCGGATTCCCGAGCACACAGAGATCAACGCCCAGGTTGCGCTGAGGGTCATTCCCTACTACGGCATTACCGACCGGCACATGCAGTTTCCTTTCGCACCTCCGGGCCCTGTTACCTTGCCCGACTATCCGGCCCCGCGCCTGATTTCAGTACCGGCCTCCGTGATTCGCGAGCGCGGCAACGGCCTCATGCAACTGACCTACCGCTTCCTGGACCGGCTAGGCAACCGCTCACGTGATTCGTTGATTCTGGAACTCAGGGTCGCGCTGCAATTGACCCCTTCAAACATTGCCGCTCCGCGCGTGACACAGGCGATTGCGCCCGACAACACGGTGACTCAGGCCGATATCGACCTGAGCGGGCTAGGCGGGATGGAGGTTTGGCTGGACAGTGTCACCAATTTGCAGATCAACGACGCTGTGGCCGTTGTGGTGGGCACGAATACCGTCTTGGCGCCGCCTGTGGTTTACGTGGGCCAACCACTGCCGCTGCGCCTTGTGATCACGACGGCGCAATTACTGGCCATCCTTCCGGGCGCCGCCAGCAACAACACGCCCGCCCAGATAAAATTCCGCATCACCAGGGGGACCACCTTCGTGGAGGGACCTACCAGAAATCTCATCTTGAACTTCTCGCCGTTGATGACGCTGGCGCAGCCGCAGGTGCTCAACCTTATCGGCGGCAATCTCACTTGCGCCTCGCCGCAGCCTTCGAGCCTGACCTTTTTAAACCGATCTATCGGTGTATTTATCCCGCCCTCTGCGCTCCTGCGTGCCAACACGGCGGGGACATTGACGTGCGTAATGAGCCGTCAGGATGACGGTTCGAACCCCATTACGCCCCCACTGACTGTCCCGATTGTGTGGGCTGCCGCGGCTTCCACCACCGGGCAAACCGTGTACCTGCAGTATTCGGCCACCATGCGGGTGATCGGCAGGGGCGTCATGTACCTCAGCTACACGACGCAGAATGCCGCCGGGCAATTGCTTCAGTCGCCACCTACGGACATTCCAGTCAGGGGCGTTTTGCCGGGCAACACCTACTGCGACGGCGCGCCTTATATCCCGACACCTTAAGCGCCACGTTGCTGGCCCCACAAAAAAGCCGCCGCTCCCGAAAGAGCGGCGGCTTTTTCATGAACTCGCCGAGGTTTAGTAGCCCAGGTCGAAGTTCTCTTCCTTCATGTCCATCAGGTTGTTGGCGCCCGACAGCATGGTTGCAACGTGGGTGCGGGTACGCGGCAGAATGCGCTGGAAGTAGAAGCGCGCAGTCTGCAGCTTAGCGGTGTAGAAGGCCTCTTCGCTGGTGCCGGCAGCCAGTTTCTCGGCAGCCAGGCGCGCCATGTCGGCCCAGAAGTAAGCCAGGCACGCGTAACCGGAGTACATCAGGTAATCCACCGACGCGGCACCGACTTCTTCACGGTCTTTCATCGCGGCCATGCCGACCTTCATGGTCAACTCGCCCCATTCCTTGTTCAGTGCAGCCAGCGGTGCGACGAACTCTTTGACCGCTTCGTTACCTTCGTTGGCCTGGCAGAACTTGTGCACGATCTTGGTGAAGCCCTTGAGCGCTTCGCCTTGAGTCATCAGCACCTTACGGCCGAGCAGGTCCAGCGCCTGGATACCGGTGGTGCCTTCGTACAGCATCGAAATGCGGCTGTCGCGAACGTTCTGCTCCATGCCCCACTCGGCAATGAAGCCGTGGCCGCCGTAGATTTGCACGCCGTGGTTGGCGGCTTCAAAACCGACTTCGGTCATGAACGCCTTGGCGATCGGGGTCATGAATGCCAGCAGGGCATCGGCCTGCTTCTTCGCTTCGTCGTCGGTGCCGTATTTGACGATGTCCACTTGCTTGGCGGTGAAGTACACCATCGCACGGTTGCCTTCGGCGAAGGCTTTCATGGTCAGCAGCATGCGGCGCACGTCAGGGTGCACGATGATCGGGTCAGCGGCTTTGTCCGGTGCTTTCGGGCCGGTCAGCGAACGCATTTGCAGGCGATCGCGGGCGTATTTCAGGCCACCCTGGAAACCGATTTCAGCGTGGGACAGGCCTTGCAGCGCAGTACCCAGGCGAGCGGTGTTCATAAAGGTGAACATGCAGTTCAGGCCTTTGTTCGCCGGGCCGATCAGGAAACCGGTGGCCGCGTCGAAGTTCATCACGCAGGTGGCGTTGCCGTGAATACCCATCTTGTGTTCCAGGGAACCACAGGACACCGCGTTGCGCTGGCCAATCGAGCCGTCTGCGTTTGGCAGGAATTTGGGCACGATAAACAGCGAAATGCCTTTGGTGCCAGCCGGTGCGTCCGGCAGGCGGGCCAGCACGATGTGGACGATGTTGTCGGCCATGTCGTGTTCACCGGCCGAGATGAAGATCTTGGTGCCAGAGACTTTGTAGGAACCGTCGGCCTGAGGCTCAGCCTTGGTGCGCAACATGCCCAGGTCGGTACCGCAATGGGGTTCGGTCAGGCACATGGTGCCGGTCCACTCGCCCGAGACCAGTTTGGTCAGGTAGGCATTTTGCTGCTCTGGGGTGCCGTGCTCGGAGATGGTGTTCATCGCACCGTGCGACAGGCCCGGGTACATGCCCCACGACCAGTTGGCAGTGCCAACCATTTCGCTGACTGCAAGGCCCAGGGACTCCGGCAGGCCTTGGCCGCCGTGCTCCACGTCGTGGGCCAGGCTTGGCCAGCCGCCTTCAACGAATTGTTTGTAGGCTTCTTTGAAACCCGTCGGGGTCTTAACGCCTGACTCGCTCCAGGTACAGCCTTCGATGTCGCCCACGCGGTTCAACGGTGCCAGCACTTGCTCACAGAACTTGGCGCCTTCTTCGAGGATGGCGTCAACCATGTCCGGGGTAGCGTCCTGGCAAGCCGGCAGGCTCTGATAGTGCGCTTCATAACCGAGCAGTTCGTCACGAACGAAGCGAATATCACGCAAGGGGGCCTTGTAGTCAGGCATAGCGATAAACCTCTGCTGATGTATCTGGGATGAACAACCGCGTGGATGCGTCGTGGCGGTCAAACAGGTGTTTGAAACATACGTTTACGACCTGGGGTTGTCAAGCATCGTCCCGCTGCCATTTGTCATGACGCGGATCAACATCAGGCACGGCAAGGCCTGCGGCAAGGCGCCACATGATTGAGCGGTGTAAAAGTTCAGTCAGACGAAGCAGGGCCCATGTGGAAGCGGGCTTGCCTGCGATACAGACGCCGCGGTGTACCAAGGGGACCGAGTAGAAGCTGTCGCAGGCAAGCCAGCTCCCACACAAGAGCCGGCATGCCTGGAAAGAGGGGAGTTAAGCGTAGGTATCGATCAGCGTGCCCAGCATTTCATCCGAAGCCTTGGCGACTTTGACGCCCAGCTCCACTTGAAACTTGCCTTGGGCCATTTCAACCATGTTGCTCGCCGAGTTGGATGGCTGGGCACGGTCGTTGGCTTGTAGACGGTCGCTTTGTGCGTCTGATGGCTGAGTAGTTGCGGCGCTGGCAATCTTGCCGGCGGCCTGGTCGACGCGGTTCTGCCCGGCCTGAATCGTGCTCAGCCCCGAATAAAACGCGCTGCTTCCAGAGATTTCCATGGCGTAAGCCTGCCTTTAGAGAATCGTGAACCTGAATTGAAGCAGACATCCCGGCAAAACGCCCGTCAAAAACACTAATGGCATAATGCCTTAGCGATAGCCAAAATCAGTCAAGCAGGTCCAGTTCCAGGTATTCGGCGACGGCTTCGGCGCTGGCCTGCTTGAGTTTTGGCACGCGCCCAAGGCAAGGCGCAGGTAGCCGCTCAGCCAGGGTGGCGAGGTTCTCTTCCAGACGAGAGGTCTTGGGGTCGATGATATTCGCCACCCAGCCTGCCAACGGCAAACCGTCTCGCGCTATGGCTTCCGCAGTGAGCAACGCATGGCTGATACAGCCCAGACGCACGCCCACCACCAGGATCACCGGCAGCTTGAGCGCCTTGGCCAAGTCCGACAGGTTGTCCTGATCGGCCAAGGGCACCCGCCAGCCACCCGCGCCTTCAATCAAGGTGAAATCCGCCTGCCGCGCCAGAATCTGCTGCATCGGTTTCAACAGCGATTGCACCGTCAGCGCCACGCCCGCCTCCCGCGCCGCCAGGTGCGGTGCAATCGCGGGCTCGAACGCCACCGGGTTGACCTCGGCATAGCTCAACGGCAACGAACACTCAGCCAACAGCGCCAAGGCATCGGCATTGCGTAATCCTTTGGGGGTGACCTGGCAGCCCGAAGCCACGGGCTTGCCAGCGGCGGTGCTTTTACCCGCAAGCCTCGCGGCGTGCAGCAGGCCGGCGGCGATGGTGGTCTTGCCGACATCGGTGTCGGTGCCGGTGATGAAGTAAGCGGCGCTCATAGAGGTTTCTCCAGTACGGCATACACCACTTGGTAGGTGGCGGGCAGGCCTTGGGCCTGACGGAACTGCTCGTAAGCGCCCACCAGTGCAACAATCCTCGCGCGCCCCGTCAACCCTCCCGGGCGGCCCGGGTTCAGGTTATGCGCGCCCAATGCTTTGAGTTCATGGGTCAGACTGCGCACATCCGGGTAATGCAGCACGTGCGGCCGGCGCTCCAGGCTCACCACCCGCAAGCCGCTGGCGGCGCACAGCTGTTGATAAGCCTCAAAAGTGCGGAAGCGATTGACGTGCACCAGGCCATCCGCGGCCCGCCAGCTTTCGCGCAGCTCACTCAGCGTGCCTACGCACAAGCTGGCAAACGCCAACACCCCGCCGGGTTGCAGCACGCGATAAGCCTCGCGGAGCACGGCGTCAAAATTTGCACACCACTGCACCGCCAGGCTGGAGAAGATCAGCCCGCAACTGTTGCCCTGCAACGGCAGGCGTTCAGCATCACCGGCAATAAAGTGCTCGGCGCCGCCCAATGGCCGCGCGTGGTTGAGCATGCCTTCGGCAATATCCACCGCCACGCCCTGGCTGGCGGGCAACCGCTCGCCCAGCACGCGGCTGAAAAAACCGGTGCCCGAGCCCAGGTCCAGCCAGCGTTGCGGCGCGGCGCCCGTCGGCAGGCGAGCCAACAGCTCGTAACCCACTGCGCGTTGCAACGCGGCCACGCTGTCGTAACTGGCGGCGGCGCGGGAGAAAGACGCCGCCACCTGGCGCTTGTCCGGCAAGGCGCCCGGCAGTGTTGGGTGGGATAAATCAGTCATCAACGCACTCGTGCAAAAAAGCCTGGATGGCCCCCGCTACACCGTGAGGGTCTTCCAGAAGAAAAGCGTGACCGGCCTGTTCAATCAGGCCGATTTCTACATCGGGGAGCAGCGTCAGCAAGTCGCCAGCCGCTTGGGCGGGCACCAGACCATCCAAGCCAGCGAACAGATGCAACTGTGGGCCGCGATAGCCGAGCAAGGCTTCGCGGGTATCCAGTTGAGCCAGCAACTCAAGGCCGGTCATCAATTCGCTGGAAGGCGTATTCGGCGCGCCGCTGACCAGCAAACGCGAGAGCCCGCGCGGGTCTTGCGCCCCCTTGGCACACAGCAGGCCGAAGCGTTTGAGGGTGACCTGGGAGTCGGCATGGCAGCCGGCGAGAAACGCATCGAACGTCTCAGCCGGCATCGCGCTGGGCCAGCCGGCATGCGCGACAAAACACGGATTGCTCGCCAACGTCAGCAAGCCGCAGCAACGTTCGCCGCGGCGCGCCGCCAGCTCCGACGCGAGCATGCCGCCCAGGGACCAACCACCCAGCCAGGCGTTGTCGGGCAGCGTGGCGTCGAGTTCGTCGAGCCATTCACTCAAGTCACTCGATTGCAGCGTCGGCAATGGCTCGATCTGCACCTGCAGGTGTTCGTCGAGGCCGCGCAAGGCTGCGGCCAAGGGCTCCAGTGGCGATACGCCAAGGCCCCAGCCGGGCAGCACTATCAGTCGATCACGCATGGTCGGGCTCCATGGCGCCTAACAAGCGGAAACACTCTTCCAATGCGTTTAACAATAGCTGCACCTGCGCCACGCTGTGGGCCGCCGTCAACGTCACGCGCAAACGCGCACCGCCGGCAGGCACGGTGGGCGGACGGATCGCGGTGACCATCAGGCCGCGCTCGCGCAGCAGCTGCGACAGGCGCACGGCGCGGGCACTGTCGCCAATCAGGATCGGCTGGATCGGCGTGAAGCTGTCCATCAGGTCCAGGCCGAGCTGTTCGGCGCCCCGGCGGAACTGGCGGATCAGGCCATTGAGATGCTCGCGTCGCCAATGCTCGGTGCGCAGCAGCTCCAGGCTTTTCAAGGTTGCGCAGGCCAACGCCGGCGGTTGGCTGGTGGTGTAGATGTAAGGCCGGGCGAACTGGATCAGGCTTTCGATCAGCTCTTCGCTGCCCGCCACAAACGCTCCGGCGGTGCCAAAGGCTTTGCCCAGCGTGCCGACCAGCACCGGCACATCCTCCTGACTCAAGCCGAAATGCTCGACGATCCCGCCGCCAGTGGCACCCAGCGGGCCGAAGCCGTGAGCATCATCCACCATCAACCAGGCGCCTTTGGCCTTGGTTTCACGGGCCAGCGCGGGCAGGTCGGCCAGATCGCCGTCCATGCTGAAAACGCCGTCGGTGACCACCAACGTGTTGCCGGTAGCCTTCTCCAACCGCTTGGCCAGGCTGGCGGCGTCGTTGTGCAAGTAGCGGTTGAACCGCGCACCGCTGAGCAAACCGGCATCCAGCAACGAGGCATGGTTGAGACGGTCTTCCAGCACCGTGTCGCCCTGCCCCACCAGCGCCGTGACAGCGCCGAGGTTGGCCATGTAGCCGGTGGTGAACAGCAACGCGCGCGGGCGCCCGGTCAGGTCGGCCAGGGCTTCTTCCAGTTCATGGTGCGGTGTGGCATGGCCAACCACCAAGTGGGACGCGCCACCGCCCACGCCCCAACGGGACGCACCGGCGCGCCAGGCTTCGATCACGTGCGGGTGATTGGCCAGGCCCAGGTAATCGTTGTTGCAGAACGCCAGCAACGGTTGGCCGTCCACCACGACTTCAGGGCCTTGCGGGCTCTGGAGCAAAGGGCGTTGACGGTAAAGGTGTTCGGCACGACGGGCAGCGAGACGCGCGGCGAGATCAAAAGACATGCAGGCCTCGGATTAGCGGGTTCAACTCGGTCAAAAATGTGGGAGCGGGCTTGCTCGCGAATGCGGTGCGTCAGTCAACCTATCTTTCACTGATCCACCGCATTCGCGAGCAAGCCCGCTCCCACATTTGGAGTGCATTCCAAATAGGGGGATCGGCGTCAAACCGCAGCGTTATAGAACTGCTCGCTGCTCTTGTGCTCCACCAGCGCCTGCTCGATCGCCGCCTGATGCACTTCATCGGCATGCTCTTCACGGGCTTCCGGCAGGATGCCCAGGCGCGCAAACAGCTGCATGTCCTTGTCAGCCTGCGGGTTGGCGGTGGTCAGCAGCTTGTCGCCGTAGAAGATCGAGTTGGCGCCGGCGAAGAACGCCAGGGCCTGCATCTGCTCGTTCATGGCTTCACGGCCGGCCGACAGGCGCACGTGCGACTGCGGCATCAGAATGCGCGCCACGGCGAGCATGCGGATGAAGTCGAACGGGTCGATGTCATCGGCGTTTTCCAGCGGCGTACCGGCCACCTTCACCAGCATGTTGATCGGCACCGACTCCGGATGCTCCGGCAGGTTGGCCAGCTGGATCAGCAGGTTGGCGCGGTCGTCGAGGGACTCGCCCATGCCGAGGATGCCACCCGAGCAGATCTTCATGCCCGAATCGCGCACATAGGCCAGGGTTTGGAGGCGCTCGCTGTAAGTGCGCGTGGTGATGATCGAACCGTAGAACTCAGGCGAGGTGTCGAGGTTGTGGTTGTAGTAGTCGAGGCCGGCCTGGGCCAGGGCCTCGGTCTGGTCCTGGTCGAGACGGCCGAGCGTCATGCAGGTTTCCAGGCCCATGGCCTTCACGCCTTTGACCATTTCGAGCACGTACGGCATGTCTTTGGCCGACGGGTGTTTCCACGCGGCGCCCATGCAGAAGCGGGTCGAACCAATAGCCTTGGCGCGGGCAGCCTCTTCGAGGACCTTCTGCACTTCCATGAGCTTTTCTTTTTCCAGGCCAGTGTTGTAGTGGCCCGACTGCGGACAATATTTGCAATCTTCCGGGCAGGCGCCGGTTTTGATCGACAGCAACGTCGACACCTGCACGCGGTTGGCGTCGAAATGCGCGCGGTGCACGGTCTGCGCCTGGAACAACAGGTCATTGAAAGGCTGCACAAACAGCGCTTTGACTTCGGCTAAGGACCAATCGTGACGCAGGGTGGCAGTGGTGCTGGCGCTCATGGGCGATTCCTTGATTATGCTTGGGCTTTCGCTGCGGGAAGGGCAATACCCACAGTCACGACACGGATGCTCGGCATATTTAAGGAAGATTCATGCACTGTCAACCAGGATACAAACGCGAGGTTTACATCTGGCTAAAAAACAACCAGACCTGTTTAATTTGCGATGAGGCCACAGAATCGGCCGATTGTGTGTGCAACGTCTGCGAAACAGAGCTGCCATGGTTGCTGGCGCAATGCGAGGTGTGCGCCTTGCCGCTGCCAACCAGCGGGTTGATCTGCGGCCAATGCCTGAAAAACCCGCCTGCGTTTAAACACGTCGTCGCACCGTGGTCTTTCAGCTTTCCGGTCGACACCCTGATCAGCCGCTTCAAGCATCAGTCACGCTGGCCCCTCGGCCACCTGCTCGCGCGCCTGCTGGGGCATCACCTGCAACACCGTTTTGACAACGCCGAACTCGAGCGCCCCGACTGCCTGCTGCCCGTGCCCCTGGCGCGTAAACGCCTGCGCGAACGCGGCTTCAACCAGGCGTTGATGCTGTCACGCTGGCTGAGTGAACAGCTTGATATCCCACACAATGACCACCTGTTGTTACGCCCCCATGAAACCGTCGCGCAACAAGCCCTCGACGCCAAAACCCGCAAACGCAACCTGCTCGCCGCATTTGCACTGGCTCCCGACGCTCAGGTGCAAGGCCGCCACCTGGCGCTGGTCGACGACGTACTGACCACCGGCGCCACCGCCCACAGCCTGGCGCGGTTGCTGATGGACGCGGGGGCGCGGCAAGTCGATGTGTACTGCCTGGCACGCACACCTAAACCCGGGGCATGACTTGACTCGCGTGCGCCACGCCTGCAACGTCCGCTGACCTTATAGAAGCGTATCCACATGTCTCTGCCGACCTCGCTCAGCCAACACATCATCCGCCGCCCCCAGCGCATCGCCTTGCTGGCGCACATCGCCGAGCAAGGCTCGATCACCCGTGCGGCCAAAAGCGCCGGTTTGAGTTACAAGGCCGCCTGGGATGCCATCGACGAGCTGAACAATCTGGCGCAAAAACCGCTGGTGGAACGTAGCGTCGGCGGCAAAGGCGGCGGCGGCGCCAGGCTGACGGCCGAGGGTGAGCGCGTGCTGCGCCTTTACCAGCGTTTGCAGGTGTTGCAGGCCCAGGTGCTGGGCTCGGATGAAGACGCGAGCGACTTCAACCTGCTCGGCCGGCTGATGCTGCGCACCAGCGCGCGCAACCAACTGCACGGCCAGGTCATCGCGATTGAAAGCCATGGCCGCAATGACATGATCCGCCTGCAACTGTCGGGCGACTTGAGCCTGAGCGCGCAGATCACCCACGACAGCACGCAGCGCCTGGAACTCGAAGCAGGCGTGGAAGTGGTCGCCTTGATCAAGGCCGGCTGGCTGGAGTTGCTCGGCCTGGAGCAGGCAGCAACACCTGGACACAATTGCATGAGCGGTGTGATCGAGACAATTCTCGACGCCGAGGATGGCCCCAGCGAGGTGCGCATCACCCTGCCCAACGGCCAGGTTTTATGCGCCCTGGCGCAGCCCGCCGCGCTCAAGGCACTGAAGGCCGCCGAGGGCCAGCCGATTCAGGTGCAGTTCTCGCCCAGCAACGTGTTGCTCGGCACGCCGGTGTAGCGCGAGGGCTACTTCAAACTGCAACAATTTCGTCACGCGCGCTCCTTAAGGTGTCTGCAAAAACCGCAGGGAGCCTGAAATGAGCCTATTAGAAGACAACCAAGCCACCGACCTCGAACAGATGGTCGGCCTCACCCGCCGCCGTTTCATCGGCGCGGGGGCCTTGTGCGGCGCCGCGATGTTCCTCGGCGGCAACCTGCTGAGCCGCAGCGCCCTGGCTGTCAACGCCGCGTCCAGCAGCCCGTTGCTGGGCTTCACCAGTATCGCCGCTAACACCCGCGACGCAATCAGCCTGCCACCCGGCTACAGTGCTTCGGTGCTGATCAGCTGGGGCCAGCCATTGCACAAAAACGCGCCGGCGTTCGACCCCTCTGGCAACGGCAGCGCCAAGGCCCAAGAGCAACAGTTCGGTGACAACAACGACGGGATGAGCCTGTTCGCCTTCCCCGGTGACACCAACCGCGCGCTGATGGCGATCAACAACGAATACACCAATTACCGTTACCTCTACGCCCACGGCGGCGCGCCGCAATCGGCCGAAGACGTGCACAAGGCTCAGGCCAGTGAAGGCGTGTCGGTGATCGAAGTGCGGCGCACGGGCGACACCTGGCAGTTCGTGCAGGACTCGCGCTACAACCGGCGCATCCACGGCAACTCGCCGATCCGCCTGAGCGGTCCGGCGGCGGGTCACGACTGGCTGAAAACCCGCGCCGACAAAACCGGTAAAAAAGTCCTCGGCACCTTCCAGAACTGCGCCAACGGCAAGACCCCGTGGGGCACCTATCTGACGTGCGAAGAGAACTTCACCGACTGCTTTGGCAGCAGCAACCCACAACAGGCCTTCGACGCCGGGCAAAAACGCTATGGCGTGGTGGCAGCCAGCAAAGAGATCAACTGGCATCAACACGACCCGCGTTTCGACATGGCCAAGAACCCTAATGAACTCAACCGCCATGGCTGGGTAGTGGAAATCGACCCGTTCGACCCTCAATCCACGCCGACCAAACGCACCGCCCTGGGCCGCTTCAAGCACGAAAATGCCGCCCTGGCTGAAACCCGCGATGGCCGCGCCGTGGTGTACATGGGCGATGACGAGCGCGGCGAGTTTATCTACAAGTTCGTCAGCCGCGACAAGATCAACCACAAGAACCCCAAGGCCAACAGAGACCTGCTCGACCACGGCACCTTGTATGTGGCGATCTTCGACGCAGGCGATGGCAACGCCGACCACCCCAAGGGCACCGGCCAATGGGTCGAACTCACCCATGGCAAAAACGGCATCGACGCCAGCACCGGTTTCGCCAGCCAGGCCGAAGTGCTGATCCACGCGCGCCTGGCCGCCAGCGTGGTCAAGGCCACGCGCATGGACCGCCCGGAATGGATCGTGGTCAGCCCCACCGACGGCCAGGTCTATTGCACCCTCACCAACAACGCCAAACGTGGTGAGGAAGGTCAGCCGGTAGGCGGCCCGAACCCGCGTGAGAAAAATGTCTACGGCCAGATCCTGCGCTGGAAAGCCGATGCCGATAACCATGGCTCCAACACGTTCTCCTGGGACCTGTTTGTAGTGGCCGGCAACCCCGGTGTGCATGCCGGCACACCGAAGGGCGGCTCGTCCAATATCAACCCGCAAAACATGTTCAACAGCCCCGACGGCCTGGGTTTCGACAAGGCCGGGCGCCTGTGGATTCTCACCGATGGCGACTACAGCAACGCGGGTGACTTCGCCGGCATGGGCAATAATCAGATGCTCTGCGCCGACCCGAGCACCGGGGAAATCCGCCGATTCATGGTCGGGCCAGTGGCGTGCGAGGTCACCGGCATCAGTTTTTCGCCGGATCAGAAGACGCTGTTTGTGGGCATTCAGCACCCGGGCGAAACCGGTGGGTCGACCTGGCCGGAGCATCTGCCGAACGGCAAACCGCGTTCGTCGGTGATGGCGATTCGGCGCGATGATGGTGGGATTGTCGGCGCCTGATAGGCCCAATCGGGGCAAGCCCCCTCCCACACTTGACCGCGTTTCTACAGGTTAAACGCGGTCTGCTGTGGGAGGGGGCTTGCCCCCGATGAGGCCAGTACAGACACCACCTATCTATCGCCGTGTGCGTTACCATACCGGGCCGGACGCGGCGCCCTGCTGCGCGCAGGAGTTCGCATGGCCCATCCGTTTGAAACACTCACCCCCGACCTGGTTCTCGACGCTGTCGAAAGTATCGGCTTCCTCAGCGATGCTCGCATTCTGGCGCTCAACAGCTACGAAAACCGCGTCTACCAAGTGGGTATCGAGGACTCTGAACCGCTGATCGCCAAGTTCTATCGGCCGCAGCGCTGGACCAACGAAGCGATCCTTGAAGAACACCGTTTCACCTTCGAATTGGCCGAGTGCGACGTACCGGTGGTCGCCCCGTTGATCCACAACGGCGAAAGCCTGTTCGAACACGCGGGTTTCCGCTTCACCCTGTTTCCGCGCCGCGGTGGCCGTGCGCCGGAGCCGGGCAATCTTGATCAGCTGTATCGCCTGGGTCAGCTGCTCGGCCGTTTGCACGCCGTCGGCTCAACCCGCCCGTTCGAACACCGCGAGGCGTTGGGGGTGAAGAACTTCGGTCACGACTCCCTCACGACCTTGCTGGAAGGCAACTTCATTCCGAAAAGCCTGCTGCCAGCCTATGAGTCCGTGGCCCGCGACCTGCTCAAGCGCGTGGAGGAGGTCTACAAAGCCACGCCGCACAAGAACATCCGCATGCACGGCGACTGCCACCCCGGCAACATGATGTGCCGCGACGAGATGTTCCATATCGTCGACCTGGATGACTGCCGCATGGGCCCAGCCGTACAGGATTTGTGGATGATGCTCGCCGGTGATCGGCAGGAATGCCTGGGCCAGCTGTCGGAATTGATGGACGGTTATCAGGAATTCCACGACTTCGACCCGCGCGAGCTGGCGCTGATCGAACCCCTTCGCGCCTTGCGCCTGATGCACTACAGCGCCTGGCTGGCGCGGCGCTGGGATGACCCGGCGTTCCCTCACAGCTTCCCGTGGTTCGGCAGCGAACGCTATTGGGGCGATCAGGTGTTGGCGTTGCGTGAACAACTGTCGGCGCTCAATGAAGAACCACTGAAACTGTTCTGACCCTGCCGCTACGCTTTGTGGGCGCTGGTGTGTCGGGTCA
This sequence comes from Pseudomonas sp. N2-3-1-14, assembly GCF_041228395.1. Classification (NCBI taxonomy): domain Bacteria; kingdom Pseudomonadati; phylum Pseudomonadota; class Gammaproteobacteria; order Pseudomonadales; family Pseudomonadaceae; genus Pseudomonas; species Pseudomonas sp. N2-3-1-14. Next base: position 5,776,222 of record NZ_CP166199.1, read on the forward strand.
CCGCATCGCTGCGATGCAAGCACCTCGGTGTATCAGTCACATCGAGGTGACGCCATCGCAGGCAAGGTCCCACAGAAAAGCAGCGTCCCATCGCCTGACAAAAATCCTTACAATTGCGCCTTTGTCAGCTGCCTATGCAAGGATTCTGCAATGCAACCCGCCAACCCCCGCAAGGGTTACATCCTGGGCCTGAGCGCCTATGTCATCTGGGGCCTGTTCCCGATCTATTTCAAAGCCATCGCCAGCGTTCCCGCCGCCGAAATCATCGTGCACCGCGTGCTGTGGTCGGCGCTGTTTGGCGGTTTGCTGTTGATGGTGTGGAAACACCCGGGCTGGTTTCGTGAACTGCGCGATAACCCCAAGCGCCTGGCGATTCTGGCACTGAGCGGTGCGTTGATTGCCGCCAACTGGCTGACGTATGTGTGGTCGGTCAACAGCGGGCGCATGCTCGAAGCGAGTCTGGGTTATTACATCAACCCGCTGGTGAATGTGCTGCTGGGCATGCTGATTCTCGGCGAACGCCTGCGGCGCTTGCAGTGGATGGCCGTCGGGCTGGCGGCGGTGGGCGTGGCGCAGCAGGTATGGCAGGTGGGCAGTTTGCCGTGGGTGTCGCTGGTGCTGGCGCTGACCTTTGGCTTTTACGGGCTGATCCGCAAGCAGGCGCCCGTCAAGGCGCTACCGGGGTTGGTGGTGGAAACCTGGATGCTGGTGCCGATCGCTGTCGCCTGGCTGCTGTTCAACCCGTCGGCGCACAGCGCACAGCTTGAGTTTTGGGGCACTTCCGAAGCCTGGTGGCTGGTGGCGGCCGGCCCGGTCACGCTGATCCCGCTGGTGTGTTTCAACGCTGCTGCGCGGCATTTGCCCTACACCGCCCTGGGTTTTTTGCAGTATGTGGCGCCCACCCTGGTGCTGTTGGAAGCGGTGTTCCTGTTCGGCGAACACTTGGCCACCAGCACGCTGATCGCGTTCGCGTTTATCTGGGCCGGCCTGGTGGTCTACAGCCTGGACGCCTGGCTGACCCTCCGCAAACGCTGATCAAATAACGTACAAACCTCTGCAAGCCACAGCGGGCCTGGCTTGCAGACATCAACCCCAAGGTTATCCACAACCTGATCCCCGCCATTTGTGCACAAGCCCTTGAAACTGCTCGTTTTTTGCTCAACTCGAGAAGAAGCCCGGCCGGCGTGGCCTGGCGCCGGGTCTCTACAGGTTATCCACAGGCCCATGCAAGATTTCCATGCATAACCCTGTGGGGCGTTATTCTTCGTGGTGCAACTCGACCATCAAGTCATCCGCCAGGGTTTCCAGGGACAGTTGCAAGGTATCCAGGGATAACGCTGTCGGCACCTGCAGCAATGCCTCGGCGGTAAACAACGGATCACCGCTCATGGGCGCCGGGCGCACATCCGTGCTCAGGCTTTCAAGGTTCACCCCCTGTTTGCTCAACAGCGCCGTGATCTCGCGCACGATGCCCGAACGGTCGTTGCCCACCAGCGTCATCAGGATCGCCTTGGACGCCGCGGTCTGCCCTGAACTGCCCTCACCCACCAGCACGCGAATGCCGTGTGTGGATAAGTCCTCCAGCGCGTTCACCAAACCCTGACGACTTTCGGCGGGAACACTGACCCGCAGGATCCCGGCAAACTGCCCGGCCATGTGCGCCATTCGGCTCTCCAGCCAGTTGCCATCGTGGGCGGCAATATTCTGCGCAATGCGTTCAACCAGGCCGGGTTTGTCGGCGGCAATAATAGTGAGTACAAGATGGTCCATGGCGAAGCCCTCTGAATTCAATCTACAAGGTGGACGCAGGCGCCCTCGAAAACAAATCGTGTACCATTTTTATATTTATCTGGAACAATCTGATAGTTTTTTGAGAACATCCAATACCCCACTGTGACCGCACGACCAAAGTGGGTCGCTAAACGACGTATTTAGTCAAATTTTCACAACCGCAACTCATCATGTAGTATGCAAAACCGCGCACTACATAACGTTAGGTCGATGTCTGCCAAGGCACCAACGTATCGCGACAACCCGCCAGCCCAGCCGCCTTAACGGCATGTACTGGGGGATCGGGTTCGTGGTTTAAATGGCCAGAGGCTTCATTGGTAAATTGAAAAGCTGAAAAGCGCATAAGCTCCGCAGAGTGAGGCAAGCAATGACTGAACACGTTCAAGTCGGTGGCCTGCAGGTCGCCAAAGTCCTGTTCGACTTCGTGAACAACGAAGCCATTCCCGGTACCGGCATCACTGCCGACCAGTTCTGGGCCGGCGCCGACAAGGTCATTCACGACCTGGCACCGAAGAACAAAGCCCTACTCGCCAAACGCGACGATTTCCAGGCGCGGATCGATACCTGGCACCAGACCCACGCCGGCCAGGCCCACGACCCGGAGGCCTACAAAGCCTTCCTGCAAGACATCGGATACCTGCTGCCAGAAGCCGCAGACTTCCAGGCCTCGACCCAAAATGTCGATGACGAAATCGCCCGCATGGCCGGCCCTCAGCTGGTTGTGCCGGTGATGAACGCCCGTTTCGCCCTCAACGCATCCAACGCGCGCTGGGGCTCGCTGTATGACGCGCTGTATGGCACCGACGCCATCAGCGAAGCCGACGGCGCCGAGAAGGGTAAGGGCTACAACAAAGTGCGCGGCGACAAAGTGATTGCCTTCGCCCGTGCTTTTCTCGACGAAGCCGCGCCGCTCAGCGCCGGCAGCCATGTCGATTCCACCGGCTACAAGATCGCTGATGGCAAGCTCATCGTCAGCCTCAAAGGCGGCAGCAACAGCGGCCTGCGCGATGATGCACAACTGATCGGTTTCCAGGGGCCGGCGGACCAGCCGATCGCCATTTTGCTGAAACACAACGGCCTGCATTTCGAGATCCAGATCGACGCCAGCACGCCTGTCGGCCAGACCGATGCGGCCGGCGTCAAAGACGTGCTGATGGAAGCCGCGCTGACCACCATCATGGACTGCGAAGACTCCGTCGCCGCCGTGGATGCCGATGACAAAGTGGTGATCTACCGCAACTGGCTCGGCCTGATGAAGGGCGACCTGGCCGAAGAAGTGGCCAAGGGCGGCAAGACCTTCACCCGTACCATGAACCCCGACCGCGTCTACACCGGCGTGGATGGCCAGGACGTGACCTTGCACGGCCGTTCGCTGCTGTTCGTGCGCAACGTTGGCCACTTGATGACCATCGACGCGATCCTCGACAAAGACGGCAACGAAGTACCGGAAGGCATTCTCGACGGTCTGCTCACCAGCCTGGCGGCGATCCACAGCCTCAACGGTACCAGCAGCCGCAAGAACAGCCGCACCGGCTCCGTGTACATCGTTAAACCGAAAATGCATGGCCCGGAAGAAGCTGCGTTCACCAACGAGCTGTTTGGCCGTATCGAAGACGTGCTGAACCTGCCGCGCAACACGCTCAAAGTCGGGATCATGGACGAGGAGCGCCGCACCACAGTCAACCTCAAGGCCTGCATCAAGGCTGCCAGCGAGCGTGTGGTGTTTATCAACACCGGCTTCCTCGACCGCACCGGCGACGAAATCCACACCTCCATGGAGGCCGGCGCGGTGGTGCGCAAGGCGGCCATGAAGGCCGAGAAATGGATCGGCGCCTACGAGAACTGGAACGTCGATATCGGCCTGAGCACCGGCCTGCAAGGGCGTGCGCAGATCGGCAAAGGCATGTGGGCGATGCCCGACCTGATGGCGGCGATGCTTGAACAGAAAATCGCTCACCCACTGGCCGGCGCCAACACCGCTTGGGTACCTTCGCCCACGGCGGCTGCACTGCACGCGCTGCATTACCACAAGGTCGATGTGTTCGCGCGTCAGGCCGAACTGGCCAAACGCGAGCGCGCGTCGGTGGACGATATCCTGACCATTCCTCTGGCCAGCAACACCGATTGGTCCGACGAAGAAATCCGCAACGAGCTGGACAACAATGCCCAAGGCATCCTCGGTTATGTCGTGCGCTGGATCGATCAAGGCGTCGGCTGCTCGAAAGTGCCAGACATCAATGACGTCGGCTTGATGGAAGACCGCGCCACCCTGCGCATCTCCAGCCAGCACATCGCCAACTGGCTGCGCCATGGCATCGTCAACGAAGCCCAAGTGATGGAAAGCCTCAAGCGCATGGCGCCGGTGGTAGACCGTCAAAATGCGGGGATGCCCTGTATCGCCCTTGGCGCCGGATTTCGACAGCAACATCGCGTTCCAGGCAGCGGTGGAGTTGGTGATTGAAGGGACCAAGCAACCCAATGGTTACACCGAGCCGGTGTTGCACCGTCGGCGCCGTGAGTTCAAAGCCAAAATGGGTGTGTAACTAGCAAATGGAGACGTCCCTGATCAAAAGATCAGGGACTGATCCTGCAAGAGCAATCAAGTCACGGATAGAGGTAGTTCAACTCAGCCGTCCCCTTGATCTCCAGGTCGCGCCTTCCATCGTTAAACTTCCCACTGAACGTATATTTTAAGTTGTCGGTTGAGTTGGCGGACGTCACTTCAACCGTACCGGCAACAGGCAGAAGCATATCGCCCATGCTGCATCCGAATCTGGAATCAGCCTCCTCGAACTTGTACGTCGTGGTGCCATCCTCGATGGCGGGAACAAATGACATCGAGACTGAAGTACGGGTCGCAGAATCTGTACTTTGAAAGTGATTACTGTCACCCGAAACGCTCGTGGAGCTGGTGGTGCGTAAAAGCTTACCGTTGTGGAAAATATCCGCTTTAATCTTGCCAGCGATTTTCATGACTGACTCCTGGTGGTGAGTGAAGGGGGCGACCGTTCCCGACCGCCGCGCACTCATCCAGTAAACAGCCCCACCTACTGCTTGCATACTGTCAGAATTGACAGTGCTCGCCTGATACCGACCAGTGGAAGTTACTGCGCCATTCCCAACTCGCGCTTGACCATCTTCGCCAACTTCACGCTGTCGATAGGCTTGAGCAAAAAGTCCACCACACTCAAGTGCATCGCATCGATGACATCCGGCGCTTCAGCGTCCCCGGACATGATGATGATCGGTAGTGCCGCCCGAGGAGAGCTGCGCACTTGGCGAATCAATTCCAGGCCATTGCTCGGCGCCATGCGCAGGTCGGTAATCAGCAAACCGATGGAGCTGCTGGAGCTCAACAAGTCCCACGCCGCCTCTCCACTGTCGGCGGTCATGCAGCGAATGCCGTCCAGGCCCAGAATCTCCGCCAGCAATTCGCGTGCATCTTTGTCGTCGTCGACGATCAACACACGTTGTGGCGGTAAATCAGGCTCCAGCATCACAGCGCTCAGTGCCTCGCGCTCTGCATCACTCAAAATATCGTGGTCGGGCATACGTTTCTCAGCAGTTTTCATCAATCTCCCAGCACACTCGTCAGACATCTGCGGAAGGGCGAACAATGTGCACTTCGTCGGAAAGTTTGACTAGTGGGCGTTCTACGGGGTTTGCACGGTAGCCATGTAAGGTTTTTCCCTAGTCGCCAATGGTTTGACCGCTACCTAGACTTACGTCCAATGGGCACCCAGGGCACGGGGGCCGACCATAAAGGACGATAACGACAAGAAACTGCGGTCACTGTTATGAGTAAAGCTGATGCTTTCACGCAGGCGGGAAAAACCGCCGTGTTGCAGAACATCCACGGCACCCTGCAATTCCTGCAACGCTTTCCCCCGTTCAACCAGATGGAAAACGCACACCTGGCGTATCTGGTCGAACAGTGCCAACTGCGCTTCTACGGCCAAGGCGACAGCATCCTCAAACCGTCGGGCGGGCCGGTGGAGCACTTTTTCATCGTCAAGCAAGGCCGCGTGGTCGGCGAGCGCCCGCTGCTCAATCAAGAGGCGACGCAAACCACCTTCGAAATCACCACCGGCGAGTGTTTCCCCCTCGCTGCGCTGCTGGGCGAACGCGCGACCCGCACCGAGCACAAGGCCGCCGAAGACACCTTCTGCCTGCAACTGAACAAGCCGGCCTTTATAAAGCTGTTCGCGCTTTCGAGCCCTTTTCGCGACTTCGCCCTGCGCGGCGTCAGCAGCCTGCTGGACCAAGTGAACCAGCAGGTGCAGCAAAAAGCCGTGGAAACCCTCGGCACCCAATACTCGTTGAACACGCGCTTGGGCGAATTGGCCATGCGCCATCCCGTCACTTGCAGCCCGAGCACGCCGCTGCGCGAGGCGGTCACCCTGATGCATGAGCAGCAAGTGGGCAGCATCGTGATCGTCGACGCACACAAGGCGCCTCTGGGGATTTTCACCTTGCGCGACCTGCGTCAGGTAGTGGCCGATGGCATCAGTGACTTCAATCAGGTCATCGAATGCCATATGACCCAGGCGCCGTTCTATTTGAGCCCGGACCACAGCGCCTTCGACGCCGCGATTGCCATGACCGAACGGCACATCGCCCATGTGTGCCTGGTCAAAGACCAGCGCTTGTGTGGCGTGGTCTCCGAGCGCGACCTGTTTTCCCTACAACGGGTGGACCTGGTGCACTTGGCGCGCACCATCCGCAATGCGCCACGCGTGGAAAACCTGGTGGCAATTCGCGGTGAGATCGGCCAATTGGTCGAACGCATGCTCGCCCATGGCGCGTCGTCCACCCAGATCACCCACATTATTACGCTGCTCAACGATCACACCGTGTGCCGGGTGATCGAACTGACCCTGGCCGACAAGGGTGACCCCGGCGTGCCGTTCAGTTGGTTATGTTTTGGCAGCGAGGGCCGCCGCGAGCAGACGCTGTATACCGACCAGGACAACGGCATCCTGTTCGACGCCAAGGATGCCGCCGAAGCCGCCGAGATTCGCTGCCGCTTGTTGCCCTTGGCACAGCAGATCAACCAGAGCCTGGCGTTGTGCGGCTTCAGCCTGTGCAAGGGCAACATCATGGCCGGTAACCCTGAACTTTGCCTGTCGCGGGCCGAATGGGCGCGGCGCTTCGGGGCGTTTATCCGTGAGGCCACGCCGGAGAACCTGCTGGGGTCGAGCATCTATTTCGATTTGCGCGTGGTGTGGGGCGATGAACAGGGCTGCGAACAACTGCGCCAGGGCATTCTCGATCAAGTCGCGGACAACCGGCTGTTCCAACGCATGCTGGCCGAAAACGCCTTGCGTCAGCGCCCGCCGGTGGGGCGTTTCCGCGATTTTGTGCTGACACGCAAAGGTGGCGAAAAGGCCACCCTCGACCTCAAGGTGCAGGGCCTCACGCCCTTTGTCGATGGCGCGCGCCTGCTGGCCCTGGCCAATGGCATCCACGCCAACAACACCCTGGAGCGGCTGCGCCAGTTGGTGGACAAAGAAGTCATCGAGCGATTGGACGGCGCCGCGTACGAAGAGGCCTACCACTTCATCCAGCAAACCCGCATGCAGCAGCACCAACTGCAAACCCGCGAGAACCAGCCGTATTCCAACCGCGTCGACCCCGACAGCCTCAACCACCTGGACCGGCGCATCCTGCGTGAATCCCTGCGTCAGGCGCAGCGCCTGCAAAGCAGCCTGACCTTTCGGTACCAACTGTGAGTTTGTTCAACTGGCTGCGTGCGAAAAAGCCCGGGCTCGACGCGACTCAGCAGAGGCGCCTGGCGCAGCTGCCCGCACCTGCCGTGCTGGGGGATGGCGCCTTGCGCAACCAGCGCTGGGTAGTGGTCGACCTGGAAACCAGCGGCCTGAACCTCAACCGCGACCACGTGCTGTCCATTGGCGCGGTGGTGATTGAGGACGGTGCGGTGGATTTTTCGCAAATGTTCGAGCGCACCTTGCATTGTGCCGAAACGAAGCTCAGCCCCAGCGTGCTGATTCACGGCCTGGGCCCCAGCGCCATCGCCGCCGGCACCGACCCGGTCGAGGCGCTGCTGGACTTCATGGCGTTTGTTGGCGACAGCCCGCTGCTGGCGTTCCATGCCCCTTTCGACCAACACATGCTGAGCCGCGCGCTCAAGGACAGCCTGGGCTATCGCCTGGCGCACCCGTTCCTCGACGTCGCCGACATCGCCCCGCTGCTGTGCCCCGACGCGAATATCCGTGAAGCCGGGCTGGACGACTGGATCAACCACTTCAAGCTGCAGGTCGGTGAGCGCCATCACGCCAGCGCCGACGCCCTGGCCACGGCAGAGTTGATGCTCATCCTGTTGAGCCGTGCGCGTGCGCAGCACATCGACTCCCCGCAGGCACTTCAAGCACGCGTGAGCCAATGGAAACGGCGCAAACAAGCGCCATCGTTTTAATAGCACCGCCCGACAGACGCCAATTGCGCGCGTTCCTTGCCTCTGACACAATCGCGAATAATTCTCGTTAGTTTAAACCCCTTGTTTATTCGGTGATGCCTTGTCGTCGGTCCAGACCCCACACACTGAGCTTGTTGGCGCGTTGTATCGCGACCATCGTGGCTGGCTGTTGGCGTGGCTGCGGCGCAATGTGGCCTGCCCCAGCCGCGCCGAAGACCTGAGCCAGGACACGTTCATGCGCCTGCTGGGCCGTGACGAGTTGCGCGAACCCCGTGAGCCACGGGCGTTTCTGGTGGCTATCGCCAAGGGGCTGCTGTTCGACTACTTCCGGCGCGCGGCCCTGGAACAGGCCTACCTCACTGAACTGATGCTGATCCCGGAAAGCGAACACCCGTCGCCGGAAGAGCAGCAACTGATCCTCGAAGACCTCAAGGCCATCGACCGCTTGCTCGGCAAACTGTCGAGTAAGGCCCGCGCCGCCTTCCTCTATAACCGCCTCGACGGCCTGGGCCACGCCGACATTGCCCAGCGTCTTGGCGTGTCGGTGCCCCGCGTGCGCCAGTACCTGGCCCAAGGCATTCGCCAGTGTTACATCGCACTGTATGGCGAGCCGCTGTGAGCGTGGTCAGCGCCAAGCCGGTCTCGGCGCGCGTGCTGGATGCCGCGATTGCGTGGCAACTGTCGCTGGATTCAGGTGACGGCAGCTTCGTTGCACAGGAAGAATTCGCCAAATGGCTGGCCAGCGATGAAGAACATGCGCGCGCCTGGCGCCAGCTGGGCATGCTCGACCAGCGCTTCAGCGTGGCCTCAGGGCCCGCGCGCGCGGCGCTGCTGCAGTCGCGCGAAGGCATTCGCCAGCGCGTGCGCAAGCTTGGACGCGGCGTGGCAAGCATCGCGCTGCTCTGCGCCCTGGCCTTGTTTGCCGGTGAGCGTTATGTGCCGATCCATTATTGGCTGGCCGACCAACGCACCGCCACGGGCGAGCAACGCACGCTGAAACTGGCGGACGGCACGCTGATCAACCTCAATACCCACACGGCCATCGACGTGCGTTTCGACGAAAAACGCCGGCTGATCGTGTTGCAGGAAGGCGAAATTCTGGTCGAAACCGGCCACAACGATGCGCGCCCGTTTTATGTACAAACCCGCGATGGCAGCCTGCGAGCGCTGGGGACGCGGTTTATCGTCAAGCGCGAAGACCACGCCACACGCCTGAGCGTGCTGCAGTCCGCCGTGGCTGCTCAGCCCCAGGCGCTGCACAAAGAACAGATCCTCAAGGAAGGCCAGCAAGTGCTGATGCGCAGCGACAGCCTCGACCCTGCGCGTGCCGTCTCTGCCGCCGCCGACGCCTGGACGCGCGGCATGCTGGTGGTCGACAACGCCCGCCTGGGCGATGTGGTCGAGGACCTCAGCCGCTACCGCAGCGGTTATCTGGGTGTGGATAAAACCGTGGCCGATCTGCGCATCACCGGCAGCTTCCCGCTGCACGACACGACGCTGGCGCTGAACGCGCTGCTGCCGACGCTGCCGGTACAGATCGAGCAGCACACACCGTGGTGGACCCAGGTGGTCGCAAGGCCGGCACAAGGCGGTTCGGTTAGCAATAATTGAATCGAGCCTATCTCGAAACGTTACAAAAAACTGTCATTTCTCACAGGTACGTCGCCCTTTTTTTTGCCATCCAATGAGCCTTCGTTTTTTCCAGCACCCTGCTGGTGAAGCGATCCTGTTCGGCTAACGAGGATGGACCCATGTCAACCCAACTCAACATCTACAGTCAGAACTATGTCTTCGCCTTTCCTGGCCAAGGGAGCGATCCGTGCGGCGCTCTGGCAGAGCTGTATCAGCATGTGCCCGAAACCAGGGACCGAATTGACACGATTCTGGCAATCATCGAAACCGAGGCGGCGGCGCACGAACCTGATCCCCATCCGGGGTTGATCACCCAGGTTCTGTTGACCCGCGATCACGCCCTGCCGCTGCCTTCGGGTGTGGCGCAACTGGCGCTGTATGGCGCTGCGGTGGTGCTTAACCAGTTGCTGCAGGCAACGGGTATTGTTCCCTCCCTGATTGTTGCGCAAAGCTTCGGCGAAATTGCTGCCCGGGTGTGTGGCGGCGTGCTCGACATTGCCCAGGGTGCCCGCGCGGTCTGCGCCCTCAACGCGGCCTACCGCAGCGAGGAGGGGCGAGGCAGCATGCTGCTGGTCAACCTTTCAGCGCAGGACACGCAAGCGCTGCTGGACCGCTACCCCGAGTCGAATCTGGTGCTGGGCTCCGTCAACGCGCCAGCCCAATGCATCATCAGCGGCGAGACCGCAGACCTGGAGCACCTGCTTGCTCACCACGATGACAGCGCGCATCCCTTGCGCCCGGTCTCGATCGCTTACGCGTCGCACTATCCGCCTCACACGGAAGTCGCCCGGCGACTTCACGAAAACCTGCAGCCGCTGGCACCCAAACCCTTCAAAACACCGATCTACTCAACCGTGCTGGGGCGTCGCTACGAACCCGAGGACGATTTGCATCACATGTTTACCCTGGGCGTCACGCAACCCACCAACCTGCCCCACACGTTGGCGCAACTGCCGACGGACAAACACACCGTGTTTATCGACCTTGGGGTGAACAGCGGCCTGTCGGTGTGCATACGCAAAAGCCTGCACCCCGCGCAGACCTACGCGCCGCTGGCGCAACCTATCGAAACCCTGCGCCATTTGCTGGTCAGTGTGCCCGAAGCACACAAGGCCGTGGTTGCCTTGCGCCAGCTGGCCAACGGGCCAGTCGATGCCGAAGTTCACGCGCAGATGGCGAAGGTTTTCAGCGACCCCGAACTCCATCCTCGCGCTAACCAGAGTTTTCATGATGGCCATCGGCACACCTACCAGCGCTTGCAGCACCTGATGCGCCAGCTGCCCGACGGTATCCATGGCTTTGCGCAGCCGCAGTTATTGATGGCCGAGGCCACCCACGCGGCGCTCAATGATCCCTCGCTGTTCATGGGCTGCGTGATTCAGCAGGGGTTGTGTATCGGTACGCTGCTGGCGTTCGAGCAGGATCACCCGAGCGCCACTCAGTGGCGACGCAAGCTGGAGGCCGGTGAGCGTCTGGGGGTTTACGCGCTGACCGAGATAGGTCGCAGCAACTCCCACATGGGCGCGCGTGTCGAGGCCGTATTCGACGCCGACACGCGCACCTTCGTGCTGAACACACCGAACAAGGCCGCGCTTAAATTCGCCAACGTCGGGATCAGCAACCTGGACAAGCTGGGCGTGGTGTTTGCCCAAGTGATCGTTCAGGGCCAGCCCTGTGGCGTATTCGCATTCATGCTGCCATTGAGTGACGCCAACGGTCCGCGCCCGGGAGTTTCCATGTCGTCACCGGCGGAAATTCGCGCGGTGCCGCTGGATTACGGCCTGGCGAGTTTTGACAACGTGCGCCTGCCCTTCGACGCGTGGCTGCGCGATGGCGCTTCGATCGACGCGTCCAATCAGTTCCACGACCCATTGGGCAGTACGGACCGTCGCCTGATTCGCTCACTGTTTGCGCCCAAGAATGTGTGGGCGATGGTCGGCGTCGGCTTGAGTTCGGTGATGCTTGCCTGTTCAACCCTGGCCCTGACCCATGCCAACCGACGCACGACCCAGGCGCGGATCGGCAACGGCACCGGCCTGTTGGCTTTTCGCACCCAACGCCGCGCGCTGTTCGGTTGCCTGGCCACGGCGTATGTCATGAAGTGCTTTGCCAACGACTCCGCCCGCCTGTGGATTGAAGGCACGGCCAGTCAGGCGTCACTGCACACCACCGGCACAGGCGACGTGACGTGGACACCGTGGGCCGCCATCAGCCAAACCCTGGCGCTGACCAAGGCGCTGTGTGCACCCGCCGCCGAGGCGCTGGCGACAGAGTGTCGGTTGCGCTGCGGGGTGGCCGGTGCGCTCAACCTCAATCGCTTCGCCGACTACGAAGGCATGGCCAAAATCTACCAGGACGCCGGTGGCAATAACCGCATGATCCTGCTGGACGCCGCCAAGGTACTGATCGGCCAACCCTTGAGTGAACCCACACCGCCCAACCCCCAGGCCGGGCTGGATGACACCGAATACTGGCAAGCCATGGCTCACACCCTGGAGTACCGTCTGCTCAAGCAGGTGGCCGACCATGTTGCCCGGCACCGTGGCGAGGGAGAGGACGACATGCAGGTCTGGAACGCGCAGTTGATGGTCGTTGCCCGCGCAGGAGAGGCCTACGCCCAGCGCCTTGCCATCCAAAGCGCAATCCGCGCCGGCAGCTTGCTGCCCCGAGGGTTGGCCAAGGAACTGGGCAACGCGCTGTGCGGCCTCTACGTGTTGGACTACCTGAACAAGCATGCTGCCTGGTTCATCAGCGAAGGCCTTATGGACATCGCCCGCTACCGCGCCCTTGAGGCACGGCTTGACTCGCTGAGCGACTTGTTGGCCACACAGGTTGACGTGTTGATCGAAGCCTTCGGTCATGGCGCAGCCACACGCGCGGCAATCACCCAGACCGATCACTACCCCGACGCCCTGGCCGACAAACTGCAGTGGGCGGTCGGCTGAAAAACCCAGCTACCCTGAGTCTTGAGGGCCATGCCGTACGAACAGTTGCGCACATTCGCAGATTTATTTTCGCTTGGCCCTATCACTTTTTGATTCTCGTCCGGCACCTAGGCAATTGAGAAATGTTTCCATTCAGGAGCCGCCCTATGTCCCGCACGCTAGACACCTTGTTGCGCCCCAGCCTGTTAGCCGTGGCCATCGCCCTGAGCGCCCCGCTGGCGAGCACCACGCTGATCGCCGCCGAACAGGCTTCCAGCGTGCGCGTCTACAACCTGCCGGCTGCGCCGTTGGCCAGCACGCTCAACCAGATCGCCAGCCAGGCCGGCCTTGCGCTGACCCTGAACCCAGCATTGGCGTCGGGCAAGACCTCGGCACCGGTCAAAGGCCAGTTCGATGCGCAGGGCGCGCTGCGAGAGGCGTTGCGTGGCACCGGGCTGCAACTGGAGCAAAGCAGCGCAGGCACGTTTACGCTGGTGGCGATTCCGGAAGGTGTCGTGGCGTTGGCTGAGACCAGCATCATTGCTCAAGGCAACACTGAAAGTGCATGGGGCCCGGTGACTGGCTACCTGGCGACGCGCACTGCGGCCGGCACCAAAACCGACACCGCACTGGTTGAAGCACCGCGCTCGATCTCTGTTGCGACCCGCGAGCAGATGCAGGACCGCAACGTCCAGAACCTCGATGATGCCGTCAAATACATGCCCGGCATCGTATCGTCCAGCTACGGCAGCGACACCCGTTACGACTGGATGCGCGTGCGCGGTTTCGAACCGACGCAATTCCTCGACGGCCTGCCATTGCCGCGCGGCGTGTACGCCAACCCAAAAGCCGAAACCTGGAACCTTGACCGTCTCGCTCTGCTGCGTGGCCCCGCCTCGTCGATCTATGGCCAAACACCACCGGGCGGCCTGCTGGACATGGTCAGCCGCCGTCCCAGCGAGGAATCGAGCCATGCTATCCAGTTGCAATACGGCAGTGACAACTACCGCCAGATCAACTTCGACAGCACCGGCAAAATCGATGATGAAGGCCAGTTCCTGTTCGGCGTCAGCGGCGTAGTACGCGATGCCGGCACCCAGGTCGATCACATCGACAACAAGCGCTACAACATCGCGCCGAGCCTGACCTGGAATATTGATACCGACACCAAGCTGACCCTGCTCTCGCAGTTCACCCGCGACGATACCGGCACCACCAGCCAGTTCATGCCGATCCAGGGCACCAAGATCAAATCGCCGCTGGGCGACGTTTCCCACCACAAGAACCTCGGCGATCCGGACTACGAGTTCTACGACCGTACCTACTACGCACTGGGCTATGCGTTCGAGCACCGTTTCAACGACACCTGGCAGTTCAAGCAGAACCTGCGTTACACCAAGTCGGAGCTGGATTTCCAGCAACTGACCGTGGGTTCCTTTGCCTACTCCCCGGCCGATGCGGCGGGCAATATCAGCCGGTCGACCACCAACGTTGACGAAAGCATCGGCCAGTTGGCGCTCGACAACAACTTCCAGGCTGACTTCGCAACGGGCGACATTACCCACACGCTGTTACTGGGCCTGGATCACCAACGTACCGATACCTCTTACCGCGCGATATACGGTACAGCGTCGGGTATCAACATCTTCAACCCGATCAACACCCAGCCGACGCTGCGCCCGACGGATGTCCGACCGTTTTACGACTACAACCAGAAAACCGTGCAAACCGGCCTCTACGTGCAGGACCAGATGGCTCTGGACAAGTGGCGCCTGACCCTGGGCGGGCGTGAAGACTGGGTGCATCAAGGCACCACCTACTTCAACGACAACGATGCGACCAACACCGACCGCATCAAACACTTCAGTGGCAACGCGGCGCTGAGCTATGTGTTCGATTCGGGCTTCGTACCGTACCTGTCTTACGCCGAGTCGTTCCAGCCGGCGAGCAACGCAGATACCAATGCGCTCAAGACGTTCAAACCGACCGAAGGCAAACAGTGGGAAATGGGGGTGAAGTACCAGCCGCCCGGCTCCAACACGTTGCTGAGCGCGGCGGTCTATGACCTGACCCAGAAGAACGTGCAGGTGACCACCCTCGGCTCAGGCGGCCAGCAAATCAACAGCCAGACCGGCGAAGTGAAGGTCAAGGGCCTGGAACTGGAAGCCGTGTCTGACGTGAACGAGAACCTCAAGGTCATCGCCGCCTACACCCTGGCAAAATCCGAGGTGCAAAAAGGCATCTACAAAGGCAACCGCCTGACATTGATGCCAAACCAGCAAGCCTCGCTGTGGACTGACTACACCTGGCACAGCGGCGTACTTGACGGTTTCGGTATCGGTTTTGGTGCCCGCTACACTGGCAACACCTATGGCGACCAGGCCAACACCTGGTTGGGCAAGGCCAACGCCTACACCGTGTTCGATGGTTCGGTGCATTACGATCTGGGCCGTCTGAATAACAGCCTGAAAGGCGCATCGGTTAAATTGAACGCCACCAACCTGTTCAACAAAGACTACCTTTCCACCTGCGACGGCAACTACTGCTACTTCGGTGACCAGCGCAGCGTAGTCGCCAGCGCTACCTACCAGTGGTAATTGGCTGAGCTAATAACCAGGCCGTCCCCCGGGGCGGCTTCGGTGTGTCTGAAGGCTAGAAAATGAAAAGCAAAACCATCCGCCGCTGGTCCTTCATCCACACCTGGACCAGCCTGATCTGCACAGTCTTCCTGCTGCTGCTCGCCCTCACCGGCCTGCCGTTGGTGTTTCACCATGAGATCGATCACCTGCTGGGCAATGAGCCTGAACTGGCGCAGATGCCCGCCGATACCCCGCAGCTGAACCTTGAGCAACTGGTGGCCAAAGCCCAGGTGCATCGCCCGGGTGAGGCGATGCAATACCTGGCGTGGGACGAAGACGACAAGAACGGCGTGATCGCAATCATGGCCGCCACGGCTGGCACCGAACCCAACTCGTCGCACACTTTCATGCTCGATGCGCGCACCGGTGAAGCCGTCGAAACCCCAGCGGCCAATGGCGGGCTGACGCTGTTCCTGCTGCGCCTGCATGTGGACATGTTCGCCGGCCTGCCGGGCAAGTTGCTGCTGGCCTTCATGGGCCTTTTGTTTGTGCTGGCGATTGTTTCGGGCACGGTGCTGTACCTGCCGTTCATGCGCCGCTTGAAGTTCGCCACCGTGCGCCAGGACAAGTCCACGCGCTTGCGTTGGCTCGACCTGCACAACCTGATCGGCGTGGTCACGCTGACTTGGGCGCTGGTAGTGGGTGTGACCGGTGTGATCAGCGCCTGCGCCGACCTGATCATCGCCGCCTGGCGCCAGGACAGCCTCAGCGCGATGATCGAACCCTACAAAAACGCGCCGCCACTGACCCAACGCGCGCCGGCCACCGAGCTGCTGAGCATTGCCGCCAAGGCCGCGCCCGGCATGGAGCCGGACTTTATCGCCTTCCCCGGCACGCGTTTTTCCAGTGAGCACCATTACGCGGTGTTCATGAAGGGCAGCACGCACCTGACCTCGCACTTGCTCACGCCGGTGCTGATCGACGCCAGCACCCTGGCCGTCACCGCTATCGCTGAGCGGCCGTGGTACATGGACGCCATGGGCATGTCGCAGCCATTGCACTTTGGTGACTACGGCGGCATGCCGATGAAGATTCTCTGGGCGGTGCTCGATGTGCTGACCATCATCGTGCTGGGCAGCGGCGTTTACCTGTGGATCGTGCGGCGCAAGGCGGCCAGGGTATGAAGCCGCGGCAGTCGAACTTCTGGAAGGTGTTTGGCATTCCGCTGGGAATTGGCGTGCTCAGCGCGGCCGGGTTGTTTGCCGCGTTGCTCGGCGATGGGCTGTGGGACTCATTGAGCTGGGTCGGTTTGGGGATTCCTGCGGTCATTGGTGTTTGGGCGTTATTCAAGCGGCGCGGCTGAGGGCGCTATCGCCGGCAAGCCAGCTCCCACCTTGAAATGCATTCCCCCTGTGGGAGCTGGCGTGCCTGCGATGAGGCCCTCAAAAACACCCAAAGCCCCCCTCGCCAGCCACCGCGCAACCCTCTAGGCTAGCCACTGCCCATTTCGAGGAATGCCCATGTCCACGCCCAGCATGACCTTGTTTCACAACCCTGCCTCACCCTTTGTTCGTAAAGTCCGCGTGCTGCTGATCGAAACCGGCCAGCAGGACCGCGTGGCCCTGCAAGGCTGCATGCCGACACCGGTCAACCCGGACGCGCAGCTGGTGCACGAAAACCCCGTGGGTAAGATCCCGGCCCTGCGCCTGGCCGACGGCAGCGCCCTGCACGACAGCCGGGTGATCCTCGATTACCTCGACCACCAGCATGTCGGCAACCCGCTGATCCCTCGCGACGGCTCGGCACGCTGGCGCCGCCTGACCCTGGCCTCAATGGCCGACGGCATCATGGACGCCGCCGTGCTGGTGCGTTACGAAACCGCCATGCGCCCGGCAGAAAAGCACTGGGACCAATGGCTGGATGAGCAGCGCAACAAGATCCGTCGCACCCTCGCGGAGTTGGAAGCCAATGCGATTGCCGAGCTGGCCAGCCACTTCGACATTGCGTCGATCAGCGTGGCCTGCGCCTTGGGCTACCTCGACTTCCGCCACCCAGACCTGCAATGGCGCGCCGCGAATCCCCAGCTTGCCGATTGGTACGCCAAGGTCAGCCAGCGGCCTTCGATGCTGCAGACCCAGCCGCCGATCTGACCTTGTGCAGTGAGCCCGCTTCCTGTGGCGAGCGGGCTTGCCCCGCGTTGGGTGTCTAAGCCGCCCCAATCAATCAGACTGCGGTCCATCAGGCACTCCTCTGTGATGGGCTCTGGGGCTGCTGCGCAGCCCAACGCGGGGCAAGCCCGCTCGCCACAACGACAACAGGGAACAGCAGGTTAATCCTCGCCACCAATTGCGTCTTTACCTGCTGATCTTCCCGTAACCCGATCATTGCACGGCCTCCAGGTCAAACTGCAGCGGCTCGGCCACCTTGCGCTTGCCCACGCCATACCAATCGAGTTTGCGCGTCAGCACCATCACTGTGCCCAACAGCCCGAACAGCAACAGCGAGCCCATCAGCAGCGCGTAATCCTCGGCACTGAGCAGCCCGTACAACAGGCCATACAGAGCCGCCAGCCCCGCCGAAAAGCCCAGCCCATGGGCAATGCTGCGCAGCACATGGCACACGTAGAAGCCGATCAACAACACACAGGCGCTCGCCGACAACAGGTACGCCGGGCCAAAGCCGATGTGCTCGGACAACGACAACAACAGCAGGTAAAAGAACGCCAGGGCAACGCCCACCAACGCGTATTGAATCGGGTGCACCGCCAGGCTCTTGAGCACTTCGAACAGGAAGAAGCCGGCAAACGTCAGGGCGATAAACAGCAGCGCGTATTTGATCGCGCGGTCGCTCTTGAGGTACTGGTCCACCGGGTCAATGAAGTTCACGCCAAAGCTGCGGTTGCTGAAGCCATCACAGCTTCGCCCGTCCAGGCAGGTTTGCAGGGCTTGCTCCAGGTTGGTGGAGAAAAATGTGGTCTGCCAGTTGGCCGTGAAGCCTTTGTCGGTGACGGCCCGTTGAGCCGGCAGGAAGTTGCCGATGAAGCTTGGGTGGGGCCAGTTCGATGCGAGCGAGACCTCACTGACCTTGCCCACCGGCACCACTTGCAGTTGTTCGGTGCCTTGCAGGCGCAGGTCAAAAGCGAAGTCCAGCACGGCCGGTTTCTTGCTGTCCTGTTCCGGCAATGCCACGTGCACGCCCTCCCCCAGCCAGTCCACTTGAGTGCCCGGCGAGAAGTCCAGGCGTTGGTCGCCCAGCTCCAGTTTCAGTGCGTTTTCAATGCCGCGAATATCGCTGATGCCCACCGCCAGAAACGCTGGATCAAAGCGGTAATCGGCAAAGTCTTGCGTGATGCCCAGCTGCGCAGGCAGCTCGAAACGCCCACTGATGCGGGTGTCGGCATGGAACAGTCGCGCCTGGTAAATACCCCGCGACCGCAGCTCGGTTTGCACCTTGCCATCGAGCTCAAAGCGGTCCGGCAGGAAATACAGACGACCGCGCTCTTCACGGGTTTCCTCGTAGCGTTTATTGAGCTTTTCATTGAGTTTCCACTCGCGCACGGTCTTGCGATAAGGCACCACCATCACCGGGCCGTTGAGGTGCTGGCTGTAACTGGAGCTACGGGCGATATCCATCAGCACGCTGTCGCGGGCGTATTGGCGGTCAGCAATGATGCCGTTGATCATCAGCAACGGAATCAGCAACAGCAGAATCAGTAGCGCAATCGCGCCAAGTTTGAAAAGCAGGCTGCGGTTCATGGGGCTCTCCCTGTTTTGATGGGCAGAGCGTGAACCGCGCAGATGGGAGATTTATGTGGGCAATGTGGAGACTGTGTGGAGATGCAGCACCACTTGCACGCCGCCTTGCACATTGCCGATCTGCAACGCGCCGCCGTGCAGCTTCATCACTTCTTCAACAAAGTTAAGGCCCAGCCCGGTGCTTTTGCGCCCGCTCGCCGGGCGTGGCAGCGAGTAGAAACGCTCACTCAGGCGCGGCAAGGCGTAGTCGGGAATGGCCGCAGCCTGGTTGAACAGGCTGACCTGCACGTCGTTGTGCTGCGTGCGTGCGCTGAACCTCAACGTGCCACCGGGCGGCGTGAAGTCCAGGGCGTTATCGAGCAGATTACCCAAGGCTTGGCGCAGCAGGAACGGCTCGCCAAATACCTTCACATCCGCGCCAATCGCCTGTTCGACCTGCAAGCCGGCGCCTTCAATGCGCGCGCATTGAGCCTTGAGCACCTCGTCGATCAGGGTCGCCAACGGCATGCTGACTTGCTCTTCCAAACCTTGGCGCTGCTCCACTTGGGCCAGGTTCAGCAGGCGCTCGATCAACTGTTGCAAGCGCGCGCTTTCACTGTCGATATTGCCGACGAAGCGCTGCTGTTGCTCACGGGTCATGTCGCCCTGCAACAGCTCCGCCGCGCCACGAATTGCCGCCAGCGGGCTTTTCAGTTCGTGGGTCAGGGTGTGCACGTAACGCTCGACGTAGGCCTTGCCCTCCAGCTGCGTGCGCATGTGCTCGACGGCAGTGGACAGCTGCTTGAGCTCACCGCCGCGGTAATGCGGCAACTCGGCGCGCCGACCTTCGCTCACGGCCTGGGCATACGCCGTCAGCCGATGCAGCGCTACGCTCAGCCACCACGACAACAGTGCGCCGAGCAGCAGGCCGAGGATCACCAAGCCGGCGCCGTACCACAGCAGGCGGTGCTCGGTACGGTCGACATAGGGCTGCAACGAGCTGTTGGGCTTGGCCACGGTGACCACGCCGATGATCTGGCCGTTGTCGCGGATCGGCGCGCCCACGTGCATCACCGACGAGTTAGGGTCATTTAGCTCATTACGGGTCGACCGCGCGCCATATTCGCCGCGCAGGGTCAGGTACACGTCGTTCCATTTGGAATAGTCCTGGCCGACCGCCTCGCCCGTGGAGTCGAGCAACACAATGCCCTTGGCGTCCGTCACGTAGATACGGTGGTTGACCTGGTTTTTCGGCAGGCCCCAGATCGTCGCGCCCGGCTGGCGGCTACCGTAGGCCTTGAGCAGCTCCGGCCAGTGGCTTTGGCCGAGGGTGCCGTTCTTCACGTCCAGCCGCAGGATTTCGGCCAGCAGGTTGGCCGTGTCCACCAGGGTTTCTTCGGTGGACTGGCGCACGCCAGGGCGGATCTCTTTCATCACGGTGTTGAGCACAAAATAGCCGGTGAGGCCGATAAACAGCGCGTACACCAGAAAAATCCGCAGCCCCAGGCGCATCAGCTATGGCTCGGGCTGTAGCTGTAACCCAGGCCTCGGTGGGTCTGGATCGGCTCGGCGTCGGCGGCCACGCTTCGCAGTTTGCTGCGCAGGCTTTTGATATGGCTGTCGATATTGCGTTCGTAGCCAGCGTCGGCAGGCACGCCCACCGCGTCGAGCAGTTGCTCGCGGCTGAACACGCGTTCGGGTTGCTCGAGCAGGCTTTGCAGCAAGCGAAACTCATGACGCGTCAGGCTCAGGGGCTGACCGCGGTAATGGATTTGCATGCGTTCCAGGTCAACCTGGAACACGGCAGGCGCGGCGCCTGGACTGACGCGCTTGAGGATGGCCCGCACCCGCGCCGCCACTTCCCGTGGGCTGAACGGCTTGACCACATAATCGTCAGCACCGATCTCCAGGCCCACCACCCGATCAATCTCGCCGTCACGGGCGCTGAGAAACATCACCGGCACTTCACTGAAACGGCGCAATTGCTTGCAGGTTTCAAAGCCGCTGATGTCTGGCAGGCCGATGTCGAGGATGATCAAGTCAGCGGGCGACTGGCGCTGATGGGCCAGCGCCTCCTGGCCAAGGCTCAGCCAGGTGGTGGTGAAGCCCTCGCCTTGCAGGGCGAAAATCAGCGTGTCGGCTATCGCCGCTTCGTCTTCGACAATCAGGATATGCGGCATGTGGGTCCGTCAGCAGTCCGGTTTGTCGGCAGTGTAACGACGCGCCGGGTTCACCGCTGCGCCGAATTCACGCAGGGCCTTGGCGCCGATCAGCAGCGGGTAGTTGAAGCTGCTGCGGTCAGTGAGGTTGACCTCAACGGTGCGCTTGACGTTGCCCAGGCACATTTCGAGGTCGATCACCGGGCGCTTGGCCACGGTGGCCTCGTCCTTGTCATCGTCTTCGTCGGCGCGGCTCTTGATTTTGCTGATGCGCGAGACTTTGTGTTCGTAGACTTTGTTGGAAGCGTCCTTGCCGCCGAGGCGGAAGCGCACCCAATCGTCGCCATCGCGGGTGAAGGTCTCGATGTCTCGGGCCGACAGCGAGGCGGTCAGCGCGCCGGTGTCCATCTTGGCCTTGAAGGTTTCGCCGATCTCCGGCAACTGGATGTATTCGTAGCGACCGTAAAGGGTCGGTTCGGCGGCCAGGACAGGCTGGGCAGCCACAACAGGAAGAACGAGGGCGAACGCGGCAAGGAGCAATTTCACGAAGTGATTTCCTCGAAAGAAGTAGGCGGATTCTAGACCGCAAAGGCAGCACTTAGTTAGTTCTCAACCATACCGGGAACATTGTGAAACATTCGTCCAGCGATTTGCGATTTGGCCTCTAGACTCAGCTTGCTTATCATGGCCCGCCCACAGGATTCCAAGAGTTACTTATGCGCCGCCTGCTCACCGGCTGTTTCGTCACACTGCTGCTATTGCTCAACACCCTGGTGCTGTTCGGGCCGTTGATGCTGTTTGCCCTGCTCAAGCTGGTGGCGCCCGGGCGCTATCGCGACTATGCCTCGTGGGCCGTGATGTGGATCGCCGAGACCTGGGCTGAAATCGACAAGCTGATCTTCTCGCTATGCATCCCGACCCACTGGGAGATTCGCGGCGGCGGCGACCTGCGCGGCGACACTTCTTACCTGGTGATCAGCAACCATCAGTCCTGGGTGGACATTCCGGCGCTGATCCAGGCGCTCAACCGGCGCACGCCGTTCTTCAAATTCTTCCTGAAAAAAGAGCTGATCTGGGTGCCCTTCCTCGGCCTGGCGTGGTGGGCGCTGGATTACCCCTTCATGAAGCGCTACACCAAGGCGTTCCTGGCCAAGCACCCGGAGCTGGCAGGCCAGGACCTGAAAATCACCAAAGAGGCCTGCGAGCTGTTCAAGCGCCAGCCGGTGACCGTGGTGAATTACCTGGAAGGCACGCGGTTTAACGCGGCCAAACACAAGCAGCAGGATTCACCGTATGCCCGGTTGCTCAAACCCAAGGCGGGCGGCGTGGCGTTTGTACTGGCAGCGCTGGGTGAACAACTGGATGCCGTGCTCGACGTGACCGTGGTCTATCCGCAGCAAAAGATTCCAGGGTTTTGGGATTTGATCAGCGGCGCGGTGCCCAAAGTGATCATCGACATTCGCACTCGGGAACTCGACCCGGCGCTATGGCAGGGCGATTACGAGAATGATCCGGCCTTTCGCCAGACCGTCCAGAACTGGGTGAACCAGCTCTGGAGGGAGAAGGACGCGCGCATCGCCCAACTGCGCGCGGAGCCTATTTAGCTGCCAGTGCCCCAGGCCGAGGCGAGTTTGCCCAGCACCGATTCGTTGGCGCCTTGGCCACCCAGGTATTGCAGGATTACCGGCGCAAACTTGCCGATCATGCTGTTATCCATGCCCAGCGCGCTGAAGGCGGTGTTCAGGTCGTTGGTGTTCTTCACGTTGCCCAGCACGCTGTCCAGGCCGCTGGTTTTGCTGCCGCCGCTCTGGCCGAGCATCCCGCTCAAGGCGCCGAGGCTGCCCAGGGAGTTGTTCCCCGCGAGCTTATCCAGGCCGGGCACGCTTTTGCCCAATTGCGAATAGTCGGTGCTGCTCAATTGGTTCTTGGCCAGGCCCAGCATGGCGCCGGTACCGCCGACGGCTTGTTCAGGGGTGACGTTCAGTTGCGAAGTCAGGGCGCTCAGCAGGCCTGCGGTCTGAGAACTTGGCGCTGCTGCAGCCGCCTTGTTGTTGCTGCCCTGGGCGCTGGAAACGGCGTTGGCCACGTCACCGAGGCTAAAACCTGCGGCAAACACCGGGCTGGCGGCCACGGTCATCAGGCAGGACAGGGCAAAACCGCGTGAAATCTTCATCAAGACAACCTCTGAATGTAGGAGCTAAAAGCAGGCGTTGGACTGACAGTCCCGAAGGATTGTTCCCACCTGAAGATTAGTTCAGAAAAAGTTGCATCCAAATCACCCTCCCGCGCGTATACCCAGCATGCACCGCTCGGAGTCGGATGGAATGAATGCTCAAGCTGGACTACCCTCTGCCTACCGTGCGCAGTCCCGTCGCCCTCGTTCGAGAGCCTGGAGAAGCCCTATTTCCACCAACGATGCTGACCCGTTGCAGCCCCTGCTGGCGCAGTGCGCCCTGGGCAACCGCCAGGCGTTCGAGACTCTCTACCGCAGTGTTTCGCCACGCCTGCACGGTGTTGCATTCCGGTTCATGGGGCGCAAGGACCTGGCTGAAGAAGTGCTCCAGGAAGCCTTTGTGCGCATCTGGTACAACGCTTCGCGCTACGAGGCACACCTGGCGGCGCCGATGACCTGGATGGTGAACATCACCCGTAACCTGGCCATCGACCAGTTGCGCAAACACCGCGAACAGCCCTTGGCCGACGGCCAGCAGGACGCCCTGCTCGACGACAGCCCCAGCGCCCACGAACAGCTCGACAGCGAGCGCGAAGCCCGCGCCCTGAACCGCTGCCTCGACAGCCTCGATGGCATGCAGCGCCAATCGATCACCGTGGCTTACTTCCAGGGCCTGTCGTGCTCGGAACTGGCCGACCACTTGGCGGCGCCCCTGGGCTCGGTCAAATCCTGGATTCGCCGTGGCATGGAGCGCCTGCGCAGGTGCCTTGAATCATGAACTATCAAACCACCGCCCTGCGCCGCGCCCTCGCCGCCGACTACGCGATCGGCCTGATGCCGGCTACCGCCCGTCGGCGCTTCGACGCCCTGTTACTGGAAGACGCCGCGCTGCGCGTCGAACTCGGCCACTGGCAGGATGCCCTCGCCAGCCTGACCGGCGCACTGCCCGAACGCCCGGTGCCGAATCATGTGTGGGCCGGCATCAAAGCGCGGATCGAGCCGCAAGTGCTGCATGTGCCGGCGAAGAAACCGTTCTGGATGAGTTTTCGCCTGCTGGCGGCTGCATGTGCGGTCGTCGTCGCCGTGTTGGTCGGCGTGCTTTATCAGCGTGATATCGGCGCCGAGTACAACGCCACGCTGGTTGCGGCTAACCAGCAACCGGCAATGCAGATCCAGGCGTTTGGCGATCACCTGCAAGTGGAGCCGTTGACGTTGGCGGCTGTAGAGCCGACGCGCGCCCTGGAACTGTGGGTCATCCCGGCTGGCGGAAAGCCGATTTCCCTGGGCTTGGTGCCTAGTACCGGCAAGGGCCGAATCCAGTTGAGCAAGGAACAACAGGCACTGCTGACGGCCCCCGTGACCCTCGCCGTCAGCCTGGAACCACAAGGCGGTTCGCCAACGGGCCAACCAACCGGACCGGTGCTGTACCAAGGCGCACTGGCTTCCCGCTGACACCACTCAACCCCTGTGGGAGCGGGCTTGCCCGCGATAGCGGTGGGTCAGCCAAGGATAGGTCAACTGGCCCGCCGCCATCGCAGGCAAGCCAGCTCCCACATTTTGATCTTCGTCGGCCAGGCGACTTGCTCACGACGCTTGCAGGCTTAAGCACTCGACGCAAAAAGGGCGACCCATGGGTCGCCCATTTGTTTGGCCTAAGCCTTACGCCGCACTGAACAACTTATGCGGATCAATCACAAACTTCTTCGGCACACCCGCATCGAACTCGCCGTACCCACGCGGCGCGTCATCCAGGCTGATGACCTGCACGCCAACGATTTCGGCAATGTTGATGCGGTCCCACATGATCGCCTGCATCAACTGGCGGTTGTACTTCATCACCGGGGTTTGGCCGGTGTGGAAGCTGTGGGATTTAGCCCAGCCCAACCCGAAGCGAATGCTCAGGCTGCCCATCTTCGCGGCGGCGTCGACAGCACCTGGGTCTTCGGTGACGTACAGGCCAGGAATGCCGATTTTGCCCGCCACGCGGACCACGCCCATCAGCGAGTTGAGCACGGTGGCCGGCGCTTCTGCCTTGGCGCCTTCATGGCCGTGGCCACGGGCTTCGAAGCCTACGGCATCGACGGCGCAGTCAACTTCCGGCTCGCCCAGCAGTGCGGCGATCTGTTCGTGCAGAGGCGTGTCTTTGGACAGGTCGGCAATTTCAAAGCCCTGCGCTTTGGCGTGTGCCAGGCGGATCGGGTTGACGTCGCCGATGATCACCACAGCGGCGCCCAGCAACCGTGCCGAAGCGGCTGCGGCCAGGCCAACCGGGCCGGCGCCGGCGATATACACCGTGCTGCCCGGGCCGACGCCGGCGGTGACGGCGCCGTGGTAGCCGGTGGGCAGGATGTCGGAGAGGCAGGTCAGGTCGCGGATTTTCTCCATGGCCTTGTCGCGGTCCGGCAGTTTCAGCAGGTTGAAGTCGGCGTACGGCACCAGCACGTATTCGGCCTGGCCGCCGGTCCAGTCGCCCATGTCGACATAACCGTACGCGCCACCGGCACGGGCCGGGTTAACGGTCAGGCACACGCCGGTGTGTTGTTCCTTGCAGGAGCGGCAGCGGCCGCACGCGACGTTGAACGGCACCGAGACCAGGTCGCCGATTTTCAGGTTTTCGACGTCACTGCCCTTTTCGATCACTTCGCCGGTGATTTCATGCCCCAGGACCAGGCCGGTCTGGGCGGTGGTACGGCCACGCACCATGTGTTGGTCGGAGCCGCAGATGTTGGTGGAGACCACGCGCAGGATGACGCCGTGCTCAATCTTCCTGCCACGGGGGTCCTGCATTTTGGGATAGTCGATTTTCTGTACTTCGACCTTGCCGTTGCCGAGATACACGACACCACGATTACCAGACATGCTTTCACCTCGCTGTTGTTTTTATGGAACCGCGTTGCCCAGGCAGGCAGCGCGTTTAAGTGCTCGGGTTACAGATGCTGTTTCTTATGTTGTTTGTGAGGGCCTCATCGGGGCAAGCCCCCTCCCACAGGGGAATGCATTTCACCATGTGGGAGGGGGCTTGCCCCCGATGGCTTCAGTCAGAGCACCACCGTTCTATTGGCGTTCAAGAACACCCGGCGCTCAATGTGATACCCCACCGCCCGGGCCAATGTCAGCCCTTCGATATCCCGCCCCTTGGCAATCAAATCCTCGGGATAGTGGCTGTGGTCCACCACCTCCACGCCCTGGGCAATGATCGGGCCCTCGTCCAGGTCATTGTTGATGTAATGCGCGGTGGCGCCGACCAGCTTCACGCCCTTGTTGTAGGCCTGGTGATACGGCTTGGCGCCCTTGAACCCCGGCAGCAACGAGTGATGAATGTTGATGGCCTTGCCATCCAGCTTGCGGCACAGCTCCGGCGACAGCACTTGCATGTAGCGCGCAAGAATCACCAGTTCGGCGCCGGTCTCTTCAATCACTTGCCACACCTGACGCTCCTGGGACGGTTTGTCGTTGGAATCGAGGGGAAATGGTAGTAGGGAATCTGGTGCCAGTCGGCCAACGGCTTGAGATCGGGGTGGTTGGACACCACCGCGACCACGTCCATCGACAGTTGGCCGATGCGCTGGCGGTACAGCAGGTCGTTCAGGCAGTGATCGGCCTTGGAAACCATGATCACCACTTTTGGCCGGTAGTTCGGCGCCGTCAGCTCGAAGATCATGCCAAAGGCTTCACCGCGCGTGGCCAGGCCGTCGCGGAAGGCTTGCTCGTCAAAACCGTCGGGCTGGCGGAATTCCACACGAATAAAAAACCGGCCCGAGAGGCGGTCATCGAACGAATGGTGCTCGGTGACGTAGCAGCCCTGTTCGAACAGGTAGCGGGTGACCGCGTCCACCGTGCCGAGCACGCTGGGGCAGTCGGCGGTCAAAATCCATGTATCAGGTGCGCGGCTCATGCTGGAATCCTCAGGCCCTTGTGGCGAGGGGGCTTGTCCCCCGTTGAGCTGCGAAGCAGCTCCAAAACCCGCCACTCGGTTATTGCAGAAAAAATGCGCTGACCTTATTGGGACCGCTGCGCGCTCCAACGGGGGCAAGCCCCCTCGCCACAACAGCCCTCTTGTGTTCATTCGATCAGGCTTGAACACTCAGGCCGAATTCGGCGGACGCATCCTGCAGCCACAACCACCAGTAGTCCGAGAAGCTGCGACGAATCACCAGCTCCCAGGTGTCTTCGGCCGTGTGGCGGATCACCAGTTGCGACTTGGCGAACACCGTGCCCACCGCCTTGCCCACCGGAAAGTTGTTGGGGTGCACGTCGTAACTGGTGGACTTCATCAGCACGTCGCGCACATTCGGGCCGCTGAGTTCGAGGATCTGCTGCCCGCCGCTGACGTTGACGACCTGAATATGCAGGTCGCCCAGGGCAGCCCGCAGGTTTTGCTCGGCGGCGAATTCTTCACCGCTTGGCACCACCAACAGCCACTCATCCGGGCCGAGCCATTGCAGGCTGGTTTCGCCGTTGATGATGACTTGCAGGGCGCCAGGCAGTTCGATGCCGAGGGCTTTGTGCACGCCGGCAGCGAAGGCCGCATCGTGACCATCGCCACGAAGGGTCAGGTGGCCGAGCAGTTTCTTTTCACGCACGGTCACGCCGGCATTCTTGCGACCCTTGCCGACCAGGCTGGCGAGGTCGGCATGGTGCAGCGACGACTCGGCCTTGGCACCGGTGGTGGGGCGTTGTTGGTAAACATTGGCTGCTGTCATAAAGCACCTATCTGAATTCTGTTGTGCGGCTAATGGCCTCATCGGGGGCAAGCCCCCTCCCACAGGGGAATGCATTTCAACATGTGGGAGGGGGCTTGCCCCCGATACAGGCGCCTCGGTCTATCAGATGTTCTGCCGCTCACCTTTCGGGTCAAAGAACACCGAGGACACAATCTCCGCCTCGATCACGCTGCCATCGGCCTGCGGTGAGAACACCCGCTCGCCGATGCGCTTCAAACCGCCCTTCACCACCGCCATCGCAAACGAGTAACCCAGCGAGTTATGCGCATAGCTTGAGGTGACGTGACCGACCATCTTCATCGGGATCGTCTGCTTCGGATCGAACACCAGCTGCGCGCCTTCCGGCAGCCACACGGTCGGATCAATCGGCTTCAAGCCCACCAGTTGCTTGCGCTCTTCACGCACGCAGTCTTCACGGTTCATCCCGCGCCAGCCGATCCACGAGAACGGTTTGGTACGGCCTACGCACCAGCCCATGTTCAGGTCGTCCGGGGTCATCGAGCCGTCGGTGTCCTGGCCGACGATGATGAAGCCCTTCTCGGCCCGCAGCACGTGCATGGTCTCGGTGCCGTACGGCGTCAGGTTGTACTTCTTGCCGGCCTCGACAATCTGTTCGAGCACGCCCATGGCGTAGTCGGCCTGCACGTTGACCTCAAACGACAGCTCACCGGTAAACGAGATACGGAACACCCGCGCCGGCACGCCGCCGACCAGGCCTTCTTTCCAGGTCATGAACGGGAAGCCGTCCTTGTCCAGGTCGATATCCGTCACTTCGGCCAGCAGCTTGCGGCTGTTGGGGCCGGACAAGGTCATGGTTGCCCAATGGTCGGTGACCGAGGTGAAGTACACCTTGAGGTCCGGCCACTCGGTCTGTTGGTAGATTTCCAGCCACTGCAATACGCGAGCGGCGCCGCCGGTGGTGGTGGTCATCAGGAAGTGGTTGTCGGCGAGGCAGGCGGTCACGCCGTCGTCGAAGACCATGCCGTCTTCCTTGCACATCAGGCCGTAGCGCGCCTTGCCCACGTCGAGCTTGGTCCAGGCGTTGCTGTAGATGCGGTTGAGAAACTCGCGGGCGTCCGGGCCTTGAATGTCGATCTTGCCCAGGGTGGACGCATCCAGCAGGCCGACGCTGTCGCGCACGGCCAGGCATTCGCGTTTGACGGCGGCGTGCAGGTCTTCGCCATTGCGCGGGAAGTACCACGGGCGTTTCCACTGGCCGACGTCTTCAAACTCGGCGCCGTTTTTCACGTGCCAAGCCTGCAGCGCGGTGTAA
The DNA here is from genome assembly GCF_041228395.1 of Pseudomonas sp. N2-3-1-14. NCBI lineage: Bacteria > Pseudomonadati > Pseudomonadota > Gammaproteobacteria > Pseudomonadales > Pseudomonadaceae > Pseudomonas > Pseudomonas sp. N2-3-1-14. The sequence continues at coordinate 5,805,647 of NZ_CP166199.1, forward strand.
CGCACCGGCTCGAAGATGTGCCCACAGTGGCGGCCCGCAACGGCGCCGAAGGTGACCGGCGTGTAGTTGGGGCGGAACATGGTGGTGCCCATCTGCGGGATGGTCACGTTCAGCGAACGGGCCGCGATGGCCAGGCCGTTGACGTTACCCAGCTTGCCCTGGTCGGTGCCGAAGCCCAGCGCGGTGTAGCGTTTGACGTGCTCGACCGACTCGAACCCTTCGCGGGTCGCCAGTTCGATGGCGGCGGCGGTCACGTCGTTTTGCAGGTCGACAAATTGCTTCGGCGCCCGTGCAGTGGCTTTCTCGTGAGGCACCTGGAACAGCGCCAGTGTCGGCTCTTCCAGACGGCTCAAGGCCTTGGGCAGCGTGCCTTCCACCGGCGCAAAACCGGCTTCGCTGGCCGCGCGCACGCCGCCTTCAAAACCGTCGGCCAGGGAATCACCAAGCCCGTAGACGCCATTGATGCCACCCACGCACACGCGTTTTTGCGGCGCTTCACCCGGTACGAAACCGAGGATGTCTTCACGCCAGGTCGGCTTGCCGCCCAAGTGCGAAGCCAGGTGAACCACCGGGCTGTAACCGCCGGAGCTGGCGACTAGGTCGCACTCCAGCCACTCGCCGGGGCTGGTGACTTTATGCGCTTTGACGTCGATGGCCGCCACGCGGGCGCCGGTCACGTGCTTGCTGCCACGCGCTTCGATCACAGCGCTGCCCGTGAGGATGCGAATACCTTTGGCGCGGGCTTCTTCCACCAGCGCACCGCGAGGGTTGTGGCGCGCATCGGCCACAGCCACGACGGTGAGGCCGGCGTCGAACCAGTCCAGCGCTACGCGGTAGGCGTGGTCGTTGTTGGTCGACAGCACCAGTTTTTTACCGGGTGCCACGCCGTAACGGCGCACGTAAGTCGAGACCGCGCCAGCGAGCATGTTGCCCGGCACGTCGTTGTTGCCGTACACCAACGGGCGCTCGCAGGCACCGGTTGCCAGCACCACACGCTTGGCACGCACACGGTGGATGCGCTGACGCACCACGCCAATCGGCGCACGGTCACCGAGGTGATCGGTGAGGCGTTCGTGAATGGTCAGGAAGTTGTGGTCGTGGTAACCGTTGACGGTGGCGCGAGGCAGCAGCACCACGTCCGGCAGGGCTTTGAGTTCAGCGATCACGCTGGCAACCCATTCGGTGGCGGGTTTGCCGTCGAGGCTTTCACGGGAATCCAGCAGCGAGCCGCCGAATTCTTCCTGCTCATCGGCGAGGATCACACGGGCACCGCTGCGCGCAGCCGCCAGGGCAGCGGCCAGGCCGGCGGGGCCTGCGCCCACCACCAGCACGTCGCAGTGACGGTTGAAGTTGTCGTAGGTGTCCGGATCGTTCTCGGTCGGCGAGCGGCCAAGGCCAGCCGCCTTGCGGATGTACTTCTCGTAGGTCATCCAGAACGATTGCGGGTACATGAAGGTTTTGTAGTAGAAACCCGGCGGCATCAGCTTGCCGCCGACCTTGCCGAGAATGCCCATCATGTCGTTGTTCACGCTCGGCCAGCCGTTGGTGCTGGTGGCGACCAAACCCTGGTAAAGCGCCTGTTGCGTGGCACGCACGTTAGGGATTTGCGTGGCTTCGGTGGCGCCGATCTGCAGCACCGCGTTCGGCTCTTCGGCACCGGCGGCAAAGATGCCGCGCGGGCGCGAGTACTTGAAGCTGCGGCCGATGATGTCGACGCCATTGGCCAGCAAGGCGGCGGCCAAGGTGTCGCCCTCAAAACCTTTGTAGCTCTGGCCGTTGAAGGTAAACGTCAGGACTTTGTTACGGTCGATGCGACCACCGTTGGACAGGCGATTGATCTGGCTCATACCTTCTCTCCAGAAGCCTTGGCGGTGAATTGCGGCCGGGTGCCTATCTTGTAGGTTTCAAGAATTTCGTAGGTCACGGTGTCGCGCGTGGCGTTGAAATACTGGCGGCAACCGGCGGCGTGAATCCACAGCTCGTGGTGCAGGCCACGCGGGTTATCGCGGAAGAACATGTAGTCGCCCCACTGCTCATCGGTGCAGGCGTTCGGGTCCAGCGGGCGCGGGATGTGCGCTTGGCCGGACGCGTGGAATTCCTCTTCGGAGCGCAGTTCGCCACAGTGAGGACAGAAGATATGCAACATAGGGAATTTCTCCTGTTAGTGGGCGACGGCCGCAGCGCCGTGTTCGTCGATCAACGCACCGTTGTGGAAACGGTCGATGGAGAATGGCGCGGCCAACGGGTGCATTTCGCCCTTGGCCAGGCTGGCGGCAAACACGTTGCCTGAGCCCGGCGTGGCCTTGAAGCCACCGGTGCCCCAACCGCAGTTGAAGAACATGTTCGGCACCGGGGTCTTGGAGATGATCGGGCAGGCGTCCGGCGTGGTGTCGACGATGCCGCCCCACTGACGGTTCATGCGCACGCGCGACAGCACCGGGAACATCTCGACGATGGCCTGGATGGTGTGTTCGATCACCGGGTACGAGCCGCGCTGGCCGTAGCCGTTGTAGCCGTCGATGCCGGCGCCGATCACCAGGTCGCCCTTGTCGGACTGGCTGATGTAACCGTGCACGGCGTTGGACATGATCACGCTGTCGATAATCGGCTTGATCGGCTCGGAAACGAGCGCTTGCAGCGGGTGGGATTCGATCGGCAGGCGAAAACCCGCCAACGAAGCCATGTGCCCGGAGTTACCGGCCGTCACCACACCGACGCGCTTGGCGCCGATAAAACCCTTGTTGGTTTCCACGCCGATGCACACGCCGTTTTCTTTGCGAAAGCCGATCACTTCGGTCTGCTGGATCAGGTCCACACCGAGTGCGTCCGCCGCGCGGGCAAAGCCCCAGGCCACGGCGTCGTGACGGGCCACGCCGCCGCGCCGTTGCACGGTGGCGCCGAGTACCGGGTAGCGGGTGTTTTTCGAGCAGTCGAGGTACGGGATCTCGTCGGCCACCTGTTTGGCGTTGAGCAGTTCGCCGTCCACGCCGTTGAGGCGGTTGGCGCTGACGCGGCGCTCGGAATCACGAATGTCTTGCAGGGTGTGGCACAGGTTGTAGACGCCACGTTGGGAGAACATCACGTTGTAGTTCAGGTCCTGGGACAGGCCTTCCCACAGTTTCATCGCGTGTTCGTACAGGTGCGCCGACTCGTCCCACAGGTAGTTGGAACGTACGATAGTGGTGTTGCGCGCGGTGTTACCGCCGCCCAGCCAGCCTTTCTCGACCACAGCCACATTGGTGATGCCGTGTTCTTTGGCCAGGTAGTAGGCGGTCGCCAGACCATGCCCGCCGCCGCCGACGATGACCACGTCGTAGACCTTTTTCGGCGTGGGCGTGCGCCACATCTTCTGCCAGTTTTCGTGGTGGCTGAGTGAGTGCTTGAAGAGGCCGAAGCCCGAGTAGCGTTGCATAGTCATTACTCCAAAACCGCGCTCAGCGATAAACCGGGAAATCAGCGCACAGGGCAGACACGTGCTTGGCCACGTTGGCCTCGACGTCGGCATCGCCGAGGTTGTCGAGGATGTCGCAGATCCAGCCGGCAAGCTCAATGCATTGCGGCACTTTGAAGCCACGCGTGGTCACCGCCGGGGTGCCGATGCGCAGGCCCGAGGTCACGAACGGCGACTGCGGGTCATTCGGCACGGCGTTCTTGTTGACGGTGATGTGGGCGCGGCCAAGGGCGGCGTCCGCCTCTTTGCCGGTGAGGCCCTGACGGATCAGGCTGACCAGGAACAGGTGGTTGTCGGTGCCGCCGGACACCACGTCGTAGCCGCGCTTGATAAACACACTGGCCATGGCCTGGGCGTTTTCGATCACTTGTTGCTGGTAGACCTTGAAGCCAGGCTCCGCCGCTTCCTTGAAGCACACCGCCTTGCCGGCGATCACATGCATCAGCGGGCCACCCTGGGCACCGGGGAAGACGGCGGCGTTGAGTTTTTTCTCAATCTCTTCATTGGCCTTAGCCAGGATCAAACCGCCACGCGGACCGCGCAGGGTCTTGTGGGTAGTGGTGGTAACCACGTCGGCATACGGCAGCGGGTTCGGGTACAAACCAGCAGCCACCAGGCCGGCGACGTGGGCCATGTCGACAAACAGCAGCGCGCCAACCTTGTCGGCAATCGCGCGGAAACGTGGGAAATCCAAAGTCTTGGAATAGGCAGAGAAACCCGCCACGACCATTTTCGGCTTGTGCTCCACCGCCAGGCGCTCGACTTCGTCGTAGTCGATCAGGCCGGTGTCGGTGTTGATGCCATATTGCACCGCGTTGTACAGCTTGCCCGAGGACGACACTTTGGCGCCGTGGGTCAAGTGACCGCCATGGGCCAGGCTCATGCCGAGGATGGTGTCGCCAGCGTTCAGCAGCGCCAGGTACACCGCGCTGTTGGCGGACGAGCCGGAGTGCGGCTGCACGTTGGCGTAATCGGCGCCGAACAGCTGCTTGGCGCGCTCGATGGCCAGGGCTTCAACCTTGTCCACGTGCTCGCAGCCGCCGTAGTAGCGCTTGCCGGGGTAGCCTTCGGCGTATTTGTTGGTGAGGCCGCTGCCCTGAGCTTCCATCACGCGTTTGCTGGTGTAGTTCTCTGACGCGATCAGCTCGATATGATCTTCCTGACGCTGCTCCTCGGCATTCATCGCCGCCAGCAAGGCGTCGTCATATCCCTGGATCTGGTCTTTTTTGCTGAACATCGCGTCTCTCCCAGCCTTTCGTATTGTTGAGGCCCGTGCAGGGCCCTTTGATGCGATGGTAGGGCTGGCGCAGACAGGTCAAATGCCTACGGACGCCACGCAAAGGTGCGTTTACGACATAGCGGCAACAACGCAGAACAAATGTGGGAGGGGGCTTGCCCCCGATAGCGGTGGATCAGCTTGCACATGTGTCGGCAGACACACTGCCATCGGGGGCAAGCCCCCTACCACAGGGGTCAGGCGATGATCTTGCGCACGAGTAGCAACATCAGGAAATGCAGGGGATACAGGGCATACGCCCAGCGGCGCATGGCCGGAGGCGAGACGTTTTTGGCCTGTCGCAACAAGACTAAACCCGCCAATGGCGCGATCAGGCAAGCGGCCAATCCCAAAAGCGCCACGGGCGTGCCGCTATTGAGCAAAATCTGCCATTGATTGGCGGCCACACAGACCAACCCTGGCAACACGCTGAAATACCAAGGTTGACGAAACACCATCAGCATCGCCAGCGGCAGCAAGACACCGAAAAAACCGAACATCAACTGCGTGGTAAACACCGCGCCCAAAGCGAGGGCGATCAGCGCCAATCCTCGATCAAAAAGCGCCTTCTGCTGCCATCCTCGGGCAACCAGCAGGCCCAGCGCCAGGGTCGGCAGCACGTTCAAGGTATCGGCATCGTCGATAAACAGTCGGTACGGCACTTCGCTGATCACACTGAACAGCAGCAGCCAGCCCAGGTAACGCCATTGGCCCGTTACCGGCGCATCCTTGACCCGGTGCAGGTTCGCCGCAATCGCCAGGCAAAACCACGGGAATGCCAGGCGCCCCGGCACGTACAGGCCATCCAGGCTCCAACCGACATAGCGCAGGTGATCCAGGACCATGCTCAGCAGCGCCAGCCACTTGAGCAGGTCCAAGGCGCCATCGCGCGCCTGCTTGGCAGGAATCGTTTCAGTACCGTGCATAATTCCCCAGTGACTTTGCATTTACAGTGCGTGCGCCCGCCCAACATTCTTGGTTACAGTGCGCACCAACATCGACCACAGGAATGGGCCATGACCGACAAGAGCCAACAATTCGCCAGCGACAACTATTCCGGCATCTGCCCGGAAGCCTGGGCCGCCATGGAACTCGCCAACCAGGGCCATCAACGCGCCTACGGCGATGATGAATGGACCCACCGTGCCGCCGACGGTTTCCGCAATCTGTTCGAAACCGACTGCGAAGTATTCTTCGCCTTCAACGGCACCGCCGCCAACTCCCTGGCGCTGTCCTCGCTGTGCCAGAGCTACCATAGCGTGATTTGCTCGGAAACCGCCCACGTCGAAACCGACGAATGCGGCGCGCCGGAGTTTTTCTCCAACGGCTCCAAACTGCTCACCGCCCGCACTGAAAACGGCAAGCTGACCCCGGAATCGATCCGCGAGATCGCGCTCAAGCGCCAGGACATTCATTACCCCAAACCACGCGTGGTCACCCTGACCCAAGCCACCGAAGTCGGCAGCGTGTACACCCCGCAAGAAATCCGCGCGATCAGTGCCACCTGCAAAGAACTGGGCCTGAACCTGCACATGGACGGCGCACGCTTCTCCAACGCCTGCGCGTTCCTCGGCTGTTCCCCGGCCGACTTGACCTGGAAAGCCGGCGTGGACGTATTGTGCTTCGGCGGCACGAAAAACGGCATGGCGGTGGGTGAAGCCATCCTGTTCTTCAACCACAAGCTGGCTGAAGACTTCGACTACCGCTGCAAACAGGCCGGTCAGTTGGCGTCGAAAATGCGCTTCCTCTCGGCGCCGTGGGTGGGCTTGCTGGAAAACGACGCCTGGCTCAAACACGCACGCCACGCCAACCACTGCGCGCAATTGCTGAGCAGCCTGGTGGCCGACATTCCTGGTGTGGAATTGATGTTCCCGGTGCAAGCCAACGGCGTGTTCCTGCAACTCTCGGAAGCGGCCATCGAGGCCTTGACGGCCAAGGGCTGGCGCTTTTACACCTTCATCGGCAAAGGCGGCGCGCGGTTCATGTGTGCGTGGGATACCGAGGAAGAGCGCGTGCGCGAATTGGCGGCAGATATCCGCGAAGTGATGGGCGCCTGAATTCACCACTGAACAAAATGTGAGAGGGGGCTTGCCCCCGATAGCAGTCTTTCAGTCAATGCATCAGTGACTGTTCCACTGCCATCGGGGGCAAGCCCCCTCCCACATTTGACCCTGCCCGCTTGAGGGTTTGGTCTATCAGAACTCGATACGCACATCACCCTTCGGTACGCTGCAGCACGACAGGATGTAGCCTTCGGCCTCGTCTTCTTCGGTAATCCCGCCGTTGTGGTCCATCTCGACCTCCCCGCCCAGCTTCATCACCTTGCAGGTGCCGCAGATGCCCATGCCGCAGGCTTTGGGAATCAGCAGGCCAAGCTTGGCCGCAGCGGCGTGGACGGTTTCGCCCGGCGCCACGCGAATGCTCTTGCCCGACGCAATGAATTCCACCTGATGCAGGTCGGCCAAGTCGATTTCCGGTGCGTCGGCCGCCTGTTCGGCCTGCTCCACCGCGTCGGCACGTGCTTCCGGCGGTGTCGCGCCAAAGGACTCTTCGTGGTAGCGCGTCATGTCAAAGCCCGCCACTTCCAGCAGGCGCTTCACCGCGTTCATGTACGGCGTAGGGCCACAGCAGAACACTTCGCGCTCGAGGAAGTCCGGCACCATCAGTTCGAGCATCTTGTGGTTCAGGTAGCCGCGATAACCGGCCCAGGGCTCGCCCAGGCCGTGTTTCTCACAGATCAGGTGCAGGCTGAAGTTGTCGATCCGCGACGCCATGTGTTCCAGCTCGCGGTGGTAAATGATGTCTTTGGGTGAGCGCGCGCTGTGGATAAAGGTCATGTCGACATTGGCGTTGGTGTCGTAATACCAACGCGCCATGGACATCACCGGCGTGATGCCGACGCCGCCGCTCAGATACAGCACTTTCGGGTTGCTGAAATCGATGGCATTGAACAGCCCCACCGGCCCGTGCACCGCCAGCTCCTGGCCTTCGTGCAGCGTGTCGTGCAGCCAGTTGGAAACCTTGCCGCCCGGCACGCGTTTGATCGTCACCGAAAAGCTGTACGGCACCGACGGTGAACTGGAGATGGTGTAGGAGCGCATGATCGGCTGGCCGTCGATTTCCAGCTCCAGGGTGACGAACTGCCCCGGCTTGAAAAAGAACAGGATCGGCTGGTCGGCCATGAAGCAGAAGGTGCGCACGTCCCAGGTTTCCTGGATGACTTTGACGCAACGGACAATGTGCCGACCATTGGCCCAGGTCTGGGTGGTGACCGGATTCAGGAAGCTGTTGGACATGCTGTTCTCCGCAGCCGTATATCGGCCTGATGGTGGCGATTCTGCGTAACGCGAGAAACGTCCATTTACCTATCTGCGACATTCACATACTTATCGCGACCAGCCCCCATACCACGGGGGTTGCGCGTCGGGATCAGAGTGGGCCATGTCGCTAATGGACAAGGTTCTGGCCTTTGCCGGGCCCACACTCGCTCCCAACAACGACGCTTTCTTTACGCCTTGCTGCAAAACCTGATCAGCCACTATTCGCCGGCCACACAGAATGGCCCTGAGGACACACACGATGGACGTCACCGCAACCTTAAGCTTGGGCGATCCGCTGGAACCCGCACGCAAGGCCACCGCGCAAATGCTGCAAGAGCGCGAGCGCACTTTTTCGCTGCCGCAGCCGTTTTACTCTGACGAGCGGCTGTTTGATATCGACATGCAGGAGATCTTCCAGAAAGAGTGGTTGATCGCCGGCATGACCTGCGAGATTCCCACCAAGGGCAACTACCTGACCCTGCAAGTGGGCAAGAACCCGATCATCGTGATCCGTGGCGCCGAGGGCGTGGTGCATGCCTTTCACAACGTGTGCCGTCACCGTGGCTCGCGCCTGTGCACCAGCGACAAGGGCAAGGTCGCCAAACTCGTCTGTCACTACCACCAGTGGACCTACGAGCTCGACGGCCGCCTGCTGTTCGCCGGCACCGAGATGGGCGCCGACTTCGACATGAAGCAGTACGGCTTGAAACCCGTGAACGTGAAGACCGCCGGCGGCTACATCTTCATCAGCCTGGCCGAGAACCCGCCGGCCATCGACGACTTCCTGTCGACGCTGAACCACTACATGGAACCCTACGACATGGAAAACACCAAGGTGGCGATCCAGACCACCTTGTTCGAAAAAGCCAACTGGAAGCTGGTGCTGGAAAACAACCGCGAGTGCTACCACTGCAACGCCTCGCACCCGGAACTGTTGAAAACCCTGCTGGAGTGGGACGACGTCACCGACCCGCGCGCCGACCAGGCCTTCAAGGACCACGTCGCCGCTTCCGCCGCCGCCTGGGATGCCGAGAAGATCCCTTACGCCCACGCCAGCTTCGGCCTGCGTAACCGCATCGTGCGCATGCCGCTGCTCAAGGGCACCGTGTCGATGACTCTGGACGGCAAGCAAGGCTGCAACAAGCTGATGGGCCGCATCAAGAACCCGGACCTGGGCTCGATGCGCATCCTGCACCTGCCGCACTCGTGGAACCACTGCATGGGCGATCACATCATCGTGTTCACCGTGTGGCCGATCAGCGCCCAGGAAACCATGGTCACCACCAAGTGGATCGTGCACAAGGACGCCGTCGAAGGCGTGGACTACGACGTCGAGCGCATGCGCAAAGTGTGGGACGCCACCAACGACCAGGACCGTCGCCTGGCCGAAGAAAACCAGCGCGGGATCAACTCCACCGCCTATCAGCCAGGGCCTTACTCCAAGACGTATGAGTTTGGTGTGGTGAATTTTGTGGATTGGTACAGCGAGCGCTTGCTGAGCAACCTGGGCGCTGCGCCGGCGCCATACCTCAAGGGCGTGGCCGCACACGAGTAACTGACACGCGACCGATCAAAATGTGGGAGCGGGCTTGCCCGCGAATGCAGTGGATCAGCCAGCCCATCGGGTGACTGACACACCGCCTTCATGAGCAAGCCCGCTCGCACATCAGGTTTCCACACTGCTCAAGAATTGATCAACTCCCTTGCAACCCTTTCCCGCCTTGCCCTCCAGCCTTCGCCCAACAACTTATCCACAAAGCAGCCCACAGCAATTGTGGGCAAGTGCGCGGTCTTCTGAAAATAAATGAAGAAAATCCGTGACTTATTCCAGCCGTGCGCTTTCGTAATCGTTTGATCATTTATTGATCAACTCTCTGATAGCCTCTAAATACGTGGCCTGTGGCAGTACGCGAACACCTTATCCACAGAAGCACCAACAGACTTTGGGGGCAACTTTACCGATGCTGTGGAAAACCGCGTCAACCCTTCATAAATCGCGGGTTTCAAGGTTTTAATTGAGCAAACAGCGCGAATTGATCAAATTTTGATCGATTCAATGAAAGCCTTTATCTACGTGGCCTGCAGCCGGTAGCGAACATCTTATCCACAGAAGCGCCAACAGACTTTGGGGGCAAGTCGGTACGGGCGAAAGAAGTTATTCATAGAAAAACCCCAGGAAAAACCGCTGGTTAGCCTGGTTGTTTTTCGTACAGGGGGCTGCAGGGCTTGATTTACCGGGGCTGTGGACAACCGCGAACAGGTTATCCACAGACGGGTCAACAGGGATTGTGGGTAAGCCCACAGATCAATGTGGGAGCGGGCTTTTCTGTGGGAGCCGGGCTTGCCCGCGATGCAGGCAACTCGGTTTATCAGTCAGACCGAAGTGAGGCTATCGCAGGCAAGCCAGCTCCCACACAAACCAGCTCTCACAGGGGATCAGCGCACCACGCCTTCCTCAATCAGCAGCTTGAGAATCGCCTCGGCACCCGCCTCGGGACTAAGCCCCTTGAGCACCTGCCCCCCGCCGCCGCTGGCCTTGGCCGTAGCAGCCTTCATGCGATCGGCGCCGCTCTTGGCCTTGATCACCTTGAGGCGCTTGGGCCGAGGCTTGGCCGGCTGCAGCACCGCACCTGTGAATAACTCATCCTGCTCAATCTCGACTTCATGGGCGGCCAATTCTCCGCGCTGCCCAGGGCCGTAAGCGCTTTGCCGTGGCTTGGGCGCGGCGTTATCCACCGTGGCCAGAAACGGCAGGCGCACCTTCAAGCGCCGCCGCTGCCCGCGCGGCAAGGCTTGCAGCACGTGGGCGATGCCGCCGTCGATGGACTCCACCTGCGCCAGGCCGACAACCAGCGGCCAGCCCAGTTGCTCGGCCAGCAGAAACGGCAACATGCCCGAGCCCTCGCCGGTTTCCGCCTGGCTGCCGGTGAGCACCACCTGGGCACCGGCACCGCGCAGGTAATCGCTGAGGGCCGGCAAGGCGTCAGCGCCGTCCGGCTGCTCAAGCACGTGCAATTGCGGCAAACCCATGCCCAGGTAACTGCGCAACGTCGGCTCGTGAATGTTGCCGGCGTGCAGCACCTGCAACTTATCCCCAGCCATTTGCAGGCCCAACTCGACGGCGCGGGCATCCTGCTCCGCGCGGCGAGGCCGACCGGAAGTGGGGTGGGCGCCGATGGATACCAAGCTGATTACAGGTGTTGTCATGGTCATGTCCTTAAGCCGCATCGCGCTTGGCGCCGTTGCGGTAGGCCTCGACCGCAGCGATCAAGGCTTGCAGAATCGCGGCGCTCTCGCCGATCACCGACAGGTCGGCACGCTTGATCATGTCGCAGCCCGGATCGAGGTTGATCGCCACCACCTTGTCGCAGGCGCCAATGCCTTGCAGGTGCTGGATCGCCCCGGAAATGCCCACGGCCACGTAAACCCGCGCCGTGACCCAGGTGCCACTGGCGCCGACCTGGCGATCACGCGCCATAAAGCCATCGTCCACCGCCACCCGCGAGGCGCCTTCGGTGGCGCCCAGGGCTGCGGCGGTTCGGTGGAACAGTGCCCAGTCCTTCACGCCATTGCCGCCGGAGAAAATAAACTCCGCTTCGGCCATGGGAATCGCGCCGGGGTCCACCGCTACCGCACCGAGGTCTTCGATACGCGGCAAGCTGCGCGCCAAGGGTGTGGATAACTCCACGGGCAATGCCTCGTGACGTGTTTCGCTGACCGGTTCGGCGCACTCCACGGCCGCCAGGATCAGGCGCGGCAATGGCCGGGCCAAGTCTTCCTGGCCCGCACCCGCGCGGCCGATGCATTCTTCGCCCTTGATCTGCCAGACCCGCGTGGCCGGGCGCTCCTTGAGGCTGGCGGCAAAACGCCGGCCCAACTCTCCACCGCCGCTGCGGCTGTCCGGCAGCAGCCAGTGGCGCGGGTTGAACTGGTTATCCACAGCCCGCAGGCCCTGGACGCGTTGCTCCGGTGAATAACCGTCGAATTCGTGGCCTTCCAACACCAGCAGGCGATCAACGCCGGCCGTGGCAAAGGCACTTTCCTTGTGTTCGCCAAACACCACCGCCAGCACAGCGCCGTCGCTGCCGGCGAGTTGCCGCGCCAGGCCGAGCACGTCGCGGTCGTGGCTGCTCAGGCGGCCGCCGACCATGTCCGGCACCACGCTGATATAAAACGCCGGCGCCGGTACCTGATGCAGCGGCAACTGCACTTGCACCGCCGCCGTGCGCTTGGCCGCGCCGCCCTGCTGGGCACCGCTGCGGTCAATGCGTTTGATGCCGTTGGGGCCGATAAAACCGACCCCATGTACGTTCTTGCGGATGACGCCGTTGGGTCCCATCCAGCTGTGTTGCAGCGGCTGCATCGCCGCATGCAGCGGGTGCAGGCGGTTGCGGGCAATCCATTCGGCCCGTGGGTCGCGGCGGATAATGTCGCTCATCAGTGCACCTCCGCAGGTTCACGCTTAATCGGGGCTTTTGCCGGGGCGGCGTCTTCGAGCAAAGCGTCAGCCACCAGTTCGGCGATGTCTTTGATCAACGGACGCGGTTCAACCACACCTTCGAGCATCGCCGTGCACTGCGGGCAACCCACAGCCACCAGCTCGGCGCCGGTTTCGCGGATGTCTTCCATGCGCATATCGGGAATGCGTTGCTTGCCGGGAATGTCAGTGATCGGCGCACCGCCACCGCCCCCGCAGCAGCGTGAACGGAAGCCCGAGCGTTGCATCTCCTTGACCTCGATGCCCAGCGCGCGCAGCACTTGGCGCGGCGCCTCGTATTCGCCGTTGTAGCGGCCCAGGTAACAAGGGTCGTGATAGGTCACGCTGTCGCCTTTGTGCTGGCCCAGGTTCAACGCGCCGTCGCCGATCAGTTCGGCCATGAAGGTGCTGTGGTGCTGCACCCGGTAGTTACCGTTGAAGGCGCCGTACTCGTTTTTGAGTACGTGGAAGCTGTGCGGGTCGCAGGTGACGATGCGTTTGAAGCAGTATTTTTCCAGGGTCTGGATATTGCGCGTGGCCAGCAGCTGGAAGGTGGCTTCATCGCCCAGACGCCTCGCGACGTCGCCGCTGTCGCGCTCTTCCAGGCCGAGCACCGCGAAGTCGACCTTGGCCGCTTTCAGCACTTTGACGAAGGCGCGCAGGGTGCGTTGGTTGCGCATGTCGAAGGCGCCGTCACCGACCCAGAACAACACGTCGGCGCTGCCTTTTTCACTGAACAGCGGCAGGTTCAGATCCGCCGCCCAGTTCAGGCGGCCGCCCGGTGCAAAACCGCCGGGGTTGTCGGTGGCGATCAGGTTTTCCAGGACTTCGGCGCCCTTGTTCGGCGTGGCGCCTTTTTCCAGGGTGAGGTGGCGGCGCATGTCGACGATGGCGTCCACGTGCTCGATCATCATCGGGCACTCTTCCACGCAGGCGCGGCAGGTGGTGCACGACCACAGGGTTTCGGCATCCACCAGGCCGTTGACGATCGGCTGGTGCGGGTTACCGCCGTGTTCGCCCACCGGTTTGCCGGGATACGGGCTGCCGGCGAACTTGGCATCGGTGCCACCGGCCAGGCCGACGACCATGTCCTGAATCAACTTCTTCGGGTTCAGCGGCTGGCCGGCGGCGAACGCCGGGCAAGCGGCTTCACACTTGCCGCATTGCACGCAGGCATCGAAGCCGAGCAGTTGGTTCCAGGTGAAATCCTTGGGTTTTTCCACGCCCAGCGGCGCGGTTTTATCGCTCAAGTCCAGCGGCTTCAAGCCGGTGGAACGGCCGCCGCCAAAACGTTCGGCGCGGCGGTGCCAGGCCAGGTGCAGCGCACCGGCGAAGGCGTGTTTCATCGGGCCGCCCCAGGTCATGCCGAAGAACATTTCCGACACGCCCCACAGCACGCCCAGGCTCAGCAATGCCGCCAGCAGCCAGCCGCCGAAGTCGGCCGGCAGAATCCCGGCCACCGGCAACGTCACCAGGAAGAAGCTCACCGAGAACGCCATCAGGCTTTTCGGCAGGCGCATCCACGGGCCTTTCGACAGGCGCGACGGCGGGTTGCGACGGCGCAGGTAGACGAACGTGGCGCCGACAAACATCAGCACCGACGCCAGCAGCAAGGCGTAGCCGAGGATGCGGTTATGCAGGCCGAAACCGTGCACCAGAATCGCCAGCAACGCCGACAGCACAAAGCCCAGGGCGGTGGCGACGTGGGTGTTGGCGATGTATTTGTCGCGGGCGACCACGTGGTGCAGGTCGACCATGTAACGCTTGGGCATGGCCAGCAGACCGCCGAGCAGGTCGACCTTGGAGGCGCGGCCGCGGCGCCACATGTTCACCCGGCGCAAGGCGCCCAGCAAAGCCAGGCCCAGCGCCGCGAACAAAAGAACAGGCAGCAAGGTGTTCAACATGGTGAAGCTCCCACAAACCGCACATATCTACTGTGAAACTGGCCTGAATGTGGGAGGGGGCTTGCCCCCGAAAGCGGTGGGTCAGCTACAGCTGTATCACCTGACCCGCCGCCATCGGGGGCAAGCCCCCTCCCACCTTTTTGACCGAGTTCACCTCGTCAGAAATCCTTGCACAGGCGCAGGGCGTCATAGATCGCGGCGTGGGTATTACGCTGCGCCACACAGTCACCGATGCGGAACAGCAAGTACCCCTCGCCCGGCTCGCTCAGGCACGGCTGCGGCTGGATCGCGAACAGCGCTTCGATGTCCATCTGGCCTTTGTTGCGCGAACCCTGCTTGAGCGCGTAGTAGATCTCTTCATCCGGACGCACGCCGTTCTCGACCACCACTTGATCGACCACGCGTTCTTCCTTGGCACCGGTGTATTCGTTCTCCAGCACCGCCACCAGCTTGTCGCCTTCGCGGTAGACCTTTTCCAGCATCATGTCGCCGGTCATGATCACTTCTTTCGGGTACATGCTGCGGTAGTAGGTCGGGAACGACGTACCGCCCACGGCCACACCCGGCTTGATGTCGTCGGTGACGATCTCGACCTGGCTGCCTTTGTCGGCCAGGAAGTCCGCCACCGACATGCCGGTGAATTCGCAAATGGTGTCGTACACCAGCACGTTCTTGCCCGGCGCGACCTTGCCATCGAGTACGTCCCAGCTGCTGACCACCAGGCCTTCGGCCGCGCCCCAATGTTCGTTCTGCTCCAGGAACGGGTGCCCGCCGACGGCCAGCACCACCACATCGGGGCGCAGGTCGAGGATCGCATCGGCGTTTGCCGCCACGCCCAGGCGCAGGTCGACGTTCAAGCGCGCCAGCTCCAGCTGGAACCAACGCGTAATACCGGCAATCTGGTCGCGCTGCGGTGCTTTGGAAGCGGTGGTGATTTGCCCGCCGATAAAGTCTTTCTTCTCGAACAACGTCACGTCATGGCCACGCTCGGCGGCAACGCGCGCCGCTTCCATCCCGGCAGGGCCGGCACCGACCACCACGACTTTGCGTTTGGGCCCGGTGGACTTCTCGATGATGTGCGGCACGCCCATGTACTCACGCGAGGTCGCGGCGTTCTGGATGCACAGCACATCCAGCCCTTGGTACTGACGGTCGATGCAGTAGTTGGCGCCGACGCACTGTTTGATCTGGTCGATCTGGCCCATCTTGATCTTGGCGATCAGGTGCGGGTCGGCGATGTGGGCGCGGGTCATGCCGACCATGTCCACGTAGCCGCCTTCCAGAATGCGCGTGGCCTGGTTCGGGTCCTTGATGTTCTGCGCGTGCAGCACCGGGGCCTTGACCACTTCCTTGATACCGGCGGCCAGGTGCAGGAATGGCTCCGGTGGATAACTCATGTTCGGGATCACGTTGGCCAGGGTGTTGTGGGTGTCACAGCCCGAGCCGACCACGCCGATAAAGTCGAGCATGCCGGTGTCGTCGTAATACTTGGCGATCTGTTTCATGTCCTCGTGGGACAGGCCGTCCGGGTGGAATTCATCGCCGCACAGGCGGATGCCCACGCAGAAATCCGGGCCGACCTCAGCCCGCACAGCCTTCAATACCTCAAGGCCAAAACGCATGCGGTTTTCAAAGCTGCCGCCCCATTCGTCGGTGCGTTTGTTGACACGCGGGCTCCAGAACTGGTCGATCATGTGCTGGTGCACCGCCGACAGTTCCACGCCATCCAGGCCTCCGGCCTTGGCGCGCGCCGCAGCGCTGGCGTAGTTGCCGATCACCCGCCAGATTTCTTCCGGCTCGATGGTTTTGCAGGTGGCGCGGTGCACCGGCTCGCGGATGCCCGACGGCGACAGCAATGTGGGCCAATGCTCGCCATCCCAACGCGAGCGACGGCCCATGTGGGTAATCTGGATCATGATCTTGGCGCCATGCTTGTGCATGGCATCGGCCAGGTTCTGGAAGTGCGGGATGATCCGGTCATCGGCCAGGTTCACCGATTTCCACCAGCCTTGCGGGCTGTCGATGGCCACACTGGAAGAACCGCCGCAGATCGCCAGGCCGATCCCGCCCTTGGCTTTCTCTTCGTAATACTTCACATAGCGGTCGGTGGTCATGCCGCCGTCGGTGGCATACACCTCGGCGTGGGCGGTACTGAGCACGCGGTTGCGGATGGTCAGTTTGCCGATCTGGATCGGCGCGAACATTGCTTCGAAAGCCATGGCACGGTTCCTCGACTTACAACGGCTTGACGGTGAACAGGCCGTCGTCGTGGCCCTCTTCGGAGCCTCCGTACACTTGCTCGGCCACGGTGCGGATCTGACTGCCACGCGCCTGCAGAATCTGGTCCATGGCGCCGGCAAACCAGCCGGTGAACATGTAGTCGACCTTGCGCCCGACCTTGCCGTACACGTAGACAAATGCCGAGTGCTCGAGCTTGACGCTGGCGGTGCCTTTGTCGAGGTCGATGTCCTGGATCTTGAACAGGCCCCAGCCGCGTTGCGACAGGCGCTTCATGTAGTGCTCGAACACCGCGACGCCTTCCAGGCCGTGGCATTCAGCTTCTTTTTCACACCAGTGCCAGGCGGATTTGTAGCCGGCCTTGTAGAGGATTTCGGCGTAGGCATCTGCGCCCAGCACTTCCTCGATACCCATGTGGTTGTTGACGAAGAAATGGCGCGGCACGTACAGCATCGGCAGGGCGTCGGAGGTCCAGACACCGGTTTCGCTGTCGACTTCGATTGGCAATTGCGGGGCGATCTTGGCCATGGAAACTTAACTCCAAAAAATTCGTTTGAATGCCCCAGGCACCGAATGGCCTGGGGAAAAGAAGTGTTGGCTGTGGCTTATTCGCCCCAGACGTCCTTGAGGACATTGACCCAGTTTTCGCCCATGATCTTGCGCACCACGCGCTCGCTGTGGCCGCGCTTGAGCAGGGTCTCGGTGAGGTTGGGGAACTCGCCCACGGTGCGGATGCCCAGCGGGTTGATGATCTTGCCGAAGCTGGTCAGGCGGCGGGCGTAGCCCTTGTCATGGGTCAGCATTTCAAAGAAATCCTGACCATGGCCCTGGGTGAAGTCGGTACCGATGCCGATGGCGTCTTCGCCGACGATGTTCATGGTGTATTCGATGGCTTCGGCGTAGTCGTCGATGGTCGAATCGATGCCCTTGGCCAGGAATGGCGCGAACATGGTCACGCCAACAAAACCGCCGTGGTCGGCGATAAACTTCAGCTCTTCATCGGATTTGTTGCGCGGGTGCTCTTTCAGGCCGGACGGCAGGCAGTGGGAGTAGCACACCGGCTTTTTCGATTCGAGGATGACTTCTTCGCTGGTTTTGGAACCGACATGGGACAGGTCGCACATGATGCCGACGCGGTTCATCTCGCCGACGACTTCACGGCCAAAACCTGACAGGCCGCCATCGCGCTCGTAGCAGCCGGTGCCGACCAGGTTTTGGGTGTTGTAGCACATCTGCACCACGCCCACCCCGAGCTGCTTGAAGATCTCGACGTAGCCCAACTGGTCTTCAAACGCATGGGCGTTTTGGAAGCCGAAGATGATGCCGGTTTTGCCCTGTTCCTTGGCTTTGCGGATGTCGGCGGTGGTTTTCACCGGGATCACCAGGTCGCTGTTCTCACGGATCAGAGTCTGGCTGGCCACGATGTTATTGATAGTGGCCTGGAAGCCTTCCCACACCGACACGGTGCAGTTGGCGGCGGTCAGCCCACCTTTGCGCATGTCCTCGAACAGGTCGCGGTTCCACTTGGCAATGATCAGCCCGTCGATAACGATGCTGTCGGCGTGCAATTGCGCTGGGCTCATCAGGCGTCCCCTTATTGGCGATTCATGCGCCGAATCGTCTGCCGGCGCTTTGGGGCCAGCATATGCCCAGGGGCTGAACGAACCGGGTGCAAAAACGACAGGGGAATTGCCGAAAGCGTCAATCCGCGACAAAGGCCTACATGACACGTCTGACTGACGACTGTTCTTTGTCTTACGCTTGAGCCAGAATTCCGCATCACCTGATATGAGACGGCGCAATGAAATCGATTTTCCTGGCTTTGGCACTCATCGCAACCGGCGTCCACGCGGCCGAAGACACCGACAACACGCCCTGCGATGGCATCGAAAACGACAAACAAACCCTGGAATGCGCCACTTACAACAAAACCACCGCTGAACAATTGCTCAAAGACAACTATCAAGGCCTGCTGGAACGCATGGGTTCGACCTATGGCAGCAACAAGTCGCAACTGGCCGACATTACCGCTCGTCTGAAGGATGCTCAGCAAAAGTGGGAAAAACTGCGTGACGCCGATTGCGCAGTGGACACCTTCCGGCAGTCAACGGCAGCAAGGAATACGCGATTCAACTCAATGACTGCCTGGCGCGGATGAGTGATGAGCGGTCGGAGTTTTTGGAGTCGATCGGGCAGGAATAAGCGACAATCTCTGCCACTTTCCTCTGTATCAAGGCCATTCATGACTATTTGCGGCATCGAAATCAAAGGCAGCGAAGCCATCATCGCTGTCGCCTCCCTGGAAAACCAGGCGCTGACCCACGTCGCCCTGGCCACCAAGAAAATCGCCCTGGAAGACGACGATGAGGCAGCCAACGTCAAAGCCTTCGCCGCGCAGGTGAAAGCGTTTGTGCAGGCAAACGCCATCACCCGCATCGCGATCAAGAAGCGCAGCAAGAAAGGCGAGTTCGCCGGTGGCCCGACCACGTTCAAGATTGAAGGCGTGTTTCAGCTGCTGGACGGCGTTGAGGTGACGTTGCTGTCGCCGCAGACCATCAATGCGCAGAACAAGAAGCACAATTTTGATCTGCCCGCTTCGCTGAACAAGTATCAGCATGAGGCCTACAAGGCGGCGTGTTCGGCGCTGGTAAAGAAATAAGCCACGACGCCTATCAAATGTGGGAGGGGGCTTGCCCCCGATGTCGGTGTTTCAGTCACTTATAGGCTGCTGACCCACCGCTATCGGGGGCAAGCCCCCTCTCACATTGGTTTTGTGGTGCGCTTCAGCGCTTGTGCAGCAGCCAATCCCCGAAGGATTTGTCTTCCAGAGCATAGCCGCCCCGGCTCGACTTCCACACCAGCTCCTTGTCGCGCAACGCATCAATGCAGGCCTGAATGGTCTGGGTGCCCGGCACCACATCGCTGCCCATGCCCTCCAGCGCTTTGCTCACCGCTGTGAGGGTGCTGTCGGTGAACGGCGCAAAGGGTTCGTTGTTCTGCGAACGCGCCACCATCACCTCCAGCACGGCGCGCTGGGGGATGGTGAGGTTGTTCCAGGCGCTTTCGAACTCCGTCCACACGCCCGCGCGCAGGAATTCAGCACGACTGTGCAGCAACTGGCCCAGGTTGCTCGCTTCGCCCAGCTCCAGCGCCACTTCGCCAATAATGGTGCGCAGCATCTCGGGGCGACGGCCTACCAGCTCGAAGGCTTCGTCGATATCCGCCGCGTCGAATTGATTGGTGCTGGCCAAATGCGCGTTGAGGTGCGCGGTGTAGGCTTGGGTGAACGCTTTGCCGAGCAAGGGAAACGGCGTGATGCTGGAGCCGAAGAACGGCTGGCTTTTGCCGAGGACCAAATGTGCGAGCTTGTCGCGGTTGGACCCGGTGAACACCAGGCGCAAGCCGCTGCCCTCTTCGTCACGGCCTTGGTTAAGCTGATCCCGGGCAGCTTTCAACGCGAACATCGCGTTAATACCGGACTCGGTGGTTAAAGCATGCTGCGCTTCGTCAATCACCAGCACCACGGGTTTTTCCGCGGCGCTGTGCAGCAACTCCAAGGCTTGGGTCAGTGTTGCACCGACGGGCAGTTGTGGCTTGGTGAAGTCCCAGGACAGGGTGCGCAGAAAGCTTAGTTTCTCGACGCCAATGTTCTTGGCGAGTTTGCGAATGCCCTTTTCATAAGGCACCAGCGCAGCGGCAATGGCGCTGGCGATCAACTCCGCCGGATCTTTCTCTTTATCGGCCCAGAGATCGACATACACCGTCAGCCAACCCCGCAGCTGGCACTCGGGGATCAGGTCTTCACGCAAAAAGGTGCTTTTCCCGGTGCGGCGCGGCGCCGCGAGAAACAGGCCAGAGGTAAAATCCTGAATACCGGCCCCCACCAAACCGTCGGCAATGCTGCCTGCCAGGGCGGGGCGGCGGAATACGAAGCCGCTGTTCTTCGACATGCTTTTATACTCAATTATTGAAAGGACTATAAATTATAGTAGTGAGTATAATTTACTATAATTGCCCATCAAACCACCTCCCGTCGCCGATCCTCCCTTGGGCACTTGGCAAACCGCGCCCGATAGCTGCGCGTGAAGTAAGAAGGCGACTCAAACCCGCACGCAATACTCACCTCCAACACACTCATGTCGCTCTGACGCAATAGCTGCCGGGCTTTTTCCAGGCGCAGGCCGAGGTAGAAATTGCTTGGCGTGTCGTTCAGATGCAGACGAAACAACCGCTCCAACTGGCGCCGGGTGACTTTGATCGCCTCGGCCAATGCCAGGGTGGTCAGCGGCGGTTCGGTGTGTTGTTCCATTTCACCGATCACTTGCACCAACTTCTTGTTGTTGATGCCGTAGCGCGTGGCGATCTGCATGCGCTGGTGGTCTTTGCGTGGGCGGATGCGGCCGAGCACGAATTGTTCGGAAACCTGAATCGCCAGGTCCGGGCCGTGGGCCTGGGCGATCAGGTCGAGCATCAGGTCGATGGACGCCGTGCCGCCCGCGCAAGTGATGCGACGGCGGTCGATTTCGAACAGCTCCTGGGTCACGGTGAGCTGTGGATAAGACTCCTTGAACGCATCGATGGCTTCCCAGTGCAGCGTGAGGCGGTGGCCATCGAGCAAGCCGGCCTCAGCGAGCACACAGGCGCCCGTGTCGATGGCGCCGAGGGTGACGCCGTCGTGGTCGAGGCGGCGCAGCCAGTGCTCCAGCGCGGGCGTGGTGAACTTCAAGGGTTCGAAGCCGGCGACCACCATCAGCGTCGCGCCTTTTTTCAGCGGCTCCAATGCGGCGTCGGCGTTGACCGACATGCCATTGCTCGCCAGCACCGCGCCGCCGTCGGCGCTCAGCACATGCCAGCGGTACAGCTCGCCGCGAAAGCGGTTGGCCACGCGCAGCGGTTCCAGCGCAGAGATAAAGCCGATGGCCGAGAAACCCGGCATCAGCAGAAAGTAGAAATCCTGGGACATGGTGGCGCTCTCGTAGGACGGGCAGCGTGGTCACTGTGATACGCCAGTTCAACCGGCCATTCAAGAGCACAGGTCGCTGCAGTGCAAGAGCTGGTCGCCGCCGTGCGCTTTGCCGCCCCTCAAGCTGCGTAACTTGATCCCACGGCGCACAAAGACGCCGGAACCCACAATAACGACCTGCCGAGGGATCCACCATGAACCGACTGATCAGCCGCTGCGTGCTTGCACTCAGCGCCAGCGCCATTTTGAGCACCAACGTGATGGCAGCCGATGCGGCGTCTTGCCAAAACGTGCGCATGGGCGTGGTGAACTGGACCGACGTGATCGCCACCAGCGCCATGACCCAAGTGTTGCTCGACGGCCTCGGCTACAAGACCAAACAGACCAGCGCGTCCCAGCAAATCATCTTCGCCGGCATTCGCGACCAACGCCTGGACTTGTTCCTGGGTTACTGGAACCCGCTGATGACCCAGACCATCACGCCATTCGTCGACGCCAAGCAAGTCAAAGTCCTCGAGAAACCCAGCCTGGAAGACGCGCGCGCCACCCTCGCCGTGCCGACTTACCTGGCGGACAAGGGCCTGAAAACCTTCGCCGACATCGCCAAATTCGAGAAGGAACTGGGCGGCAAGATCTACGGCATCGAGCCAGGCTCGGCGCCAACACCCAGATCAAGGCGATGATTGCCAAGAACCAGTTCGGCCTGGGCAAATTCCAGCTGGTGGAGTCCAGCGAAGCCGGCATGCTCGCCGCCGTCGACCGCGCGGTACGCCGCAAGGAAGCCGTGGTGTTCTTTGGCTGGGCGCCACACCCGATGAACGTCAACGTCGCGATGACCTACCTCACCGGCAGCGACGACGCCCTGGGCCCGAACGAAGGCATGGCCACGGTGTGGAGCGTCACGTCGCCGACCTACGCCGAACAGTGCCCGAACGTGCACAAGCTGCTGACCAACCTGACCTTCACCGCCGCCGACGAGAGCCGGATGATGCAGCCGTTGCTGGATCACAAGGACGCCATTGAGTCCGCCAAGCAGTGGCTCAAGGACCACCCGCAAGACCAGCAGCGCTGGCTTGAAGGCGTGACCACCTTCGACGGCAAGCCCGCCGCGGCCAACCTGCAACTGACCAGCCAATAACCTGATTCGAATCACCGTGTCGCAGCCGCTGTGGGCTGCGAGCGGCATCACTACGCCCGCCCGTAAGGAACCGACTCATGAACCACGACGTCATCATCACCTGCGCACTCACCGGTGCTGGCGACACGACCGGCAGAAGCCCACACGTGCCGGTCACTCCCAAACAAATCGCCGCCGCCGCCGTGGAAGCCGCCAAGGCGGGGCCACCGTGGTGCACTGCCACGTGCGTGATCCGCAAACCGGCAAGTTCAGCCGCGACGTCGCGCTGTACCGCGAAGTGATGGAGCGCATCCGCGAGACCGACATCGACATCATCGTCAACCTCACCGCCGGCATGGGCGGCGACCTGGAGATCGGCGGTGGCGAGAACCCGATGGAGTTCGGCCCCAACACCGACCTGGTCGGCCCGCTGACGCGCCTGGCGCACGTTGAAGAGCTGCTGCCGGAAATCTGCACCCTGGACTGCGGCACGCTGAACTTTGGCGATGGCGACACCATTTACGTGTCCACCCCGGCCCAGCTGCGTGCTGGCGCCAAGCGCATCCAGGAGCTAGGCGTTAAGGCTGAGCTGGAAATCTTCGACACCGGCCACCTGTGGTTCGCCAAGCAGATGATCAAGGAAGGCCTGCTCGACAACCCGCTGTTCCAACTCTGCCTGGGCATCCCCTGGGGCGCGCCGGCCGACACCACCACCATGAAAGCCATGGTCGACAACCTGCCCGCCGACGCGGTGTGGGCCGGCTTCGGTATCGGCCGCATGCAAATGCCGATGGCGGCCCAAGCGGTGCTGCTGGGCGGCAACGTGCGAGTCGGCCTGGAAGACAACCTGTGGCTGGACAAGGGCGTGCTCGCCACCAACGGCCAACTGGTGGAACGCGCCAGTGAAATCCTCAGCCGCCTGGGCGCGCGGGTCATGACCCCGGCGCAAGGCCGAATCAAGATGGGCCTGACCAAGCGCGGCTAAGTCAGGCACCACAAAACCCTGTGGGAGCCGGGCTTGTGTGGGAGCGGGCTTGCTCGCGAAAGCGGTGAATCCGTCACCGAATGCATCAACTGACATACCGCATTCGCGAGCAAGCCCGCTCCCACATTTGAACCGGTTCCTCACACAGAATTTGCGAATACTTTAGGAATTTGCCATGCGCTTTATCACCGAAATCAAAACCTTCGCCGCCCTCGGCAGCGGCGTTATCGGCAGCGGTTGGGTATCCCGCGCCCTCGCCCACGGCCTGGATGTGGTCGCCTGGGACCCGGCGCCCGGTGCCGAAGCGGCCCTGCGCAAACGCGTCGCCAATGCCTGGGGCGCCTTGGAGAAACAAGGCCTGGCACCGGGTGCATCCCAAGACCGCCTGCGCTTTGTCGACACTATTGAAGCGTGCGTGAAAGACGCCGACTTCATCCAGGAAAGCGCCCCGGAACGCCTGGCGCTGAAACTGGAACTGCACAGCAAAATCAGCGCAGCGGCCAAGCCGAATGCACTGATTGGGTCGAGTACTTCGGGTCTGTTGCCGAGTGAGTTCTACGAAGGTTCCACCCACCCGGAACGCTGCGTGGTCGGCCACCCGTTCAACCCGGTTTACCTGCTGCCGCTGGTGGAAGTGGTGGGCGGCCAAAACACCGCGCCCGAAGCGATACAGGCGACGATCACGGTGTATGAATCCCTTGGCATGCGCCCGCTGCATGTGCGTAAGGAAGTGCCGGGGTTTATCGCTGACCGCTTGCTAGAAGCGTTGTGGCGTGAGGCGCTGCACCTGGTGAATGACGGCGTGGCGACCACTGGCGAAATCGACGATGCGATCCGCTTTGGCGCCGGCTTGCGCTGGTCGTTCATGGGCACCTTCCTCACTTACACGCTGGCGGGCGGCGATGCCGGTATGCGCCACTTCATGGCGCAGTTCGGCCCGGCGCTGCAGTTGCCGTGGACGTATTTGCCGGCACCGGAGTTGACCGACAAGTTGATCGACGATGTGGTCGATGGCACCAGCGATCAGTTGGGCACACACAGCATTTCGGCGCTGGAGCGCTATCGTGATGATTGCCTGTTGGCGGTGCTGGAGGCGGTAAAGACCACCAAAGCCAAGCACGGTATGAGCTTCGCCGAGTAACTGCTGTTGATTTCCTGTGGGGGCTGGCTTGCCTGCGACAGCGGTGTACGACTCACCGCCGCCATCGCAGGCAAGCCAGCTCCCACAGTTGACCGAGTAATGACCTGGAATCCCAGACATGCCTGCACTGACCACCTACACCACCAAAATCCAGCCCGACTGGGTGGATTACAACGGCCACCTGCGCGATGCGTTCTACCTGTTGATTTTCAGCTACGCCACCGACGCGCTGATGGACACCCTGGGTCTGGACAGTGAAAACCGTGAGGCCAGCGGCCATTCACTGTTCACGTTGGAACTGCACCTGAACTACCTGCATGAGGTGAAACTCGGTGCCGAGGTCGAGGTGCGCACTCAGCTGATCGCCCACGATGCCAAACGCCTGCACCTCTATCACAGCCTGCACCTGGTCGCAGAGGAGAAGGAACTGGCCGGCAACGAACAGATGCTGCTGCACGTCGACCTCGCCGGTCCGCATTCGGCGCCGTTCACCGAGGCCACCCTGGAAAAACTCATCGCGATCAGCGCGCAGCAGGCCGAGTTGCCACGCCCCGCCCTCCTCGGCCGCGTGATTGGATTGCCGCCCAAAAAACAATAAGGAGCCCCCATGCAAACCGCCGCCGCTGTTGCCGATTTTCGTACTTACCCAACCATCAGCGACCTCGCCGAGGTGCAGGTGCTGACCGATCAGCTACGCGTGCGATGGGCCGATGGCCGGGTGAGCCCGTTTCATCATCAGTGGCTGCGCGACAACTGCCCGTGCGCGCAATGCGTGTACAGCGTGACCCGCGAGCAGGTGTTCGAGATTGTCGATGTGGACGAACACCTGACTGCCGTCAGCGCGCAGATCGATCAGGGATGCCTGAGCGTGCAATGGAGCGGCGGCCATCGCAGCCACTACGATCCGGGCTGGTTGCGGGCCCATGCCTATGACGACGAATCACGCGCCGAACGCCGTGCAGCCAAACCAGCATCGCAGCGATGGGACAGCACCTTCGCGTTGCCCGTTTTCGACTACGCGGGCGTGATGCAAGACCCGAACATCCTGCTGCAATGGTTGCTGGCCTTGCGTGACGCGGGCCTCACGCAAATCCGTGGCGTGCCCACCGAACCTGGCTCGCTGGCGCTGATCGCCAAGCGCATTTCGTTTATCCGCGAGAGCAACTTCGGCGTGCTCTTCAACGTGCGGTCCAAGGCCGATGCCGACAGCAATGCCTACACCGCTTTCAACCTGCCGTTGCACAGCGATTTGCCCACGCGGGAGCTGCAGCCGGGGCTGCAATTTCTGCATTGCCTGGTGAACGAGGCCACCGGCGGCGAGAGCATTTTTGTCGACGGGTTCGCCATCGCCCATGCACTGCGCAGCGAAGACCCTGAAGCGTTTCGTGCGTTGTGTGAAATCCTCGTGGAGTTTCGCAATAAAGACCGTCACAGCGACTATCGCCGCCTGGCGCCGATCATTGCGCTGGATGCCTTGGGTGACGTGGCGGAGATCCGCATGGCCAACTTTTTGCGCGGGCCGTTCGAGGCGCCGGTGGAGCAGATGCCGTTGTTGTATCGCGCGTATCGGCGCTTTATTGCGATGACCCGCGAGGACCGTTTCAGGCTGGTCAAACGGCTGAATCCGGGGGAGTTGTGGTGCTTTGATAACCGCCGCACCTTGCATGCGCGCAATGCGTTTGACCCGGCTTCCGGGGCGCGGCATTTCCAAGGGTGTTACATCGACCGGGATGAGTTGCTCTCGCGGATTCTGGTGTTGCAGCGGTAGACCGCGGCGCGGCCATCGCGGGCAAGCCCGCTCCCACATTTGACGGCGTTCACAATTCAAAAAGGTGGGAGCTGGCTTGCCTGCGATGAGGCCAGTGCAGTCACCACAAAACCCAGGCAAAAAAAGCCCCGATCAAGCCGTGACAAGACCGGGGCAGAGTGCTTGGTGTGAGCGTGACATCCCGAGGGTGACCAAACCTTCAAGCTGCGTGCCTGGCATTCAGTGTGCCTATTACTTCTGTCGGTAAATGACCCGAAAACGACCTGCTCATAGCCATATGAGCCATTCGTCAATTCTGCCCTTGCCGACCGGCCGGGGCCTACCAGAATCCCAGTCAGTCCCCGCTCCCTACACCAGGATGAACGTCATGATGCACGCGGATTTGATTGACCAGGATGACCTGCTGGGCCAACTGCGCTCGCTGGGTTTTGAAGTCTCCAGCGGTGCCACCGCCGAGCAGGCTTGCGAGTGCGCGGTACGTGGTTTGAGCGCTGCGCGGGCCAAGGCGCTCAAGGGCATGGTGGAACAGATGTACACCGGCAGTGCGACGATCTTGCCGGCCGTACGCCAGGCGATCGACAAACAGTTGTTGCCGGCGTTGGTGCAGTTCAAGCAGAACTCCGGCGCCTGACAGTCCCCTATGGCGAGCGGGCTTGCCCCGCGTTGGGCTGCGCAGCAGCCCCATTCCAGGCAATGCGGTGTATCAGACGAACCTCAACAAGAGGTTTTGGGCCGCTGCGCAGCCCAACGCGGGGCAAGCCCGCTCGCCACCAGGTTGGGTTAGAGCCTTACACTCGCAAACGTCGACTCGTTCCTGGCCTGGCTCAACGCCGACATCGGCCCGGACAACGGTGACAACACCAGCGCCTGTGGAATCGGCATCATCGCCACTTGTTGGGTAGTGTTGGACCCTACGCGCTCATCGCGCGGCGGAATGCCGAAGTATTCGCGGTAGCACTTGGAGAAGTGCGGCGTGGACACAAACCCGCACACCGAGGCCACTTCGATGATCGACATCGGCGTTTGCTTGAGCAACTGCCGTGCACGGATCAGGCGCAGCTTGAGGTAGTAGCGCGACGGCGAGCAGTGCAGGTATTTCTGGAACAACCGCTCCAGCTGACGACGCGACACGGCGACGTATACAGCCAGCTCGTCCAGGTCGATCGGCTCTTCGAGGTTGGCTTCCATCAGCGCGACGATTTCCTGCAGCTTCGGCTGGTTGGTGCCGAGCATGTGCTTGAGCGGCACACGCTGGTGATCCTGTTCGTTGCGGATGCGTTCGTACACAAACATTTCGGAAATAGCGGCCGACAATTCACGGCCGTGGTCGCGGCTGATCAGGTGCAGCATCATGTCCAGCGGCGCGGTGCCGCCGGAGCTGGTGAAGCGGTTGCGGTCGAGGGTAAACAGGCGCGTGCTCATGGCCACGCGCGGGAAGGCTTCCTGCATCGACGCCAGGCATTCCCAGTGCACGCTGCAATCAAAACCGTCGAGCAAACCGGCGCAGGCCAAGGCCCAACTGCCGGTGCACACCGCGCCAAGACGACGCGACTGACGCGCCTGGCTTTGCAGCCACGAGACGTGCTCACGGGTAACGGTACGCTGGATTCCCACGCCGCCGCACACGATCACAGTGTCCAGGGCCGGGGCTTTGTGCATGGAGGCATCGGGGGTGATTTGCAGGCCGTCGCTGGCCCACACCTGGTTGCCGTCGACACTCAGGGTTGTCCAGCGATACAGCTCGCGGCCGGACAGCTGGTTGGCCATGCGCAGCGGTTCCACTGCCGAGGCCAGGGAAATCAGCGTGAAATTGTCCAGCAGCAAAAAGCCGATGGATTGAGGCGCACGGTTCTGGGGTTGAGCCCCGGAGTTGAACGACGTCATCGCGGTATCTCCTCACACAAAGCGGGTGATGGCCTCAGGCGAGGCTCTTGTTATTGCGCTCACCCTGGAAAGGAGAGGCTTTGAATTGATAGAGCAAATGCCATGCCTAAAATTGAATGGCCATTCAATAACTCCTGAAAACGACCTGATGACGCGTCTATATAAGCCCGCGTAAGGAGTGCGGGATAGGCCCCGAAAAGGCCGCTGGAGTGAGCCTGCTCACGGGGTGTGAGCAGATCGGTAGCACTTGTGGGAAGGCGCTTTGAGCGCGTGGGAAAAGTCTGTCACCGCACGCACAGGTGACGGGTGGTCGGGCGAGGAATCGTCTGAGGGCTACTTGTCTGTTTGCGACGCGCTAAAAGGTGGCGCTTTTGGGTCCGGGTGTTCACTTTATGAGCAGTGTTGGACGGACTACCGCTATCGGGGGCAAGCCCCTCCCACCTTTTGAATTGTGAATACCTTCAAGTGTGGGAGGGGGCTTGCCCCCGATTAGCCGCAACTCGGTCTCAGCACTCGACAGCACTCACCGCCAACCCGCCCCGCGAGGTTTCCTTGTACTTGTCGTGCATGTCCGCGCCGGTATCGCGCATGGTGCGGATCACCCGGTCCAGGGAGATAAAGTGCTGGCCATCGCCACGCAGCGCCATCTGCGCCGCGTTGATGGCTTTTACCGCGGCAATCGCGTTGCGCTCGATGCACGGCACTTGCACCAGGCCGCCCACCGGGTCGCAGGTCAGGCCGAGGTTGTGTTCCAGGCCGATTTCGGCGGCGTTGCACAATTGTTCCGGCGTGGCGCCAAGGATTTCCGCCAGCCCCGCCGCGGCCATGGCGCACGCCGAACCCACTTCACCCTGGCAGCCGACTTCGGCGCCGGAAATCGAGGCGTTCTTTTTGCACAAAATTCCCACGGCCGCCGCGCTGAGCAAATAGTCGACCACGTTGGCTTCGGTCACCTCGTCGCTGAATTTCATGAAGTAGTGCAGCACCGCCGGGATGATCCCCGCCGCGCCATTGGTCGGTGCGGTGACCATGCGCCCACCCGCTGCGTTTTCCTCATTCACCGCCAGGGCGAACAGGTTGACCCACTCCATCGCGCTCAAGGTCGAGCCAATCACATTGGGCTTGTTCAACTCCTGCAAGCTGCGGTGCAACTTGGCGGCGCGGCGCCGCACGTTCAAGCCGCCGGGCAGGATGCCTTCGTGCTTGAGGCCCTGCTCCACGCAATCTTGCATGGCGCGCCAGAGCTTCATCAGGCCGCTGCGGATTTCTTCTTCGCCGCGCCAAGTCTTTTCGTTGGCCAGCATCAACTCGGCCACGCGCAGGTTATGGGTTTTGCACAGCTGCAACAGCTCTACAGCGCTGGAAAAATCATACGGCAGCTCGGTGCGGTCCATATCCGCCACGCCGCTTTGCGCCTGGGCCTGGTCCACCACAAAACCGCCGCCGACCGAATAGTAGGTATCGCGGTGCAGCTCGCCGTCATCGCCGAACACCACAAGGGTCATGGCGTTAGGGTGAAACGGCAGGTTTTCGTCAAGCAGGCGCATGTCGCGCGCCCAGACGAAGGGCACCGGCAGGCGGCCGTCGAGCAAGAGCGTGTCGGTCTCGCGCAGGGTATGAATACGCAGGCCGATGTGCGCCGGGTCGATTGCGTCCGGCCATTCGCCCATCAGGCCCATGATGGTCGCGGTGTCGCTGCCGTGGCCGATGCCGGTGGCCGACAAGGAGCCGTACAGCTGAACTTCAACGCGCCTGACCTGTTCCAACAGTTCACGTTCACGTAATGCCTGGACGAACAACGCCGCGGCGCGCATGGGGCCGACGGTGTGAGAACTAGAAGGCCCGATGCCGATCTTGAACAGGTCGAAAACACTGATAGCCATTGCGGTAGAACTCCTCGATAAGCACGGCCAGGCTTTAACGAGGTGCTACGCTCAGATCGCCCAGATGGCGGCATCATCAAGCTTTTGCTTGCCCTCACGGCGTCTCACACCGACGTAACCATGCTCACCAACGCCGCCCTCGTGCGATCGGGCGTTTTGGCCGTTTTTAGCGGTGCAGATCGGTAAAAACTGCGGTTTTGCCATTGGAAAAACCTGTAAGCGACGTCACCGACACTGGATACGACCATCCCTGTACTGGATACGACGCCCCCTGTAGGCGTCAGATTTTCACTGGTACATGATCAGTCTCGACTCGCTTGCAAGGCACCGTGCCGTCGCCTCGATGCACGCCCCAACCGCAACACATATAAAGCGCGGCGAATGCCGCCAGAAAAGACACAGGAGTCTACCCCGATGAAAGGTTCACCCTCGTTGTTGTTGGCCGCCATGCTGAGTCTGCCAGTTGTGGCACACGCTGCAGAACCGGAACAGTGCAAGACCGTCAACTTCTCCGATGTCGGCTGGACCGACATCACCGTCACGACCGCGACCACCAGCGAAGTCCTCAAGGGCCTGGGCTACAAGCCGCGCACCACGATGATTTCGGTACCGGTGACTTACAAGTCACTGGCCGACGGCAAGAACATGGACATCTTCCTCGGCAACTGGATGCCGACCATGGAAAACGACATCAAGCAGTACCGTGATGCCGGCACCGTGGAAACCGTGCGCGCCAACCTGGAAAACGCCAAGTACACCCTGGCGGTCCCGGAGGCGCTGTACAACAAGGGCCTTAAAGACTTCGCCGACATCGTCAAATTCAAGGATGAACTGGGCGGCAAGATCTACGGGATCGAGCCGGGTAACGACGGCAACCGCACCATCCAGACCCTCATCGACAAAGACGCCTTCGGCTTGAAAACCGCCGGCTTCAAAGTGGTCGAGTCCAGCGAAGCCGGGATGCTCTCGCAAGTGGAACGCGCCTCCAAGCGTGACCAGGCCATCGTATTCCTGGGCTGGGAACCGCACCCGATGAACACCCGCTTCAAGATGAAGTACCTGACCGGCGGTGACGACTCGTTCGGCCCCAACTACGGCCAGGCCACCATCTACACCAACGTTCGCAAGGGCTACACCCAGGAATGCAGCAACGTTGGCCAATTGCTGAAAAACCTGTCGTTCACCTTGAACATGGAAAGCACCCTGATGGGTAACGTCCTTGACGACAAGATGAAGCCTGACGCCGCGGCCAAAGCCTGGCTGAAGAAGAACCCGCAAGTGCTCGACACCTGGCTGGCCGGTGTGACCACCGTGGATGGCAAACCCGGTTTGGAGGCCGTCAAAGCTTACCTCGACAAGTAATCGCTGACCCCGGGCCGGTGCGCTGGCCCGGGATGTTTTCCCCTTCGCATGTGGACATTCACTACCATGCTGACTGAACATAAAATCCCACTAGGCCAGTACATCGCTGCCTTCGTCGAATGGTTGACCCAACACGGTGCCAACTACTTCGACGCAATCGCATCGACCCTGGAAACGATGATCCACGGCGTGACGTTTGCGCTGACCTGGTTCAATCCGCTGGCATTGATCGGTCTGATTGCGCTACTCGCTCACTTCATTCAACGCAAATGGGGCCTGACGGTGTTTGTCATCGCCTCCTTCTTGCTGATCCTGAACCTGGGGTACTGGCAGGAAACCATGGAAACCCTCGCGCAGGTGCTGTTCGCCACCCTGGTCTGCGTGGTCATCGGCGTGCCGCTGGGCATTGTTGCCGCGCACAAACCGATGTTCTACACCCTGATGCGGCCGGTGCTCGATCTGATGCAGACCGTGCCGACCTTCGTCTATCTCATCCCTACCCTGACCCTCTTCGGGCTGGGTGTGGTGCCCGGGCTGATTTCCACGGTGGTGTTCGCAATTGCCGCGCCGATCCGCCTGACCTACCTGGGCATCCGTGATGTGCCGCAAGAATTGATGGACGCCGGCAAGGCCTTTGGCTGCTCGCGCCGTCAGTTGCTCTCACGCATTGAACTGCCCCACGCCATGCCGAGCATTGCCGCCGGCATTACCCAATGCATCATGCTGTCGTTGTCGATGGTGGTAATTGCGGCCCTGGTGGGCGCTGACGGCCTCGGCAAGCCGGTGGTCAACGCACTCAACACCGCCGACATCGCCCTGGGCTTTGAAGCCGGCCTGGCTATCGTGTTGCTGGCCATCATGCTCGACCGCATCTGCAAACAACCCGACGCCAAAGTAGGGGGTGATGCATGAGCATTATCCGATTCGACAATGTCGATGTGATCTTCTCCAAAGACCCGCGCGAAGCCCTCAAGCTGCTCGACCAGGGCATGCACCGCAACGAAATCCTGAAAAAGACCGGGCAGATTGTCGGCGTTGAAAAAGCCAGCCTGGACATCGAGAAAGGCGAGATCTGCGTGCTGATGGGCCTGTCCGGTTCCGGCAAGTCGAGCTTGCTGCGCTGCATCAACGGCCTCAACACCGTCAGCCGTGGCCAACTGTTTGTGGAGCATGAAGGTCGCCAGATCGACATCGCTTCATGCACGCCGGCCGAGCTGAAAATGATGCGCACCAAGCGCATCGCCATGGTGTTCCAGAAATTCGCATTGATGCCGTGGCTGACGGTGCGTGAAAACATCAGCTTCGGCCTTGAGATGCAGGGCCGTCCGGAGAAAGAACGCCGCGCGCTGGTGGATGAAAAGCTCGAACTGGTGGGCCTGGCCCAATGGCGCAACAAGAAGCCCGACGAGTTGTCCGGCGGCATGCAGCAGCGCGTCGGCCTGGCCCGCGCGTTGGCGATGGACGCCGATATCCTGCTGATGGACGAACCCTTCTCCGCCCTCGACCCGCTGATCCGCCAGGGCCTGCAGGATGAACTGCTGGAGCTGCAACGCAAGCTGAGCAAGACCATTGTGTTTGTGAGCCACGACCTGGATGAGGCGCTCAAATTGGGTAGCCGCATCGCGATCATGAAAGACGGCAAGATCATCCAGTACAGCGTGCCGGAAGAGATCGTGCTGAACCCGGCGGACGACTACGTGCGTACCTTCGTCGCCCACACCAACCCGCTGAACGTGCTGTGCGGCCGCAGCCTGATGCGCACGCTGGACAACTGCACGCGGGTCAACGGCTCGGTGTGCCTCGATCCGGGCGGCGATTCCTGGCTGGACCTGGCCGAAGGCAACACGATCCAGGGCGCCCGCCAGAATGGCGCGGTGATGAACCTGCAGAACTGGGCACCGGGTCAAGCCGTGGAAGGGTTGGGCCGGGTACCGACGCTGGTGGATTCCAATATCGGCATGCGCGATGCATTGCAGATTCGTTATCACACCGGCAACAAGCTGGTGCTGCATAACAACAACCAGGTGGTGGGGATTTTGGGAGACAGCGAGCTTTACCATGCCCTGCTAGGCAAGAACCTGGGCTGACAAACACTGCACATCTCAATGTAGAAACTGGGTCAATGTGGGAGGGGGCTTGCCCCCGATTGCGGTGTATCAGTAACAGAAGTACTGACTGACACATTGCTATCGGGGGCAAGCCCCCTCCCACATTTAGTTCTGTTTACATATTTGGACTCAGTGGTGTCGGTGAGGACACCACCCGTCTTCAACTATCAGCTATAGACACGGCCAAGGAGCTGCCGATGGCTTTCAAACTGATCGAGCACGTCCCGGGTGATCTGTTCCTGGGCAAAGCCCATCAGGTCGTACTCTTGAGGTCCGTTGTGCAGGTAGACCTCGGCCCGGTAGTAACGCGTGCGCTCTTCTTCGGGCAAGTCGCTCGGTGCCGACGAATAAGCATCCAGGCTCACCTCATAGACAAACGGGTTGCCCTCTTCCATCTCGATGCGCACACCGATGCAACGCTTGGATTTGCCCAACAAGGTCTGCACTTCCAGCCCTTGCTCACGCAACGCGGTCGCCGCCTCTTCCAACGCCGGCGTGACATGCTTGTCCATAAAGCGCTGCACGGTGGCTTGGCTCGGTTGCAGGTCCAGCGCGGTCAGACGCTCGCTGAAACCACGACGCCCACGCTCAGCCAATTGCGCCTGCTCCTGTTCGATGGCCACGTCCTGGCGCATGGCCTTGTGCAAACCGAACATGAACAGAATCAGCACCACCGAAAACGGCAGCCCCGCCAGCACCACCATGGTTTGCATGGCTTCGAAGTTGCCGGCAAACAGCAGGCCGATGGTCACCAGGGTGATCACGACCGACCAGAAGATCCGCAGCCAGTGCGGCGCATCTTCGTCCACATTGCCGCCTTTGCACGACAGGTTGGCCATCATCACCGCGCCGGAATCCGCCGGGGTCAGGAACAACACAAAGCCCACGAAGATCGACACGCCGATCACAATTTTCGACGCCGGGTAATGCTCCAGCAATTGGTAGATGGCCATCGACGGTTGTTCCAGCGCCGTCTTGCCCAACTCCACGGCACCGTGGTTGAGCACCAGGTCCAGCGCCGAGTTACCGAAGATCGACAACCACGCCAAGGTAAAGCCCAGCGGGATCAGCAGCACGCCGGCCACCAGTTCACGCACGGTGCGGCCACGGGAAATACGCGCGATGAACATGCCCACGAATGGCGCCCAGGAAATCCACCAGGCCCAGTAGAACAGCGTCCACAGGCCCATCCAGCGCTCGGTCTTGTCGGCGTCGCCTTCGTACACATACAGGTCGAAAGTTTTCAGCACGATACCGTTGAGGTAGTCACCGGTGTTCTGCACCAAGCCATTGAGCAGGTGCAGGGTCGGGCCGAACAGCAGCACAAAGATCAGCAAGCCGCTGAACAGCACGATGTTGAGGTTGGACAGGCGGCGAATGCCGTTCTCCACACCCGACACGGCGGCGATGGTCGCCACGGTGCTCATCACGACGATCACGATCAACAGGTTGGTGTTGCTGTGCGCCATGCCGAACAGGTTTTCAAGCCCCGACGACACCTGCATCGCGCCAATCCCCAGGTTGGTCACCAGGCCCAGCAGGGTCACGAACATGCCGAAGCCGTCCACCGCGTGGCCGGCCGCGCCCTTCACCCAACGCTCGCCCACCAGCGGGTACAACGCCGAACGCAAGGCCAGCGGCTGGTTATGGCGATACGCGAAGTACGCCACGGCCAGGCCGACCAAGGCATAGATCGCCCAGCCGTGCAGGCCCCAGTGCAGGAACGTCAGTTGCAGCGCCTGGCGTGCCGCGCTATTGCTGGCAGCCGCGCCTTCGGGCGGGTTGAAGTAGTGGTCCAACGGCTCCGAGGCACCGAAGTACAACAGCGAGATGCCGATGCCCGACGAGAACAGCATGCCGGCCCAGGCGCCGTAGCTGAAGTCCGGGGTGTCGTCCTTGCTGCCCAGTTTCAACTTGCCGTAGGACGAAAACGCCAGGCCGACCACAAACACCAGGTAGGCAGCGATGACCACCATGTAGTACCAGCCGAAGCTTTTCGACAGCCACGCCTGTGCTACGCCGAGCATGCGCCCGGCCTCCTGCGGGGCGATGATCAGAATGGCGGTCAACAACAGAATGAGCGCGGTGGAGGTGTAGAACACCCAACCGTTGACCCGGACCTTTTCCGGCGGGGTCTTTATAAGAGAGGCAGAACTCATGGCGCAGATGCTCCGGGCAGTGCGAGAGAGAAACACAAGGCAACGGTTATCCCGGGACATCGATTTTTCGGCAGTCGACGGACGGGTGTTATAAAGACACCCCGAAAATTCTTGAGCCGCGCCGAAGCAGTGGCCAGGCCCTGATACGGCCTGTTTCAAGGGTTTTTGCAGGTGTCAGAGGCAGTGGCTCACAGGTAGGAAATATCTGCAGGTCGCGACCATTTGTCGCAGATCTTATTCTTTGTTGATTGAACGTTCAATCAAAACAAAATAGACTGGCCTTCAAGCCGACGGACGTTTATCGCCCAACGGCAGGCCTAAGGAGAGGTGCTACATGCCCAAGGTCGGTATGCAACCCATACGCCGCCAGCAGTTGATCGAAGCCACCTTGACGGCCATCGATCAGGTCGGAATGGGAGATGCCAGCATTGCGCTGATCGCCCGTTTGGCCGGCGTCTCGAACGGCATCATCAGTCACTACTTTCAGGACAAGAACGGCCTGATCGCCGCGACGATGCGGTACTTGATGAATGTGCTGATCGAGAATGTCCACGAACGCAGGCAAGCGCTGAAGGACGACAGCCCACGGGCGCACCTTCGGGTGATCATCGAGGGCAACTTCGATGCCAGCCAGGTCAACGGACCGGCAATGAAAACCTGGCTGGCCTTCTGGGCCACCAGCATGCATCACCCGTCATTGCACAGGTTGCAGCGGATCAACGATCAACGTCTGTATTCCAACCTGTGCTGCCAGTTCCGCCGAGTGCTGCCGCTGCCTCACGCACGCAAAGCAGCCAGAGGCCTGGCGGCCCTGATCGACGGTTTGTGGTTGCGCGGCGCCCTGTCGGGAGACGCTTTCGACACGGAGCAGGCGCAACGGATCGCTTACGAATACATGGATTTCCAATTGGCCAAGCAGGTGAGTTAGAGCACACATAACCGCTCAACCCCTGAACGTCTGCCGCTCAGTGTTGCCAGAAACCCCATGGCTCACCGGCGGCGGGTAACGCCAACCACTTATGCACTTGCGAGGACTTTATGGCCCGTTTCGAACTGCAAAAACTCTACATTGACGGCGGCTACAGCGACGCTGGCAGCGATGCCACCTTCGAAGCCATCAACCCGGCTAACGGTGAAGTTCTCGCCCAAGTGCAACGTGCTACCAAGGAAGACGTTGAACGTGCCGTGGTCAGCGCCGAAAAAGGCCAGAAAATCTGGGCCGCGATGACCGCCATGGAGCGTTCGCGCATCCTGCGTCGTGCCGTCGACATCCTGCGCGAGCGCAACGATGAGCTGGCCGCGCTGGAAACCCTGGACACCGGTAAAGCCTTCTCCGAAACCCAATACGTCGACATCGTCACCGGCGCCGACGTGCTGGAATACTACGCAGGCCTGGTGCCGGCCATCGAAGGCGAGCAGATCCCACTGCGCGACACGTCGTTCGTCTACACCCGCCGCGAACCGCTGGGCGTGGTCGCCGGTATCGGCGCGTGGAAC
This sequence comes from Pseudomonas sp. N2-3-1-14, assembly GCF_041228395.1. Classification (NCBI taxonomy): domain Bacteria; kingdom Pseudomonadati; phylum Pseudomonadota; class Gammaproteobacteria; order Pseudomonadales; family Pseudomonadaceae; genus Pseudomonas; species Pseudomonas sp. N2-3-1-14. The sequence goes on from NZ_CP166199.1 coordinate 5,843,180, forward strand.
TACCCGATCCAGATCGCCCTGTGGAAATCCGCACCGGCCCTGGCGGCGGGTAACGCGATGATCTTCAAGCCAAGCGAAGTCACCTCGCTGACCACCCTGAAACTGGCCGAGATCTACACCGAAGCTGGCGTGCCGGCTGGCGTGTTCAACGTCCTGACCGGCAGCGGCCGTGAAGTCGGCACCTGGCTGACCGAGCACCCGCGCATCGAGAAAGTCTCGTTCACCGGCGGCACCGACACCGGCAAGAAAGTCATGGCCAGCGCTTCGAGCTCCTCGCTCAAAGAAGTCACCATGGAACTGGGCGGCAAGTCGCCGCTGATCGTGTTCGAAGACGCCGACCTGGATCGCGCGGCCGACATCGCGATGATGGCCAACTTCTACAGCTCCGGCCAGGTCTGCACCAACGGCACTCGCGTGTTCGTGCCTAAGCACCTGCAGGCGGCCTTCGAAGCCAAGATTGTTGAGCGTGTTGCGCGCATCCGCATTGGCGACCCGCAAGACGAGAACACCAACTTCGGCCCGCTGGTCAGCTTCGCCCACATGGAAAGCGTGCTCGGCTACATCGCCAAAGGTAAGGAAGAAGGCGCCCGCGTCCTGTGCGGCGGCGACCGTCTGACCGATGGCAACTTCGCCAAAGGCGCCTACGTGGCCCCGACCGTGTTCACCGACTGCACCGACGAGATGACCATCGTCCGTGAAGAAATCTTCGGCCCTGTGATGAGCATCCTCACTTACGAGACCGAAGAAGAAGTGATCCGCCGTGCCAACGACACCGACTTCGGCCTGGCTGCTGGCCTTGTGACCAAAGACCTGAACCGCGCTCACCGCGTGATTCATCAGCTGGAAGCGGGTATCTGCTGGATCAACGCCTGGGGCGAATCCGACGCCAAGATGCCGGTCGGTGGTTACAAGCAATCCGGTGTGGGCCGTGAGAACGGCATCAGCTCGCTGAACAACTTCACCCGCATCAAATCGGTACAGGTTGAGCTGGGCGACTACGCCTCGGTGTTCTAAATCCCGAGCTTTGTGTTGCCTTTGAGGCCGCCATCGGGGCAAGCCCCCGATGAGGCCCGACCTGACCACACTTCAAAGAGGGTGCATCCAATGTCCCAAGAATACGATTACATCATTGTGGGTGCCGGCTCCGCCGGTAACACCCTGGCGACCCGTCTGACCGAAGACGAAGGCGTCACCGTCCTGCTGCTGGAAGCCGGCGGCCCGGATTACCGTTTTGACTTCCGTACCCAAATGCCGGCCGCGCTGGCGTTCCCGCTGCAAGGCCGTCGCTACAACTGGGCCTACGAAACCGATCCAGAGCCGCACATGGACGGTCGCCGGATGGAATGCGGTCGCGGCAAGGGCCTGGGCGGCTCCTCGCTGATCAACGGCATGTGCTACATCCGTGGCAACGCGATGGACTACGACAACTGGTCGAAGCTGCCAGGTCTGGAAAACTGGACTTACCTCGACTGCCTGCCGTATTTCCGTAAAGCCGAAACCCGCGACATCGGTCCGAACGACTACCACGGTGGCGAAGGCCCGGTCAGCGTGACCACGCCCAAAGCCGGCAACAACCCGCTGTTCCACGCCATGGTTGAAGCCGGCGTGCAGGCCGGCTACCCGCGCACCGACGACTTGAACGGCTACCAGCAAGAAGGCTTCGGCCCGATGGACCGTACTGTCACGCCTAAAGGCCGTCGCGCCAGCACCGCACGCGGTTACCTGGACACGGCTAAAAAGCGTTCGACCCTGACCATCGTCACCCACGCCCTCACCGACAAAGTGTTGTTTGAAGGCAAGCGTGCCGTTGGCGTGCGTTACCTGATCGGCGCTGCCGAAGAGCGCGTTGAAGCCCGTGCGCGCAAAGAAGTATTGGTGTGCAGCGGCGCAATCGCTTCGCCGCAACTGCTGCAACGCTCCGGTGTGGGCCCGGCCAAACTGCTCGAAAGCCTCGACATCCCGGTGGTTCACGACCTGCCAGGCGTTGGCGAAAACCTGCAGGACCACCTTGAGCTGTACCTGCAATACGCCTGCACCCAACCGGTGTCGCTGTACCCGTCGCTGCTCTGGTACAACCAGCCTGCGATTGGTGCCGAGTGGCTGTTCAACGGCACAGGCATCGGCGCCAGCAACCAGTTCGAAGCCGGCGGTTTTATCCGTTCGCGTCCGGAATTCGAATGGCCGAACATCCAGTACCACTTCCTGCCGGTCGCGATTAATTACAACGGCAGCAACGGCGTGAAAGAGCACGGGTTCCAGGCACACATGGGTTCCATGCGTTCGCCAAGCCGTGGCCGCGTGCAATTGAAGTCGAAGAACCCACGGGACTACCCGAGCATCCTCTTCAACTACATGGCCACTGAGCAGGACTGGCAGGAATTCCGTGACGGCATCCGCCTGACCCGTGAAATCATGCAGCAGCCGGCGCTGGACCCCTACCGTGGCCGCGAAATCAGCCCGGGTATTGAAGTGCAAACCGATGAGCAACTCGACAAGTTCATCCGCGAGCACGCCGAAACTGCGTTCCACCCGTCCTGCTCGTGCAAGATGGGCACCGACGAGATGGCTGTAGTGGATGGCGAAGGCCGTGTGCATGGCATGCAGGGTCTGCGCGTTGTGGATGCGTCGATCATGCCGATCATCACCACCGGCAACCTGAACGCGCCGACGATCATGATCGCCGAGAAAATCGCCGACAAGATCCGTGGCCGCCAACCGCTGCCGCGCAGCACCGCCGACTACTACGTAGCAGGCGATGCGCCGGTGCGTGGCAAGCCGATGCGTGAAGTCGGCCCTACCGCGCAGTAACTGATACACCGCGGCGCTCCTATCGGGGGCAAGCCCCCTCCCACACTTGATCGGGTGCACAGGGTCAAAATGTGGGAGGGGGCTTGCCCCCGATAGGGCCCGACCAGACGCTGCAAAACCTCTTTCCTTGATCAGCTCCCAGCCCAGGCCTACTCTGTTGCCTGCCCGCGATGAGCCGCCCACAAGGAAGGCCCCATGTTCGATTACCACGCCACTCTCAAAAAGCACTTCAGTGCCCTGCGCACCCGCGCCGAATTTTTCTCGCTGCGTTACGTCCGCGAATCCGGCCAATACCTGTCGGTCCGCAAGAACGTCGCCGAGCCGCCACACCTGAACCACGACGAGGGCGCCATGCTCACCGTGCGTCTCAACGGCGTGGAAGCCTACGCCGCCACCAACGACATCTCGCTTGCCGGCCTGCAAGCCGCCCTTGAGCGCGCTGAACAGCAAGCCCGGCGGATCTTGCCCCACGCCCTGCTCTACCTGCAAACGCAGCCGGTCTCCAGTGACGTCGCCGACTACCTGTCACCGGACCTCGACCAGCCCTTCCCGTCCTTGAGCGACTGCTACCAATTGTTGGGCGATGAGTCTGCCAGCGTGCCCAAGGACGAGCGCCTGGTCAGCTGGGAAGTCAGCCTGGGCACCACCCGCGTGGAGCAGATCTACCTCAACAGCGCCGGTGCCGAACTGCGCCAGGCTCAGCGTTTCGTCTACCCGGGCCTGAGCGTCACCGCGTTTGACGGCAACGACAGCCAGACCCGCACCCTGGGCGGCACCAACTTCGGCCAGCAAGGCAGTGCGAACGTGATTCGCCGCTTCGGCCTGGCCGGCGCCGCCCGCCAGGTGGCCGACGAAGCCCTGCAACTGCTGCTCGCGCCCAACACACCCAACGGCCCGCGCGACCTGCTGCTGATGCCCGACCAGATGATCCTGCAGATCCACGAGTCCATCGGCCACCCGCTGGAGCTGGACCGCATCCTGGGTGATGAGCGCAATTACGCCGGCACCAGCTTTGTGAAGGCCAGCGATTTTGGCCACCTGCAATACGGCTCGCCCCTGCTCAACGTGACCTTCGACCCGGACATCCCCGAGCAGCTCGCCAGCTACAGCCATGACGACGACGGCACCCGCGCCACCAAGCAGTTCCTGATCCGCGACGGTTTGCTGCTCAAGCCACTGGGCGGCGCGCTGTCGCAATTTCGCTCGGGGCTCGGCGGGGTCGCCAACAGCCGCGCGTGCAGCTGGAACCGCGCGCCGATCGACCGCATGGCCAACTTGAACATCGAGGCCGGCGACAAAACCCAGGCCGAGCTGATCAGCGGCATCGAGCACGGCATTCTGATGAGCACCAACCGCTCATGGTCCATTGATGATGCGCGCAATAAATTCCAGTTCGGCTGCGAGTGGGGCCAACTGATCGAAAACGGCGAGCTTAAAGGCGTGGTGAAGAACCCCAACTACCGTGCAATTTCCGCGCAGTTCTGGCGCAAGCTCAGCGCCGTCGGCGACGCCAGCACGTTCAAGGTGTTGGGCACGCCGAACTGCGGCAAAGGCGAGCCCAACCAGGTGATTCGCGTGGGTCACGCGTCACCGGCGTGTGTGTTCAGTGATGTCGACGTATTTGGGGGAGATGCCTGATGAACAACTTCAAGGCATTGGTGGATTGGCTCAAGCAGGCCATCACCGAAAAGGAACAATTTCACCTCGGCTACGCAGACGAATCATCCGAGTTCGTACGCTTCAACCACGCCCAGGTGCGCCAGGCCGGCCAGGTGCAACAGGCAAGCCTCAACCTCAAGCTGATCAACGACGGCCGCCACGCCGACCTCGGCATTACCTTGGCCGGTGAGCCGGAACTGGACCGTCAGCGCCTCGCCGATGGCCTGCAACAGTTGCGCGAAACCTTGCCTTTGCTGCCACAGGACCCGTACCTGCTGCTGAACCACAATGCCTGGCAAAGCCATAACGAGCAGCTACGACCGCTGCCGGAACTGGCCCAAGTGCTGGAAGACATCAGCCAGGCCGCAGAAGGCGTGGACCTGGTCGGCTTTTACGCTGCTGGCCCGATCACCCGAGGGTTCGCCAGTTCGGACGGCGCGTTTGGCTGGCATCAGGCCAACAGCTTCAACTTCGATTTCAGCCTGTTCCACGCCAACGGCGAAGCGGTCAAAGCCAGCTACGCCGGGCACACCTGGGACAGCGCCGAATTCAGCGCACGCTTGCAGCAGGCGCGCGAGCAACTAGAGTTTCTTGGCCGCCCACTGCACAAGCTCGCCCCCGGGCAGTACCGCGCCTACCTCGCCCCCGCGGCGCTGGAAGAAATCATCAGCATCATCACCTGGGGCGGGTTTTCCGCTCAGGCCATCGCCAGCAAAGCCAGCTCGTTGCAAAAGCTGTATGCCGGTGAGCAGTCGTTGAGCCCATTGGTCAAAGTCGATGAGCAGATCAGCGGCTCGCTGAGCCAGGCGTTCTCCACCGAAGGCTACCCGCGCGGGGACGTGACGCTGATTAACGCGGGCAAGGCCGAGGGCCAGTTGATCAACTCGCGCAGCGCCGCCGAATACGGCCTGAGCACCAACGGCGCCAGCAGCGACGAGTCGCCCAGCGCCTTGCAGATGGCGGCGGGCGGCCTCGCCCAGGCCGATATCCTCAAGCAGTTGGGCACCGGGCTGTACATCAGCAACCTGTGGTACCTGAACTACTCGGATTTGCCGGCCGCCCGCCTGACCGGCATGACGCGCTTTGCCACGTTCTGGGTGGAAGACGGCGAGATCAAGGCGCCGGTCAGCACCATGCGCTTTGATGACAGCGTCTACAGTTTGCTCGGCTCGCAGCTCGAGGCGCTGACCGCTGAGCGTGAGTTGCTGTTGTCGGCCAGTACGTATAGCCAGCGCAATACCGCGTCCAACTTGTTGCCAGGCGCCTTGGTCAAACGCCTGACTCTCACCTTATAAGCACTGCGACTCCCCTGTGGGAGCTGGCTTGCCTGCGATAGCATCACTGCGGTGTCACTGATACACCGAGGTGACTGCATCGCAGGCAAGCCAGCTCCCACACTGTTCTGTGCTCGTTCCTTACACCCTCGTTTAGCTCCTTCCTACCGAAAAATCCCATCTCATACTTCTCCCCGTGCGGCATGTTGTCGCCCGTAAAAAACCTCGTTATAACGGTTAGTGGCACCCCGCCACCAACCCCACGTGTGCGCACGTGATGCATGACCTTGCCTGGATTGGGCAAGCTGGAGCGTTGACATGGACCATGGAAGTTTTGTCATAGAAGGGCTGTTCAAACACTACAACGTTCACGTTGAGCAGCTCGGTAACGATTCGGAAAAGAAAACCGTCCTGATGGTCAATGGGGCACTGTCCACCACCCGCTCCTTCGCCCGCACCAGCAAGTGCCTGGCGGAACACTTCAATGTGCTGCTGTTCGATCTGCCGTTCTCAGGCCTTTCGCGCGAGCACAACAGCAACCTTGACCTGGTCACCAAGGACGACGAAGTCCAAATCCTGCGTGCCCTGGTAGAACGCTTCCAGGTCAGCCACCTGGTGTCGGCCTCCTGGGGCGGCATCTCTACGCTGATGACCCTGGCGCACAACCCGCCCTCTATCGAAAGCTCGGTGGTGATGGCCCTGGCGCCCAACCTCAACCAGGCCATGCTCGACTACGTGGAGCGCGTGCGCGTGCTGATCGAAGCGGATGACAAGTCTGCCGTTGGCCACCTGCTCAACGAGACCGTTGGCAAGTACCTGTCACCGCGCCTCAAGCGCAATAACCACCGGCACCTGTCGAACATGGCCACCACCGAGTACCGCCAGGCGCGCTTTCATATCCACCAGGTGCTGGGCCTGGGCGATGGCAATTACCTGCCGGCGCTCACGCAGATCGAAACCCCGGTGCATTTCATCAACGGCGCGCTGGATGAGTACACCCCGGCCGCGGAGGCCCAACTGTTCAAAAAATACGTGGGCCGCAGCACCTTCGCCGTCGCCGAACACACCGGCCACTTGCTCGACCTTGAATCCCGCGAGGCTGCGCTGGCGGTGCACCGGGCGCTGCTGGATTTCCTCGTCGGAGCGCACGCGACATTGTCAGATTTAGACGAACCGCCAGTGGGAAAAGGAGCGACGGATGGCGCATAATCGCCGACACATAGCCTGCTAACAAAAAGGTAGCTCATGCCCAATCGCGCCCCTCTCGACGCCAAGACCGCCCGCTGGCTCCCCTGGGTGGTGGCGATTGCCTTCTTCATGCAGTCGCTGGATGGGACGATTCTCAACACAGCACTGCCGGCCATGGCCCGGGACCTCGCGGAAAACCCGCTGCGCATGCAAGGCGTGGTGATTGCTTACATGCTCACCGTCGCCTTGCTGATTCCGGCCTCGGGTTGGGTGGCCGACCGCTTCGGCACCAAGAAAATCTTCTTTGGCGCGATCATGCTGTTTAGCATTGGCTCGCTGCTGTGCGCCCTGTCCAGCAGCTTGACCATGCTGGTAGGCGCGCGGGTCATCCAGGGCTTGGGCGGCGCGCTGATGCTGCCGGTGGGGCGGTTGGTGGTCTTACGCGCTTATCCGCGCTCCGAACTGGTGCGGATCATGGGCTTCATTACCATTCCCGGCCTGCTCGGCCCGTTGCTCGGCCCGACCATGGGCGGCTGGATGGTGCAATACCTGACCTGGCACTGGATCTTCCTGATCAACCTGCCGGTGGGCATGATCGGTTGCTACGCCGTGTGGAAACTGATCCCCGACCTGCGCGGCAGCGAGCGCACGCGTTTCGACAGCGTGGGGTTCGTGCTGTTTGGCGCGGCGATGGTGCTGATCACCATCGCCATGGAAGGCCTGGGCGAATTGCACTTGCCGCATTTGCGCGTGATGTTGCTGCTGTTTGGCGGGCTGGCATGCCTGGCAGCGTACTGGCTGCGCGCCGGGCATATCGACAACCCGCTGTTCTCGCCGGTGCTGTTCAAGACGCGCACCTTTGCCGTGGGCATTCTCGGCAACCTGTTTGCGCGGCTCGGCAGCGGCGCGCTGCCGTTCCTGGTACCGCTGCTGTTGCAGGTGGCGCTGGGTTATTCGCCCTCGGAAGCCGGGATGAGCATGTTGCCGCTGGCGGCGGCGGCGATGTTTGCCAAGTCCATCGCCCGACCGTTGATCGAGCGCCTGGGGTACCGCATTGTGCTGACCGGCAACACCCTGGCGCTGGGCATCATGCTGGCGAGCATGGGCCTGGTCAGCGAGCAGACGCCCTATCCGCTTCTACTGGGAATGCTGGCGGTGCTGGGTGCGATCAACTCCTTGCAGTTCACCGCGATGAACACCGTCACCCTGATCGACCTCGATGACGCCCAGGCCAGCAGCGGCAACAGTTTGCTCTCGGTGGTGGCGCAACTGTCCCTGAGCCTTGGGGTAGCGTGCGCCGGTGCGCTGCTCGGCGGTTTTACTGCCGAAGCGGGCAACGACGGGGTGGAAAGCGTGCTCGGCGCGTTCCAGCTGACCTTTCTCACCGTGGGCATCATGGCGATGCTGGCGGCGGCGATCTTCCTGCAACTGTCGCCAAAAGACGGCAAACGCGTGGTCAGCCCCGAGCACGACATTGAGCATTAGCAGCAGCGGCACGCTTCAAGCTGGAAGCCTCAAGCCTGCGGCTTGTAGCGCGTAACTTGCCGCTGCCCGCCTCCCCTCGTCTAGAACTTGCGAAGAAATCCGTAGCGGGCTGTTACACTGCGCGACATTTTGTTTTGCAGAGCCAGTCCCGTGACTACCATCGCCACCGCTTTTAATACTTTGCCGCTCTCCGCCGCCATGCTGGCTAACCTCGACTCGCTGGGTTATGTCGAGATGACGCAGATCCAGGCGCAAAGCTTGCCGGTGATCCTCAAGGGGCTGGACCTGATTGCCCAGGCCAAGACCGGCAGCGGCAAAACTGCCGCCTTCGGCATTGGCCTGTTGAACCCGATCAACCCGCGCTACTTCGGCTGCCAGGCGCTGGTGATGTGCCCGACGCGTGAGCTGGCCGACCAGGTCGCCAAGGAAATCCGTCGCCTGGCGCGTGCCGAAGACAACATCAAGGTGCTGACCCTGTGCGGCGGCGTGTCCCTCGGCCCGCAGATTGCCTCGCTGGAACACGGCGCCCACGTCATCGTCGGCACCCCGGGCCGTATCCAGCAGCACCTGCGCAAGGGTTCGCTGGTGCTGGACGGTTTGAACACGCTGATCCTCGACGAAGCTGACCGCATGCTCGACATGGGCTTCTACGACGCCATCGAAGACATCATCAGCAAGACCCCGCCACGCCGCCAGACCCTGCTGTTCTCGGCCACCTACCCGGTGAGCATCAAGCAACTGGCCTCCAAGTTCATGCGTGCGCCGCAGCAAGTGAAGGCTGAAGCGTTCCACTCCGACGACCAGATCGAGCAGCGTTTCTACGAGATCTCGCCGGAAGAGCGCATGGACGCCGTGACCAAGGTGCTCGCGCATTTCCGCCCGGCCTCGTGCGTGGCGTTCTGCTTTACCAAGCAGCAAGTGCAGGAAACCGTGGATCACCTGACGGCCAAGGGCATCTCCGCCGTCGGCCTGCATGGCGACCTGGAACAGCGCGACCGTGACCAGGTACTGGCGATGTTCGCCAACCGCAGCACCTCGGTGCTGGTCGCCACCGACGTGGCCGCGCGTGGCCTGGACATTGACTCGCTGGACATGGTGATCAACGTCGAACTGGCCCGCGACTCGGAAATCCACATTCACCGTGTAGGCCGTACCGGCCGCGCTGGCGAAACCGGCATCGCCATCAGCCTGGTGGCGCCGTCCGAAGCGCACCGCGCCCAGGCCATCGAGCAACTGCAGAAGTCGCCGCTGAACTGGGACCAGCTGGACAACCTCAAGCCACAAAGCGGCGGCCCGTTGCTGCCGCAGATGAGCACCCTGTGCATCGCCGCCGGCCGTAAAGACAAGGTTCGCCCGGGCGACATCCTCGGTGCATTGACCGGTGACGCCGGCATCCCCGGTGCCCAGGTCGGCAAGATCGCGATCTTCGACTTCCAGGCCTTTGTGGCCGTGGAACGCGGGATCGCCAAGCAGGCGCTGCAGCGTTTGAATGACGGCAAGATCAAAGGCCGTTCGTTGCGCGTGCGCATCCTGTAACAGCACCGCGTAGCCACTGTGGGAACCGAATCAATGTGGGAGCTGGCTTGCCTGCGATAGCATCACTTCGGTGTAACTGATATACCGAGGTGCCTGCATCGCGGGCAAGCCCGGCTCCCACAGAAGCCAGCTCCCACATTTGATTGCATTTCAGATCAATTTTTTTGTGAGGACATTGCTGTGCGCTCGACCGAAGTTGTGATCATTGGCGCCGGCGCCGCAGGCTTGATGTGCGCGCTGACGGCCGCCGGGCGTGGGCGCAAGGTGATGTTGATCGACCACGCGAACAAGGCCGGCAAAAAGATCCTGATGTCCGGCGGTGGCCGCTGCAATTTCACCAACATGTACACCGAGCCGGCCAACTTCCTCTCGCACAACGCGCACTTCTGCAAGTCTGCGCTGGCCCGCTACACCCAGTGGGACTTCATCGGTCTGGTGGCCAAGCATGGCGTGCCGTACCACGAGAAAAAGCTCGGCCAGTTGTTCTGCGATAACAAGTCCAGCGACATCCTCGGCATGCTGCTCGATGAATGCATTCAAGCCGGCGTGAGCATGCACCTGGACACGTCGGTTCAGGAGATTGCCAAGCTTGAAGCCGGTTATCAGTTGCAAACCACTCTGGGTGAGCTGCGCTGCGAATCCCTGGTGATCGCCACGGGCGGCCTGTCGATTCCGACCCTGGGCGCTACCGGGTTCGGATATCAGGTAGCCAAACAGTTCGGCCACGAACTGCTGCCGACCCGCGCAGGGTTGGTGCCGTTTACCATTACCGACCAGCTCAAGAACTTGTGCGGCGAGCTATCCGGCACCTCGGTGGACTGCCTGGTCAGCTGCAACGACCAGAGTTTTCGCGAGAACATTCTGTTTACTCACCGCGGCCTGAGCGGGCCGGCGATCCTGCAGATTTCCTCGTACTGGGAAACCGGCGACACGGTGCAAATCAACCTGCTGCCCGACCACGACGCCCACGCCTGGCTGCAACAGCAACAGGTCGAGCGCCCCAACAGCGAGTTGAAAACCCTGCTGGGTGAGATCTTCACCAAGAAGATGGCCAACCTGTTGGCCGACACCTGGTTTGCATCCAAACCGATGAAGCAGTACACCCACGCCGAAATCGCCGACATCGCGCAAAAGCTGTCGAGCTGGCAACTGGTGCCGGCGGGCACTGAAGGCTATCGCACGGCCGAGGTAACGCTGGGTGGCGTTGACACGCGGGAAGTGTCGTCCAAGACCATGGAATCGCTGAAAAGCCCGGGGCTGTACTTCATCGGCGAGGTGCTGGATGTGACCGGTCACCTGGGCGGGTTCAACTTCCAGTGGGCCTGGGCGTCGGGTTATGCCGCTGCGCAATATGCCTGACGCCGCTTAAACCTTGAAATGCAAAAACCTGTGGGAGCTGGCTTGCCTGCGATAGCGGTGGTGAATCCAACATCGCTATCGCAGGCAAGCCAGCTCCCACATGTGTCTTGTGGTGTGCCTGGAAGTTATTTTGCGCATCGATGTGATCGCTACGCTTGCCGTGGCGTCCTTGATAGCTCAATTTAGCGGCATCGTCCCGGAAGACTCCAGACTTCATGTCATCGACCTCGTTCAAGCAGTCCATGCGGCGCCTGTGGGCGCTGGATAAATTCAGCTACAGCGTACGGGTGTTCATCGCCCTCACCGGCAGCATGGCGCTGTGCTGGTATCAGGACGAAATGACGCTGCTGATCCCGCTGTTCCTGGGGATTATCGCCAGCGCCCTGGCCGAGACCGATGACAGTTGGCAAGGCCGCCTCAACGCTCTGGCGGTGACGCTGGTGTGCTTCAGCATCGCCGCGCTGTCGGTGGAACTGCTGTTCCCTTACCCGTGGATGTTCGCGATCGCCCTGGCCCTGGCCAGTTTCTGCCTGACCATGCTGGGTGCGCTGGGCGAACGCTATGGCGCGATTGCTTCGGCGACGCTGATTCTGTCGGTGTACACCATGATTGGTGTGGACCAGCGCGGTGGCGCCGTCTCTGATTTCTGGCATGAACCGCTGCTGCTGGTGGCCGGTGCAGCCTGGTATGGCGTGCTCTCGGTGCTGTGGCAGGTGCTGTTTTCCAACCAGCCGGTGCAGCAAAGCCTGGCGCGGCTGTTTCGCGAGTTGGGGCGTTATCTCAAGCTCAAATCGTCGCTGTTCGAACCGATCCGCCAGTTGGACGTGGAAGCGCGCCGCCTGGAACTCGCCCAGCAAAACGGGCGCGTTGTGGCAGCGCTGAATGCGGCGAAGGAAATCATCCTGCACCGCGTGGGCAATGGTCGGCCCGGCTCGAAGGTCAGCCGCTACTTGAAGCTGTACTTCCTCGCCCAGGACATCCACGAACGCGCCAGCTCCTCGCATTACCCGTACAACGCCCTGGCTGACGCCTTTTTCCACAGCGACGTGCTGTTCCGCTGTCAGCGCCTGCTGCGCCAGCAAGGCAAGGCCTGCCAGACCCTGGGCGAGTCGATCCAGCTGCGCCAGCCGTTCATTTATGACGACAGCTTCGCCGAAGCGCTGGGCGACCTGAATGCCTCGCTGGAACACCTGCGCATCCAGAGCAACCCGGCCTGGCGCGGCCTGCTGCGCTCGTTGCGCGCCCTGGCGGCCAACCTGTCGACCCTCGACCGCCTGCTCGGCGACGCCAGCAACCCCGACGCCCTCGCGGACGCCACCGACAGCAACCTGCTGGACCGCGCGCCACGCAACCTCAAGGAAATGTGGACGCGCCTGCGCACGCAACTGACGCCGACCTCGCTGCTGTTCCGCCATGCCTTGCGCCTGGCCCTGGCGCTGACCATTGGCTACGGCACCCTGCATGCGATTCACGCCTCCCAGGGTTATTGGATCATCCTCACCACCCTGTTCGTGTGCCAGCCCAACTACGGCGCCACCCGGCGCAAACTCGGCCAACGGATCATCGGCACGGCCATCGGCCTGACCGTGGCCTGGGCACTGTTCGATCTGTTCCCAAGCCCGCTGGTGCAATCGCTGTTCGCCATCGCCGCCGGCCTGGTGTTCTTTATCAACCGAACCACCCGCTACACCCTGGCCACGGCGGCAATCACCTTGATGGTGTTGTTCTGCTTCAACCAAGTGGGTGATGGCTACGGGCTGTTCCTGCCACGGCTGTTCGATACGCTGATTGGCAGCCTGATCGCGGGCCTGGCGGTATTCCTGTTCCTGCCGGACTGGCAGGGCCGGCGCCTGAACAAGGTGCTGGCCAACACCCTGACCTGCAACAGCATCTACCTGCGCCAGATCATGCAGCAATACGCCGCCGGCAAGAGCGACGACCTGGCCTACCGCCTGGCCCGGCGCAACGCGCACAACGCCGATGCGGCGCTGTCCACCACGCTGGCGAACATGCTGATGGAGCCTGGGCACTTTCGCAAAGAAGCTGACGTAGGCTTCCGCTTTTTGGTGCTGTCGCACACCCTGCTCAGCTACCTGTCGGGGCTGGGCGCACACCGCGAAACCCAACTGCCGGCCGAAGTGCGTGAGCACTTGATCGACGGCGCCGGCAACAGCCTGGCAGCGAGCATCGACGAGATCGCCACGGGGCTGGCCAACAAGCAGCCGATCGCAATTCAAAGCGACGCCGAAGAAGCCCTGGCAGCGGACCTGGAGCAGATGCCGGATGAAATCGATGAGGGGCAGCGGTTGGTGCAGACGCAGTTGGCGTTGATCTGCCGGCAGCTGGGGCCGCTGCGCACGCTGGCGGCGCACCTGATCAAGGACACCCGCGCGGCTTAATGGCAGCGGTGCTTCCTGTGGCGGGTGGGCTTCCTGTGGCGAGCGGGCTTGCCCCGCGTTGGGGCGCGAAGCGGCCCCAGAAAAGACCGCCACGGTGCATCAGGTAAATCAAGGTGTCAGGTATTGGGGCTGCTACGCAGCCCAACGCGGGGCAAGCCCGCTCGCCACAGGAAGCCGCCTTACCACAGGCAGACCGCTTGCCACGAGAAGCCTGCTTGGCACAATAAAGCATTCACCCCGTTCACATCCCATGCGCCTTCATCAGCCGTGCATAACTGCCATCAACCTTCATCTTGGCAATCTCCCGGTCGAAACCGGCAACAATCTGTGCATGCTCGGGGTTCTTCAGGCTGACCAGAATATGCAGGCTGTTTTCGCTCAACGCCTGGGGTAAAAACTCCACCGCATTGCGCACCCGTGGCGACTCGCGCGCCAGGTAATAGCGGGCGACATATTCGTCTTCCAGCGTCAGCCTCACGCGTTGCGCCGCGAGCATGCGCACGGCCATGGCGAAGTTATGCACCGGCACTTTCTGCAACTGCGCATCCTGGTCGAACGCCCCCGAATAGGCATACCCGCGCACCACGGCGATGGGCTCACCGTGCAGCTGTTCAAGGTTCTGATACTCAATGGGGTCGTCCCGGCGCTTGATAAACCGCACGCGGTTGAGCAGGTACTCAGCGGAAAACTGCCCCAGTTGCGTGCGCGCCTCGTCGTACCAGGCATTGATCAACACGTCATAGCGGCCATCACCCACGCCCATCAACGCACGCGCCCAAGGTACCTGCTCAAAGTCACTGGCGTAGCCGGCGCGCGCCAGGGCCGTGCTGACAATGTCGGTGGCCAACCCACCGTTGATCAATGTCGAATCAGTAAACGGTGGCCAGGCATCCGCCACCAAACGCAGACGTTGTGCGACCGCTGGCGTGGTCAGCAACAACACTCCTATCAAAGCAACGGCACGAGAAAATCGCGGCATGCTTAAAGTCCTTGGCGGGCAGGCAGTGGCTTGATAACAGTAGCTCATCAATGAGGCTGCATTGCAGATTACACAAAGAACCGGGCCGCGCGCGCACGGAATGATGGCAAATTGACGCCATTCACAAAAATGCTGAATTTAGACAGTTCTGACCGTCACGCTTACTATCGGCTCCAGCCATTAACAAGAGAACACACCATGACGGTTAGTTGGGTCTGCAAACACCAGGAAGACTTGGGCAAGGACCAGCTCTACGCCCTTTTGCGCCTGCGCAGCGAGGTCTTTGTCGTTGAACAGCAGTGCGTGTATCCGGACCTCGACGGGCAGGACCTTTCGGGTGATACCCACCACCTGATGGCCTGGAAAGATGATGAGCTGGTGGCCTACCTGCGGCTGCTGGACCCGGAAACCCAGGGCGGTGATGTGGTGATTGGCCGAGTGATCGTCGCGCCAGTGGCACGCGGCACCGGGCTGGGCCATCAAATGATGGAAGAAGCCCTCAAGCGCATTGACGACATCTGGCCTGAAACGCCGATCTTTCTGTCAGCCCAGGCGCATTTGCAGGGGTATTACGGGCGGTACGGGTTTGTGGCTGAGGGTGAGGAATACCTGGAGGACGATATTCCGCACATTGGTATGCGGCGTCAGTGAGGGCGCCATCGCAGACAAGCCAGCTCCCACCTTTGGCAGCGTTCACAACTCAACAGGTGGGAGCTGGCTTGCCTGCGATGAGGCCAGACCAACCACCAGCCGGTGTCAGGGATAACCCAACACCTGCTTGATCGCCCCCAGATTCGCCTCGATCCACTTGCGGTCAATCGCCCCCCAGCTACGAATCCGATAGCGCCCGGCATGATTGCGCGCGCCGTCTTCCTGCTCGAACTCGCACAGGATATCCAGGTCGGCCAATGCCGCAATCGTGTCCTGCGCCGTGCGCCGCGGCATGCCGGTGGCGTCGGTCAACGCCGGGACGCTGCTGGCCAGCCCGCTGTCGATCAGGTACGCCACGTACAGGCGGCGATAGAAACTGCTTTTGGTCTTGCCCACGTCCATGCTTGGTCGCCTGGTGAGGTTAGGGCTTGCCCTGCAAGTCGCGATACGTGAGGTACACCCGCAGGTCGAATTCCACCTGATGGTAGCCGGGCATCATGTATTCGCAGAGTTTGTAGAACGCCTTGTTGTGGTCCGATTCCTTGAAGTGCGCCAGCTCGTGCACCACGATCATGCGCAGAAATTCCGGCGCCGCCTCTTTGAACAACGCCGCGATGCGAATCTCTTTCTTGGATTTGAGATTGCCGCCCTGCACCCGTGAAATCGTGGTGTGCAGGCCCAAGGCGCGGTGGGTCAGGTCCAGGCGGTTGTCGAACAGCACTTTGTCGATGGCCGGCGCGTTACGCAGGTGTTCCTGCTTCAAGGCCAGGGCATAGCTGTACAACGCCTTGTCACTTTGCACCGCATGGCGCTCGGGGTAGCGTTGCTCCAGGTAGGCGCCCAACTGATCCTTGGCGATCATCTGGCGCACTTGCTCCTGGAGCGCTGCGGGGTAAGCCTGGAGGTATTTCAGCGCGGTCATGGGGTCTGCAACAGGGTTCGAATGGGCGCCAGTGTAGCGAATTCAAAGCAGACGGGGGTGAGACCAATCGGCCACTTCGTCAGCAATCAGGGGCTGAGCCGCCCATGCTCCTTGGACGAACGAGCAACCATTGGCCTTCAGCCATTGCGCCTGCTCGAGTGTTTCCACGCCTTCGGCGATCACCAACACATCAAAATGCCCGCACAACTGGATGATGCTGCGGGCCATCGCGGCGTCCCGCACCGAACCCGGCAGACGCGCCACCAATTGCGGGTCAAGCTTCAACGTGTCGAACTCCAGGTCACGCAGATGGGCCAGGGAACACTGGCCCAAACCAAAGTCATCCAGGGCGATACGCACGCCGATCCGCCGCAGCAACCTGAGCTGCTTGTTGGTTTCATCAAGGTTGCTCATCAGGCTGTCTTCATTGATTTCCACCTCCAGCTGCCGCGCCTGCAACCCATGTCGCTCGAGTACCTGCTGCAGCTGGCCGGCCAGGTTGGGCATGTTGAACTGACTGCTGCTCAGGCTCACGCTCAGCACCAGTTCTTCATCGAAGCTGGTTTGCCAGGCCTGACGTTGGGCGGCGACCTGCTGGTAGATCCAGGCGCTCAACTGGCTGATCAGCCGCGCCTCTTCGAGCAACGGCAAAAACAAGCCCGGCGGCACATCGCCGACGCTCGGGTGCTGCCAGCGCAACAGCGCTTCGACGCCACGCAATCGCCCGTCTTCCAGCGAGACCTGGGGCTGGTACACCAAGGTGAAATCCTTGTTTTGAATCGCGGTACGCACGCTGTCTTCAAGCATCAGACGCGAGCGGGCGCGGCCGTTCATTTCCTGATCGTAATAGCGATATTGCTGACGCCCCGCACGCTTGGCTTCGTACATGGCGATGTCGGCCGCGCGCAGCAGGCCATTGAGGTCAGAGCCGCAGTCCGGGAAAGTCGCAATGCCAATGCTGACGCCGAGCATCACATCCAAACCGTCGACCTGCTGACACACCGACACGCGTTCGATCAGTTTTTCCGAAATCTTCGCCGCCTGTTCCGGGAATTCCAGCTCCACCAATGCGGTGAACTCATCCCCGCCCATGCGCCCAAGAATGTCGTAGGAACGCAGACACGCCTGCATTTGCTCGGAAACCCAGCGCAGCACCCGGTCTCCCGCGTCGTGGCCCAACGAATCGTTGACCCGCTTGAAGCCGTCGAGGTCCAGGTAGAGCAGCACCAGCGACTGCTCGTTTCGCTCACTGCGCAGCAACGTGTTTTCCACTGCCTGGTGAAAGCCGCGTCGGTTCAGCAGGCCGGTCAACGGGTCGGTCACTGCCTGGAACTCCAGTTGCTGGTGCAGATGGCGCACCTCGGACATGTCCAGCACCGTCACGACCATAGCCTTCTGCTCGGCGGGTAACGGCGCGCAGGACAATGCCACCGGCACCTGCTGGCCGCGACTGGTGCGTAAAATGGCGTCGTGCTGGCGCCATGTCTCACCTTTGCGATACGCCTCGTACATAGGGAACCCCAGCCAGGCCGGTACATGGGGCTTTTGCAGGAAGCTCAAAAAGCTTTCGCCCTGCAACTCGGCCATCGTCGCATTCAGCAGCCGCGAAATGGCCGGGTTGGCGTACTCGATCACACTGCCCTCGCCCACCACCAGGATGCCCTCGGCGGCGTTGTCGAGCACCGAGGCGTTAAAGGCGCGCGCGGATTCCAGGTCATGGCTCAGGCGCTGC
Organism: Pseudomonas sp. N2-3-1-14; assembly: GCF_041228395.1. Lineage (NCBI taxonomy): Bacteria > Pseudomonadati > Pseudomonadota > Gammaproteobacteria > Pseudomonadales > Pseudomonadaceae > Pseudomonas > Pseudomonas sp. N2-3-1-14. The sequence continues at coordinate 5,861,172 of NZ_CP166199.1, forward strand.
AAGGCACGGCGGTTGCGCTGGTGTTCCAGCAACGCCTGCACCTTGGGCTTGAGAATGTGTGGGTCGAAAGGTTTGAACAGGTAATCAATGGCGCCGCTGGCATAGCCTTCCAATACGGAGGCAGGCGACTGGGCATGGGCGGTCAGGAAGATAATCGGCGTCATGCGTGTGCGTTGGCTGCCACGCATCAGGCGCGCAACCTCAAAGCCGTCCATGCCGGGCATGCGCACATCCAGCAAGACCAGGTCGACTTCGTGTGCGAGCAGTAACTCCAACGCTTCCAGCCCGGAAGCGGCGGTCATCACGTGCCAATCTTCACGCTGCAAAAGCGCACGCATGCTGATGAGGTTTTCCGGGTAGTCATCAACCACCAGAAGAACCGAACTGCCGTCGCCGGGGTGTGGAGCGCAATCCATGCTACGTCTCTTCCTTGAAGGGCTGTACCGGTCACTTCTGATATAAAAACCGGACAAACACTGAGGCCTCACTCTAGCCCCGGTTCTAAAAAAGCAGAAGTGACCCGGGTGCCATCATTGCGCCAAAGCTCAGGAAGCCGACTAACGGTCAAGCGCTACAGCCCGCGCCCCATGGGAAACATGGCTTTTTGGCATTCCTCTGACGCCAATAAATTGCCAGCAATTGTTTAACAACCGGACGATCACCGCCTATAAAGAACCTGAATGGCCCCCGGGCCAAAGCCTCACCTCTGTAAAAAGGCCAACACCATGATCGACCTTTCCACCTGGAACCTGAGCATTCCGGTCGGCTCGCCGCCCACGACCATCGACACCCCGAAACTGCTTAGCGGCTTCAAGGACCAATATTTCCAGGCCGAAGGCAGCGACGTGCAATTCTGGACACCCGTGACCGGCACGCGCACAGAAAACGCCGTCTACCCGCGCAGCGAATTGCGCGAAACTTACGCCGACGGGCGTCTGCGCAACTGGACGTATACCGACGCCGACAACTTTCTGCGTGCCACGCTGGCCGTCAACCAGGTGCCCTCCAGCGGCAAGGTGGTCATCGGTCAGATCCACGCCTATGACAGCCAGAAACCCCTGATCAAGCTCGAATATCAATTCAAGGAAAAGACCCAGACCGGCAACATTGTCGCCAAAGTGCGCATGCGCCCGGACGAGGATGACGGCCGCGTGATTATCGTGGCCTCCAATGTGCCGCTGGAGAAGAGTTTCACCTACGTGATCAACCTCAATAAAGCCGGGCTGTTGACCGTCGAGGCCGCTGACGGCCAGTGGAATGAGCGCATTGGTGCCGCGTGGGGCGCCAAACCGCTGTATTTCAAGGCCGGCGCGTATGTGCAGGACAACAGTGGCAACAGCAAGGAAGGCGCACGGGTGACGTTTGCAAAGCTGGATATTGATCACGAATGAGCGCCGCCTGATTTCAAGCAGGCCGGCACTACGACTCCACGGATAATTCGCGCTTGAACCCGCCGCTGATCCCCGTGGGAGCCGGGCTTGCCCGCGATGGCGGACTGTCAGCCAACCCATTCGGCCACTGACACGCCCCATCGCGAGCAAGCAGCTCTGGCGGCGAATCAGCTCGGCGCAACGCACAAGGGTCAAATCCCGGCCACAAAAAAGCCCGCATCGCTGCGGGCTTTTGTTTAAACGCGTGGGGCTCAGTTCACCTTGGCGTTCAACTCACCTTTCAGGTAACGCTGGTACATCGCTTCCAGAGAGATCGGCTTGATCTTCGAAGCATTACCGGCCGTACCGAACGCTTCGTAACGAGCGATACACACGTCACGCATCGCGGTCACGGTGGCGCCGAAGAATTTACGTGGGTCAAATTCGCTCGGGTTGGTGGCCATCAGGCGACGCATTGCGCCGGTGGACGCCAGGCGCAGGTCGGTGTCGATGTTGACCTTGCGCACGCCGTACTTGATGCCTTCGACGATTTCTTCAACCGGCACGCCGTAGGTTTCTTTGATGTCGCCACCGTACTGGTTGATGATCGCCAGCCACTCTTGCGGCACCGAGGAAGAACCGTGCATCACCAGGTGGGTGTTCGGGATGCGTTTGTGGATTTCCTTGATGCGGTCGATGGCCAGCACGTCGCCGGTAGGTGGCTTGGTGAACTTGTAAGCGCCGTGGCTGGTGCCGATGGCGATGGCCAGGGCGTCAACTTGGGTCTTTTTCACGAAGTCAGCGGCTTCTTCCGGATCGGTCAGCATCTGGCTGTGATCCAGCACGCCTTCGGCGCCGATGCCGTCTTCTTCGCCGGCCATGCCGGTTTCCAACGAACCCAGGCAGCCCAACTCGCCTTCAACCGAAACGCCGCAGGCGTGAGCCATGGCCACGGTTTGTTGGGTCACGCGTACGTTGTACTCGTAGTCGGTTGGGGTCTTGCCATCTTCGCCGAGGGAGCCGTCCATCATCACCGAGCTGAAGCCCAGTTGGATGGAGCGCTGGCACACGTCAGGGCTGGTGCCGTGGTCCTGGTGCATGCACACCGGGATGTGCGGGAATTCTTCGATGGCGGCCAGGATCAGGTGACGCAGGAAGGGGGCACCGGCGTATTTGCGGGCACCGGCCGAAGCCTGAACGATCACTGGGGAGTCGGTCTTGTCAGCGGCTTCCATGATGGCGCGCATCTGCTCAAGGTTGTTGACGTTAAAGGCTGGGACGCCGTAGCCGAACTCGGCTGCGTGGTCCAGCATTTGACGCATGCTGATAAGTGCCATTGTGTTGTCTCTCCCGATCGTGGGTCGTTAATCGTGCAAGCCTGCCGTAGCGGCGGCTGCTATTCAAGTTATTGCAGATCAAGGGGTTAAGGCTTGGCCTGCTGAATCGTTATTGCAGTGTCCGATTCAAAATCCATGTCACTTTGGAACCGGATCTACTGTGGGAGCGGGCTTGCTCGCGAAGGCGGTGTATCAGCTACCTGATGCTTACCTGACCCACCGCTTTCGCGAGCAAGCCCGCTCCCACATTTGGATCTCATCACATGAGAGATCGCGTTCTGTGTTACTGGGCCTTGCAGCCTCGCCCAATCAAATCATCGGTGGCGACCCAGTAAATCAGGCCTTCCTCACCTTTTTGGTGAAACGCCAACTGGTCGTTGCTGTACAGCACGCCCGAGGCAGCAACGTCCTGTTTAAGACGATAAACCTGGTCCGAACCGCCGAGGCGTACATCCACCTCGGAACGCGCCTGGTTGGCAAAGCGCCAGTTGACCTCGGCCTTGCTGTCGCACGTCCAGGTGGTCCACTTGTCGGCCGGCTCTGCCTTGTTGAACATGTTCATGCTGCTGCAGCCGGCCAACAAGGCCAGGGCTGCCAGGGCGAAAACGCCTTTCATTGCCAATCCTCGAACGGCGACCCAAAAGGCCGCCAAAGCTGTCGGTTAGTTGATCAGACCCGTCAAGGGCAACCCTGTTCCTGACCGTTGGGCGCGGCGTCGTATTGCTCCAGCCGCTCGTTGCCGATGCGCTTGTTGATCACCGGCATGGTTTCGGCTTGCCAGTCAGCCTGGTAGCAGCTCTTTTTCTGCGTAGGCGCAGGCTCTGCAGACGCAGGCTTCGCGCTTGGCGTGCTGCCGCAGCCGGCCAACAGGCCCGCTGCGATCACCAGTGCCAACGACTTGATCATGGGAATACTCCTTTTCCGGATCACGAGCCTTAGCCTTTGGCTCGGGTTTCCAGCACTTCAACGGCCGGCAGCACTTTGCCTTCGACGAATTCGAGGAACGCGCCGCCACCGGTAGAAATGTAGGAGATCTGGTCAGCAACGCCATATTTATCGATGGCCGCCAAGGTGTCGCCACCCCCGGCAATGGAGAAAGCCGAGCTTTCAGCAATGGCGTGGGCCAGTACTTTGGTGCCGTTGCCGAACTGGTCGAACTCGAACACACCAACCGGACCGTTCCACAAAATGGTTTTGGACGACTTCAGCAGTTCAGCGAAGTTGGCTGCGGTTTGCGGGCCGATGTCCAGGATCATGTCGTCGGCCGCCACGTCGGCGATGAGCTTGACGGTGGCTTCGGCGCTCTCAGCGAATTCCTTGGCAACCACCACGTCCACCGGCAGCGGCACGCTGACTTTGGCCGCGATGGCGCGCGCGGTGTCGAGCAGGTCCGGCTCGTACAGGGACTTGCCCACCGGGTGGCCGGCTGCGGCCAGGAAGGTGTTGGCAATGCCGCCGCCGACGATCAATTGGTTGCAGATCTGGCTCAGGCTGTTGAGCACGTCGAGCTTGGTGGACACTTTGGAACCGGCCACGATGGCCGCCATTGGCTGCGCCGGAGCGCCCAGGGCCTTGCCCAGTGCATCCAGTTCTGCGGCCAGCAGCGGGCCGGCGGCGGCGACTTTGGCGAACTTGGCCACGCCGTGGGTCGAACCTTCGGCGCGGTGCGCGGTGCCGAAGGCGTCCATCACGAACACGTCGCACAGGGCCGCGTATTGCTGGGCCAGTTCGTCGCTGTTCTTTTTCTCGCCTTTGTTGAAGCGCACGTTTTCGAACAGCACGATGTCGCCTGGCTTGACGTCAACGCCGCCCAGGTAGTCAGCCACCAGCGGCACGTCGCGGCCCAGGGTCTTGCTCAGGTAGTCGGCTACCGGCTTGAGGCTGTTTTCGGCGGAGAACTCACCTTCGGTCGGACGACCCAGGTGGGAGCAGACCATCACGGCCGCGCCTTTTTCCAGGGCCAGCTTGATGGTCGGCAGCGAGGCCAGGATTCGCGCATCGCTGGTGACAACACCGTCCTTGACTGGGACGTTGAGGTCTTCGCGAATCAGTACGCGCTTACCTTGCAGATCGAGGTCGGTCATCTTCAACACGGTCATGGGTCGCAGTTCCTGAATTACTGTTGAGGTTGTGTGGAGGCGATGTGCAGATAATGTTCGGCAACATCCAGCATTCGGTTGGCAAACCCCCATTCGTTGTCGAACCAGGCCAGGATGTTCACCAGCCTGGGGCCGGAAACGCGGGTCTGGCTGGCATCGACAATCGCCGAATGCGGGTCATGGTTGAAATCGCAACTGGCATGCGGCAACTCGGTGTAGGCCAGCAAACCCTTGAGCGGGCCGCTGGTGGCGGCGTCGCGCAGAATCCGGTTGACCTCCGTCGCGTCAGTGTCGCTGACAGTCTGCATGGTGATGTCCAGGCAAGACACGTTCACCGTCGGCACCCGTACGGCTTTGGCTTGAATTCGCCCGGCAAGTTCCGGTAACAATCTTTCGATACCTCGCGCCAGGCCGGTAGACACCGGAATCACTGACTGGAAGGCCGAACGCGTGCGGCGCAGGTCTTCGTGGTGATAGGCGTCGATGACCGGCTGGTCGTTCATCGCCGAGTGAATCGTGGTGATCGACACGTAATCCAGGCCAATCGCCTGATCCAGCAGGCGCAACAGCGGCACGCTGCAGTTGGTGGTGCAGGAGGCGTTGGACACCAGCAGCTCGTTGCCGGTCAGGCAATCCTGGTTGATGCCATAGACGATGGTGGCGTCGACATCCGCCTCGCTGGCCATCGGCTGGGAAAACAGCACACGCGGTGCGCCGGCGTCGAGAAAGCGCTGGCCATCGGCACGGGTGTGGTAAGCGCCGGAGCATTCCAACACCAGGTCGACGCCCAGCGCCGCCCAGTCGATGCCCTCGGGAGTGGCACTGCGCAGGACTTTCACGCAGTCGCCATTGATATGCAGACAGTCGCCGTCTACGCGCACTTCGCCGGGAAACCGGCCGTGGGTGGAGTCAAAGCGTGTCAGGTATTCGATGCTGGCCATGTCGGCCAAGTCGTTGATCGCAACAATTTCAAACCCTGCCGCCGCCCCTCGCTCAAACAGAGCACGCAAGACGCAACGACCAATGCGGCCGTAGCCGTTGAGTGCAACTTTGTAGGGACGCGGTTGGGGCATGGGGTTCTCGATCAATGTTAGTTCGGTGTTGAATGTTCTGACGCTATCGCGGGCAAGCCCGCTCCCACCTTAGACCGAGATCGAATGTGGGAGCGGGCTTGCCCGCGATAGCGCCAGTACAGACAACGCAGACTGACTTAGTCTTCCAGCAGTTCTTCAGCCTGACCCAGGATGTTTTCCAGGGTGAAACCGAACTCTTCGAACAACGCTGGCGCCGGCGCCGACTCACCGTAGGTGGTCATACCGATCACGCGGCCTTCCAGGCCCACGTACTTGTACCAGTAGTCGGCGTGAGCCGCTTCGATGGCGATACGCGCGCTGACCTGCAACGGCAGAACCGATTGCTTGTAGTCGGCGTCCTGGGCTTCGAACAGGCTGGTGCACGGCATGGACACAACGCGCACGTTGCGGCCCTGGGCAGTCAGCTTGTCGTAGGCCTGAACGGTCAGGCCGACTTCGGAACCGGTGGAGATCAGGATCAGTTCCGGCTCGCCAACGCAGTCCTTGAGCACGTAGCCACCACGGCTGATCGCAGCGATCTGCGCGTCGGTACGCACTTGGTGCTGCAGGTTCTGACGCGAGAAGATCAGCGCCGAAGGGCCGTCCTTACGCTCGATGGCGTGCTTCCAGGCCACGGCGGATTCGACCGCGTCGGCTGGGCGCCAGCAATCCAGGTTCGGCGTGGTACGCAGGCTGGTCAGTTGCTCGACCGGCTGGTGCGTCGGGCCGTCTTCGCCCAGGCCGATGGAGTCGTGGGTGTACACATGGATCACGCGCTTCTTCATCAGCGCGGCCATACGTACGGCGTTGCGCGCGTATTCCATGAACATCAGGAAGGTTGCGCCGTAAGGCACCAGGCCGCCGTGCAGGGACACGCCGTTCATGATGGCGCTCATGCCGAACTCGCGCACGCCGTAGTACATGTAGTTGCCGCTGGCGTCTTCGGCCGAGACACCTTTGCAACCTTTCCACAGGGTCAGGTTGGAACCGGCCAGGTCAGCCGAACCGCCGAGAATCTCCGGCAGCAACGGGCCAAAGGCGTTCAGGGTGTTCTGGCTGGCTTTACGGCTGGCGATGGTCTCGCCCTTGGCCGCCACTTCGGCGATGTAGGCCGAGGCTTTTTCCGAGAAGTCGGCAGGCAGGTCACCGGCCAGGCGACGCACCAGTTCGTTGGCCAACTCTGGGAATTCGGCGGAGTAGGCCGCAAAACGCTGGTCCCACTCGGCTTCGGTCGCCAGGCCTTTTTCCTTGGCGTTCCACTCGGCATAGATGTCAGCCGGGATTTCGAACGGGCCGTGGTTCCACTTCAGCGCTTCACGGGTCAGGGCGATTTCCGCGTCACCCAGTGGGGCGCCGTGGCAGTCTTCTTTACCTTGCTTGTTCGGCGAGCCGAAACCGATGGTGGTCTTGCAGCAGATCAGGGTCGGCTGCTCGCTCTTGCACGCGGTGTCGATGGCGGTCTTGATCTCTTCCGGATCGTGGCCGTCGACGTTGCGGATCACTTGCCAGTTGTAGGCTTCGAAACGCTTCGGGGTGTCATCGGTGAACCAGCCTTCGACTTCGCCGTCGATGGAGATGCCGTTGTCATCGTAGAAGGCAATCAGCTTGCCCAGGCCCAGGGTACCGGCCAGGGACGCCACTTCATGGGAAATGCCTTCCATCATGCAGCCATCACCCAGGAACACATAGGTGTGGTGGTCGACGATGTTGTGACCAGGGCGGTTGAACTGCGCGCCCAGGACTTTTTCAGCCAGTGCGAAGCCAACAGCATTGGCCAGGCCTTGGCCCAGGGGACCGGTGGTGGTCTCGACGCCTGGGGTGTAGCCGAATTCCGGGTGACCCGGGGTGCGGCTGTGCAGCTGGCGGAAGCTCTTGAGGTCATCGATGGTGACGTCGTAGCCGGTCAGGTGCAGCAGCGAATAGATCAGCATCGAGCCGTGGCCGTTGGACAGCACGAAGCGGTCACGGTCGGCGAACGACGGGTTGCTCGGATTGTGTTTCAGGTAGTCACGCCAAAGTACCTCGGCGATATCCGCCATGCCCATCGGGGCACCGGGATGGCCGCTGTTGGCTTTTTGCACGGCATCCATGCTGAGGGCACGAATGGCGTTGGCACGCTCACGACGGCTGGGCATCGCTGATCTCCTGGGGTTGCTTAAAAGAAACGGAAAAAAGGATCGGCATTTTCCCTCAGCCACCGCCTGCGGGCAATCACAGATAGTCACTTGAGGTGTTTTTCCTGCGCTTTGCCCTCCAATCGCTTGCAGAAAAGCCTGACTGCTTCGTCTAAAGGTTATACCGGGTGCTTATAACTACCGATTATCGACCAATATCAAAACTTTTTGATATTGACCTTGCGGGGATATCCACCCGTCACTAGACTGCTGGCCTTATGAACCTACCCGTGCCCTCCCTGCGTCCTGACGACGGCGACGACCTGGCAGCCTTATGCAAGGCCGCTGGTGATCCGTTACGTCTGAACGTATTGCGCGCGCTGGCCAACGATTCTTTCGGCGTACTGGAACTGGCGCAGATCTTCGCCATTGGCCAGTCCGGCATGAGCCACCATCTGAAGGTCCTGGCCCAGGCTGACCTAGTGGCCACCCGCCGCGAAGGCAATGCGATTTTTTACCGTCGCGCCCTGCCCCACACCGATCTGCTCGGCGGCAAACTGCACGCCGCGTTGCTGGAAGAGGTGGACAGCTTGGGCTTGCCCGGCGACGTGCAGTCACGCATCAGCCAAGTTCATGGGCAACGCGCTGCTGCCAGCCAGGATTTTTTCTCACGGGTCGCCGAGAAGTTTCGCGCCCAACAGGACTTGATCGCCGGCTTGCCGCAATACCGCGAAAGCGTACTGGCGCTGTTGGACAAACTGGGCTTCAGTCATTCGGCCACGGCGCTGGAAGTGGGCCCTGGCGATGGCGGTTTCCTGCCGGAGCTGGCGCGCCGCTTTAAGCAGGTGACGGCGCTGGACAACAGCCCGGCGATGCTCGAACTGGCGCGCCAGTTGTGCGAGCGCGAGGCGCTGGGCAATGTCAGCCTGCAGCTGGCGGACGCGTTGAATGACACAACCCTGCGGGCCGATTGCGTGGTGTTGAACATGGTCTTGCACCATTTCGCCGCCCCCGCCGACGCCCTCAAGCAGATGGCAAACTTGCTGCAACCCGGCGGTAGCCTGCTGGTCACAGATTTATGCAGCCACAACCAGAATTGGGCCAGGGAGGCCTGCGGTGATCTCTGGTTGGGTTTTGAACAGGACGATCTGGCCCGTTGGGCCACCGCTGCGGGACTCGTTCCCGGGGAAAGCCTCTATGTAGGTTTACGTAATGGTTTCCAGATTCAGGTCCGCCATTTTCAGCGGCCGGCTGGCGACACTCACCATCGGTAAATATCAGGAAAACATCGAGATGAGCGAATACTCCCTTTTCACCTCCGAGTCCGTGTCTGAAGGGCATCCGGACAAAATCGCCGACCAGATTTCTGATGCGGTGCTGGACGCCATCATTGCTGAAGACAAGTTCGCCCGTGTGGCGTGCGAGACTCTGGTGAAAACGGGCGTGGCGATCATCGCCGGTGAAGTCACCACCACCGCGTGGGTCGATCTGGAACAGATCGTCCGTGACGTCATCACCAAGATTGGCTACAACAGTTCCGACGTCGGCTTCGACGGCGCGACCTGCGGCGTGATGAACATCATCGGCAAGCAGTCGCCCGACATCAACCAGGGCGTGGACCGCGCCAAGCCTGAAGATCAGGGCGCTGGCGACCAGGGCCTGATGTTCGGCTACGCCAGCAACGAAACCGAGGTGCTGATGCCGGCGCCGATCACCTTCTCGCACCAGCTTGTGCAACGTCAGGCCGAGGCTCGCAAAAACGGCCTGCTGCCGTGGCTGCGCCCGGATGCCAAATCCCAGGTGACCTGCCGTTACGAAGGCGGCAAGGTGGTGGGTATCGACGCCGTTGTACTGTCGACCCAGCACAACCCGGACGTGTCCTACGCCGACCTGCGCGAAGGCGTGATGGAGCTGATCGTCAAGCACGTGCTGCCGGCCGAATTGCTGACCAAGGACACCCAGTTCCACATCAACCCGACTGGCCAGTTCATCATCGGTGGCCCGGTGGGCGACTGCGGCCTGACCGGCCGCAAGATCATCGTCGACAGCTACGGCGGCATGGCCCGTCATGGCGGTGGCGCGTTCTCGGGCAAAGACCCGTCCAAGGTTGACCGTTCGGCGGCCTACGCCGGTCGTTATGTGGCCAAAAACATCGTCGCGGCTGGCTTGGCCGAGCGTTGCGAGATTCAGGTTTCCTACGCTATCGGTGTGGCCCAGCCTACGTCGATCTCGCTGAACACCTTTGGTACCGGCAAGATCAGCGACGACAAAATCGTCAAGCTGGTGCGCGAGATCTTCGACCTGCGCCCTTACGCGATCACCACCATGCTTGACCTGCTGCACCCGATGTACCAGGAAACCGCAGCCTACGGCCACTTCGGCCGTACCCCTGCGCAGAAGACTGTCGGCGACGACACCTTCACCACGTTCACCTGGGAAAAAACCGACCGCGCCAACGACCTGCGCACTGCCGCCGGCCTGTAAGCACGCGCTCCCCCAAAAGCCCCGCCGGGTTCGCCCGGCGGGGCTTTTTATTGCCTGCGCGACAGGCATCACACGTTTGGCGCCCTGAGCACTCAACCCGGCGGCAAATCCGGGGATTGCCAGCCGCAAGCCAACAACGACTTACTGAGCGTGCAGGCTTTTAACGCCGCACAAGAGCAGGTCAAAAGTTGTAACAAACTGGCCGACGCCCAAGTCAAAGTCGACGCCAGGCAGCAAACACAGGAAGCCAGGATGGATAAAAACGACGCAGTGAAAGCGTTGGGCGGCCTGTTCAAGCAATTCGAAACACCCGGTAAAAAGCCCCGCACTGTCGGGGCTTTTTTGTGGCCGCCTGGATCACTTAGGCTGGGCGCCCCTTCCGAGCAAGGATGCTCATGATGCGTTTATTGATTGCTCTGTTACTCAGTGCCTTGCCCTTTCTGGTGTGGGCGGAAGACTGCCCCGAGGACGCCCGGTCACAGGTCGGCGCGCTGGCCAGGCAGATCACGCTGTGGGATGACAGCTACCACCGGCTCGGCCAATCCCCGGTCAGCGATGAACTCTACGATCAGGCGCGCCACCGCCTGGACCACTGGCGAACGTGTTTCCCCAACAACAGCCTGACGGCTGACAAGCCACTCGCCGCCTCGCGGGGCACACGGCCTCACCCGGTCGCGCATACCGGCCTTGAAAAGTTGCTGGATGAGCGGGCGGTCGATGACTGGCTCAGGACCCGGCAAGACGTATGGATTCAACCCAAGGTCGATGGTGTTGCGGTGACGCTGGTCTATCGTCAGGGCCGGTTGAGCCGGCTCATCAGCCGGGGTGACGGACGCCTCGGCCAGGATTGGTCGACTGCCGCACGCCGGATCCCCGGCATTGTCCAGCAACTGCCGGAGCCCATCGACATGGTGCTGCAAGGCGAACTCTATTGGCGCCTCGACGCTCATGTGCAGGCGACACAGGGCGGGCTGAATGCTCGCAGCAAGATAGCCGGGCTGATGAACCGCCTTCAGTTGAGCGACACCGATGCCGCGGGGATCGGGCTTTTTGTCTGGGCCTGGCCCGACGGCCCGACCGACTTCAACGAGCGCCTGAACACCCTGGCACGCTGGGGCTTCACCGATAGCCATCGCTACAGCCAGCGCATTCAAAACATCGCTGAAGCCTCACACTGGCGCAGTCACTGGTACAACCACCCGCTGCCTTTTGCCAGCGATGGCGTGGTATTGCACCAGGCTGTGCATGCGCCCGCCAAACGCTGGCAAGCCAGTGCTCCCTACTGGGCGGTCGCCTGGAAATACCCGGCCGCCAAGGCGCTCGCGCTGGTGCGTAATGTGCGGTTCAACATCGGCCGCACCGGGCGCATTACGCCCATTCTTGAGCTGGAACCGGTGCGACTGGATGACCGGCACATTCACCGCGTGAGCGTCGGCTCCCTGAAACGCTGGCAAGTGCTGGATATCCGCCCCGGCGATCAGGTGTCCATCAGCCTTGCCGGCCATGTGATCCCCCGGTTGGAGCACGTGATCCTGCGCAACGAAAACAGAGTGGAAGTACGAGCGCCCGATGCCAGAGACTTTCACGCCTTGAGCTGCTGGCAACTGGACCCCGGTTGCGAGGAGCAATTGCTGGCCCGCCTGACCTGGCTGAGCGGCAATCAAGGCCTGGCCATGCCGCATATTGGCCGCGAAACCTGGAACATATTGATCCAGGCCGGTCTAATCGCCGGCATTCTCGATTGGTTGACCCTGGATGCGGCAGAGCTTGCTAACATTGACGGCTTAGGCGAACGCAGCCGCGCGCGGGTGCTCGAAAGCATTCAAAACGCTCGGCAACGTCCCTTTGCACAATGGCTCAAAGCCTTGGGTGTACCGCCCTCGGCACGTAACGACCTGGACGGCGGCTGGCAGACCCTGGCCGCCAGAGACACCCAGGCCTGGCTGGCCACCGATGGCATCGGCCCGGGCCGCGCAGCGCAATTGAGCGCCTTTTTTCGCGACCCGCAGGTACAGGCGTTGGCTCAGACACTCCGCGAGGCGGGGATAGACGGGTTTTAACCTGGCCCGACCACTTTTTAACCAACGGCAGAATTCATCCTGCCATTTGATTGCACCCTGGAGCCTTTATGAAATTTCTTGCCCCTTTTGCCTTGTTAACGGCTGCAAGCTTCATGGCGACACCTTTGCTGGCCGCCGAAGAGGTGCCGGAACTCACCGGCTGCGCCGCCAAGCGCCAAGCCATCAGCACTCAGATCGAGCAAGCCAAGGCACACGGCAACAGCGAACAACAGGCTGGCCTGGAAAAAGCCCTGAGCGAAGTCACCGCCAACTGCACCGATGCATCCCTGAGGAAAGAACGCGAAAACAAGGTGCTCGACGCCAAGCACGAAGTCAGCCGCCGTCAGGCCGACCTCGACAAGGCGATGAAAAAGGGTGACGCGGACAAGATCAACAAGCGTAAAGACAAGTTGGCGCAGTCACGCAAAGAGCTGCAGGACGCTGTTGAAGAACTCGACCGGTAAACCCGGTCAGTGATCCCGAAACTGCTTATGGCAAGCCGTGCAAGCATCTTCGACTTTCTGCACCGCAGGCCCCAGGTTGCTGGCTTTGTAAGGCTGCACCTGGCTGGCGATCACCAGCTCACCGGTGGCCGTTTCAAGGTTTCGGGCCAACGCCTGGAACCGTGCCTGTTGTTGCCACACGCTGTCCTTGGCGCTGGTGTGATCTTCTTCGCGCACGCTCGGGAAATGCTTCCACGGCTCGTGAGACAACGCATCAAGCTTGACCGCGCCTTCGGCGAACTTCGCGCCATCAAAAGGGATGCGCCCACGCAACATGCCGCCCAGGTCTTCACCGGTCTTGAGCATTTGCTTGAAGATTGCCTTGCGCTGACCCAGAGGTGAATTCGGATCAACACCGCCACAGGCGGATAACGTCAGGCAGGCCAGCAATACAACGGTCAGTGTTTTAAAAGTCATGATGGCTTCAGGTCACGGGAACGGCGGCCAGTATCCTCGCCCCGCCCGTAAAGACCAATAGCCCTATTAATAATAAGGGTTGCCCAAACGTGCTGCGGCGCGGGCAATCGCTTCAGGAAGTATTTGTATGAATGTCACCTTGAAACCCTGGAGCCGCCGCCTGGCGTGGGCTCTGCCGATCATTGCACTGCTGGCCGGCTGCGATGGCAACAAAGACGCCGGCAAAGATGAAACCGTTAAACCCCATGCTGTCGCCACGTATGTAAGTGCACCGTGGGAAGCGCTGCCGGCTGTTTCCGACAGCGACCTGCTCGCCGGGTTTGAATCCTGGCGCAGCGCCTGCCAACGCCTGAAGGCCGACCCGATCTGGGGCGCGACCTGCGCAGCAGCGACCAGCGTGCCGGGCAACGCCCCGGCAGTGCGCAGCTTTCTCAAGGAGCGCCTGGATGTGTTCGGCCTGCGCTCGGCCGACAACACGCCGAACGGCCTGATCACCGGCTACTACGAACCGGTCTACCCCGGCAGCCTGACCGAAACCGCCACCGCCCATGTGCCGGTGTACGGCGTGCCGGATGACCTGATCATCGTCAACCTGGAAAGCATCTACCCGGAACTCAAGGGCAAGCGCCTGCGCGGCCGCCTCGAGGGGCGCGTGCTCAAGCCTTATGACGACGCCAGCACCATCAATGGCCAAGGCTCCACCGCCAAACCGATTGCCTGGCTGACCAACCCGATGGACCTGCAGTTCTTGCAGATCCAGGGCTCGGGCCGCATTCAACTCGCCGGCGGTCGCCAACTGCGTGTGGGGTATGGCGACCAGAACGGCTACCCGTACCGCCCGATCGGGCGTTGGCTGGTAGAGCAAGGTGAGTTGAAAAAAGAAGACGTGACCATGGGCGCCATCAGCGCCTGGGCCAAGGCTAACCCGCAACGCATTCCACAACTGCTGGCGAGCAACCCCAGCTACGTGTTTTTCAGCGCTCGCCCGGACAGCAATGAAGGCCCGCGCGGCTCACTGAATGTGCCGCTGACGGCTGGCTACAGCGTGGCGGTGGATCGCAAGGTGATTCCGCTGGGTAGCCTGTTATGGCTGTCGACCACCCAACCTGACGGCTCGCCCATTGCCCGGCCCGTGGCCGCACAGGACACCGGCGGTGCAATCACCGGCGAAGTGCGCGCAGACCTGTTCTGGGGCACCGGTGATGCAGCGGGCGAGTTGGCGGGGAATATGAAGCAGCAGGGCCAGATCTGGATGCTGTGGCCTAAAGGCGCAGCGTTGCCACAAGTGCCGGATGCGCCTGCCGGTACCTAAGTGCTTCCGGTAGCGCGATTCATGGTGCTGAGCACGCGTGTGTGGCGAGCGGGATTGATGTGGCGAGCGGGCTTGCCCCGCGTTGGGCTGCGAAGCAGCCCCAATAGAGGCGCCGAGCTCTTTCAGGAGGAACTGGGTGTCCGATTTTAGGGGCGCTTCGCGCCCCAACGCGGGGCAAGCCCGCTCGCCACACCAAGCCCGCTCGCCACAACAAACTGGATCGGCACAACAAACTGGCTCGGCACAACAAGCCAGCTCACACGATGAAATCGCATCAGGCCTTAGATCGAGACAAAAAAGAAACTCGCGATCAATGCCATGCCCAATGCCCAGACCAGCGAACGCAGCATCGCCCAGTCTGCCAGGTAGCAAATGATGTACAGCAGCCGACTGGTGATAAACAGCACCGCCAGCACATTGATGGTCACCAGTGATGCCGTGCCGGCCAAGTGCGCAATGATCACTGCCGCCGCAAATGCCGGCGTCACTTCAAAGCTGTTGAGTTGCGCACTGTGAGCGCGTTTGGCGAACCCATCGAGGGTGTCCAAGAAAGCCCGAGGGTCATGGTTCTGCCGAGGCCCGAACTTGCCGCCGCTGAACTTGGCCACACCCGTGCACAGATAAGGCAGGAAAATTGCGATCAACACACACCAGAAAGCCACCGTCATCACCGATTCCTTTTGTAGTTTTAGCCAGCGGTTAGAGTTTTAGCACTAAAAATGCCACACCGCACTTAACCGCTATGAACCGCGCCACCGCCAAAGGTTCTACCGGCCTTTTGCCCTATGGCCTGCAACATCCCGCCGCTGCTGCGGTCCATCCACCCATTAACCAACGCTCACTTCACCTTCCAAGGACCCCGGATGCTTGAACTTGTCGCCGCCTTCATTTGCCTCACTACCCTGCTCACGTATGTGAACTTCCGTTTTATCGGCCTGCCGCCCACCATCGGCGTGATGGTCACTGCCCTGCTGTTCTCACTGATCCTGCAAGGCCTGAGCTTCATCGGCTACCCAGGCCTGGAGGAGCGTATTCAGCAATTGATCGGCCAGATCGACTTTGGCGATCTGTTGATGAACTGGATGCTTTCGTTCCTGCTGTTCGCCGGCGCCTTGCACGTCAACCTGAATGACTTGCGCAGTTATCGCTGGCCCATCGGTCTGTTGGCAACCTTCGGCGTGTTGATTGCCACCGTGGTCATCGGCAGCCTGGCGTTCTACATCTTTGCCCTGTTCGGCTGGCACGTGAGCTTCCTCTACTGCCTGCTGTTCGGCGCGCTGATCTCGCCTACCGACCCGATTGCGGTGTTGGGCGTGCTGCGAACGGCCAACGCATCGAAACCGCTGAAAACCACCATTGTCGGCGAGTCGCTGTTCAATGACGGCACGGCGGTCGTGGTGTTTACCGTGCTGCTGGGCATCGCGCAGTTGGGTGAAACGCCAACCGTCGGCGCCACGGCCATGCTGTTCGCTCATGAAGCGATTGGCGGGGTGGTGTTCGGCGGGCTGATCGGCTACCTGGTGTACTTGATGATCAAAAGCATCGAGCAGCACCAGATTGAAGTGATGCTGACCTTGGCGCTGGTGATCGGCGGCTCGGCGTTGGCCACCGAACTGCACGTCTCGGCACCGATTGCGATGGTGGTTGCCGGCCTGATCATCGGCAACCTGGGCCGCAAGCTGGCGATGAACGACATGACTCGACGCTACCTGGACGGTTTCTGGGAATTGCTCGATGACATGCTCAACGCGCTCCTGTTCGCGTTGATCGGCATGGAGCTGTTGCTGTTGCCGTTCAACTGGCTGCATGTATTGGCGGCCAGTTTGCTGGCGGTGGCGATCCTGCTTTCACGCCTGCTGACCGTGGCCCCGGCGATCCTGTTGCTGCGCCGCTGGCGCACGGTACCGCGCGGCACTATCCGCATCCTTACCTGGGGCGGCTTGCGTGGCGGGGTGTCGGTGGCACTGGCATTGGCCTTGCCGTTGGGGCCGGAGCGTGACTTGTTGCTGAGCATCACCTACATCGTGGTGCTGTCGTCGATCCTGCTGCAGGGTTTGAGTATCGGCAAGCTGGTCAAACACGTGACCAAAGATGAACCGGCTCCGCAGACCGATACCCACTGATGGACGCGGGCGGCGAGCTGACTTCGCCGCCCGCATTACCGTCAGAGGGTCTGCAGAATGATCTGGCTTTTCAGGTCATTGAACATCGCCTCGATCATCGGCTGCATCGCCTTGAACTACGCAGGGCTGCACACCGCTTCGGGATGACTGAACGCCAGGGCGCGAAAAACCAGTACGGTGTTGCCGCTGCGCTCGTAACGGGCGTCGTAGGTAACATCCGCGCCCTTAAGCGAAACGGCCTCGGGCACCTTGAGTATTCTTTTCGATGGTCACCTAGCTATCCGCCTCATCGTCCTTGGCCTGCGCCATGCCGAACACGCCCAGCGCCACGATCAGCGCGCACCCATTGCGCCCCCGTAAAAAGGGGAAACCCGCATAAAGATTCCTCTTTCATGAATGGCAAAGCCGCGTAGCGACGTTGCCATTCATTTATGACGAATCGGCTTACCGCTCTTTGTTGACCTGCTGGGGGTGGCGCGGGTCTGCGGTCTCGCCCGGCAAACTGTTTTCGCTGCGAATCTGTGCGTGGCTGATCAGCGCAAAGATGAAACTGCCGCCGATGATGTTGCCCGCCAGCGTCGGCCCGGCGAACACCAGCCAAAAATCCTTCCACGGCAGTTCGCCCGCAAACACCAGGTACGAGACTTCCGCCGAACCGACGACGATATGGGTGAAGTCACCCAGCGCCATCAGGTAGGTGATCAGGATGATGATGAACATTTTCGCGCTTTCCATGGACGGGATCATCCAGACCATGGTGGCGATCATCCAGCCGGAAATAATGCCCTTGGCGAACATCTGACCGGTGTCGTTTTCCATGACTTTGCGACCGATTTCGAGGAAGGCCATGTCAGTCTTGGTATCGAAGATCGGCAAATGCAGCATCACATACGCCACCAGCAAGGTGCCGCACAGGTTGCCCACCAGCACCACTGCCCACAGGCGCAGCAATCGTGCGGCGTTGGCCAGGGTTGGCTTGCTCATCACCGGCAGCACGGCCGTCAGGGTGTTTTCGGTAAACAACTGCTGACGGGCGAGGATCACCGCCAGGAAACCTGCGCAGTACCCGAAACTGGCGATCACTTTGAACCCTTCGCCGTCCGGTAGCCGCGAATTGAGCAGGCCCATGCCCATCAACGACAGGCCCATGGTCAGGCCGGCGGCCAGCGCCGACCACCACAATGCGGCCACGGTGCGTTCCAGTTCCTGATCGCCCTGGGTGCGGATGATTTCATGCAGAACCGCCGCGCGGGGCGGCTGATTCTTGTCGACGTCGTGCTGTTCTTCCTGCGACAGGTTAGGGGTCTTGCCGTCTGCTTGCGTAGCCATGGTGATACCTGAACGGGGGGCGTTGTTCAGGTACGACCTTTGACCTATCAATAGCGTTCACTGGCCAGCGACAGGATTAGTCCTTGATGCCGTCTTCCTGGAACTGGTCCTTCACGTACTTGATCTCAGTGCGACCGTGGGGCGCCGGCAAGCCGTCTTCGCCGAGGTTGACGAAGACCATTTTTTCTACGGTCAGGATGCTTTTGCGCGTGATCTTGTTGCGCACTTCGCAGGTCAGGGTGATCGAGGTGCGGCCGAACTCGGTGGCGGTGATGCCCAGCTCGATGATGTCGCCCTGGCGCGAGGCGCTGACGAAGTTGATTTCGGAGATGTACTTGGTCACCACCCGCTGGTTGCCCAATTGCACAATCGCGTAGATGGCCGCTTCTTCGTCGATCCAGCGCAGCAGGCTGCCGCCGAACAGGGTGCCGTTGGGGTTGAGGTCTTCTGGTTTTACCCATTTGCGGGTGTGGAAGTTCATGTTCACTCCAAAGCGCGTTGCGAAATGATGGGCAACATCATGGCAGAGCCCAGGCCCAAGCTCTATGAGCCATTGCCTATCAAGCCCATGAGCGATCTTCATATGCCCGACAGAAAGGCTTGGGAAGTCTGGCGCACACAGCTATAATCGCCACCGCTTCAAAACGGTCATCTGTGATTGATACCGTTCTCCCGCCACCTGTCCGAGGGGCGCTGCAGCAGGCTCGACCTGTCAGGCTCGGATGGGGCGTTGTCAGGCCTGGTTTATCGGGTTTGATACTAAACGCACAACGGCGCCCATTCGCACACTACGAATGGAGGCTCTTCATGAGCGCTGTAATCTCGCCTGCAGGTTTTACCGACTACAAAGTCGCCGACATGTCCCTCGCTGCCTGGGGCCGTCGCGAAACCTTTATCGCCGAATCCGAAATGCCTGCCCTGATGGGTCTGCGTCGCAAATACGCCGCTGAGCAACCGCTCAAAGGCGCGAAGATTCTCGGCTGCATCCACATGACCATTCAGACTGCCGTGCTGATCGAAACCCTGGTTGCCCTGGGTGCCGAAGTGCGTTGGTCGTCCTGCAACATTTTCTCGACTCAAGACCAGGCCGCTGCTGCTATCGCTGCTGCCGGCATCGCGGTTTATGCCTGGAAAGGCGAAACCGAAGAAGAGTACGAGTGGTGCCTGGAGCAAACCATCCTCAAAGATGGCAAGCCATGGGACGCCAACATGATCCTCGACGACGGCGGCGACCTGACTGAGCTGCTGCACAAGAAATACCCGCAGATCCTCGACCGCGTCCACGGCGTGACCGAAGAAACCACCACCGGCGTGCACCGCCTGCTGGACATGCTGGCCAAGGGCGAGCTGAAAATCCCGGCCATCAACGTCAACGACTCGGTGACCAAGAGCAAGAACGACAACAAGTACGGCTGCCGTCACAGCCTGAACGATGCCATCAAGCGCGGCACCGACCACCTGCTGTCGGGCAAGCAAGCCCTGGTGATCGGCTACGGCGACGTGGGCAAGGGTTCGTCCCAGTCCCTGCGTCAGGAAGGCATGATCGTTAAAGTCTCCGAAGTTGACCCGATCTGCGCCATGCAAGCGTGCATGGACGGTTTCGAAGTGGTTTCGCCGTTCATCAACGGCCAGAACGACGGCACCGAAGCGAGCATCGATAAGGCCCTGCTGGGCAAGATCGACCTGATCGTGACCACCACCGGTAACGTGAATGTGTGCGACGCGAACATGCTCAAAGCCCTGAAAAAGCGCGCTGTGGTGTGCAACATCGGTCACTTTGACAACGAAATCGACACCGCTTTCATGCGCAAGAACTGGGCATGGGAAGAAGTGAAGCCGCAGGTACACAAGGTTCACCGTACCGGCGCCGGTGACTTCGACCCGCAGAACGACGACTACCTGATCCTGCTGGCTGAAGGCCGTCTGGTTAACCTGGGCAACGCCACTGGCCACCCAAGCCGCATCATGGACGGCTCGTTCGCCAACCAGGTTCTGGCGCAGATTTTCCTGTTCGGCCAGAAGTACGCCGACCTGTCGCCAGCCCAGAAAGCCGAGCGCCTGACCGTGGAAGTACTGCCCAAGAAACTCGACGAAGAAGTGGCCCTGGAAATGGTCCGCGGCTTCGGCGGCGTGGTGACTCAACTGACCAAGACCCAGGCCGACTACATCGGCGTGACGGTTGAAGGTCCGTTCAAGCCGCACGCTTACCGCTACTGATATGCCTGCTGCCCGCTCCCCCTGTGGAGCGGGCTTCTAATGTGGGAGGGGGCTTGCCCCCGATAGCGGAATGTCAGTTAACAACTATGTCGACTGATACATCGTCATCGGGGGCAAGCCCCCTCCCACATTGACGGCGTACATTTCCCGGTTCTATGAGTTTCCAAGGGTATTACCATGTCCCAAGACCGTCGCTACAGCTTCGAGTTCTTCCCGACCAAGACCGATGCTGGGCATGAAAAACTGATGGCGACTGCCAAGCAGTTGGCCAGCTACAACCCCGACTTCTTCTCCTGCACCTACGGCGCCGGCGGTTCGACCCGTGATCGCACGATCAACACCGTGTTGCAGCTGGAAAGCGAAGTCAAAGTTCCCGCCGCTCCGCACTTGTCGTGCGTGGGCGACAGCAAAGCCGACCTGCGCGGCCTGCTGACCCAGTACAAGCAAGCCGGCATCAAGCGCATCGTCGCCCTGCGTGGCGATTTGCCGTCCGGCATGGGCATGGCCAGCGGTGAGCTGCGCTACGCCAATGACCTGGTGAGTTTCATCCGTGAAGAAAGCGGCGATCACTTCCATATCGAAGTGGCGGCGTACCCGGAGATGCATCCCCAGGCGCGCAATTTCGAAGACGATCTGCGGAACTTCGTGCGCAAGGCCAACGCCGGCGCCGACAGCGCGATCACCCAGTACTTCTTCAACGCCGACAGCTACTTCTACTTCGTCGAGCGTGTACGGGCCATGGGTGTGAACATCCCGATCGTGCCGGGCATCATGCCGATCACCAACTACAGCAAGCTGGCGCGTTTCTCCGACGCTTGCGGCGCTGAAATTCCGCGCTGGGTGCGCAAGCAACTGGAAGCCTACGGCGACGACGTCAAAAGCATCCAGGCGTTTGGCGAGCAGGTCATCACCCAGATGTGCGAACAACTGCTGCAAGGTGGCGCGCCAGGGTTGCACTTCTACACCCTGAACCAGGCCGAACCGAGCCTGGCCATCTGGAACAACCTCAAGCTGCCACGCTGAGGCTTGCTCCGTGACTCAAAGGCCCTCGTCAATACGAGGGCCTTTTTGTTTTAAATGCGCCACATCAACGTGGCCGCGAATGCATGTGCCAGCGCTTCTCTTTAGCGCAAGAGCGTCGTAACCTCAGGGCATGCCTGTCATTCTCAAGTTGTTGACTGCTGTGTTTTTTACTTGCCTGAGCCTCACCGCTTTCGGTGAGAAACTGCGCATTGTCACCGAGCCCTGGGCCCCCTACGTCTACGACGACAAGGGCAGCATGCGCGGGCTGGATTACGAAACCACGGTGACCGTGTTCCAACGCCTGGGCGTGGACGTGCAATGGCAATTCCTGCCCTGGAAGCGCTGCCTGGCGATGCTCGACCAGGGCAATGCCGATGGCGCGCTGGACATCTTTCACAGCCATGAGCGCGACGCCTTGCTGCTTTACCCAAGCGAGCCGCTGTCGGATGTCGAGTTCGTGCTGTTCTACGCCAACGACCGCCCTTATCCGGCCGAAACCCTCGATGATTTGCGCGGGCTCACCGTCGGTACATCCCCGGGCTACCTCTACGGCGAAGATTTCAGCGAGTCGACCTTGTTCAACCGCGAGCCGGCGCCCAGCCATGAGGCCAACTTCGGCAAGCTGTCGCTGGGGCGCATCGATCTGGTCATTACGGACCGCCGAGTGGGCCAGCATGTGATCAAGGCCATGGGCCTGGAAGGCAAGGTCAGCCAGGCGCCCGTGGTGGTCAGCCGCCAGCCGCAGTTTCTCGCGGTGCGCCGTGGCGCCGGCATGGATTTGCTGGTGCAGCGCTTCGCCGCCGAGCTCAAGCGCTTCAAACAAGAGCCGGCTTACGCCGCCTTGAGCGCAAAATACGGTGGAATCCAGGCCATTACGGCCTCTGAACACACCGTTGAGCAGCAGGAAAGCAGCGCGCCGTGATTGCTCTGTTATACTCCGGCCTTTCCGCCAGGCTCACGCCCGGCCGCTGAGGTCTTGAAAAAGGCACCTAACCCAGCTACTGCGCAGCTTTCAGCCCGCGCGAGCCGGTGGAGTGCCCGCCAGACGCAGCAGGACCGGACGGGGTTGCGCTCCCCTAAGCGCCATTCACGCCCGGCAAGATTATCCCTTTGGGCCAAGCCCTAACTAAAACAGGATTACTCATGTCCTTTGCTTCCCTCGGTCTCTCCGAGGCTTTAGTCCGCGCCATCGAGGCAGCGGGCTATACCGAGCCTACTCCGGTGCAACAGCGGGCCATTCCCGCCGTGTTGCAAGGTCGCGACCTGATGGTTGCGGCTCAGACAGGTACTGGTAAAACCGGTGGTTTCGCCCTCCCGATTCTGGAGCGCTTGTTCCCCAACGGTCACCCGGACAAATCCCAGCGTCACGGCCCGCGCCAACCGCGCGTACTGGTCCTGACCCCTACCCGCGAACTCGCCGCCCAAGTGCACGACAGCTTCAAGCTGTATGCCCGCGACTTGAAGTTCGTCAGCGCCTGCATCTTCGGCGGTGTCGGCATGAACCCACAGGTTCAGGCCATGTCCCGCGGTGTTGACGTGCTGGTCGCCTGCCCGGGTCGTTTGCTCGACCTGTGCGGCCAAGGCAGCGTTGACTTGTCCCACGTGGAAATCCTCGTGCTGGACGAAGCCGACCGCATGCTCGACATGGGCTTTGTCCATGACGTGAAAAAGGTCCTCGCCCGCCTGCCGGCCAAACGTCAGAACCTGCTGTTCTCGGCAACGTTCTCCCAGGACATCACCGCCCTGGCCGGCAAGCTGCTGCACAACCCGGAACGCATCGAAGTCACGCCGCCGAACACCACGGTCGAGCGGATCGAGCAACGCGTATTCCGCCTGGCTGCCAGCCACAAGCGTGCGCTGCTGGCCCACCTGATCACCGCCGGCGCCTGGGAACAAGTGCTGGTGTTTACCCGCACCAAGCACGGCGCCAACCGCCTGGCCGAGTACCTGGACAAGCACGGCCTTACCGCCGTCGCCATCCACGGCAACAAGAGCCAGAACGCGCGCACCAAAGCCCTGGCCGATTTCAAGGCCGGTGAAGTGCGCATCCTGGTCGCCACCGACATCGCCGCGCGCGGCCTGGATATCGACCAGTTGCCGCACGTGGTCAACTTCGAGCTGCCAAACGTCGACGAAGACTATGTGCACCGTATCGGCCGTACTGGCCGTGCCGGTCGCTCGGGCGAGGCCATTTCGCTGGTCGCCCCGGACGAAGAAAAACTGCTGAAAAGCATCGAGCGCATGACCAAGCAGAAAATCGCCGACGGCGACCTGATGGGCTTCGATGCCAGCGCCGTAGAGGCTGAAAAGCCTGAAGTGCGCGAGCGTCCGGATGTGCGTAACCCACGCAACCCACGCGGTCCGAAGGGCGATGGCCCGAACGGCGGCGGTGGTGGCGGTGGCCGTCGCGACAAAGGCAAGGACAAGGGCGGCAAGGAAAAAGCGCCTACCAACGGCCGTGGCGAACGCCCAGCCCGTGAGCAAAAGCCCCGTGAAGGCACCCCGGCCCGCGAACAGCGCCAGCCAAGCCAGCCGCCACGCGCCGCCGCCGACCGCGCCCCGGACGAGTTCCTCGACGACGACGTGGATAACTTCGGTAACCGCGTTGACTACGTGCCTCAGGCCAAACCGGCCCAGGGCCGTGGCCGTCGTCCAGGTGCACCGGCACAGGGTGCAGGCGCAGGTGCTCCACGTGGCGGCCAGCCGCAGGGCGGCCGTCAGAATGGTCCGCGCAACAGCAGCGGCGGCACCACCGGCACGCCACCTGCCAAACGCAGCGGCCCGCGCAATGGCGCACCGCGTGACGGTCAAGCCCGTCGCGAAGACTCGCGCAGCAACAACCGCCGCCCGGCCCGTGACGACCAGCCACGCTCGTCCGAACCTGCCGTGCAGAACCCGCGCGGTGGCCCGGCGCCGAAAATCATCCACAAGGAGTCGAAGGCTGACCGCTTCCCGACACCCGAGCAGTTGGATCAACTGCCAGGCCGTCCTCGTGGTGAAAAACCAGCGTTGCTGACCCGCAACCGCTGATTTTCGACGCGCCATAAAAAATGCCCCGCATCCAAAGATGCGGGGCATTTTTTGTGTGCGAGGCGAAAATTACTTCGCTTTCACACCTTCAAACGTCACGTACAACTCAACCGAGTTGGACGCTGGGCCCAGGTCCATCTGCTTGCCGAAGTCCTGGCGATTGATGGTGGTGGTGCCTTCGAAACCGGCACGGTAGCCGCCCCATGGATCCTTGCCTTCACCCAGGAACGTGGCCTTGACCACTACTGGCTTGGTCACGCCCAGCAGGGTCAGGTCGCCGGCTACGTCAGCAGTGACTTTGCCATCAGCATTCTTGCCGGTTGGCGTGACCTTGGTGGACACGAACTTGGCGTCGGCAAACTTGGCAACGTCCAGGAAGTCTTTGCTGGCGATGTGCTTGTCACGTTCGGCGTGGTTGGTGAACACGCTGGCGGTGCGCACATTCACTTCGATCTTGGCGTCTTCAGGCTTGGCAGCGTCGAAGCTGAACTTGCCGTCCAGGTCCTTGAAGGTACCGGTGATGTAGCTGTAGCCCAAGTGGCTGATCTTGAAGTCGACGAAGGCGTGCTGGCCTTCTTTGTCGATCACGTAGTCAGCGGCCATCGCTGAACCGGCGGACAGCAGAGCAGAACCGATTGCCAGAGCGGCGAGTGTCTTTTTCAACATGCTTTCTATTCCTTGTGAGTCGAGGTTGAACATCAGGCTTTGCGCCCCAGCATTCGCAGCAGGGTCGCATCACGATCGATAAAGTGGTGTTTCAATGCAGCCACGCCGTGCAAACCGGCAAAGACCACCAACACCCAGGCAAGGTACAAGTGCACCACACCGGCGGTGTCTGCCTGGTCCGGTAGCCCGGAAACCACGGCAGGAATCTCAAACAGGCCAAACACCGGGATACCGACACCGTCTGCGGTGGAAATCAGGTAACCGGCAATCATCACGGCAAACAGCCCGAGATACAGGAACGCATGGCCAAACGCAGCACCCAAACGGGTCAAACGACTGTAGCTGGCCAGCGGCGGCGGTGGCGGGCTGACCAAACGCCAGACGATGCGCACGAGCATGATGGCGAACAGCGTGATGCCGATGCTCTTGTGCAGGTCGGGCGCGTCTTTGCGCCAGGCGCTGTAGTAGTCGAGACCGACCATCCACAGGCCCAGCGCGAACAAACCAAACACCACCAGGGCCACGCCCCAGTGCAAAACCATGCTGACCCAACCATAGCGGGCCGGTGAATTACGTAGCTGCATGTCCCAAATCCCGTAAGAACTGTGCCCAAGACTAGCGATTTACCTATCGAATTAAAGCGGAAAATTTCGCTTTGAAATATCGAGAAATACGATCAAGAGGTTATGCACAGTACGTTAACAATGGATTAAGGACTATTCCTGAGAAACGTGACAGACCGTCCCGCGTTTACTGCCAATTCATCCGTAATGGGTTGTGACACCGCCTGGCATTGCATAGGCTTGCGCGATTGTTACGCCTGCGCCGGCCGCAGGACCGCTTCGAGGAGATAACCGATGGGCTTGAATAACCAGTGGATGCAACGCGACCTCGCGGTGCTGTGGCATCCCTGCACCCAAATGAAAGACCACCAGCAACTGCCGCTGATCCCGATCAAGCGCGGTGAAGGCGTGTGGCTGGAAGACTTCGAAGGCAAGCGCTACCTCGATGCGGTCAGTTCCTGGTGGGTCAACGTATTCGGCCACGCCAACCCGCGCATCAACCAGCGCATCAAGGATCAGGTCGACCAACTGGAACACGTGATCCTCGCCGGTTTCAGCCACCAGCCGGTGATCGAGCTGTCCGAACGCCTGGTCAAAATGACGCCCGAAGGCCTGACCCGCTGCTTCTATGCCGATAACGGTTCGTCGTGCATCGAAGTGGCGCTGAAGATGAGCTTTCACTACTGGCTCAACCGCGGCCTGCCGAACAAAAAGCGCTTCGTGACCCTCACCAACAGCTACCACGGCGAAACCATCGCCGCGATGTCGGTGGGCGATGTGCCGTTGTTTACCGAGACCTACAAGGCCTTGCTGCTGGACACCATCAAGGTGCCGAGCCCGGACTGCTACCTGCGCCCCGAAGGCATGAGCTGGGAAGAACATTCCCGGAACATGTTCCTGGCCATGGAACAGACCCTCGCTGAAAACCACGACACCGTGGCCGCCGTGATCGTCGAACCGCTGATCCAGGGCGCCGGCGGCATGCGCATGTACCATCCGGTGTACCTCAAGCTGCTGCGCGAGGCCTGTGACCGCTACGGCGTGCACCTGATCCACGACGAAATCGCCGTGGGCTTCGGCCGTACCGGCACGATGTTCGCCTGTGAGCAGGCCGGCATCCGTCCGGACTTCCTGTGCCTGTCCAAGGCCCTCACCGGCGGCTACCTGCCGTTGGCCGCCGTGGTCACCACCGACGACATCTACGACGCCTTCTACGACGACTACCCGACCCTGCGCGCCTTCCTGCACTCCCACAGCTACACCGGCAACCCGCTGGCCTGCGCGGCGGCCCTGGCGACCCTGGATATTTTCGAAGAAGACAACGTCATCGAAAACAACAAGGCGCTGGCCCAGCGCATGGCCACCGCCACCGCGCACCTGGCGGACCACCCGCACGTGTCCGAAGTGCGCCAGACCGGCATGGTGCTGGCCATCGAGATGGTCCAGGACAAAGCCACCAAGACCGCCTACCCGTGGCAGGAACGCCGTGGCCTGAAAGTCTTCGAACATGCCCTGGAGCGCGGCGCGCTGTTGCGGCCGTTGGGCAGCGTGGTGTATTTCCTGCCGCCGTATGTGATCACACCGGAGCAGATCGACTTTTTGGCGCAAGTGGCCAGTGAAGGCATCGATATCGCCACCAACGATAAAGTCAGCGTTGCGGTGCCGAAAGACTTCCACCCAGGCTTCCGTGATCCGGGCTGATAGCACCTACTTAAATTTTCCAGAGAACAGAAATGAGACTGTCCCGCTTTTTCACCGACACCCCGCTGAGCCTCGGCGAGCACGAACTGCCCGAAGCCCAGGCCCACTACATCAGCCGTGTATTGCGCATGGGCGAAGGCGATGCCGTGCAACTGTTCGACGGCTCCGGCCAGGAGTTTTTGGGCACGTTGCTGGAGGTCGGTAAAAAACGCGTCAGCGTGCAGCTCACGCAAAGCTTCGCAGGCCAGAGCGAATCGCCGCTGCACATTCACCTCGGCCAGGGCTTGTCTCGGGGCGAGCGTATGGACTGGGCGATTCAGAAAGCCACGGAGCTGGGCGTGAATGAAATCACGCCGATTTTCAGCGACCGCTGCGAAGTGCGCCTCAAGGACGAGCGCGCCGACAAACGCCTGCTGCACTGGCGCCAGGTGGCGATCAGCGCATGCGAGCAATGCGGGCGTTCGACGGTGCCGGTGATTCATCCGCCGCTGCTGCTGGCCGACTGGTTGAAGCAGGCCGAGGCGGAGTTGAAGCTGGTGCTGCACCCGGTGGCCGCGCCGATGATCAGCCATGCCAAGCCTGCCAGCCTGGCGTTTTTGATCGGGCCTGAAGGTGGCTTGACCGATAACGAAGTCGACACCGCCCAAAGCGCCGGCTTCCAAGCCGCCCGCCTCGGCCCGCGCGTGCTGCGCACTGAGACGGCGCCAGTGGTTGCGCTGGCCGTCGCCCAGCAACTGTGGGGCGACTTCTAACCCCGCTGTGCAAACCCAAACCCAATGTGGGAGCGGGCTTGCTCGCGAAGGCAGTGTGTCAGTTGATAAATAGGCTGACTGATCCACCGCATTCGCGAGCAAGCCCGCTCCCACATTTTGGATTGGGTTGTCAGTCCACCGGGTCACTGACCGGCTTGGCAATAATCGCCTTCAACTCAGCCGTCATCGGGAACTCCAGGTTCAAGCCCTTGGGCGGGATCGGCTGTTCAAACCAGCGCTGGTAAATCCCGTTGATTTCCCCGGAGCGGTAAAGGTCAGCCAGCGTCTCGTTGACCACCGCCAGAAACTGCGGGTCGTCCTTGCGCACCATGCAGCTGTAGATCTCCCGCGACTGCTCCGTGCCCACCACCACCCAGCGGTGCGGGTCGCGGGCCTTGGCGCGCTCGCCGTAGAGCAGCGCATCGTCCATGTAAAACGCCGCCGCGCGGCCGGTCTCGAGCATCTTGAAGGCTTCGCCGTGGTCCTTGGCACTGATCACCGACAGGTTGCTTTCGTGTTCGGCGTTGTAGTGCTTGAGGTACCGCTCATTGGTGGTGCCGGCGGTGGTCACCACGTTCTTGCCCTTGAGGTCGTCAAACCCGTTGATGCCGCTGTCCTTGGCGGTCAGCAACTGGCCCTTCACGTAAATAAACCCGTACGAAAACGCCACCTGTTTCTGGCGCTCGGCGGTCACCCCGGTGGAGCCGCATTCCAGGTCCACAGTGCCGTTCTGCACCAGCGGGATGCGGGTCTGGGACGTCACCAGGGTGTACTTCACGCCAAGGTTGGCCACGCCGGTTTTCTGCTGGATGCGCTCGACGATCTTGCTCGCCAACTCCACTGAATAACCCATGGGTTGGCCGCTGTGGTCACCTACGTAGGAAAACGGCACAGACGCATCGCGGTAGCCCAGCGTGATGGACTTGGCGCTGGCGATCTTGCCCAACGTGCCGTCCAGGGGTGCTTCAGTCGCTTGAACCTGAGCGCCCAACAAAAGCCCCAGGGTGCAGCCGGTCAACAGGATTTTTTTCATTGTTATCCTCCGTTGGTGGTGTGACGAATCAAGCCGCGCGGGGCGCCAGGCCCTGCATATCAATGGAAGGCGCCTGCTGGCCGATCAGCTCGGCCAGCAGTTGGCCGCTGCCACAGGCCAAGGTAAAGCCGAGCGCACCGTGGCCCAGGTTCAGCCACAGATTGCGATAAGCACTCGCGCCAATCAGCGGCACACCGGTCGGCGTGGCCGGGCGCATACCGGCCCATTCGACGGCGTGGGCGTAATCGCCGCCATGGGGAAATGTCTCCAACGCGTGGCGTTTGATCAGCGCCAGGCGCTTGGGCTCAAGGCGGGCGTCAAAGCCGACAATGTCGACCATCGCGGCGACTCGCAGCTGCTCGCCGATCCGCGCGTAGACGATCTTGCGGTCGTAGTCAGTGATGCTCACATTCGGCGCCTGGTGCTGCGCGCCAATCGGCACGCTCAGGCTGTAGCCTTTGAGCGGATACAGCGCAAGGGCCAGGCCAGGCAACGCTAACTCGGCGCTGCGATGCCCGGCAGCGATTACAAGCTGGTCCACCGGCATCATTTCATCGCCTAGATTGATGGCCTGCACCGCACCGTCGCCGTGACGTAGCCCCGTAACCTTGCGGCCAAGCAAAAAGGAACAGCGCCCGGAGGCCTCAAGCCGCGCGGCCAGTCGTTGGCAGAAGGCATGGCAATCTGCGACCTCTTCATTTGGCGTGTAAATACCGCCGACAAAGCCATCCCCCACCAGCGCCGGCTCCAGGCGCGCGCAATCGGCGGCCGACAGCACCTGTTGTTGCAGAAAATCGGTGACCTTGCTGCGCGCAAGCTCAAAGGTGCGGGTACTGCGAAAGGTCACCAGCTTGCCGTTGCGCCGCCAGTCGAAGCCGTCCAGGCGATCATCCTCGCGCCATTGCTGCAAAGTGGCCTGGCTCAAAGACGCCAGGCGCAGCAGGTGAGCGGCGTTACGCTTGTTCACCGAACCCCGGCAGGCGCCCAGAAAGGACGCCATCCAGCGCCATTGTCGGGGATCGAGACGCGGGCGCAGTGTCAACGGCGAGTCCCCACGCAGCAGCCAGCCCAGCGCTTGCAGAGGCACGCCGGCGTCGGCCAGCGGCGCGACATAGCGGTAAGACAGTTGCCCGCCGTTGGCAAAACTGGTTTCGCTGCACAGGCTGTCGCGCGCGTCGATCACCGTGACTTCATGGCCTGCGCGCACCAGGGCGTATGCACTCGCCAGACCGATGACACCGCCGCCGATGATGCAAACCCGCTTGGCCATTCCCCTCACCCGCACTTGAGTTAACAGGCCTCAAGCCTAGGGGCAGGTGACAGGCCACCGACAATGAATAAAGATGGCTCACCTATAAACAAAGGTTATGGACGTGCCATGCGCTTGCGTCATATCGAAATCTTCCAGGCCATCCGCCAGACAGGCTCCGTCAGCGCCGCCGCGCAGTTGCTGCATGTCTCGCAACCGGCGGTGACCAAGGTGTTGCAGCATGCCGAGCTGCAACTAGGCTTCCCGCTGTTTCTGCGCGTGCGCGGCAAACTGCAGCCCACCCCGGAAGCCCTGGCGCTGGAAAGCGAAGTCGAGAAAGTCACCGAGAGCCTGCAAGGTGTGCGGCGGCTGGCCAAGAGCTTGCGCCGCGAGCCGGGCCAGAGTGTGCGCATCGGTGCGATCCCTGCCCTGGCATTGTCACTGCTACCGCCTTCGATTCTGGAGTGGAAGCGCGCCTACCCGGACATCGCTTGCGAGCTGTCCAGCGACCATAGCCGGGAGCTGGTGCAGAAGCTGTTGATGCGTGAGATCGACCTGGCGCTGACGCTTAACTTCTCCGGCCATCCGGGTTTGACCACGCAAGTGTTGGCCAATGGGGGGCTGGTGGCGTTGGCTTCCAAGGGTTACTGGCCTGAGGCCCAAATGAGTAAACCGTTGCCACTGACTGACCTGGCGGGTGCGCCGTTGATTGGCCTGTCCAGTGCCGACCCCTTGGCGGCAAAGCTCGACAGCTACCTGGAAAATGTCGACCCGCCGCCACGAGTGACCATTTCTGTCCAGACCTATTCCCTGGCCCGGGCCATGGTGGAGTCCGGCGCCGGCCTGACCGTGATCGATCCCTTCACCGCCCTCGGCGCATCGACGGCCACCACCTGCATCCGCACGCTCACCCCGCCGCTGCCGATCACCCTGTACGCGCTGACCCGCGCCGATGAACCGCCGCCGCATATGCTCGCGAACCTGCTGCAGATTTTCGGCAAGCGCGCGTGTGAACTGCTGGAACGCTTGTGATGTGGGAGCTGGCTTGCCTGCGATAGCATCGCCTCGGTCTAACTGATAGACCGAGTCGCCTGTATCGCAGGCAAGCCAGCTCCCACACAAGCCAGCTCCCACAGGTCAAAGCACGTAATGCATGATCGCCACAAAGTGCAGCAGGCTGCCGCCGATCACGAACAAGTGCCAGATCCCATGGGAGTGGCGCAGGCGATCTTCCAGGGCAAAAAAGATAATCCCGACGGTGTACAACACCCCGCCCGAGGCCAGCCATACAAACCCGGCCGTGCCCAGCGCAGCAAGCAGCGGCTTGACCGCCACCAGCACGATCCAGCCCATCACCGCGTAAATCACAATCGACAGAATGCGCGCCTCGGAGCGCGGCTTGATCTCTTGCAGGATGCCGATCACCGCCAGCCCCCACACGATTCCGAACAGCGTCCAACCCCACGGCCCGCGCAGCGTTACCAGGCAAAACGGCGTGTAGCTGCCGGCGATCAACAGGTAGATCGAAAAGTGGTCGACCTTCTGCATGATCTCTTTTCGTCGCCCGCGCACGCTGTGGTACACGGTGGACGCGCTGTACAGCACCAGCAGCGTAAAACCATAAATCGCCACGCTGACGATCTTCCAGGGGCTGCCGTCCAGGCTTGCCACCACCAACATCCACACTGCGCCAACAAAAGCTGCTACAGCCCCGACCAAATGGCTCCAGGCGTTAAATCGTTCCCCGTGATACATGTGTCACTCACCTCGAATAACCGTTACCACCTTGAGCATTCTGACGCCACCCTACCCATATCAGGTAACACCCTTTCTTCATTTGCCCAAATACACACGTCCATAGATGATTCGCTTCATCCTGTGGGAGCAGCAAGCCGGCTCCCACGTAAAAGCGTCCTATCGGTAATTGCCATGCCCGAGCTAGAACCCGCCCCGCCTCATCCCAGCCTATGGCAGCTGTTTTACAACTTTGCCATGGTCGGTCTGTTCGGCTTTGGCGGCGTGATGCCCTGGGCGCGGCAGATGATGGTCGACCGTCGCCGCTGGGTCAGTGAGCAAAGCTTCAATGAGCTGCTGACCACCGGCCAGTTCTTCCCGGGCCCCAATATCGCCAACGTCGGCATCATCTACGGCCGGCGCCTGCATGGCTTGCACGGTGCGGTTGTGACCGTGTGCGGGCTGTACCTGTTCCCCTCGTTGATCACCGTGCTCGCCGGATTTGCCTATGCCAAGTGGTGGAGCCACGACGTGGTGCAGCAGATCTTCGGCGCGGTGATGCCGATTGCCACGGGGTTGATGCTCGGCACCACGCTGCGCCTGCTCAAGGCCATGCCCCGCACGCTCGCCAACTACAGCGCCTTCGTGTTGACCTTCGTATTGATGGCCGTCTTTGTGTTGCCGCTGTGGATGGTCTTGCTGATCTGCATTCCCAGCTCCCTGGCCTTGAGCTTTATCGGTTCGAACAAGGTGGCCGGCTGATGCAAACCGTCCTGTTGCACCTGATGATCCAATGCGCGCTGTGGTCGCTGATGGCGATTGGCGGCAACACGGTGGCCATCGGCGATATCCATCGCTACACCGTGGTCGATATGCACTGGATCACTGACGCGCAATTTGTCGCCTTCTTCGCCTTGTCCCAGGCGCTGCCGGGGCCCAACGGCATGTTTCTGGTGTTTATCGGCCAGCAGGCGGCGGGCTTGCCTGGCGCGCTGGTGGCGTTGTTGGCCAAGCTGGTGCCCTGTTCGGTGCTGGCTTACCTGGGCGCCGGCTGGCTGGAGCGGCACACCCGAACGCCGTGGGTGCAACGGGTTAAACGCAGCCTGCTGCCGATCTCCATCGGCCTGATCCTCGCCTCAACCTACATCCTGATGAACAGCCTGGAAAACAACGCGACCAGCCTGGTGCTGACCCTGGCCAGCGCCGCCGTGGTGTATTACACGCGGCTCAACGCGATCTGGCTGATCATCGGCGGCGTGCTGCTGGGCCTGGGCAGTGCATGGCTGGGAGTGAACTGCTTTTAGAGGCACAATCGACCGCATTCGACTAAGAGCCACGGCCATGCTGATCGACGAAGAATTCACCCTCAAGAAGCTCGAGATCTTCCTGGCGTTCATGCGCACCGGCAACCTGGCCCGCGCCGCCGCCGAGTTGCAAACCAGCAACGTCAGCGTGCACCGCGCCATCCACTCGCTGGAAAACGCGCTGCGCTGCCCGCTGTTCAAACACGAAGGGCGCAACCTCACCCCGCTGGAAAGCGCCTACGTGCTGGAGGAGCGCGCGCAAAAGCTGGTGGCCGACGTGGTCGACAGCGTGCGCCTGACCCGCGAAGCCGCAGGTTTCTCGGCTGAGCGCTTCAAGCTCGGCTCGCTGTATTCGCTGACGGTCAAAACCGTGCCACAGCTGATCATGGGCCTGAAAATCAGGCGCAGCGAACTCAATATCGACCTGATCCTGGGCTCCAACTTCGACCTGCTCTACAAGCTCAAGAACATGGAAGTGGACGCGATCCTGATCTCCCTCGACGAACGTGCCAACGACCCGGACTGCGAACAGATCGCGCTGTTCACCGACGACATCTTCCTCGCCACCCCGGCCGACTCACCCTTGGACCGCGAGCAGGAAATCGACCTGGCCGATGTGCGCGACGCGACCTTCATCACCCTCACCCAAGGCTTCGCCACGCACCAGGACGGCAACCGGGTGTTCAACCAGGCGGGGTTTGAGCCGAAGGTGGCGATGCAGGTCAATGACATCTTCACGCTGTTGAGCATGGTCAGTTCGGGCGTGGGTTATGCCCTGCTGCCGGGGCGGATTGCGGCGGTGTATGAGAACCGCGTGAAGCTGATACCGCTGCAACCCAGGTATCGGTTGCAGCAGCACATTGGTGTGGTGTTTTTAAAGGCCAAGGAGCGCGACCCGAATTTGCTGGCGTTGCTGGCAGAGTGTCGGATGTATGCCAATCGGCAGGTGCCAACCTGACAAACCGCTTTCGCGAGCAAGCCCGCTCCCACATTTGAAATGCATTCCAACTGTGGGAGCGGGCTTGCTCGCGAAGAGGCCAGACCAATCAACTTGAATTACGGGGCTAGCCAACGATCCCGCGCACGATGAAGTACAGCAACGACGGCCCAAGCAAACACCCAAGCCCGGTATGGAAAGTGGCAGTCAGCGCGCCATACGGCACCAACCGCCGATCTGTCGCCGCCAGCCCCGCCGTCACCCCACTCACCGTGCCGGCCAGCCCACCAAATACCATCGCCGAGCGCGGGTTATCCAGGCCCATCCAGCGCGCTGCCACGGGCGTGCCGACCATCACCAGAATCGCCTTGATCAACCCTGTCGCAATCGACAGCGCCATCACATCCGAGGTCGCGCCAATCGCCGCACCGGTCACAGGGCCAACGATGTAAGTCACGGCACCCGCGCCGATGGTGGTCATGCTGATCGCATCGCGATACCCAAACGCCCAGGCCATGCTCGCGCCAACGATGAACGGCAGGATGGTGCCCAGCAGCAACGCAATCACACCGATCAGCCCGGCTTTGCGCGCCTCGGTGGCCTGCACTTCAAACGCGGTGGCAACAATGGCGAAATCGCGCAGCATCGCGCCGCCCATCAAGCCGATGCCGGAGAACAGCGCCATGTCCGCCAGGCCTTTTTGCCCGCCGGTGAGTGTGCCGCCGACCCAGGCCAACACCAGCCCGATCACGATGGCAATCGCCGAGCCATGAATGCGCCCGAACGTCAGGCGCTTGGACAGCACCACGGAAACCCACATCACCACACCGACGAAGGCAAACGCGGTGACCAGGCTGTTATTTTCCAAACCTTTTTCAATCAGAGGCCACATATCAGCGACCTCCCGCAGCAGCGATCAGCGGCTCTTCGGCGGGCAAGGGTTCACCCTTGTGCGTGCGGCTGATCAGGGCAATGGTGCAACCGCAAACCACCACCGAACCGATGGCGGCCAGCACAGCGACCGGGCCGCCGTGCAGCGCGGTCACCACGTTTTGTTGCGCGGCCATCGCCACCACCACCGGAATGTACATGGCGCCCCAAAAGCCCACGCCCATTTCGCAGTCTTTGGTCATGCCACCGTGTTTTTGCATCCACAAGCGCGCGCAGATCAACAGGATCATGGCGATCCCGACGCCGCCCACATTGGATTTGACGCCCAGCAACACACCGAGCATGTCGCCGAGGATCACTCCCGCCAACATGCAGATCGCCAGCAAGGCCACACCATAAATAATCATCGTTGTTGTCCTCAAAGTGCTTCATCGAAATTGTTGTTTTTGTGCTTCGAAAGCCTTGGGTGGAGCTTTATCGGTGGCGGCGTTCCTCCTCTTGCAGCAGGGCCTGCAGGGTGTCCAGGCGCGCGCCTTCGCAGGCGATCACCGTGCCCTGCTCAAACACGCGGCGTGACAGGCCAGTGAGCACAGCGCCCGGCGGCAGTTCGATTTGCAGGCGCACGCCACGCTCGTAGGCGCTTTGCACGGTGCCGCGCCAATCGACGATGCGGCACATGTTGAAGGCCAGGTCGTCGCGCAGTTGCTCGGGGTTGTGAATCGGCCGCGCGCGGGTGCTGCTCAGGTAGGTAATGCGCGGCGCCTTGAGCGTGACGAATGCTTGCGCCAGCGCCTGGGCAGGCGCCTCCAGCAGCGCGCAATGCGACGGCACGCTGACCGCCAGGCGCTTGGCGACGCCGTTGCCCTTGATGCGCGCTGCGACGAGCTTCATCGCCGCATCGCTGCCAGCAATCACGGTTTGGTTATCGGCGTTGATGTTGGCCAAATACACCGGCGTTTGCGGGCTATGGATGTCGCTCAGTATGTTTTCGACTGTGGATAACTCAGGGCCGATCAGCGCGGTCATCCCAAAGCCTTGTGGATAAGCGTTTTGCATCAGCTCGCCGCGCAAGCTGACCAGTTTTACCGCGTCGGCAAACGCCAGGGCGCCCGCGATAACTGCCGCCGGGTAGGCGCCGATGGACAGGCCCGCCACGTAATCCGGCGTGTGTTGCAGCTGACGGGCATGGGCCACGCCGACAATCAGCAGGCACAGTTGAACAGCGCGCGTACTCGCCAAGGCTTGCGCCGAATCGAGCAGGCGGACGTCTTCACCCAAGGCGTCACTGGCCTCATCCAGAACGTCGGCCGCCAGCGCGCGGAGCATGCCCGTACGCTGGGCGCCCTGCCCCGGAAATACCAGAAGGCTGCTCATGCCACCGCCTGCCACGGGTCAACCACCAAGTGCGCGCCGCTGACGGTTTTCAGCAGTACTCGGCGCGAGCCTCCCGCCCACTCGCGCAAGGCGACGGCGCCAAACGGGGTTTGCAGTTGCAGGTCCACGGCACACGGCGCCGTGTCCAATATCGCGAGCAGGTCCTCGGCATCACCGCGCTCCAAACGCTGGGGCGTGCGCAGGATCAAATCCAGGTCGCTCTGCGCATGCAGTGCCTCAACTCCACTGGCCAACTCAAAACCCGCGCTGCCCGTGACGCCCCACGTCTCCTGCGCTAACACTGGCCGCAGTAAATCGAGCGCGCGCAACGCCGGTAAATCCCGTGGTGAGGTCACACCACGCAGCGCCTCGGGCACTACTCGCCGTTGCACCGCCGCGATGGGCATCACGGCCGCAAACCGCTGCTCACGCAAACGCCCGCGCACGCCGACGGCCACCTGGCCCGGCTCGGCGATGGCGCGGCGCACCACCACCGGATGACCGGCGTTGATAGCCTCCAACACCCAAGCCGGCGCGTCGGCGGGCAGATGCGCCGGGGCCATGCCCCAGAGCAAATCGTGAGCGTTCACCATTGCTCCCGCAGCAGTTGGCGTACGTGGCTGGAAGCGGCACGGTTGGTGGCGCCCAGGCGTCCTTTTAAATCGGGGCCCGCGACATCATCGATGGCGTGCAGCAGGCAATCACTGACGCGCACCACATCGTCCGCCGTGGGGTATTCAATCTGGCTGACCGACAGCGTCTCCCAGAGCAAACCAAGGCTGGCATAACTGTCGATGTCGTAAGCCATCGGCGGCACGCTGGCGGCCAGGGCTTCCAGCTCTTCGACACTGCGCAGGGTCACCCGCGCCGCCGACGCCTTGCCCATCGCATGCACCATCACGCCAGGGTCGCGCAGAGCAATCAGGCGGTTGGCCTGGTAGCCGTGGGCGAGGAACGCGCCGGACATGGCCTTGCCCACCAGCAGCGCGATCACCGGGTGCCCGGCCAACCGAGCGCGGGCGTAGCTGTCGGCGGCGGCGGCCAGGGCTTGATGGATGCCCAAGGCTTCTTCGCGACGGCCATAGGCTTGGCTGGGCACATCGACGATGGCGATGATCGGGCGCTTGTCGCCACGGGCGATAGCATCGTCCACGGCTTTGGCCAGGCCCCAGCCTTCGAGCAGGCCGACTTCGCCATTGCGCGCCCGCGGGAAACGGTTGTGCGCGTCGGTGACCACGGCGATGAAGCGCACGGCTTGCTCACCCAATACGCCGTCGGCGACTTTCAGCGAGGCCGGCAAACCGTCCACAGGTGTGGCGCCGGCACTCAATGCGTTGAACCACTGCAGGCCTCTCATGAGCGATCTCCTTGGTACAGGTCGCGCACCGTCGCCGCGTCGATTTGCGGCGTGGCGTCCAGCTCGGTCAGGCGCGTCAGGTAGAAATCGACCTGACGGCTGCGCGGGTGTTCGGGCATACCTTGTTGCAACAGCGCGGTAACCGTCTGTTGGATCTGCGCCACATCGTCCGCCACGTAACGGTCAGCCAGGCCGCTGTTGAAGCGCTGTTCGCCGCCGGTGAGGCTCCAGATAAACGGGCGGTCGCGGGAGTCGTATTCTTCCAGGCCTGCCTCCTGCTCGATCACTTGCGGGCCATTCAGGCCCAGGCGTGCTTCGCGAGTGACCACAAGGTAGCTGCACAGCCCGGCGGCGATGGACATGCCGCCAAAGCAACCGACACTGCCGGCCACCACGCCGATCACCGGCTGGTACTGGCGCAGGTCGACAATCGCCGCATGGATATCGGCAATCGCCGCGAGGCCGAGGTTGGCTTCCTGCAAGCGCACGCCGCCGGTTTCCAGCAACAGCACCGCGCCGGTCGGGATGCCATTGCGGTTGTCTTCAGCCGCCAGCTCCAGGGCACCGGCAATTTTTGCACCGCCGACTTCACCGAGGCTGCCGCCCTGGAAGTTGCCTTCGATAGCGGCCACCACCACCGGCTTTCCGGCGATGCTGCCTTTGGCGATCACCACGCCGTCATCGGCCTGGGGCACCACGCCTTGGCGGCTGAGCCAGGGCGACATCACGCGTTGGAAGGGGTCGATCAGTTCGCGATACGTGCCGGCGTCGAGCAAGGCCTTGGCCCGCTGCCGTGCTCCCAATTCAACGAAGCTGTGTTTGTTGAGCAAGTCAGTCATGGCCGATCTCCTCGAAGCCTTGCTCCAGGCGCAAACGCACCACGCCGGGCGTGGCGCCGAAGTCGTGGATATCGATCTTCAACGCCGGCGGCGTGTGCTCCTGGAAGATCCGCTCGAACAGATGCTGCCAGCGCTGTTCGGCGCCATTCACCGAGGTCTGCACCTGGATGGTCAGCGTGCCGGGCGTGCCCGGTTCCAGCAGCACTTCCAGGTCGCCGGAGCCGACGCAACCCACCAGCGCACGGCCTTTGGGCGGCTGCCCGGCGGGGAATTCAAAGGATAAGGTTTCCATCAAAACGCTCCGTCGAGGCGGTCGATAAACAGGCAGGCGGCCAACAGGTCGGCGGCGCCGCCGGGGGAGGCATTCAGGGCCAGCAATTGGTCGTCCAGTTCGTGCAATTGGCGGCGACCGGCGAGGGTCGCGCTGCCGCCTGCGTCCAGCACCGCTTGGGCGCCGCGTTGCATGGCGTGCAGGCCTTCGGTGCCGGCGCGGTAGAGCACGCAGGTGTCGGCCAGGTCAGTCATGATGGCGAGCAAGGCATCCAGGCGTGCGTTCTGCTCACCCGCGTTTTGCTGGCGGCTTTTGTGCAGTTGCGGCAGGCCACGTTGCGTCACGGACGGGAAGCCCAGTTGTGCTTCTTCACGGGCGCCGCGCGCGCCGTAGCGTTGAGCAACCTGAGCGCCGTGGCTCAGCGGCTGCGGGGCGTAGCGGTCGTTGAGCAGGGCTAATTTTGCCGCCGTCAGCGTGACGCTGCGTGGCTCCAGCGCCGCAGCAGCAGTGAGCAAACCGAGCGCCCAGATCGCGCCGCGATGGGTGTTCACGCCATTGGTGGTGGTGAGCATCGCTTGCTCGCCTTCGCGGCCAATCTGCCCGAGGGCTTCGCGCAAGGGCAAACCGACTTCACCGAATTCAAGCGCGGCTTCCGCCATCTCCTTGAACATCGGCCACAGCGACAGCGCCGAAGCGTGCATCAGGCCCAGGTGCAAATCGCTATGGGCACCGTTACCGCGGCGGTCCACCAAGGCCGGTTTGGGCGACAGGTCCGCCTCATCGATCAGCGCGTCGACGGCCATGTCTGCCAGGCGATCAGCCAGGCTCAGTTCATGCAGTTTGAGCGCGCGCATTTACCAGCTCCTGAATTTGGCGGGCGGGTTGTACAAGCCACCGGACCACTCCACCAGGTCGGCCACGCTCTTGGCGGCCAACAGCTCGCGGGTGGCGTCGGTGCGGCGAATGCCGAGGTCTTCGGGCAACGCGATCAAGCCTTCGCGGCGCATGCGCGCGGTGTCTTTGGGGTTGTGGCGCAGGCCGATGGCGGTGACGCCAGCGACGGCGGCGATCATCGCCTGGCGCTCTTCCAGCGAGCGCGCCTTATACAGGTAGGCGATGCCTTCTTCGGTGAGCAGGTGGGTGACATCGTCGCCGTAGATCATGATCGGCGCCAGCGGCATGCCGCTTTTGCGCGCCACTTCGACGGCGTCGAGGGTCTCGACGAAAGTGGGTTTGCCGCCTTCCTGGAAGGTTTCGACCATTTGTACAACCAACTTTTTGCCACGCTCAAGCAAGGCTTGCGGCGCGTCGTCGTGGCGCATGTCCAGCCAGGCCGGGGTGCCATGCCGACGGCCGCGCGGGTCGTGGCCCATGTTCGGCGCGCCACCAAACCCGGCGAGGCGGCCACGGGTGACGGTGGAGGAATGCCCGTCGCCATCCACTTGCAGAGTGGCGCCGATAAACAGGTCCACGGCGTATTGGCCGGCGAGCTGGCAGAACATCCGGTTGGAGCGCATCGAGCCGTCGCGGCCGGTGAAGAACACATCAGGCCGCGCGGCGATGTAGTTTTCCATGCCCAGTTCGGTGCCAAAGCAATGCACGCTTTCCACCCAGCCGCTTTCGATGGCGGGGATCAGGGTTGGGTGCGGGTTGAGGGTCCAGTTGCGGCAGATTTTGCCTTTAAGGCCGAGGGATTCGCCGTAAGTCGGCAGGATCAACTCGATGGCGGCGGTGTTGAACCCAATGCCGTGGTTGAGCGACTGCACATTGTGTTTTTCATAGATGCCACGGATCGCCATCATCGCCATCAGCACATGCACCGGCTTGATATGGCGCGGGTCGCGGGTGAACAGCGGCTCGATGTAGAACGGCTTGTCGGCCACCACCACAAAATCCACCCAGCTTGCGGGGATGTCGACGCGGGGCAAATCGGTGACGTCATCCACCAACTGGTTGACCTGCACGATGACGATGCCATCGCTGAACGCGGCAGGCTCGATCAGCGCCGGGGTGTCTTCGGTGCTGGCGCCGGTGTAAATGTTACCGGCGCGGTCGGCCATGAAACCGGCCGAGAGCACGACGTTGGGGATCAGGTCCACCACCAGCCGCGCGTAGAGTTCGATGTAGGTGTGGATCGCGCCGATTTCCAGCAGGCCGTCTTCCAGCAGCTGGCTGATGCGCAGGGATTGGGTGCCGGCGAAAGAGAAGTCGAGCTTGCGGGCGATGCCCTTTTCAAACAGGTCCAAGTGCTCGGAACGGCCGACACTGGGCATGATCATGTGCAAATCGTGGAGCTTGGCCGGGTCGGCCTTGGCCAGGGAGCGCGAGAGGAAGTCGGCCTGCTTCTGGTTGTTGCCCTCCAGCACCACGCGGTCGCCAGGGAGAATCAGCGCTTCCAGGGCCTCGACGATTCTGTCACTGGGCAACACCGCCCCGTCTGCGTATTTTTTGACCAGCCCGAGGCGCCGCTGCTTCTCGTCGCGCCGCCGCGTCCAGCGCGAGTCGGGGGTGATGGTTGTTGTCATGGTCGCTCCACGGGGTTTGCTGTCGTGGGCTGTACCTTAGGAGTGAACGTGGGGGGTATCAATCAAGCCCAACGGCGGATCGTTACGGTTGGAGTAACAGTTTCAGAGTTTAGTTTTCGGTAGTGCCACCAGATACCACCCACCGCTAGAGTCAGTAGGCCATTCACAGCTAGGATCCAACCTCCTGCCTGAGTCCATACGCAAGCGAGCGTTTCTTCGTAAATAAGGGAAAGAGCCAATAAAAAGATAAAAAGGACCAACCCTACCCACTCTTCCAAACGTCCAAATTTGTCGCGCCGCTCAAGGACAACAACACTCAAGAAGGCTCCGCAGAAAATGACGAACATCACCTCGAGTACATAATCGGTTGCAACGAATTGGCCAGATAGTTTCGAGAGAAGGAAAAAGAACAGCATCGATAGAGAGGACAATCCCATCCATACAAAGGCGTAATCGAGAACACAGAATAGCCCGGCTTTGAACCTCAACGCTTCCGTCTCGTTCGTATCCTCCATTAACGCAACGGCAAGGAGTCCTGACCCTAACCCGCCCAAGCTCATTATTATGAAGTTGCTCAGCACCTCTTTTACGCCTACAGCCCCTCCCACCAACTCAAGACGTAACAAAATAACTACGGCTCCCAGAAGGGAAATTCCAGCTCCCCATAACGCTCCACGCCCTTTGCCCCCTACTCTGACTACTAACGCCGTTAAAACCACCGCCAAAAACCACAGAAACAGAATCCCTACAATCGCATCGTAGAGAAACGCAAAGTTACGCATAATTCCAACCCAAAGCTCCCTCACGCTGGCTTTACTCCGTCCTAAAAGTAGTTCTCGATTATCGGCCGCATAACGTGAAGCTTTACCGATACCGGTCACCATGGACGACGGTCAATAAGTCCCAGAAAGGGACCGACAGGTCCCTTTCTGGGAACGATCCAGTTTTAAGCCGCTGAAGAAGGGGAAATTTGTTCTAGGGCTCGATCCACTAATAGCTGCCCGAGCGCTGCCATTTGCTGAATGCCGAGCATGATTGCGCGCTGGGAGGTGTCCAGGTTGAAGGCCAGATTGCAGGTCATGGCGTTTAGCGAGGACAAAGTTTCGCTGGCGTTGACCAGCAGGGTTTCAGTGTTCTGATGGGGGTCTACGGTGAAAAGCTTGGAAGCAGGTGGATTAGGGGTAGGTTTGACCATGATGAAACTCCTAAACAGTTAGTAAGGAGCGCCACCGTTCGCTTGCACGCGAATGAGGGTGGCGACCGTGCGCAGGTGTGCAAGACCGGGCCTGTTTAGGACACCCAGCAGGTCCGAAGACCTCCTGCGCGCAGCCGCCATAAAGCAGCGAGCACAAAAAACGCCCGTGGTTGGCTGGGCGTTTTTACGCCTAAACAGTTTCGTCGGACTTGCACGTCCGTGTCACCGTTTTTTTCGATGACGGAGCGAAGACTAGCCTCCATGACTACCCACAACAAGTTCACGCACAGCCCGAAATCTTGCGGGAAAAATCCGAGGCCCTCCTACAAATCTCAAAGCAAAAGCGCTTCCCGTGGCGAGCGGGCTTGCCCCGCGTTGGGCTGCGAAGCGGCCCCATTAAGGTAAACGCAGTGTGTCAGGTTTATAGAGACGGCATGTTTGGGGCTGCTGCGCAGCCCAACGCGGGGCAAGCCCGCTCGCCACGAAAAATGGTGCAAGCCACAAGGGTCAGGCCAGGCCGGATTCGACCAACAAGGCTTCAAGCCCCATAAGGTCGGGCACCTTCGCCACATGTTCCCCCACTTGCACCGCTGCCAGCTCCAGCGGGCACAGCGGCACGTCCACGTAACTCAACTGGCTATCCAGCTTGTACGAACGCGGAATGCCCTGAATCACCATCGCAATAAACTTCAACGTCGGCCGCCCGCCCAGCGCGTTCAACACCACAATCCGCGAGCGCTCGCCGGTCACGCTGGCCTCGCCGCACACGGCTTCAAAGCTGATCAACGGCAACTGCCGGTCGCGCCATGTGACTTGCCGCAGGTACCACGGCGGTGCGTCGCTGGCCGGTTCGCCGCGCTGGAAGTCGATCAGTTCGGCGATGGCGACGTTGGGAAGCACCAGGTGGCGGTCGGCCAGGGGCAGCAGCAGGCCGGTGAGTTGGCTGGTGCGGTGGTCAAGCATGGGACTTGCTCCAGTAGGCGATGCTTTCCAGCAGCACCGACTCTTGGTACGGCTTGCCGAGGTAGTCGTTGACGCCGATGGCCATGGCGCGGTCGCGGTGTTTTTGGCCGGTGCGCGAGGTGATCATGATGATCGGCAGGCGCATCAAGCGTGGGTCGTTGCGCACCTGGATCGCCACTTCGAAGCCGTCCATGCGCGGCATTTCGATGTCGAGCAGCATCAGGTCCGGGGTGTGTTCTTCGAGCAGGGCGATGGCGTCGATGCCGTCTTTGGCGGTGAGCACGTTCATGCCGTTGCGCTCCAGCAGGCGGCTGGTGACTTTGCGCACGGTGACCGAGTCGTCCACCACCAGCACCAGCAGCGGGCGCTTTTTCAACGGGTCGTTGAGGATCAGCGGCGCGTCCACCGACTGAGCCGGCAACGCCGGTTGGCGGGCGCGAATGTGCGCCAGCAAGTCGATAATCAGCACCACGCGACCATCGCCCAGAATGGTCGCCCCGGACAAACCCTGCACGCCGGCAAACTGTGGCCCCAGGCCCTTGACCACGATCTCGCGCGTACCGGCCATGGCGTCCACGTGCACTGCCACGCGCCGCTCGTTGCATTGCACCAACAGCACCGGCACTGGCTGGTATTGGCCGAGCAGTCTGGGCCGGGCGACGGTGTGCAGCAGGTCGCCCAAATAGAACAATTCATAACGCTGGCCGGCGTATTCGTAACGCGGCGGATCTTGCTGATAGTGCCCGGCCAGCTCGTGGGGCAACACGCGCACCAGGCCTTCAATGGTGTTGAGCGGGATCGCATATTGGTCGTCCGCGCATT
This sequence comes from Pseudomonas sp. N2-3-1-14, assembly GCF_041228395.1. Lineage (NCBI taxonomy): Bacteria > Pseudomonadati > Pseudomonadota > Gammaproteobacteria > Pseudomonadales > Pseudomonadaceae > Pseudomonas > Pseudomonas sp. N2-3-1-14. The sequence continues at coordinate 5,905,839 of NZ_CP166199.1, forward strand.
GCACCATCAGCGCGCGATTGACCGACACGGTAAACGGCAGGCGAATGCGAAAGTGCACGCCCGCGCCCGGCGTTGAGTCGATGAACATCGAGCCGCCGAGTTGGCGCACTTCTTCGTGCACCACGTCCATGCCCACGCCGCGCCCGGAAATCTGGGTGATTTTTTCGGCGGTGGAAAAGCCCGGCTGCAGGATGAACTGCAACACGTCGCGGTCGCTCATGTCTTGATCAGGCGCGAGCAGGCCGCGCTTGATCGCCTTGCGCCGCACCGCGTCCAGGGGCACACCGGCACCGTCGTCGCGCATGTCGAAGACGATGTCGCCGCCTTCGTGGGTCAGGTCCAGGCTGATACGGCCCTTCTCGGGTTTACCGGCCAACACGCGCGCCTCGCGGGACTCCAGGCCATGGTCGACGGCATTGCGCAGCATATGTTCAAGCGGCGCCACCATGCGCTCCAGCACGTTGCGGTCCATCTCGCCTTCGGCATTGCCGACCACGAATTCAACGTCCTTGCCCAACTCCTCCGCCACCTGGCGCACGATGCGTTTGAGGCGCGGCAGCATGCGTTCGAACGGCACCATGCGCGTGCGCATCAGGCCTTCTTGCAGCTCGGTGTTGATGCGTGCCTGTTGCTGCAACAGGTTGTGTGCATCCCCGTTGCGACGGTCGAGGGTTTCCTTGAGGTCCAGCAGGTCGGAGGCCGATTCGGACAGCGCGCGCGACAGCTGCTGCAGCTGCGAATGCCGGTCCATTTCCAGCGGGTCGAATTCTTCATAGCCCAGGCGCTCGGCCTCGGCCTGCTGACGACTGAGAATGCGGCCCTGGGTTTCGGTGTCGAGGCGGCGCAGTTGGTCACGCATACGCTCGATGGTGGTTTCGACTTCGTTGAGCGCGATACGCGCGTCGTTGACCTGCTGCTCGATACGGCCACGGAAGATCGAGGTTTCACCGGCCAGGTTGACCAGATCATCAAGCAAGTCGGCGGAAATTTTCACCATGTCGGCGCCGGGGTCCACCGCCGCTTCGGCCTTGCCGGCCGGCAAGGCTACGGGCGCCAGCGGCTCGTCACCGGGGTGCACCAGGCTCCTGATGCGCTTGATGAGTTTATCCACCGACCCCACCGGCAAACCGCCCGCCACCGCGTCGATCATCTGCGCCAGGCGGTCATGGCAGCCTTGCAGCAAGGCGAACAGTTCCGGCGACGGCGCAAGCAAACCGGCAGACAGGCCTTCGTAGAGAAACTCCAGCTCATGGGCCAAATCGCCAATCGGCCCGATTTCGACCATGCGCGCGCCGCCCTTGAGGGTGTGCAAGTCGCGCAGCAAGGTTTCCACCTCCTGGCGATTGCTCGGCTCGGCCTGCCAGCGCAGCAACGCGCTGCTTGAACTGTCGAGAATATCGGCGGCTTCTTCGAGGAAGATATCCAGCAACTCCGGATCAGCCGCTGCGGTTTCAGGTTCTGTGGGCGCAGTGGCGGGCGCGTTGTTCTGGCGCAACGCGCGCAACTGGGCGATCAAGTCACTGGAGTCGCTCAGAGGTTGGTGGTCTTGCAGTTGATCGAGCTGCAAGGCCAGCCGCTCATGGCTGGCCATCAATACTTGGGACAGTTCGGTCGAGTAACTGTAGCGGCGGTCCACCAGGCCTTCGTACAGGCATTCCAGCTCATGGGCGAGGTCGCCAATCGGGCCGATTTCGGCCATGCGCGCGCCGCCCTTGAGGGTGTGCAAATCCCGCTGCAATGACGACAACGGCGCCGCGCTGTCCGGCTCCAGCAGCCAGCGTTTCAGCGACTGCCCGGCGCTGTCGAGGATGTCCACTGCCTCTTCCAGGAAAATCTCGACGATCTCGTCGTCCATCGCCGTGTCCTGGCCCAACCGGGCCGTGGCGGCGCCCAGTTCGGAAATGCTAGGGGCGCGCCCGCCGTCGCTTTTGATCAGGCCGGTGGCGGACGGGTCGAGGGCTTCATCCAGCAGTTCGCGCAGGGCGTCTACCCGAGCCGGCGCCGGGCTGATTTCCTGGCCGGCCGCCAGTTGGTCGAGCATGTTGATCAGCGCTTCATGGGCCTGTTCGGCCTCATGGAAAAACCGTTCGCTGACCGCCAGGCTGCTCTCTTCCACAGCGCCATAGAGGTCGAGCAAGGCTTCGCAGAGTTCGTCGATGGCGTGCAGGTCGGCGATGTGTGCGCCCTCGCCCAGGGTGGTCAACTCGTCCAGCAGCGCGGTCAGTTCCTGGCGTTCGCCGGGGTGTTGCTGCCAGCGGCGCAGCAGGCTTTCGGCATCCAGCAGGATGTCCATGCCCTGGGCCAGGAAGTTGCTGATCAGCTGCGCGTCGCGCTTGATGCGCAGCCCGGTGTTGGGCGCGTCGAGCAAGGCTTGCAGCTGTTGGTCGAGCAGGCTTTGCGTGCGGCTGATCAACTCCGCCGCGCCCTTGATCGGCACCAGCGGATCACTGTCCAGCTGACGCAACCCGCGCTGGAACAGGGCTTCGGCTTCCAGCAACAGCTCCACTTCATCCAGGTCCAGCGGCAGGCGGTGGGCCTTGTATTCGCGGGTCAGGTGATCGAGCGGGCGCGCCAGTTCGGCCATCGGCAACACGCCGGCCATGTAGGCGCTGCCCTTGAGGGTGTGCAGGGCGCGTTGCAGTTCATCGCTGACTTGCAGCGGCATATGCTCGGCGGCCTGTTGCAGAAAGTGGTTGAGGCTCTCCAGGTGGCTCTGGGCTTCGTTGCGAAAGATCTCCAGCAACATCGGGTCATGGGGCTCTGCGGCCGGTTGAGTGCCGCTGGCCAAGGCGTGGGCACGGGCCGCCAGGGCGTCGACTTCATCGCGCTGGCGTTGGTCGTCGGCCGCAAAGTCGGCGATCAACTCCGGCAGCAGGGCCACGGCCTCATCCAGCACCTGTTGCACATCAGCGTCGAGCGCCACGCTGCGTTCGAGCACCCGGTTAAGCAGGTTTTCCACCGCCCAGGCCAGCTCGGCCAGTACCAGGGCGCGGACCATCCGGCCGCTGCCTTTGAGCGTGTGGAAGGCACGCCGCATCTCGCTTTGGGCGGTTTTGTCGGCGCTGTTGGGCAAGTAGCGGTGCAACACGTCGAGGACTTCATCGGTTTCTTCGAGGAAGACTTCACGCAGTTCATCGTCGACAGGTTCTTCGCCAACGGGCGGCGGCAAGAGGCTGCCCGGACGGTGCAGGGCAGGCGGATTCAGGCGTGACGTGGGGTTGGCCAACGCATCGAATTGGGACTGGCTCGGCGCGATCTCTGTCGACAGGGCGCCATCCGGCGCGGCCAGCGCCTGGCGCCAAGGCTTTTCGACCGGCAGATAGCCGAGTGCAGCCAGGCCTTGGGTGGCCAGCTCCAGCACGCGTTCGCCGGCGGCGTCGGGGTCCTGGAGCATGCGTTCCAGGTAGTATTCCAGGCTGCTGACCACGTCGGCGAAATGCGCCAGCTGCGCCTCGGGCGGTGGCGCAGCGCCGGTCATCAACTGTTCATCGACATAATCGGTGCAACCACGCATCAGGCTCGCCGCACGCGGCAGCGGAATCATCGCCAACGCGCCGCGCACCTGGCTGAGCAGCTCGGGCAGTGACTCCAGGCGCTGGCGGTCCCAATCGGCCTCAAGGCAATCGATCACCAGCTCTTTGGCCTGGCGCAGGCATTGGCAGGATTCGCGGATCACCAATTGATGAATCTGGGTCAGGTCGGTGGTGGGCAGGCGGCTCTCTTCGCGGCTCTCCGGCTCGACGGTGCCGGCCATGCCCGCCAGCGTGGCCTCGACGTAGAGCAAGGCGCCGGCAACATCCATCAACACCGCGTCATTGGGTTCGCGCTGGCCCTGCACCAGGCTCAGCACCACCGCCAGTTGATCGATGATGACCTTACGCGGCTGGCCAAAGCCCAGCACCGCCAAGGTGTCGGCGATCTGGCGCAGTGGCGCCAGCAGGGCATCGAGGTCGTTGGTGTGTTGGCGGTCGCTGCGCACGAACAGGTCGAGGCGCTCCTTGACCCGCACCAGTTCCTCGCACAAGGCGCCGAGCACCGAGCCCATGGCATTGCGGTCCGGTCCGGCCAAACGCGCACGCTCGGCATCGACCACGGCGCTGTCGGGCAAGGCTTCATCCAGCCCGTAGCGTTCCTTGAGGCTTTGCATGCGCGGCGTCGGCCGGGTGACCTTGGCCACGTAGAACAGCAAGCTTTTTAGCAGTTCATCCGGCGCGGGCTGGTTAATGCCGCCGATGCCCTGGACCAGCAGACGCTTGAGTTGCTTGTCGCTGGCCTTGAGCAGGCTGCGCAGCGCCGGGCTGTTGGCGATCACGCCGGTGAGCATGCCTTCGACCAGCGCCGAGGTGACTTGCCACAACGGCAGCAATGGCGCGCCCTGGCACAACGCCTCGAGGCGCGCGAACACCCGCGCCATGTCTTCCAGGTTGCTGGGGCCGTGGTCCTCACGCAGCAAACCGGCCAGGGCCTGTTGCAGCAGTTGATGCCACTGGCGCAGTTGCTCGTGAAGGTCCGGCAGTGTGCGTTGGGCCAAGGCCTCGTCGGGCAACGGCGCAATCGACAACAGCTGCGGGCTGAACAGGCTGGTCTCCGACAGCAGGCTTTCACCGCGCGCACTGCGCAGGTCGTTGAGCAGCGGCAACACCACCAGCGGCAGGTCGCGGCGGGCGCTGTGCACGCGGTCGAGGTACAGCGGCAGTTGCCCGAGGGCCTGTTGCAGCAGGCGGATGCTTTCATCGCGCTGGCTGACGCGCTCGGCTTGCAGGGCCAGGGCCAGCGCTTCGATCTCTTCGGCCAGCAGCGCTGCGCCGTAGAACTCGACCATCTGCAGCGCGCCATGCACTTGGTGGATACCGGCCAGGCACTCGGCAATGGCGTCGCTGTCGCGGGTTTCGACAAACGCGTCCAGCGCCGAACGGGCCTGTTTCAGGGTTTCGGCAATGTCGCCCTTGACCCATTCGAGGGCCACGTAGTCGTGCCGATCAACCATAACTGCTCCGCTTAGAATTCGTGAATTGCGTGTGTTGCCAAGAACAATGGAGATCCACTGTGGGAGCTGGCTTGCCTGCGATCGCGGTGGGTCAGCTGCAGATGGATCAACTGACAGTCCGCTATCGCAGGCAAGCCAGCTCCCACAGTTGGACTGGGGTGTTGTCTAGCGTGCATTTCAATCGTCTACCTGTTTAGGCGGTGGCAGGGTGAAACCCGACACCGACCGGCGCAACTGGCTGGCCATCTTCGCCAGGTTGCCGATGCTCTCCGCCGTGGCGGTCGAGCCCGATGACGTCTGCGTGGTGATCTGCTGGATCACGTTCATCGTCAGGGAAATCTGCCCCGCCGACGAGGTCTGTTGCTGCGCCGCGTTGGAAATACTCTGGATCAACGCCGCCAGGGTTTTCGACACGCCTTCGATCTCTTCCAGCGCCACCCCGGCGTCTTGCGCCAGCCGCGCGCCACGCACCACTTCGGTGGTGGTCTGTTCCATGGAAATAACCGCTTCATTGGTGTCGGTCTGGATCGCCCGCACCAGGGTTTCAATTTGGCGTGTGGCGGCGGATGAGCGCTCGGCCAACCGCTGCACTTCGTCGGCCACCACGGCAAACCCGCGCCCGGCGTCACCGGCCATGCTCGCCTGGATCGCGGCGTTGAGAGCAAGGATGTTGGTCTGGTCGGCAATGTCGTCGATCAAGCTGACGATGTCGCCAATCTCCTGGGACGATTCGCCCAGGCGTTTGATGCGCTTGGCGGTGTCCTGGATCTGCTCGCGAATGTTGTCCATGCCGTGGATGGTGTTGTGCACCACCTCATTGCCCTTGTTGGCAATTTCCACCGAGCGCTCCGCCACCGCCGAGGACTCGGCGGCGTTGGCCGACACCTGGTCGATGGATTGGGCCATCTGATTGATCGCGGTAGAGGCCTCGGCGATTTGCTGGGCCTGATGCTCCGAGGCCTGGGCCAGGTGCATGGCGGTGGCCTGAGTTTCCTGCACCGCACCGGCCACTTGCCCGGCCGTGAGGTTGATGGTCGCTACCAGATCGCGCAGCTGGTCAACCGAATAATTGATGGAGTCGGCAATGGTGCCGGTGAAGTCTTCGGTGACCGAGGCGGTCACGGTCAGGTCGCCATCGGCCAGGTCCTCGATTTCATCGAGCAGACGCATGATCGCATTCTGGTTACGCTCGTTTTTCTCGGCGGTTTCATGCAACTGGCGGTTGGTCTCGCGCACCATCACCAGGCCGATCAGGATGATCGAGGTCAGCGCCAGCAAGCCCAATACGTAGCCGCCGATGGTGTCGAAGCTGCGCCCGCTGGCGAGGTTTTCAAACCCGGTGGCCAGGTGCGAGGCTTCATCGAGCAGGGTTTGCGACAGGTTGAAAATATTGCTCGCCGAGGCGCGTACCTGGAACAACTGCGGCGAGGTTTCGAGGATTTCATCCACGGAGCCGGAGACAAACTCAAACAGCTCGGCGATTTCCGCCAACCGCGCGCGGGCGTCGTGGTCTTCAACCTGAGCAATGCGCAGGCCGGCGTTGCCCTGGAGCATGCCGTTAAGCACTTGGCCAAAACGGTTGGCGTCGCGGCCAAAGGCATCGGCGGCCTGCACCGAGGTTTCGTCGCCGGCCAGCACGGTGTTGACTGCGCCGAGGATGCGTTCGGCCAGCAATGATTGGCGCTGGGCCAACACCACCTGGCTGGCCGGGGCGCCGCGTTGCAGCAAAATGTCGACGACCTTTTCCGATTCCATCTGCAATTGCGGCACGGTTTCGGCAAGCGTCGCGGCCACTTGGTGCAACGACAACACGGTCTGTTCGCTGGCGAGAATCGCGTCGGTGTTTTTCAGCAGTGCTTCCCAGTCGGTCTGCACCGCGCGCATTTCGGCGCGCACTGCGTTGGGTGCAGCCGGCAGGCCGGTCTCGGTATCGCCTTTTTTCAGATAGCCCCAGCGCTGGGCGAAGTCGTTGCGTGCATCGCCCAGCAGCTTGAACGCGGCCGCCTTGCCGGCGGCGGCTTCCGTGGCGTTTTTGGCGATGCGCTGGGACAGCACGCGCAGCTCACCGGCGTGGCCGATGTACTGCTTGTCGTACGTGGACTGGGTATTGAGGTACGCGAAGTTGGCGAACAACAGCATGATGAACACGATCAGCGCGATAAACAGCACGATGATCTGCGAACGGCTGCGCGATGCGGCTTGCGGTTTGGGCGTGGTAGCGGTGGTCATGCGGCAACATCCATGAAGCCTGGGGCCTGGGCCAAAGCGAAGGGGCTGAAGACCTGCCACAGCTGGTCACTGTCGAACTGGCCCTGGATAAACGGCGCAGTGGGCGCGGTGCTCGCCAACAGTGCGTCTTGTGCGAAATGCTGCATGCCCACCACCTCGTCCACCAGCAGCCCGACAAACAAGTCGTTGAATTCCACCACCAGCACTCGACGTTGCTTGCGGGCCCTGGACAGCCCGAGGTCGAGGAACCCGCCCAGGTCCATCACCGGCAGCAAACGCCCACGCAGGTTGGCCACGCCTTTGACCCAGGGCTTGACCCCGGGCATCAAGGTGCAACGCGGTTCATGCAACACCTCGGCGACTTCGCCCATCGGCGCCACGTACCAGTACGGCCCCAGGCGAAAACCGATCCCGCTCCAACGTTGCAGGCGGGTTTCCTGGGACGGCAGGTCGGCGGCCAGCAGGCGGCAGCGGCGGTCGATGTCCAGCAGCAGCTCGAAGGCGGTTTGTGACTCGGTCATGATGGCGTGCCGTCAGCCGGCCAACACCTTGTTCAGGGTGGCGATCAGGGTTTCTTCGTCCACGGGTTTGGTCAGGTAATCCTTGGCGCCCTGGCGTGCGCCCCAGATTTTGTCGGTTTCCTGATCCTTGGTGGTGATGATGATGATCGGGATGCCGTTGGTTTCCGGCTCCTTGGACAGCTGGCGGGTGGCCTGGAAGCCATTGAGGCCCGGCATCACGATGTCCATCAGTACGGCGTCGGGCTTTTCCTGACGGGCCAGGGCCACGCCGTCTGCGCCGTTTTCGGCTTTGAGGACCTGGTGGCCGTGCTTTTCCAGCATGCCGGTCAGTTTGTACATTTCGGTCGGCGAATCGTCGACGATCAGAACACGTGCCATGGTTTTCCCCACTACATTGGTGGACGCCGGCCCTTGTGAGGCGGTGTCAGTGTGCTTGTTCTACTGCGGCGAAGCCGGGCACGTAGGCCTTGATCGCGCTCAGCAGTTCTTCCTTGCTGAAAGGCTTGGTCAAAAACTGATCGACACCCACGATGCGCCCCTTGGCCTTGTCGAACAGGCCGTCCTTGGAGGACAGCATGATCACCGGAATCGACTTGAACGCCGGGTTGTTCTTCACCAGCGCGCAGGTTTGATAGCCATCCAGGCGCGGCATCATGATGTCGACAAAGATAATGTGCGGGTGATGATCAACAATCCGGGCCAGTGCATCGAAACCGTCGATGGCCGTGATGACTTCGCACCCCACGTTCTTCAACAGGGTCTCGGCGGTGCGGCGGATCGTTTTCGAATCGTCGATCACCATCACTCTCAAGGCGTTGGAATGCTGTTCCATATCTGCTCTACCATCGCCACAGCGAATCGGTTTTCGGTGTGTACTGCCTGATGTTGCACAGGATGAGCGCTGCAAGCCTTGGAATTCAAGGGCTGCTGCACTGTGGGAGTCTTTTTAGCACAGTCTCCGGGCGCAATCTATCGAGCAACCGGCCAGGTGGTTTTTCCTTGACCCACAACAGCCGCAGCGCCACTCTGACGCCACTTTTATGCGCCCTAATTTGCTAGAGGAAATCCCCCATGAGCGTTCGCGTCGGCATTGTCATGGACCCTATTGCCAGCATTTCCTATAAAAAGGACAGTTCGCTGGCCATGCTCCTGGCCGCCCAGGCCCGCGGCTGGACGCTGTTCTATATGGAGCAGCGCGATCTTTACCAAGGCGACGGCGAAGCCCGCGCACGCATGCGCCCGCTGCAGGTGTTTGCCAACCCTGAAAAGTGGTTCGAGCTTGCGGATGAAATCGACAGCCCCTTGAGCGATCTGGACGTGATCCTGATGCGCAAGGACCCGCCGTTCGACATGGAATTCGTTTACTCCACTTACTTGCTGGAACAGGCCGAGCGCGCTGGCGTGCTGATCGTCAACAAGCCGCAAAGCCTGCGCGATTGCAATGAAAAGCTGTTCGCCACCCTGTTCCCACAATGCACGCCGCCTACCGTGGTCAGCCGCCGCGCCGACGTGTTGCGTGAATTCGCCGCCAAGCACGGCGACGTGATCCTCAAGCCGCTGGACGGCATGGGCGGCACCTCGATCTTCCGCCACCGCGCTGGCGACCCAAACCTGTCGGTGATCCTGGAAACCCTGACCGCGCTGGGCACCCAGCAGATCATGGGCCAGGCTTACATTCCGGCGATCAAGGACGGCGACAAACGCATCCTGATGATCGACGGTGAGCCGGTGGATTACTGCCTGGCGCGTATCCCGGCCGCAGGCGAAACCCGTGGCAACCTGGCAGCCGGCGGTCGCGGTGAAGCGCGTCCACTGTCGGACAAAGACCGTTGGATCGCTTCCCAAGTCGGCCCAACACTGCGCGAAAAAGGCCTGCTGTTCGTAGGACTGGACGTAATTGGTGAGAACCTCACCGAAATCAACGTCACCAGCCCGACCTGCATTCGCGAGATCGACAACGCATTTGGCACGAACATCGGCGAAATGCTGATGGCGGCCATCGAGCGCAAGCTGCAAGCCAAGTGACATAGAACAGCCGGACACACACCAACATTGCGTTATCATGCGGCACCTGTGAAACGCGCGATGTTGGTTTTTTTGTCATGACGCTCCCGCCCGATCTGCCTCCCGAACTCTCCCACAGCGGCGTGCGCCCGGCTGATCGGCTCGGATTTACCCTGTTTCTGGCAGCGCTGATCCACCTCGCTTTGTTACTCGGCCTGGGTTTCACCTTTGTCGAGCCCAAGCAGATCACCAAAACCCTGGAAATCACCCTCGCCACGTTCAAAAGCGAAAAAAAGCCTGAAAAGGCTGACTTTCTGGCCCAGGACAATCAGCAAGGCAGCGGCACGCTCGACAAAAAGGCCGTGCCCAAGACCACCGAAGTGGCGCCGTTCCAGGACAACAAGGTGAATAAAGTCACCCCGCCGCCGACGCCCAAGCCTGAGGTCAAGCAGGCCGCGCCCAAGGCCGCCGTGACCACTGTTGCGCCAAAACCGCAAAAAGCCCCGACCCAGCGCGAGAAAACCAAGACCGAGCCGCAGCCCGAGCCGGTCAAGCCAGCGCCGACCTTCGACAGCTCGCAGCTCTCCGACCAGATTTCCAGCCTCGAAGCCGAACTGGCCAACGAACAACAGCTGTACGCCAAGCGCCCGCGCATCTATCGCCTGAACGCTGCCTCGACCATGCGCGACAAAGGCGCCTGGTATAAGGACGAATGGCGCAAGAAGGTTGAACGCATCGGCAACCTCAACTACCCGGATGAAGCGCGGCGCCAGCAGATCTATGGCAATTTGCGCTTACTGGTGTCGATCAACCGCGACGGTTCGTTATATGAAGTGCAGGTGCTGGAGTCGTCCGGCCAACCGTTGCTGGACCAGGCGGCCCAGCGCATCGTGCGCCTGGCCGCGCCCTTCGCGCCGTTTACCGGCGACCTGAACGACATAGACCGCCTGGAAATCATCCGCACCTGGAAGTTTGCCCGGGGTGATCGGCTGTCCAGTAACTGATCGCTCCTGCACTCTGCCAACGGCAGCGGGCCCTTGTGGCGAGCGGGCTTGCCCCGCGTTGGGCTGCGAAGCGGCCCCAATAGGGCCACCGCGTTCTGCCTGAAAAACCACAGCGCCAGATTTCAGGGCCGCTTCGCGCCCCAACGCGGGGCAAGCCCGCTCGCCACGACAAGCCGGCTCGCCACGACAGCCCCGCTCGCCACAATTAGCGTCCGCCGCGGCTTGTCAGTTCGCCCCTCCGACGCCACACTAGCGGACATGAAAAATGTCAGCCCGACCTACCTCAAGCACCAATTCCTGATCGCCATGCCCCATATGGCCGACCCGAACTTTGCGCAGACCTTGACCTACATCGTCGAGCACACGGCCAATGGTGCCATGGGGTTGGTGGTGAACCGCCCGCAAGAGCTGAACCTGGCCGATATTCTTGAGCAACTGCGCCCGGAGATCGACCCGCCGGCGCGCTGCCAAAATGTACCGATCTACATCGGCGGGCCGGTGCAAACCGATCGCGGTTTTGTGCTGCACCCCACCGGGCCGAAGTTCCAGGCCACGGTCGACCTGGAAGGCGTGTCGCTGTCCACTTCCCAAGACGTGTTGTTCGCCATCGCCGACGGCGTGGGGCCTGAGCAAAGCGTGATCACCCTCGGCTACGCCGGTTGGGAAGCCGGGCAACTGGAAGCCGAACTGGCCAGCAATGCCTGGCTGACTTGCCCGTTCGACGCCGACATTCTGTTCAACACAGCCAGTGAACTGCGCCTGGAAGCGGCGGCAGCCAAGTTGCGGGTCAACCTCAACCTGCTGACCAGCCAGGCGGGGCACGCCTGATGGCCTTGCGTTTGATCCTCGGTTTTGACTACGGCACCAAACAGATCGGCGTAGCGGTCGGCCAGGTGATTACCGGCCAGGCCCGCGAGTTGTGCACCTTGAAAGCCCAGAACGGCGTGCCGGACTGGAACCAGGTCGAGGCCCTGATCAAGGAGTGGAAGCCCGACGCCGTCGTGGTCGGTCTGCCTTTGAACATGGACGGCACCCCCAGCGACATGTGCCTGCGCGCCGAAAAGTTCGCCCGCCGCCTCAATGGCCGCTACAACCTGCCCTTCTATACCCACGACGAGCGCCTGACCACCTTTGAAGCCAAGGGTGAGCGCCGTGACCGTGGCGGGCAGAAAGGTAGCTACCGCGACAACCCGGTGGACGCCATCGCGGCCGCCCTGCTGTTGCAGGGTTGGCTGGATGAAAACACCGCTTTATTTGAATCCTGACTGACGCGGCTTGCCGCGTCTTTTTACGTTTGAGCCCGGACCTTGCCTGCGCGAGGCCTTGAAGGAGCCACCATGAGCCTGCCCAATCCCGCCGACCTGATCAGCCAGATGGCGATTCGCCTCAAGGCGCACCTGCAACACCGTGCCATCAGCGAACCGCGCTTTATCGGCATTCGCACCGGTGGTGTGTGGGTGGCCCAAGCGTTGCTGGAAGAACTGGGCAGCGATTCGCCGCTGGGCACGCTGGACGTGTCTTTCTACCGCGACGACTTCAGCCAGAACGGCCTGCACCCGCAGGTGCGCCCTTCGGCCCTGCCGTTCGAGATCGAGGGCCAGCACCTGGTGCTGATCGACGACGTGCTGATGAGCGGTCGCACCATCCGCGCCGCCATGAACGAGTTGTTCGATTACGGCCGCCCGGCCAGCGTGACGCTGGTGTGCCTGCTCGACCTGGACGCTGGCGAATTGCCGATCAGCCCGGATGTGGTCGGTGCCACCCTGTCGCTGGAGGCCCACCAGCGGGTAAAATTGTCCGGTCCCACGCCGCTCGAACTCGAACTGCAAGACCTTGCCCTTTAAACCGCCTTGTACAGAGTCCCCGCGATGACGCCTCTAGATGCCAAGCGCCCGCTGCAGCTCAATGCTCAGGGCCAGTTGCAACACTTCTTGTCCCTCGACGGTTTGCCCCGCGAACTGCTGACTGAAATCCTCGACACCGCCGACTCGTTCCTCGAAGTCGGTGGCCGCGCGGTGAAGAAGGTCCCGCTGCTGCGCGGCAAGACCATCTGCAATGTGTTCTTCGAGAACTCCACCCGCACCCGCACCACCTTTGAACTGGCAGCCCAGCGGCTGTCGGCCGACGTGATCACACTGAACGTGTCGACCTCGTCGGCGAGCAAGGGCGAGACCCTGCTCGACACCCTGCGCAACCTTGAAGCCATGGCCGCCGACATGTTCGTGGTGCGCCACGGCGACTCCGGCGCCGCGCATTTCATCGCCGAGCATGTGTGCCCGAACGTGGCAATCATCAACGGCGGCGACGGCCGCCACGCGCACCCGACCCAAGGCATGCTCGACATGCTGACGATCCGTCGGCACAAGGGCGGTTTTGAAAACCTCTCGGTGGCCATCGTCGGCGACATCCTGCACTCACGGGTCGCGCGCTCGAACATGCTGGCCCTCAAAGCCCTGGGTTGCCCGGACATCCGCGTGATCGCACCGAAAACCCTGCTGCCGATCGGCATCGAGCAGTACGGCGTGAAGATCTACACCGACATGACCGAAGGCCTCAAGGACGTTGACGTGGTGATCATGCTGCGCCTGCAACGCGAGCGCATGGCCGGTGGCCTGCTGCCGAGCGAAGGTGAGTTCTACCGCCTGTTCGGCCTGACCACTGCGCGCTTGGCCGGCGCCAAGCCGGATGCCATCGTGATGCACCCAGGGCCGATCAACCGCGGGGTTGAAATTGAGTCGGCGGTGGCCGACGGCAGCCAATCGGTGATCCTCAACCAAGTGACCTACGGCATCGCCGTGCGCATGGCGGTGTTGTCCATGGCCATGAGCGGGCAAACCGCGCAACGTCAATTCGAGCAGGAGAACGCCCAGTGAAGCTCAGCATTCTCGGCGCCCGAGTCATCGATCCGGCCAGTGGCCTGGATCAAGTTACCGATCTTCACCTGGAAGCCGGCAAAATCCTCGCCATTGGCGCTGCGCCTGCGGGCTTCAGCGCCAGCGAGACGATCGACGCCAAAGGCCTGGTGGCCGCGCCTGGTTTGGTCGACCTGAACGTCGCCCTGCGCGAACCGGGTTACAGCCGCAAAGGCACCATCGCCAGCGAAACCCGCGCCGCCGCTGCCGGTGGCGTCACCAGCCTGTGCTGCCCGCCGCACACCAAGCCGGTGCTCGACACCTCGGCGGTGACCGAGCTGATCCTGGACCGCGCCCGCGAAGCCGGCAATTGCAAAGTGTTCCCCATCGGCGCGCTGAGCAAAGGCCTGGAAGGCGAACAACTCGCCGAGCTGATCGCCCTGCGCGACGCCGGTTGCGTGGCATTCGGCAACGGGCTGGACAGTTTTCGCAGCACGCGCACGCTGTGCCGCGCCCTGGAATACGCAGCCACCTTCGACCTGACGGTGATCTTCCACTCCCAGGACCGCGACCTGGCCGAAGGCGGCCTGGCCCATGAAGGCGCCGTCGCCAGTTTCCTCGGCCTGCCGGGCATTCCCGAAACCGCTGAAACCGTGGCCCTGGCCCGTGATCTGCTGCTGGTAGAGCAAAGCGGTGTGCGTGCGCACTTCAGCCAGTTGACCAGCGCGCGCGGCGTGGCCTTGATCGCCCAGGCGCAAGCGCGCGGCCTGCCGGTGACGGCGGACGTGGCGTTGTACCAGCTGATTCTGACCGATGAAGCGCTGATCGATTTCTCCAGCCTTTACCACGTGCAGCCACCGCTGCGCACGTTGGCCGACCGCGACGGTTTGCGCGCGGCCGTGAAGTCGGGTGTGGTCTCGGCAATCTCCAGCCATCACCAACCGCACGAGCGTGATGCCAAGCTGGCGCCCTTTGGCGCGACCGAGCCGGGCATCAGCAGTGTCGAACTGTTGCTGCCGCTGGCGATGACCCTGGTGCAAGACGGTCTGCTCGACCTGCCAACGCTGTTGGCGCGCCTGAGTGCCGGCCCGGCTGAGGCCTTGCGCCTGCCGGCGGGCAAAGTGGCGGTGGGTTCAGCGGCGGACCTGGTGCTGTTTGATCCGGCCAGCTCCACGGTTGCCGGGGAACACTGGCTGTCCAAGGGCGAAAACTGCCCGTTCATCGGCCATAGCCTGCCGGCGACGGTGCGGTACACCCTGGTGGATGGGCGGATCAGCTACCAGGCCTGATAAATCGCAAAACCTGGAAGTGGGCACAGTACATGTGGGAGCTGGCTTGCCTGCGCTGCAGGCACCTCGGTTGTTCAGCCAGACCGAGGTGATGCTATCGCGGGCAAGCCCGGCTCCCACATTGACCGTGCTCGCATTGAATCAATGCGCGCTCAGCGTCCGCTGTTGCGCTCGGCATTGCGGATCGAAACCTGCGTATTCAGCGTCCAGAAGTCATACAGCACGCCCACCAGGAACAAACCGCCAGTCAGCAGGTAGATCAGGCCGGTGATCCATTTGCCCTGATACATGCGGTGCAGCCCGAACACGCCCAGGAACGCCAACAGTATCCAGGCCACGTTGTATTCGATCGGCCCGGCGGTAAAACGCAGGTCTGCTTCACGGTCCATGGCAGGGATCAGGAACAGGTCGATCAGCCAGCCGATCCCGAAAAGACCAAAGGTGAAAAACCAGATCGTCCCGGTCACCGGCTTGCCGTAATAGAAGCGGTGCGCCCCGGTAAAACCGAAAATCCACAGCAGGTAACCGATCACCTTGCTGTGGGTGTCCTGCTGCATCACATCCTGTCGATAGGTGTTCATGGAGTACCTCTTTTGCCTCGATAGATAAATTTTTTCATTTTCTTTGTGACTTTTTTACGGGCGCCCGACACACGGCAAATGGTATCTTCCCTCCCGCAAAGCCTTATGCCACCTGACCTCTGCAGGACGATAGCGGCAATTCGTCGCGCTTTTCCTGAATTTGACCCCAGGGTTCAGTCGACAAACGGCCTAAGAACGACACAAAAAGCTGTTATAAAGTTGCGCGCAAACCTAAAAGAGCCACGCCTAATGCGACCATTTTTCAAGACATGGCTAACCATCTGCCTATTAATGCCACTGGCCGCCCACGCCACCAATCGTGAGCAACGTCTTCCTAACGTTAACGGTTTCACCCCTAAAGTTCACAGCACACCAGGCACCGCCAAATCGTTAAAGCTGACCGTCAACCGCCCGACTCAACTGAGCAAGGCCCACCACGGTAAAGTAACGCCCGGCCTGATGGCAGTTAACACCAAACAAAGCAGCAACGTCCTCAGCCGCGCGGTTAATGTGCTCGGTACTCCTTATCGTTGGGGCGGCAGCAGCCCAAGTAAAGGGTTCGACTGCAGTGGTTTGGTGAAATATGCGTTTAATGACGTCAAAGCGGTGGATTTGCCACGCACCTCCAACGCCATGGCCGCCGGTCACGGGCTGAAGGTTGATCGTAAAGACCTGAAACCGGGCGACCTGTTGTTCTTCAAGTTGAAGAGCCGCCAGGTCAATCACGTTGCCATCTACCTGGGCAACGACCGCTTTATCCACGCACCGCGTCGTGGCAAGTCGGTCAGCATCGACACGTTGAAAAAGCCGTTCTGGGACAAGAACTACGTGATTGCCAAACGGGTTCTGCCGAAAGAACAGAACAACAACCTGCGGGTTGTGCAGCGCTGATTTCAGTCTGATATGCGGTAACCAATGTGGAAGCGGGCTTGCTCGCGAATGCGTTAGATCAGTCAACTAAGAGGGTGACTGACACTGCGCATTCGCGAGCAAGCCCGCTCCCACATTTGATTTTCATTGCCCGCAAGACCTCAGATGTCCCCAGGCACCCTCGCCTGCCCCCGCGCATCTTCCCGGCTGATCAGCCCCTCGCTGACCAACGCCTTCAAGCTCATGTCCAACGTTTTCATCCCCAGCGCGCCACCGGTCTGGATCGCCGAGACCATCTGCGCCACTTTATCTTCACGGATCAAATTACGAATAGCCGGTGTACCCAGCATGATTTCGTGAGCCGCCACCCGCCCACCGCCGATCTTCTTGACCAGCACTTGCGACACCACCGCCTGCAACGACTCCGACAGCATCGAGCGCACCATGGGCTTTTCCGCTGCCGGGAACACGTCCACCAGCCGGTCCACGCTCTTTGCGGCCGAGGTGGTGTGCAAGGTGCCAAATACCAGGTGCCCGGTCTCAGCGGCCGTCAGCGCCAGGCGGATGGTCTCAAGGTCGCGCAACTCGCCCACCAGAATCACATCCGGGTCTTCACGCAGCGCAGAGCGCAGCGCCGCCGAAAAGCTGTGGGTATCGCGGTGCACCTGACGCTGGTTGATCAAGGCCATTTTCGGCCTGTGGATAAATTCGATGGGGTCTTCGAGGGTGAGGATGTGCTGGCGCCGATGCCCGTTGAGGTAGTCGATCATCGCCGCCAGCGTGGTGGATTTGCCCGACCCGGTCGGCCCGGTGACCAGCACCAGGCCGCGCGGCAGTTGCGCGATACGCTGGAACACCGCCCCCAGCCCGAGGCTTTCAAGGCTCTGCACCTCGGCGGGAATGGTGCGAAACACCGCCCCCATGCCGCGATCCTGTTGAAATACATTCACCCGGAACCGCGCCACGCTCGGCAGTTCGAAGGCAAAATCGGTTTCAAGAGATGTTTCGAAATCCTTTTGTTGGTAGCGGTTGAGCAAAGGGCTCAATAACTCCGCAACTTGCGGGGGCGTGAGCACCGGGCCCTCCAGCGGCCAGACCTCGCCATCGACACGCAGCATCGGTGCCAGGCCGGCCGACAAATGCAGGTCGGAGGCGCCACGGCGCACGCTGGCCGTCAGCAATTCAGTGATATCCATAGGGCTTTCCATTTCCAGTAGAATGCCGCGGACTCCATATCCACGGGTGCATCTTGAATGTCGACGATAGCAGACAACATTGGCCTGGTTAGCGAGCGGATCCGCGCCGCGGCCCACGCCGTGCAACGTGACGAAAACAGCATCCACCTGCTGGCCGTGAGCAAGACCAAACCCGCGCAAGCCGTGCGCGAAGCCTACGCCGCCGGGATGCACGATTTTGGCGAGAACTACCTGCAGGAAGCCTTGGGCAAACAGGCGCAATTAACCGACCTGCCCTTGAGTTGGCACTTCATTGGCCCCATTCAATCGAACAAGACTCGTGCGATCGCCGAGAACTTCGCTTGGGTACATTCCGTGGATCGCTTGAAAATCGCTCAACGCCTGTCCGAACAACGCCCGGCCGACCTGCCGCCGCTGAACATCTGCATTCAGGTCAACGTCAGTGGCGAAGCCAGCAAATCCGGCTGTACGCCCGCCGACTTGCCGGCCTTGGCCCATGCGATCGGCGCCTTGCCGCGCCTGAAACTGCGCGGTTTGATGGCGATTCCCGAGCCGACTGAAGATCGCGCCGCGCAAGATGCGGCATTCGCAGCGGTGAGAGACCTGCAAGCCAGCCTGAATCTGCCGCTGGACACACTTTCCATGGGCATGAGCCACGACCTCGAGTCGGCCATTGCCCAAGGTGCCACCTGGGTGCGGATCGGTACCGCCCTGTTTGGCGCCCGCGACTACGGCCAGCCGTGAAATGGCTGACTTTCCTCTGAATAAGGACCTGTCATGAGCAACACGCGTATTGCCTTTATCGGCGCCGGTAACATGGCGGCCAGCCTGATCGGCGGCCTGCGGGCCAAGGGCCTGCAAGCCCAGCAGATCCGCGCCAGCGACCCGGGCGCCGACACCCGCGCTCGCGTCAGCAGCGAGCACGGCATTGAAACCTTTGCCGATAACGCCGAGGCCATCCAGGGCGTCGACGTGATCGTGCTGGCGGTGAAACCGCAGGCCATGAAGGCCGTGTGCGAAAGCCTGCGCCCGAGCCTGCAGCCACACCAACTGGTGGTCTCCATCGCTGCCGGCATCACCTGCGCCAGCATGAACAACTGGCTCGGTGAACAGCCAATCGTGCGCTGCATGCCCAACACCCCGGCGCTGCTGCGCAAGGGCGTGAGCGGCCTGTACGCCACCGCCGAAGTGACGGCCGAGCAACGCGATCAGGCGCAAGAACTGCTGTCCGCCGTCGGCATCGCCGTGTGGCTGGAGCAAGAGCAGCAACTGGACGCGGTCACCGCCGTGTCCGGCAGCGGCCCGGCGTACTTCTTTCTGTTGATCGAAGCCATGACCGCCGCCGGCGTGAAGCTGGGCCTGCCCCACGAAGTGGCTGAGCAACTGGCTGAGCAAACCGCCCTGGGCGCCGCGAACATGGCCGTCGACAGCGACGTGGACGCCGCCGAACTGCGCCGCCGCGTAACGTCGCCGGGTGGCACCACGCAAGCGGCCATTGAATCGTTCCAGGCCGGTGGCTTTGAAGCCCTGGTGGAAAAAGCCCTGGGTGCTGCGGCACATCGTTCGGCCGAGATGGCCGAGCAACTGGGCAAATAGTCGTCCCCTGCAACTGGACCCGATAGGAAACAAACATGCTCGGAATCAATGACGCTGCCATTTTCATCATCCAGACCTTGGGCAGCCTGTACCTGCTGATCGTGCTGATGCGCTTTATCCTGCAATTGGTGCGGGCGAACTTCTACAACCCGCTCTGCCAGTTCGTGGTGAAAGCCACCCAACCGCTGCTCAAACCGCTGCGCCGCGTGATCCCAAGCCTGTTCGGCCTGGACATGTCGTCGCTGGTGCTGGCGCTGCTGCTGCAGATTTTGCTGTTTATGGTGATCCTGATGCTCAACGGCTATCAGGCCTTCACCCCGCTGCTGTTGCCATGGGGCCTGATCGGTATCTTCTCGCTGTTTTTGAAGATCATCTTCTGGTCGATGATCATCAGCGTGATCCTCTCGTGGGTCGCACCCGGCAGCCGTAGCCCTGGCGCGGAGCTGGTAGCCCAGATCACCGAGCCGGTGCTGGCGCCGTTCCGTCGGTTGATCCCGAACCTGGGCGGCCTGGATATCTCGCCGATCTTCGCGTTTATCGCGATCCAGCTGCTGCAAAGCTGGGTGATCCCGCGCCTGGCCTACTACGCGTTCATGCCCAAGGAGCTGTTCGGGCTGATTTGATTCCTGGCGGATCACTGCGCAAGCCGCTTTTGGGGAAGCTGGCTTGCCTGCGATGGCATCACTGCGGTGTGACTGAAACACCGAGGTGCCTGCATCGCAGGCAAGCCAGCTCCCACACAAGCCCCCTGCCACATTTGTATCTTTGTACCGGCGCAGGCCTTTGCTTGCCGCTGGGTGCAGCGGTCTTTAGACTTACGCCTCATTTAAACGAGAGCAGGGTCGATGCCAGCTGCCTTCCCCCCGATTCTGTTGGACTGGTCGTGCCCCAAGTGGCGCACTTCAGCGAACCGCTGGCCCTGGCCTGCGGCCGTTCGCTGCCGGCCTATGACCTGATCTACGAAACCTACGGCCAACTGAACGCCACGGCGAGCAACGCCGTGCTGATCTGCCACGCCTTGTCCGGCCATCATCACGCCGCCGGTTTCCACAGTGCCGACGAGCGCAAGCCCGGCTGGTGGGACAGCTGCATCGGCCCCGGCAAGCCCATCGACACCAACAAATTCTTTGTGGTGAGCCTGAACAACCTCGGCGGCTGCAACGGTTCCACCGGCCCGAGCAGCCTCAACCCGGAAACCGGCAAACCGTTCGGCGCGGATTTCCCGGTGCTGACCGTGGAAGACTGGGTGCACAGCCAGGCGCGTCTGGCTGACCTGCTGGGCATCAGCCAATGGGCCGCGGTGATCGGCGGCAGCCTGGGCGGCATGCAAGCGCTGCAATGGACCATCACCTACCCGGACCGCGTGCGCCATTGCCTGGCCATCGCCTCGGCGCCGAAACTGTCGGCGCAGAACATCGCCTTCAACGAAGTGGCCCGCCAGGCCATCCTCACCGACCCCGAGTTCCACGGCGGTTCGTTCCAGGAAGCGGGCGTGATCCCCAAGCGTGGCTTGATGCTGGCGCGGATGGTCGGGCACATCACTTACCTGTCCGATGACTCCATGGGCGAGAAATTCGGCCGTGGCCTCAAGAGCGAAAAGCTCAACTACGACTTCCACAGCGTCGAGTTCCAGGTCGAAAGTTACCTGCGCTATCAGGGCGAAGAGTTTTCCGGGCGTTTCGACGCCAACACTTACCTGCTGATGACCAAGGCGCTGGACTACTTCGACCCGGCCGCCAACTTCAACGACGACCTGGCGAAAACCTTTGAGGGCGCCACCGCCAAGTTCTGCGTGATGTCGTTCACCACCGACTGGCGCTTCTCGCCGGCCCGCTCCCGTGAGCTGGTGGACGCGCTGATGGCCGCCAAGAAAGATGTCTGCTACCTGGAGATCGATGCTCCGCAAGGCCATGACGCCTTCCTGATTCCGATCCCGCGCTACCTGCAGGCTTTCAGCAATTACATGAACCGCATAACTCTGTGAGAACGCCATGAGAGCCGACCTGGAAATCATCCAAGACTGGATCCCCGCCGGCAGCCGCGTGCTCGACCTCGGTTGCGGTGATGGCGAACTGCTGAGCTGGCTGCGCGACAACAAGCAAGTCACCGGCTACGGCCTGGAAAATGACCCGGACAACATTGCCCAGTGCGTGGCCAAGGGCATCAACGTGATCGAGCAGGACCTGGACAAGGGCCTGGGCAACTTTGCCAGCAACAGCTTCGACATCGTGGTGATGACCCAGGCCCTGCAAGCCGTGCACTACCCGGACCGCATTCTCGACGAAATGCTGCGTGTGGGCCGCCAGTGCATCATCACCTTTCCCAACTTCGGCCACTGGCGCTGCCGCTGGTACCTGGCCACCAAGGGCCGGATGCCGGTGTCGGACTTCCTGCCGTACACGTGGTACAACACCCCGAACATCCACTTCTGCACCTTCGAAGACTTCGAAGCCTTGTGCGGAGAGCGTGAGGCCAAAGTCATCAACCGCCTTGCCGTCGATCAACAGCATCGCCACGGCTGGGCGAGTAAGCTATGGCCCAATCTGTTGGGCGAAATCGGGATCTACCGCGTCAGCAGTCCTGGCCTCACAGACCATCAAATTGCCGTCTAACCATTTTCAAGGAGGACGAACATGAGTCGTTTGGCTGTATTTCTACTCACCGCGTGCCTGGGCGTCAGCGCCATGGCGGCGGATGCCATCGATGGTAATCGCCAGAAAGAATTCGGCGATATCACGGTGCATTACAACACCCTGACCACAAGCTTCCTGACGCCGGAAATGGCTCAGGAAGCCGGGATCGTACGCAGCAAAGAGCTGGGCATGATCAATGTGTTTGTGAACAAGGGCGTCGAACCGATCGACGCAACCGTCACCGGCACGATCAAAGACCTGGGCGGCAAGAGCGAGATGCTCACGTTCAAGAAAATCATCCAGAACGGCTCCACGCTGTACGTTGCCCAGTACGCAGTGCCACAGCAGGAAACCAAGATTTTCACCATCAATGTTGAAACCGGCGGCAAAGCCCACGGCTTCCAATTCAACCAAGAACTGTTTCCGGCCGACTGATGAACCTCACACAACTCGTACTGGCCAGCCATAACGCCGGCAAACTCAAAGAACTCCAGGCGATGCTCGGTGACTCCGTGCAACTGCGCTCGATCGGCGAGTTCAGCCAGGTCGAGCCGGAAGAAACCGGCCTGTCGTTTGTTGAAAACGCGATCCTCAAGGCCCGCAACGCCGCGCGTATCTCCGGTTTGCCGGCGTTGGCGGATGATTCGGGCCTGGCGGTGGACTTCCTGGGCGGAGCACCTGGCATTTATTCGGCGCGGTATGCCGACGGCAAGGGCGACGCGGCCAACAACGCCAAGTTGCTGGACGCCCTCAAGGACGTGCCGGACGCGATGCGCGGCGCGCAGTTCGTCTGTGTGCTGGCGCTGGTGCGGCATGCCGATGACCCGCTGCCGATCCTCTGCGAAGGCCTGTGGCACGGGCGCATCCTGCATGCGGCCAGTGGCGAGCACGGGTTTGGCTACGATCCGCTGTTCTGGGTGCCGGAGCGTAATGTTTCCAGCGCCGAACTGAGCCCGGCCGACAAGAACCAGATCAGCCACCGCGCCCGCGCAATGGATTTGCTGCGCCAACGCCTGAGCCTGAAATGACCCAGAACACCTCTGCGCAGCCGCTGATCCACGGCGGCGCGCAAACGCCTCGGGCGGCCCTGCCGCACCTGCCGCCCTTGGCGCTGTACATCCACATTCCGTGGTGTGTGCGCAAATGCCCGTACTGCGACTTCAACTCCCACACCGCCAGCAAGGTGCTGCCGGAAGACGAGTATGTAGACGCGTTGCTGGCTGACCTTGATCAAGACCTGCATGCGGTTTACGGCCGTGAACTCAGCTCGATCTTCTTCGGTGGCGGCACGCCCAGCCTGTTCAGCGCCGCTGCGCTGGGCCGTTTGCTCAAGGGCGTGGAAGCACGCATCCCGTTTGCCGGCGACATCGAAATCACCCTGGAAGCCAACCCGGGACCTTCGAGCAAGAGAAGTTCGTGGCCTACCGCGCGCTGGGCATCAATCGCCTGTCCATCGGCATCCAGAGTTTCCAGCAGGAGAAGCTCGAAGCCCTGGGCCGCATTCACAACGGTGACGAAGCCGTGCGCGCCGCCGGCATGGCGCGCCAGGCCGGGTTTGATAACTTCAACCTGGACCTGATGCATGGCTTGCCCAATCAATCCCTGGACGACGCCCTGAGCGACTTGCGCCAGGCCATCGCCCTCAAGCCGACACACGTGTCGTGGTACCAGCTGACCCTGGAACCCAACACCGTGTTCTGGAACCAGCCGCCCGTGCTGCCGGAAGACGACACGCTGTGGGACATTCAGGAGGCCGGTCAGGCGCTGCTGGCCGAATACGGTTACGCGCAATATGAAGTCTCGGCGTATGCCCAACCGGGCCGCCCGGCGCGGCACAATCTGAATTACTGGAGCTTTGGCGATTTTATCGGCATCGGCGCCGGCGCCCATGGCAAGCTCAGCCACCCGGACGGGCGCATCGTGCGCACCTGGAAGACGCGAGCACCCAAGGACTACCTCAACCCGGCCAAAAGCTTTCAGGCCGGGGCGAAAGAACTGACCCATGAAGAGCTTCCATTCGAGTTCCTCATGAACGCGTTGCGGCTCACCGAAGGCGTCGACGCCAGGCTCTACGCCGAACGCACCGGCCTTGATCTGGCGAGCCTTGACGAGGGCCGCCGTGAGGCAGAACAAAGTGGCTTAATGCAGGTCGAACCGTCACGCCTGGCGGCGACCGACCGCGGGCAACTCTTTCTCAATGACCTGTTGCAGAAGTTTTTGAGCTGACGCTCTAAGGAATTCGAATGGATTTGGTACTCGACCTGCTCGCCACCGTATCCCGCTGGAGCCGTAGCAACCTGTCGGAAATCTCTCTGGCTCTTGTCGGCTGCTTGCTGGTGTTGTTCGGCGCCGATATCAAAGGCTGGGTCGAGGCCCGCCTGGGCAGCATCGCGGGCGCATTGCGCGTTCCCTTGATGGCGCTGGTGTGCATGATCGGCAGCGGTGCGGCGTTGATCTACGCCACGCCATGGATTGTGCGGGGGTTGAGCCAGTTCAATAACTACAGCCTGGCGCCGGTGCTGGTGGTGGTGCTGGTGTTGATTGGGGTTGTGGCAGACCGTCGCTGAACCCGAAGCCAACACAAAACCAAATGTGGGAGCTGGCTTGCCTGCGATGCACACCTCGGTGTATCAGTGATACCCAGGTGATGCTATCGCAGGCAAGCCAGCTCCCACATTGGATTGCATTTCAGATGTGCAGCTAATTAAGCCAGCTTCTCGAACTTCAAATCCCAAACCCCATGCCCCAGCCGCTCGCCGCGGCGCTCGAACTTGGTGATCGGACGCTCAGCCGGGCGTGGCACGCATTTGCCGTCTTCGGCCAGGTTGCGATAGCCAGGGGCGACGTTCATCACTTCCAGCATGTACTCGGCGTACGGTTCCCAGTCGGTCGCCATGTGCAGGATGCCACCGACCTTAAGCTTGCTGCGCACCAGCTCCGCGAACGAAGCTTGCACGATGCGACGCTTGTGGTGACGGGCTTTGTGCCACGGGTCCGGGAAGAACAGCATCAGGCGATCGAGGCTGTTGTCGGCGATGCAGCGGTTGAGCACTTCAATCGCGTCGCAGTCGTAGACCCGCAGGTTAGTCAGGCCTTGGGTCAGCACGCCGTTGAGCAACGCGCCGACACCCGGACGGTGTACTTCCACACCGATGAAGTCCTGCTCCGGCGAGGCCGCGGCCATTTCCAGCAAGGAGTGACCCATGCCGAAACCGATTTCCAGGGAACGCGGGGCCGAACGGCCAAACACCTGGTCGTAGTCCACTGGCGCGTCGGCCAATGGCAAGACGAACAGCGGCGTGCCCAGCTCCAGGCCCTTTTGCTGGCCTTCGGTCATACGGCCCGCGCGCATCACAAAGCTCTTGATGCGGCGGTGCTTGGACTCGTCGCCCTCTTCCACGGTGTTCGGCGTTTCGTTTGATTCAGTCATCAATAGCTCTTACTTGATCAGACCATCCAGCGGCGAAGAGGCGCTGGCATAGAGTTTTTTCGGCATACGGCCGGCGAGGTAGGCCAGGCGGCCCGCGACGATCGCGTGGTTCATGGCTTGCGCCATCATGATCGGCTGCTGGGCATGCGCGATGGCCGAGTTCATCAGCACCGCATCGCAACCCAGCTCCATGGCAATGGTGGCATCGGAGGCCGTGCCTACGCCCGCGTCCACCAACACCGGAATCTTGGCTTCTTCGAGGATGATCTGCAGGTTGTACGGGTTGCAGATACCCAGGCCGGAACCGATCAGACCGGCCAGCGGCATCACCGCAATGCAGCCGATTTCTGCCAGCTGGCGGGCAATGATCGGGTCATCGCTGGTGTAAACCATTACGTCGAAGCCTTCCTTGACCAGCGTTTCGGCGGCTTTCAGGGTTTCGATCACGTTGGGGAACAGGGTCTTCTGGTCGGCCAGCACTTCCAGCTTCACCAGGTTGTGGCCGTCGAGCAGCTCGCGAGCCAGTCGGCACGTGCGCACCGCTTCAATCGCGTCGTAGCACCCGGCGGTGTTCGGCAAGAAGGTGTAGCGGTCCGGCGACAGCACTTCGAGCAGGTTCGGCTCGCCCTCGATCTGCCCGAGGTTGGTGCGGCGCACGGCGAAGGTAACGATCTCGGCGCCCGAGGCTTCGATGGTCAGGCGGGTTTCTTCCATGTCGCGGTACTTGCCGGTGCCGACCAGCAGACGGGACTGGTAGGTACGACCGGCCAGAACGAAGGGCTTGTCGCTACGAACGATGCTCATGGGAAATCCTCGAGGTGGGATGAGGTTCTGCAGAATGCGGGTTGGCACGCTGGCGCGCCGGGCGACTAGCCGCCGCCGATGGCATGGACCACTTCGACCTGATCACCTTCGGTGAGCGCGGTCTCGGCGTGCAGGCTACGCGGGACGATATCCAGGTTGAGCTCCACTGCGACGCGACGCCCGGTCAAGTCCAGACGGGTCAGCAGGGCCGCAACGGTTTCACCGTCGGGCAGTTCAAAGGATTCGCCATTCAACTGAATGCGCATGCCACGGGCCGCCATCGTTTTTAGGGGCCAGCATTCTAGCCCGATTGGCGTTGTCGGCCCAAGCCCCTCGGTCAGATGACCTGCAGGCGCCATGCGGTGAGGCCAAGAAAGAACCAGCCCAACAGGAATGCCAGCCCGCCAAACGGCGTAATGATGCCGAGTTTGCTGATGCCGGTCAGGGTCAACGCATACAAGCTGCCGGAAAACAGCAGGATACCGACGGTAAACGAGATGCCCGCCCAGCTGACCAGCCGGCCAGGAATGTGCGCGGCCAGCAGCGCCACGCCGAACAGCGCCAGGGCGTGCACCAGTTGGTACGTCACGCCGGTATGGAAGATCGCCAGGTACTCGGCGCTCAAGCGGTTTTTCAGGGCATGAGCCGCAAAAGCACCGAGGGCAACGCCGGTGAAGCCGAAAAAGGCAGCCAGCATCAGAAAGCTACGCAGCATGAGGAACTCCAGTCAGACTCAAAGGGCCGGGTCTGTATAATGGCCCGCTCAACGGGTTCGGCCAAGCCATCTCTATGCTGCGTCTCCTCTTCAAGCGTTTTCTCAAAGTCGTGAAATGGTTTGCCATCGGCAGTGTGCTGCTGGTGTTGCTGTTTCGCGTCGTGCCGCCACCGTTCACCGCATTGATGGTGGAGCGCAAGGTCGAATCCTGGGTCGACGGCGAGCCGATTGACCTGCAACGCACGTGGGTGGCGTGGGACGAGATCTCCGACGACCTTAAAGTGGCGGTGATGGCCGGTGAAGACCAGCGCTTCCCGCAGCATTGGGGCTTCGACTTTGACGCGATTCAAGCGGCGCTGCTGCACAACGAACGCGGCGGCTCGATTCGCGGCGCCAGCACGCTGAGCCAGCAAGTGTCGAAAAACCTGTTTCTGTGGACCGGCCGCAGCTATTTGCGCAAAGGCCTGGAGGCCTGGTTTACCGCGCTGACTGAGGTGCTGTGGCCCAAGCAGCGAATTCTTGAGGTGTACCTCAACAGCGTCGAATGGGATGAAGGTGTGTTTGGCGCCGAAGCGGCGGCCCGGCATCACTTTGGCGTGAGCGCCAAGGGGCTTTCCCGTCAGCAGGCCAGTTACTTGGCGGCGGTGTTGCCCAACCCTCGGGTGTGGAGCGCCAGTCATCCAACCGCCTATGTGGCGCGACGGGCGGCGTGGATTCGCCAGCAGATGAGCCAGTTAGGTGGCGATAGTTATCTGGTCGAACTGAACAATTCGCGCAAGGCACCTTGGGCTGACTGACACAACACAACCCCTGTGGGAGCTGGCTTGCCTGCGATAGCGATGTGTCAGCTTGCAGAGAGGCTGGCTGACAGGGCCTCATCGCAGGCAAGCCAGCTCCCACAGAGAACCGCACTGGATATCGGATTTTCGACTTCAAACAAAAATGCCCCGATCTCTCGATCGGGGCATTTTTTTGCCTTTTCGCAGCGTTTAGGCGGCGATGGACAGTTTCAGCTTGTTCATCGCGCTTTTCTCAAGCTGACGAATCCGCTCGGCCGACACGTTGTACTTCTGCGCCAAGTCGTGCAGCGTGGCTTTTTCTTCTGCCAGCCAGCGCTGGTAGAGGATGTCACGGCTACGGTCGTCCAACACTTCCAGCGCTTCGTGCAGGTTGTGGTTGGAGTTGTCGCTCCAGTCGGCATCTTCCAGTTGACGCGCCGGGTCGTACCGGTGGTCTTCCAGGTAGTTGGCCGGCGACTGGAAGGCGCTGTCGTCGTCCGCTTCGGCGGCCGGGTCGAACGCCATGTCATGGCCGGTCAGGCGGCTTTCCATCTCGCGCACTTCACGGGGCTCCACACCGAGGCTTTCGGCCACACGGTGGACTTCCTCGTTGTTCAGCCACGCCAGGCGTTTCTTCTGGCTGCGCAGGTTGAAGAACAGTTTGCGCTGGGCCTTGGTGGTCGCGACTTTCACGATGCGCCAGTTGCGCAGGATGAACTCGTGAATTTCCGCCTTGATCCAGTGCACAGCAAACGACACCAGGCGCACACCCATTTCCGGGTTGAAGCGTTTTACAGCCTTCATCAGGCCAACGTTGCCTTCCTGAATCAGGTCAGCCTGGGCCAGACCGTAGCCGCTATAGCTACGGGCGATATGTACGACAAAACGCAGGTGGGCGAGCACCATCTGCCGAGCCGCCCCCAAATCCTGCTCATAGTAGAGACTCTCGGCCAGTTCACGCTCCTGCTCGGGCGTCAGCAAAGGAATGCTGTTGACCGTGTGCACATAGGCCTCCAGGTTCGCACCCGGGACCAGAGCATAAGCAGGTTGCAAAGAAGTGGTCATACGAAAAAACCTCCGACTCACATAACTCGTGCAGTTCAGCACTGCGAAAATTGACCGGGAACCGTAGGACAAGTTCCCTAAACCACTGATACGGTCAATACAAACGAAACCACATTAATCTGACATTAACTACTTCGGCGCCAGCTCACGTAAGTGACGAGCGACCGCAATCCACGCACCGATATACCCCAACAATACCGCGCCAAGCAAGAGTGACAGGCCATCGGCGACCGGCACGCCGGCCAGGGCAAAATCGCTGCCGTACAACCCGGCAAGCCCGACTACCGCGTCGTTCAGCCAGTCAAGGCCAAAAGCCAGCACGCCCCAGGACAAAATCCCGGCACCAAAGCCATAAAGCGCGCCCATGTACAGAAAAGGACGACGCACATAGCTGTCCGTGCCGCCGACCAGTTTAATCACTTCTATCTCGGTGCGACGGTTTTCAATATGAAGACGAATGGTATTACCTATCACCAAAAGTAATGCAGACACCAACAGCACCGTCAGGCCGAACACAAAGCGGTCGCCCAGCTTGAGAATCGCGGCAAGGCGCTCTACCCAGACTAGATCAAGTTGCGCCTGTTGTACCTTCGGCATCTCTGCGAGTTTTTGTCGCAGCGCCTCTAGCGCCGGCTTGTCGACTTCATTAGGCGTCACCAGCACCACGCCCGGCAGCGGGTTTTGCGGCAACTCTTTAAGCGCCTCGCCCAGGCCGGATTGCTGCTGAAACTCCTCAAGCGCCTGGTCGCGGCTGATGTACTCGGCGTCCGCCACACCTGGCAGGTTCTTGATGTCATCGCGCAAGTTCTCGCCGTCTTTCGCGCTGGCGTCGAGGTTCAGGTACAGCGAAATCTGCGCCGCACGCTGCCAGGAACCACCCAGGCGCTCGACATTATTAAGCAGCAGCGACAAACCCATCGGCAGGCTCAGTGCCACGGCCATCACCAGGCAGGTGAAAAAGCTGCCGATGGGCTGCTTGCCCAGGCGGCGCAGGCTGTCGAGCAGGCTGGCGCGATGGCTTTCGATCCAGGCGCGCAGCAGCGTGCTGAAATCCGGGCCATCGTCTTCGTCGCGTTTTTTCTTCTGCGGCTGCGGGTCGGCGGCTTTAGGCGCCACACGCTCGGACACTTTAGGGCTGCGTGTTGCACTCATACGCCGGCCTCCCCATCGCCGATCAGGCGGCCGCGTTGCAGGGTCAGCATGCGGTGGCGCATGCGCGCGATCAGCGCCAGGTCGTGACTGGCGATCAGCACGCTGGTGCCCAGGCGATTGATGTCTTCGAATACACCCATGATCTCGGCCGCCAGGCGCGGGTCGAGGTTACCGGTAGGTTCGTCCGCCAACAGCAAGGCCGGGCGGTGAACAATGGCGCGGGCGATGCCGACGCGCTGTTGCTGGCCGGTGGACAGGTCGCCCGGATACAGGTCGGTCTTGTCCGACAGCGCCACGCGCTCAAGGGCCGAGTCCACCCGCTTGACGATTTCGGCCTTGGACAGCCCGAGAATCTGCAACGGCAGCGCAATGTTGTTGAACACGGTGCGATCAAACAGCAACTGGTGATTCTGGAACACCACGCCAATCTGACGGCGCAGGAACGGAATCTGTGCATTGCTGATGGTGGCCAGGTCCTGGCCCGCCAGCAGCAACTTGCCGGTGGTCGGGCGCTCCATGGCCAGCAGCAGTCGCAGCAGCGTACTTTTGCCCGCGCCCGAATGACCGGTTACAAACAAGAATTCGCCTCGACGCACTCGAAAGCTCAGCTCATGCAAGCCCACATGCCCGTTGGCGTAGCGTTTACCGACCTGTTCGAATCGAATCATGAACGCTCCCGCTCGGCGAAAAGTGCCTGTACAAAGGGTTCGGCTTCAAAGGTGCGCAGGTCGTCGATGCCTTCACCGACGCCGATGTAACGAATCGGCAACCCGAACTGTTTGGCCAGGGCGAAGATCACGCCGCCCTTGGCCGTCCCGTCGAGCTTAGTCAATGCCAGGCCGGTGAGTTGCACCGTCTGGTTGAACTGTTTGGCCTGGCTGATGGCGTTCTGGCCGGTGCCAGCGTCAAGCACCAGCAACACTTCGTGCGGCGCATCGGCGTCGAGCTTGCTGATGACGCGGCGGACCTTTTTCAACTCTTCCATCAAGTTGTCTTTGGTGTGCAGACGACCGGCGGTATCGGCAATCAATACGTCAATGTTACGGGCCTTGGCGGCTTGCACGGCATCGAAGATGACGGACGCGGAGTCGGCGCCGGTGTGCTGGGCGATGACCGGAATCTTGTTGCGCTCACCCCAGACCTGCAGCTGCTCCACGGCGGCGGCGCGGAA
The DNA here is from genome assembly GCF_041228395.1 of Pseudomonas sp. N2-3-1-14. NCBI lineage: Bacteria > Pseudomonadati > Pseudomonadota > Gammaproteobacteria > Pseudomonadales > Pseudomonadaceae > Pseudomonas > Pseudomonas sp. N2-3-1-14. Next base: position 5,936,717 of record NZ_CP166199.1, read on the forward strand.
GGTGTCGCCGGCGGCGAGCATGACTTTCTTGCCTTCCGACTGCAGCTTCTTGGCCAACTTGCCGATGGTAGTGGTTTTGCCGGCGCCGTTGACACCGACCACCAGAATCACGAACGGCTTGTTCGGCGTGATCACCAGCGGCGCTTCCACGGGTTTGAGCATCGCAGCCAGTTCAGCCTGCAGCGATTTGTAGAGCGCGTCTGCGTCGGTCAGCTGTTTGCGCGCAACTTTCTGGGTCAGGCTCTGGATGATCACCGCAGTGGCTTCGACGCCCACGTCGGCGGTCAACAGGCGGGTTTCGATATCTTCCAGCAACTCGTCATCAATGACCTTCTTGCCCAGGAACAGGCTGGCCATGCCTTCGCCGATGCTGGCGCTGGTCTTGCTCAGACCCTGCTTGAGGCGGGCAAAGAAGCCGGTTTTGCTGGTTTCAGCGGCAGGGGCGACCGGCTCTGGTGCAACGGGTGGCTCGATCACGGCAGGCGCGGCAACGACGACAGGAGCTGGCGCTGGCTCAACCACTGCTGGCGCAGGCGCTTCGATGGCGGCTGGCGCCTCGACCACAACGGCCACCGGCTCGACCACGACCGGAATCGGCGGCGTCACGTGCTCAGCCTGCACATCCTCGACCAGTGCCACAGGCTCCTCGGCAACCGGCAGCTCAAGCCACGGCTTGTGTTCAGGCTCAGGTTCCGGCACCTCCTCAACCACCGGCTGCAACACCGGCTCGGCCATCGGCAACACCACCGGCGCCGGGATTTCAGCGACCGGTTCGGCGTCAACTATAGGTTCGGGAATCGGCTCAGGCTGAACCTGTGGCTGTTCGACGACGGTTTCCTGCGGCTTTTTGCGCAGCCATCCGAACAGGCCTTTTTTCTCGCCAGCCGCAGCTGGGCTCTTCTTGTCGTCGTTGGAACCAAACATGGAGGACGGCTATCTCAAAGTAGCGATGCGCCAGGGCGCCTCGGTAAATAAATTCGATGCAGAACAGACTGCTTTAACGCTCGCTTGTTCATGCGCAACATTCTGCAAGGCGTAAATAAAGGCCTCAACAAATCGTTTCAATAAAGGACTGAAGCGATAAAATCGGCGAAAAGTGGAAGATCATCGGGAAAACCACCCTCTATTCCAACATTTCTACGACTGGATCCGGGACAAGATGGCCGCCGCAGTGGCCGTCCCTAAATCGGATCAGTATCCTAGCACCTCCTCGCCCGCCGACGCTAAGACCAAGCGGGCAGCCCAACAGGTTTAAAAACGAATGAATGCTCTAGCCCGCCGCGCTGCAGGCCTGCTGCTCAGCACAGTTTGTCTGCCCCTTTCAGCCTTGGCTGCCGACCCACAACCCACCCACGAATTCACCCTGGATAACGGCCTCAAAGTGGTCGTGCGCGAAGATCATCGCGCGCCGGTGGTGGTTTCACAGGTTTGGTACAAGGTTGGTTCGAGCTATGAAACACCCGGCCAGACCGGGTTGTCCCACGCCCTGGAACACATGATGTTCAAGGGCAGTGCCAAAGTCGGCCCCGGCGAAGCCTCGCTGATCCTGCGCGATCTGGGCGCCGAAGAAAACGCCTTCACCAGCGACGACTACACCGCCTACTACCAAGTGCTGGCCCGTGATCGCCTGGGCGTCGCCTTCGAGCTGGAAGCCGACCGCATGGCCAGCCTGCGCCTGCCGGCCGACGAGTTCAGCCGCGAGATCGAGGTGATCAAGGAAGAGCGCCGCCTGCGCACCGACGATAACCCGATGTCCAAGGCCTACGAGCGCTTTAAGGCCATGGCCTACCCGGCCAGCGGCTACCACACGCCGACCATCGGCTGGATGGCGGACCTGGAACGCATGAAAGTCGAAGAGCTGCGTCACTGGTATCAATCCTGGTATGTGCCAAACAACGCCACGCTGGTGGTGGTCGGTGATGTGACCCCGGATGAGGTCAAGAACCTTGCCCAGCGTTATTTCGGCCCTATCCCCAAGCGTGACGTTCCGCCGGCCAAGATCCCGCTGGAACTCGCCGAACCCGGCGAACGCCTGCTGACGATGCACGTGCAGACCCAACTGCCGAGCGTGATCCTTGGTTTCAACGTACCGGGCCTGGCCACCGCCGAAGACAAACGCTCGGTACAAGCCCTGCGCCTGCTCTCGGCCCTGCTCGACGGCGGCTACAGCGCGCGTATCTCGGAGCAACTGGAGCGCGGTGAAGAGTTGGTGTCCGCCGCCTCGACCAGCTACGACGCCTACACCCGGGTGACAGCCTGTTCACCCTGACGGCCACGCCGAACCAGCAGAAGAAAAAGACCATTGCCCAAGCCGAAGCCGGCTTGTGGCGCCTGCTGGACGAGTTGAAAGCCAAGCCGCCGACCAGCGAAGAACTGGAGCGTATCCGCGCTCAAGTGATTGCCGGCGTGGTTTACCAGCGCGACTCCATCACCAGCCAGGCAACGGCTATCGGCTCCCTGGAAACCGTCGGCCTGTCCTGGAAACTGATGGACACCGAACTGGCCGACCTGCAAAGCGTGACGCCGGAAGATATCCAGAAAGCCGCACAGACTTATTTCACCCGCGAGCGTTTGAGCGTCGCCCATGTTTTGCCTGAGGAGACCGCTCATGAGTGATCGTAAAAGCAGCCGCCTGATTTTTCCTGGCCTGGTCGTCGTCACCCTGATCGCCGCCAGTGCCGTGTACTTCCTGCGCCCAAGCGAATCCGTCGCCAGCCAGGCCCTGGATAAAGCTGAATCGGCCAACAAACTGCAATCGCTGGCGGAACTGGATGGCAAGGCGCCGACCAACCGCAAGCTCGACGTGCAAACCTGGACCACCGCTGAAGGCGCCAAGGTGCTGTTCGTCGAAGCCCACGAATTACCGATGTTCGACATGCGCATCCTGTTCGCCGCCGGCAGCAGCCAGGACGGCGACACGCCCGGCCTGGCACTGCTGACCAATGCGATGCTCAACGAAGGTGTACCGGGCAAGGATGTCAGCCAGATCGCCAGCGGCTTTGAAGGCCTGGGCGCCGACTTCGGCAATGGTGCTTACCGCGACATGGCGCTGGTTTCGCTGCGCAGCCTGAGCGACAGCGACAAGCGCGACGCGGCCCTGGCGCTGTTCGACGATGTGATCGGCAAGCCGACCTTTCCTGCCGATTCCCTGGCGCGGATCAAAAACCAGATCCTCGCAGGCTTTGAATACCAGAAGCAGAACCCGGCCAAGCTGGCCAGCCTTGAGCTGTTCAAGCGCCTGTACGGTGACCATCCTTACGCCCACCCAAGCGAAGGCACGCCCGACAGCATTGCGAAAATTAACCTCGCGCAATTGCAGACGTTCCACGCCAAGGCGTATGCGGCGGGCAATGCGGTGATTGCAGTGGTCGGTGACCTGACGCGTGCCGAGGCCGAAGCCATGACGGCCAAGGTCTCCGCGTCGTTGCCTAAAGGCCCGGCCCTGGCGAAGATCGCCCAGCCGAGCGAACCGCAAGCCGGCCTGAGCCATATCGAATTCCCGTCCAAGCAGACCCACCTGCTGTTCGCGCAATTGGGCATCGACCGCGCCGATCCGGACTACGCGGCCTTGTCGCTGGGCAACCAGATTCTGGGCGGCGGTGGTTTCGGCACCCGCTTGATGAGCGAAGTGCGTGAAAAGCGCGGCCTGACCTACGGTGTGTACTCCGGCTTCTCGCCGATGCAGGTGCGCGGCCCATTCATGATCAACCTGCAGACCCGCGCCGAAATGAGCGGCGGCACATTGCGCCTGGTTGAAGACGTGCTGGCCGACTACCTCAAGACCGGCCCGACGCAAAAGGAACTGGACGACGCCAAGCGTGAGCTGGCCGGCAGCTTCCCGCTATCCACCGCGAGCAACGCCGATATCGTCGGACAGCTGGGCGCCATGGGTTTCTACAACCTGCCGCTGAGCTATCTTGAGGATTTCATGAAACAATCCCAGGCCCTGACCGTAGAGCAGGTCAAGGCTGCAATGAATAAACACTTGAGCGCCGACAAGATGGTCATCGTGACCGCCGGCCCGACGATTGCGCAAAAGCCACTACCGCCCCCCACTGATAAACCTGCCGAGCAGCCGCTCGGGGTTCCGGAGCACTAATGGCCAGTTCATCTCGCCCGAAAAAACCCGTCCACAACGTGCATAACGGTGTGGGCCAACTGCGCATCATTGGCGGTGAATGGGGCAGCCGCAAGCTGAGCTTCCCCGACGTCGTAGGCCTGCGCCCGACGCCGGATCGCGTGCGTGAAACCCTGTTCAACTGGCTTGCGCCGTACATCGGCGGCGCCAAGGTGCTGGACCCGTTCGCCGGCAGCGGCGCGCTGTTCCTGGAGGCGCTGTCCCGTGGCGCGGCCCAGGGCCAGGCGCTGGATGCCAGCAATGTGGCGGTGTCCAGCCTCAAGGAACACCTGGGCACCCTGCGCTGCACCACCGGCCAGGTCCAGACCGCCGACGCGCTGCGCTACCTGGAAACCCAGGCGGCAACTGAATACGACGTGGTGTTTCTCGACCCGCCGTTCAATCAGAACCTGTTGCCGACCGTGTGTGCGCTGCTGGAAGAGCGTCAGTGGCTGGCGGCGGATGCGTGGATCTACACTGAAAGTGAAACCGCGCCGTCTACCCTCGGCCTGCCGGGCGCCTGGCGCCTGCACCGCGAGCAGAAGTCCGGCCGGGTGTATTACGCGTTGTGGCACCGCCTGGTCGAAAACGCCGCCTGATGTGTGGCGAGCGGGCCTGCCCCGCGTTGGGCTGCGAAGCGGCCCCAAAACAGTCACCGCATTCACTCTGTCGGATCGCGGTGACTGAGCCGGGGCTGCTGCGCAGCCCAACGCAGGGCAAGCCTGCTCGCCACGTGAAGCCTCGCTTGCCACAACAAGCCTGCTCGCCACAGAGATGTCCATGACCCCTTCCGTCGACCTGTTCAAACCCGCTCTCGGCCTCGGCAACCCACACCTGCAAACGCTGTGGGGGCCGTTGTGGCGTCCCACCACGCATATCCAACGCCAACGCGAACGCTTGTGGCTGGACGACGGCGACTTCCTCGATCTTGACTGGCATGGCCCCCATGACGCGCAAGCGCCATTGGTGCTGGTGCTGCACGGGCTGACCGGCTCGTCCAATTCGCCCTACGTGGCCGGCTTGCAAAAAGTCCTCGCCGCCCAGGGCTGGGCAAGCGCCGCGTTGAACTGGCGCGGGTGCTCGGGTGAGCCCAACCTGCTGGCGCGCAGTTACCACTCGGGCGCCAGCGAAGACCTGGCAGCAGCGATTGCGCATCTGCGCGCCAAGCGACCGTTGGCGCCGCTGTATGCCGTGGGTTATTCGCTGGGCGGCAATGTGCTGCTCAAGCACTTGGGCGAAACCGGCGAAGCCTCGGGGCTGCATGGCGCGGCCGCGGTGTCGGTGCCGTTTCGCCTGGATCAGTGTGCGGATCGCATCGGGCTGGGGTTTTCGCGGGTGTATCAGAAGCACTTTATGCGCGAGATGCTGGCGTATATCCGCGTCAAGCAACGGCGCTTTTTACAGGATGGCCAAGCTGACGGGCTGAAAACCCTCGAGGCACTGGGCTCGCTGGAGAAGATGCGCACGTTTTGGGACTTCGACGGGCGGGTGACGGCGCCGCTGCACGGTTTCCTCAGCGCCGAGGACTATTACCGCCGCGCGTCGAGTCGCTATTACCTGGGCGATATTCGCACGCCGACGCTGATTATCCAGGCGGCCGATGACCCGTTTGTGTTCGCCCACAGCCTGCCGGAGGCCAGCGAACTGTCGGACTGCACAGAGTTTGAGCTGCTGGCCAAGGGTGGGCATGTGGGGTTTGTCGATGGTTCTCTCAGACGCCCGAGCTACTACCTCGAACGCCGAATCCCGCAATGGCTACTGACACAACGCGGTTAAAAAATGTGGGAGCGGGCTTGCTCGCGAAGGCGGTGTATCAGTCACAAATCTATCGACTGACACTCTGCATTCGCGAGCAAGCCCGCTCCCACATTTTGATTGGGTTTGCAGGGCTGGCGGCTTAGTCGCCGGTTGCGATTTGCCGCGCCGGATCGGTAATCCACTCGCTCCACGACCCCGCATACAACTTGCCCAGCGGGTAACCCGCCAGGCTCAGGGCGAACAGGTTATGGCACGCGGTCACACCCGAACCGCAATACGCCACCAGCTCATCTGGCGAACGGCCCTGCAACTGCGCGGCGAAACGCTGCTTGAGCTGCTCAGCTGGCAGGAAGCGACCGTCACTGCCCAGGTTTTCGTTGAATGCCGCACATTGCGCGCCGGGAATATGCCCGGCAATCGGGTCGATGGGCTCCACGTCACCACGGAAACGCGGCTGGGCGCGAGCGTCGATCAAGGTCATGCCCGGTTCGCCGAGGCGTTTTTGCAGGTGTTCGGCGTCCAGCACCAAGTGATTGTCCGGCGAACCGGCAAACGTCCCTGGCTCAACCACGGGCGCGTCCAGGCTCAGCGGGAAGCCGGCCGCGTGCCAGGCCTTGAGGCCTGCGTCCAGAATAAACACGCCATCGCGCTTGCCCAGCCAGGCCAGCAGCCACCACGCGCGGGCGGCATAGGCGCCGGGGCCGTCGTCATACAGCACGATGTCCGTGTCGGCATTGATGCCCCAGGCCCGCAGTTGCGCGGCCAAGGTGTCCGCCGCCGGCAACGGATGACGCCCGGTCACGCCCTTTGTCACCGCACCGCTGAGGTGGCGCTCCAGGTCGGCATATTGCGCACCTTCGATATGCCCTTCGGCGTAGCTGCAAAGCCCGTAGTCCGGGTCTTCCAGGGCAAAGCGGCAATCCAGGATCACCAGCCCGGCCGCCTTCTGGCGCTCGGCGAGTTGCTGGGGGCTGATCAGTTGGGCAAGCGGCATGACGGACTCCTGTGAACAGATTCGGGAAAGGTCCTACTTCACTTCTTCCAGTGCCTGATTCAACGGCACGTAAAACTCTTTGAACAAAGCGTCTACCGCCTCTTTGGCCTGGGGCGTGACAAACCCCGCCTCCAGCACCAGCACCTGGTACACCCCTCGCTTGATCGCCTCGGCGCTCAAGTGGGCGGAATTTTCATTGGTGGTGCACAGAAATCGCACCCACGAGGTGAGGATGATCCAGGCATTGAGGGTCAGCGCCTCGGTTTGCACCGGGTCCATATTGAGGATGCCGGCATCGACGAACCCTTGATAGATAGCGCCGCCCTGGATCAGGCAACGCTGGGAAAAGCGCCGGTAGCCGGTGGCCAGTTCCGGGTCGCTTTCCAGCAGGTGTTCCAGGTCGCGGTGCAGGAAGCGATAGCGCCACATGCCCGCCAGCACGGCCTGCAGGTAAAAACGCTTGTCTTCGACGGTGACGGCGCGGCCCTGGGGCGGGCGCAGGAAACTGTCCACGAGGGCTTCGTATTCGCGAAACAGCACGGCGATGATCGCCTGCTTGTTGGGGAAGTGGTAGTACAGGTTGCCCGGGGAAATTTCCATGTGGGCGGCAATGTGGTTGGTGCTGACACTGCGCTCGCCCTGCTGGTTAAAAAGCTCCAGGCTGGTTTGCACAATGCGCTCGCTGGTCTTTACTCGTGGTGCCATAGGGGATCAGCTTCTAAACACGTGATGGGGCATCTTACGGCCTATCCTTGTCTGGATAAATCCGCATGTTGCTGCAATGATATTTGACAATTTAGAGCAATGACTCTAAAAATCCAGGCAGACCTATAACAATCGGGAACTGCGCCATGTCTGCCAACGTTGCCTACCTGCAAGATTCCCAGGCGCTGGATCAACTCCAGGACCTTTTCGACGCCCAGCGTCGCGCCTATGCCGCCAACCCGATGCCACCGGCGGCGCAGCGCCAACAATGGCTCAAGGCATTGCGCGATGTGCTCAGCGACGAACGCCAGGCCCTGATCGACGCGATCAGCCAGGACTTCAGCCACCGCAGCGCAGACGAAACCCTGTTCGCCGAGTTGATGCCGAGCCTGCATGGCATTCACTACGCCAGCAAACACCTCAAAGGCTGGATGAAACCTTCCCGCCGCGCTGTAGGCATCGCCTTCCAACCGGCATCCGCCAAGGTCATCTATCAACCATTGGGCGTGGTCGGCGTGATCGTGCCGTGGAACTACCCACTGTATTTGGCCATCGGCCCGTTGGTCGGCGCGTTGGCGGCCGGTAACCGGGTGATGCTCAAGCTCAGCGAATCCACGCCCGCTACGGGTGAACTGCTCAAGGCGCTGCTGGCGAAAATCTTCCCCGAAGACCTGGTGTGCGTGGTGCTGGGCGAGGCCGAAGTGGGCATGGCGTTTTCCAAATTGCGCTTCGATCACCTGCTGTTCACCGGCGCCACCAGCATCGGCAAGCACGTGATGCGTGCGGCGGCTGAACACCTGACCCCGGTGACGCTGGAGCTGGGCGGCAAGTCGCCGGCAATAGTCTCCGCCGATGTGCCGCTCAAGGACGCCGCCGAGCGCATTGCCTTCGGCAAATGCCTGAATGCCGGGCAAACCTGCGTGGCGCCGGACTACGTGCTGGTGCCCGAAGATCGCATCGAGGGGTTCGTCGAGGCTTACAGCAAGGCAGTTCGCGGGTTTTACCCGACCCTGACCGACAACCCGGACTACACCGCCATCATTAATGATCGGCAACAGGCCAGGCTGAATGCCTACGTCAAAGACGCCACCGAGAAAGGCGCCACCCTGATCACCTTGTACGACCAAGGCCAGGCACGGCGCATGTCCCACAGCCTGTTGCTGAATGTCAGCGATGAAATGACTGTGATGCAGGACGAAATCTTCGGCCCGGTGCTGCCGATCGTGCCGTATCGCGGCATTGATCAGGCCTTTGCCTACGTCAACCAGCGCCCTCGTCCGCTGGCCCTGTATTACTTCGGCTACAACAAGGGCGAGCAGAACCGCGTGCTGCATGAAACCCACTCCGGCGGCGTGTGCCTGAACGACACCCTGCTGCATGTGGCTCAGGATGACATGCCCTTCGGCGGCATCGGACCTTCCGGCATGGGCCACTACCACGGCCACGAAGGGTTCCTCACATTCAGCAAGGCCAAGGGCGTGCTGGTGAAACAGCGCCTGAACGCGGCGAAATTGATCTACCCGCCCTATGGCAAGTCGATCCAGAAGTTGATTCAGAAGTTGTTTGTACGCTGATTCCGCCACTCTCGGGACAACAATAATAATGAACCCTAGCCTGACTGAAACACCTGCGCTGTCGCGGCGCGGCGTCTTGAAAATCGGCCTGTGTGCCAGCGCGTTCCTGGCCACTGCCGGGCTGGGCGCCAGCCTCAGCGGGTGCTCCAGCAGCACCCCGGCCAGCGGCTTTGCAATGCTGCGCAGCAGTGACTTGCCGTTCTTGCGCGCAGTGATCCCGGTGCTGCTCGAGGGCGTGGCCAGCGCCCAGGACGTGGTCGCCGGGATTGAAGACACCCTGAAAAAACTCGACTACAGCCTGCAGCACCTGTCGCCGGAGATGTTCAAGCTTACCCAGCAACTGTTCGACGTGCTGGGCATGGGCATCACCCGCGGCCCGCTGACGGGGATCTGGGGCAGTTGGGAAAATGCCAGCAGTGAACAGATCCGCAACTTCCTGCACCGCTGGGAAAACAGCTACCTGAACCTGCTGCGCATGGGCCAGGGTTCGTTGCTCAAGCTGGTAATCATGGCCTGGTACTTCCGCCCGCAATCCTGGGCCCATTGCGGCTACCCCGGCCCGCCGAAGATTTAGGCCTGACAACCTGATTAGAAAATGTGGGAGCTGGCTTGCCTGCGATGGCGGTGTATCAGCGATGAATTGATCGGCAGGCAAACCGCTAGCGCAGGCAAGCCAGCTCCCACACTGGTCGCAACTTCGTACAGAAAAATAAGAGTGCACACCTATGCCCGTACCCGATCTGTTCCGCGACGGCCTGGCCCGCGGCTGGAAAACCCACAATGGCGCCGCACTCGACAGCGACCTGACGCTGGAAGCCGATGTGGTGATCATCGGCAGCGGTGCCGGCGGAGGCACCACTGCCGAAATCCTCAGCGCCGCCGGCTACAAGGTGCTGCTGATCGAAGAGGGCCCGCTCAAGACCAGCAGCGACTTCAAGCTGCTCGAAGACGAGGCCTACGCCAGCCTGTACCAGGAAGGCATTGGCCGCATGAGCAAAGACGGCGCGATAACCATCCTGCAGGGCCGGGCGGTGGGCGGCACCACATTGATCAACTGGACCTCCAGCTTCCGAACGCCGGACGCCACCCTCACCCACTGGGCCAGTGAGTACGCGGTAAAAGGCCACAGCAGCGCCGAGATGGCGCCGTGGTTCGAGAAGATGGAACAGCGCCTGGGCATCGCCCCGTGGGCCATGCCACCGAATGCCAACAATGATGTGATCCGCAAAGGCTGCGAAAAGCTCGGTTACAGCTGGCACGTGATCCCACGCAACGTGCGCGGCTGTTTCAACCTGGGGTATTGCGGCATGGGTTGCCCGGTCAACGCCAAGCAGTCGATGCTGGTGACTACCATTCCGTCCACCCTGGAAAAGGGCGGCGAACTGCTGTATCTCGCCCGCGCAGAACGGCTCAAGTACAGCGGCGACACCATCAGCAGCCTGGAATGCGTGGCCATGTACGAGCGTTGCGTCGCGCCCACCGGTCGCAAGATAACCGTCAAGGCCAGGCATTACGTGCTGTCGGGCGGCGGCATCAACAGCCCGGCGCTGCTGATGCGTTCGGACGCGCCCGACCCGCATTCGCGCGTGGGCAAGCGCACGTTCCTGCATCTGGTGAATTTCTCTGCCGGGCAGTTTGACGAGGTGATCAACCCGTTCTACGGCGCGCCGCAGTCAATTTATTCCGATCACTTCCAGTGGCTGGACGGCACCACCGGCAAAATGTCCTACAAGCTGGAGGCACCGCCCTTGCACCCTGGGTTGGCCAGCACACTATTCGGCGGTTACGGCACCGGCAACGCGCTGGATATGAGCCAGTTGCCCCATACCCACGCCATGCTTGCCCTTTTACGCGATGGCTTTCATCCCGACAGCCCTGGCGGCACGGTGGAATTACGCGGTGACGGTACGCCGGTTCTCGATTACGCAGTATCGCCCTACGCCTGGGACGGCCTGCGCCGAGCCTTCCACAGCATGGCCGAGATCCAGTTCGCGGCGGGCGCCAAGTCGGTCAAGCCGTTGCATCACGACGCGCGTTACGTCAGCACCCTGGCCGAGGCACGCAGCCTGATCGACGGCCTGAGCCTGGAACTGCATCGAACCACCCTGGGCAGCGCCCACGTGATGGGCGGTTGCGCCATGGGCGAAGACCCGAAAAACGCCGTGGCTGACAGCCTCGGTCGCCATCACCAGTTGCGCAATCTGTCGATCCACGATGGCTCGTTATTCCCCACCAGCATTGGGGCCAACCCGCAATTGTCGGTGTATGGATTAACCGCGCAACTGGCGACAGCGTTGGCCGAACGTCTGAAAACAGCGTGAAAAAACAGGTTATTCGCGGTGTCTATAGTGCTTTCTTCTGCATAAGTTGACTTGGCCGACCGGGATGGCTGCGATACCATCCGGTTCCCCAACGGACTCCGCCAGGACGACGCGATGAACCGAGTGTTGTACCCAGGTACCTTCGACCCGATTACCAAAGGCCATGGCGATCTGGTCGAACGCGCCTCTCGCCTGTTCGACCATGTGATCATCGCGGTCGCTGCCAGCCCCAAGAAAAACCCGCTGTTTCCCCTGGAACAGCGCGTGGAGCTGGCGCGTGAGGTCACCAAACACCTGCCTAATGTGGAAGTGGTGGGTTTTTCAACGCTGCTGGCACACTTCGCCAAAGAGCAGAACGCCAATGTGTTCCTGCGTGGCCTGCGTGCGGTGTCGGACTTCGAATACGAATTCCAGCTGGCCAACATGAACCGCCAATTGGCGCCGGACGTGGAAAGCCTGTTCCTCACGCCGTCGGAGCGTTATTCGTTCATTTCCTCGACGTTGGTCCGTGAAATCGCCGCTTTGGGCGGAGATATCACCAAGTTCGTACACCCGGCTGTGGCGGATGCGCTGACACTGCGCTTCAAGAAATAATTTCTGAAGCGCGGGCTTGTCTGTGCAAAGCCTGGTTTGCCAATGCTGAGCCCGGTTTGTCTGTGCTGAGCCTGGCTTATCTGTGCTGAGCGGGCTTATTGTGGCGAGCGGGCTTGCCCCGCGTTGGGCTGCGAAGCAGCCCCAATAAACCCACCGCATAGTTTCAGCCAAAACACGGCGGCCTGTTTTCAGGGCCGCTTCGCAGCCCAACGCGGGGCAAGCCCGCTCGCCACAAAAGGCACGGAGCTCGCCACAACAGGCGCGCCGCTCCCCACAACAAGCCCAGCGATCGCCACAGCTCGCACTGCGGGCGCCAATGCGGCACAATTGCGCGCATTCGTTTTCAGATGCCCTGGCTGACAGCCCTGGCAGGAGTTTCCATGTCCCTGATCATCACCGACGATTGCATCAACTGCGACGTCTGCGAACCTGAGTGCCCGAACGCTGCGATTTCCCAGGGTGAAGAGATCTACGTGATCGACCCCAACCTGTGCACCCAATGTGTCGGCCACTACGACGAGCCTCAGTGCCAGCAAGTGTGCCCGGTGGATTGCATTCCGCTGGATGAAGCACACCCTGAGACTGAAGAGCAGTTGATGGAGAAGTACCGGAAGATTACCGGTAAGGCCTGAGACTCTGTGGCGCCCATCCGGACCTCATCGCAGGCAAGCCAGCTCCCACATTTAAACGTGTGAATACGGTCAAGTGTGGGAGCTGGCTTGCCTGCGATGGCGGCATCAGCCCCTCACACAACACTCAGCTCTGGCACTTAGGGCAAAACACACTCGCCCGCTGCCCCAACACCACATTGCGCAACTCGCTGCCGCAGACCTTGCACGCCTCGCCGCCCCGGCCGTAGACGAACAGTTCCTGCTGAAAATACCCCGGCTGCCCGTCACCGCCGATAAAGTCCCGCAATGTGGTGCCGCCACGCTCGATGGCGGCGGCCAGCACACGCTTGATCTCAACTGCCAGCTTCAAGTAACGCCCGCGTGAAATGCCACCGGCGGCGCGACGCGGATCAATCCCGGCGGCAAACAGCGCTTCGGTCGCATAGATATTGCCCACGCCCACCACCACCGCGTTGTCCATGATGAACGGCTTCACCGCCACGGACTTGCCGCGGGACAGCTGGAACAGCCGCTCGCCGTCAAACAGGTCAGTCAACGGCTCCGGCCCCAGGCGAATCAGCAATTCGTGGTTGTGCGGGTCCTGGCTCCAGAGCATCGCGCCGAAGCGCCGTGGGTCGGTGTAGCGCAGCGCCATTCCCGACTCCAGCTCGATGTCCACATGCTCATGCTTGAGCGCGGGCGAACCGGCTTCCACCAGCCGCAGGTTGCCCGACATGCCCAAGTGGCTGATCAAAGTGCCCACTTCGGCATTGATCAACAGGTACTTGGCCCGCCGCTCCACCAGCACGATGCGCTGCCCGGACAGGCGCACATCCAGGTCTTCCGGGATCGGCCAGCGCAGGCGCCGCTCACGCACCACCACACGGCTGACGCGCTGGCCTTCCAGGTGCGGCGCAATCCCGCGCCGGGTGGTTTCGACTTCTGGTAACTCGGGCATGTGTACCTCGTGAAAAAAGGGTCAGTGCGCGCCCAGTTCGCGGATCGACAACTTCATGCTTTCGAAGTCGTAGTCCGACAGGCCCACGTAATCCAGCACCAGATGGCCGATGGCATTCCACTCATGGTCCACGGCCTGGTTACCCAGCACGCGACAGGACGAACAGATGTGCTCAGCCATTTTCAGGATGGCCAACAGGTTTTTAAGTTGCGGCGTGCGCGACGACTCATCGCTGAAAATCGCCAACGCGTTGTGGTGGTTGGCGATCGCGTCGGTCACATGCTCCGGCAGGCGCCAGGATTTGGCGGTGTAGTAGCCGACCACGGCATGGTTGGTGTTGAACGCGTTGTTCTCGGTGTCGACCACGCGGCAATCGGGCCCGGCATTGGCGTAGGCCTGCTCCAGCACCGTCATGTAATTGGGGAACCGCTTGAGCATCAACGGCACGCCGCAATCGTGGAACAGCCCCAGGGCATAAGCCTCGTCCACCGCCTGCGAGCCGGTGCGCTTGGCCAGGGTCAGGCAGGTCATGGCCACATCCTGGGCGGTGTCCCAGAAGCGGTTGAGGGTGACAATGGTGTCGTCGCTCATCTCGCCTTTGATCGACTGTGCGTTGATCAAGTTGATGATCGAACGGCTGCCCAGCAGGTTCACCGCGCGCTGGATCGAGGCAATCTTGTTGCTCAGGCCGTAATACGGCGAGTTGACGATCTTCAGCAATGCGCCGGACAGGCCCGGGTCCTGGGAGATCAACCGCGCGATCACTTCCAGGTCCGGGTCGGGCATGTACTGCTCCATCTGCAAATCCACCATGATTTGCGGTTGAGGCGGCACGCTGATGCCTTGCAGGGCCTGTTGGATCTGTTCGGCGGAAAGCTCTTGGGACATAAGTACACACTCTGGGCTAGGCGGCGATTCTAACCCTTATGAAGACTTGACCGACACCCAAATGCCGAACTGAAACCGCTCCCACATGTCCGGCGGCGCCGCGAATTCATGCACAACACGGTATACTCCCGCTCTTTTTTCCGGAGCGACGTCATGTCCCTGCCAAGCCTGCGTCTCAAAGCCAACGCCGATCGTCGTTTGCGCAACGGCCACCTGTGGGTCTACAGCAACGAAATCGACGTGGCCGCCACCCCACTTCACGGCTTCCAGGCAGGCGACCAGGCTATCCTGGAAGCGGCCGGCGGCAAGACCCTGGGCATCGTGGCCATGAGCCCGAACAACCTGATCTGCGCACGCCTGCTGTCGCGCGACATCAAGTTGCCATTGGACAAGTCGCTGCTGGTGCACCGCATCAATGTGGCCCTGTCGCTGCGTGATCGCCTGTTCGACAAGCCGTTCTACCGTCTGGTGTACGGCGACTCCGACCTGCTGCCGGGCTTGGTAGTTGACCGTTTCGGCGACATCCTGGTCGTCCAGATCGCTTCGGCGACCATGGAAGCCCACAAAGAAGACGTGATCGCCGCCCTGACCCAAGTGCTCAAGCCAAGCGGCATCCTGTTCAAGAACGACTCCGCCGCGCGCGACGCCGAAGGCCTCAACCGCTACGTTGAAACCGTGTTCGGCCTGGTGCCGGAGTGGGTCGCGCTGGAAGAGAACGGCGTGAAATTCGAAGCCCCGGTAATCCAGGGCCAGAAGACCGGCTGGTTCTACGACCACCGCATGAACCGCGCCCGCCTGGCGCCGTATGCCAAAGGCAAACGCGTGCTGGACCTTTACAGCTACATCGGTGGCTGGGGCGTGCAGGCCGCAGCCTTCGGCGCCAGTGAAGTGTTCTGCGTCGACGCCTCCGCCTTCGCCCTCGACGGCGTGGAGCGCAACGCTGCGCTGAACGGCGTTGCCGAGAAGATGACCTGCATCGAAGGCGATGTGTTCGAAGCCCTCAAAGAGCTGAAAGCCAGCGAAGAACGCTTCGACGTGATCGTGGCCGACCCACCGGCTTTCATCAAACGCAAAAAAGACATGAAAAACGGCGAAGGCGCCTACCGCCGCCTGAACGAGCAAGCCATGCGCCTGCTCAGCAAGGACGGCATCCTGGTCAGCGCATCCTGCTCGATGCACTTGCCGGAAGACGACCTGCAAAACATCCTGCTGACCAGCGCCCGTCACCTGGACCGCAATATCCAGATGCTCGAACGCGGCGGCCAGGGCCCGGATCACCCGGTGCACCCGGCGATTGCCGAAACGCGCTACATCAAGAGCATTACGTGCCGGTTGTTGCCCAATAGCTGATTGAACGCGGGGTAAATGTGGGAGCGGGCTTGCTCGCGAAAGCGGCAAGTCAGTCGATGAATGAGTTGACTGACACTACGTATTCGCGAGCAAGCCCGCTCCCACATTTTGGTTTGTGGTGTGTCAGGGCAACTTTCCTATCACCGCAAACCACAACAATTCGGGAACCGTCCTTCAACGGTTTTGATTGAATTCCACATTTCGCAGACTAGTATCGGTTTCTGGAATTACTCCGGAAAACAAAAACAATGTCTGGGCCCTACCTCTCCCGCTTCATCCTCATCACCTGCATTTCCCTGATCAGCTTTTTCCCTATCAACATTCTGCTGCCCTCGTTTCCCGCACTGGCTGCCAGGTTCGACACACCTACCGCAGAAATCGCACTGTCGATCAGTCTGTTCACGCTGGTGTTTTCAGTGTCCCAATTGATTGCCGGCCCACTGTCGGATAAATGGGGCCGCAAGGAAGTCCTGCTCGGTTGCATCACGCTGTCGATCCTTGGTGCGATAGGTTGCGCATTATCGACGGACTACCTGAGCTTCCTGCTGTTTCGCTCGGTCCAGGCCATGGGTTGCGGCTTCTTCGTACTGGGCCACGCGTTAGTGGAAGACCTGTTCGAAGAACAGGATCGAGCCCGTGTGCGCCTCTACTACATGACCCTGAGCGGCTCGTTCGTCGCCTTGTCACCGCTGATCGGCTCCTGGTTGCAAACCACCTTCGATTGGCAGGGTAGTTTCTATGGATTCGCACTGATGGCGTTGGGGATGTTGATCCATGCGTTCTGCATACTGCCCTCCAAGTCCGCCAGCCCGCACCGCACGCCGGTTTCGATCATCGGCACGCTGAAAGATGTCGCGACCAATCGCGACTTCCTGCGTTACTGGTGGATCGCCGCGTTGGTGTTCGCCTGCTACTTCGCCTTGATCAGCGTGACACCGTTGATTTTCATGGACTCGTTGAAACTCTCCGAATACCAGTACGCACTGGTACTCATGGTGTATGGCGTGGCCTATCTGCTCGGTGGCTTGGCGGCGTCGTATCTTCAAAAACGCATCTCGCTGTCCCGGCAAATCAACATCGGCCTTGGATTGCTGCTTATCGCAGGCGTGCTTCTGATGCTGATCGTCGGTCTTGGAGCCATCACCACCATCACCCTGCTGATCCCGATGCTGATCAGCGCCCTGGCCGTAACTCTGGTTCGCCCCGCCGCGATTTCCGCCGCCATGTTGCTGTTCTCCAGCAGCGCCGGCACCGCCGCCTCGGCCGGCAACAGCATCATGTTCATCACCGCTGCCGTCAGCAGCGCCGCCCTCGCCCAAGCCGGGGCCAACCTGCTGATGACCATCGCCATCAGCTTCATCGTGCTCAGCGTTTGGGGCGTGATGACGAACGCGCGGGTCGGCCGCTGACCATGAAACTTGCACACCCACACGTCTCGTAAGCGCTATCTACACGCTGGCGGCCATTCCCTCCGGCCGCCAGCGGTGTAGAATCGACCCTATTCATCGCCAGTCATCCCCCGGCGGGTTTATGAGCTCGAGGCCCAAGCACGCGGCGATCCCGCGACGCGAGTGGCAACGTTTGGACACACGGCCATTTTCTGAGTGTTCCAGACGTCAATAGAAGCTCACTTCCCTTTAGTACTTGATTAGCCGCCCGGAGTGCTCCATGCCTGATTACCGCTCGAAAACATCCACCCACGGCCGCAACATGGCCGGCGCGCGCGCACTGTGGCGTGCCACGGGGATGAAAGATGACGACTTCAAAAAGCCGATCATCGCGATTGCCAACTCGTTCACCCAGTTCGTACCCGGCCACGTCCACCTCAAGGACCTGGGCCAACTGGTCGCCCGCGAGATCGAACGCGCCGGCGGCGTGGCCAAAGAATTCAACACCATCGCCGTGGATGACGGCATCGCCATGGGCCATGACGGCATGCTGTATTCGCTGCCGAGCCGCGAGATCATCGCCGACTCCGTGGAATACATGGTCAACGCCCACTGCGCCGACGCCATCGTGTGCATCTCCAACTGCGACAAAATCACCCCCGGCATGCTGATGGCCTCCCTGCGCCTGAACATCCCGGTGATCTTCGTCTCCGGCGGCCCAATGGAAGCCGGCAAGACCAAGCTCGCCTCCCACGGCCTCGACCTGGTGGATGCCATGGTGATCGCCGCCGATTCCAGCGCGTCTGACGAGAAAGTCGCGGAATACGAGCGCAGCGCCTGCCCGACCTGCGGCTCGTGCTCCGGCATGTTCACCGCCAACTCGATGAACTGCCTGGTCGAAGCCCTGGGCCTGGCCTTGCCGGGCAACGGTTCCACGCTGGCCACCCACAGCGACCGCGAGCAGCTGTTCCTGCAGGCTGGCCGCACCATCGTCGAGCTGTGCAAGCGTTACTACACCGACAACGATGAGTCGGTGCTGCCGCGCAACATCGCCAACTTCAAGGCGTTCGAAAACGCCATGACCCTGGACATCGCCATGGGCGGTTCCACCAACACCATCCTGCACTTGCTGGCCGCCGCCCAGGAAGCCGAGATCGATTTCGACCTGCGCGACATCGACCGTCTGTCCCGGCACGTGCCGCAACTGTGCAAAGTCGCGCCGAACATCCAGAAATACCACATGGAAGACGTGCACCGCGCCGGCGGGATCTTCTCGATCCTCGGCTCGCTGGCCCGTGGCGGCCTGCTGCACACCGACCTGCCGACCGTGCACAGCACGAGCATGGCCGAAGGCATCGCCAAGTGGGACATCACCCAGACCACCGACCAAGCCGTGCATCACTTCTTCAAGGCAGGCCCGGCCGGCATCCCGACGCAAACGGCGTTCAGCCAGTCCACCCGTTGGGACACCCTCGATGACGACCGTGAAAACGGCTGCATCCGCAGTGTCGAGCACGCCTACTCGCAAGAAGGCGGCCTGGCCGTGCTGTACGGCAACATCGCACTGGATGGCTGCGTGGTGAAAACCGCCGGTGTGGATGAATCCATCCACGTGTTCGAAGGCAACGCCAAGATCTTCGAAAGCCAGGACAGCGCCGTGCGCGGCATCCTCGCCGACGAAGTAAAGGCCGGCGACATCGTGATCATCCGCTACGAAGGCCCGAAAGGCGGCCCGGGCATGCAAGAGATGCTCTACCCGACGTCGTACCTGAAATCCAAAGGCCTGGGCAAAGCCTGCGCCCTGCTCACCGACGGCCGTTTCTCCGGCGGCACCTCGGGCCTGTCCATCGGCCACGCTTCGCCAGAAGCCGCTGCCGGCGGCGCGATTGGCCTGGTGCAGGACGGCGACAAAGTGCTGATCGACATTCCGAACCGCTCGATCAATCTGTTGATCAGCGACGAAGAACTGGCCGCCCGCCGGGTTGAGCAGGACAAGAAAGGCTGGAAACCGGTCGAGAAGCGTCCGCGCAAGGTCACCACTGCGTTGAAGGCTTACGCCTTGCTGGCCACCAGCGCCGACAAAGGCGCTGTGCGTAACAAAGCGATGCTCGACGGCCTGTAAGCCTCGCGCATAAAAATGCCCCGCCACGTGCGGGGCATTTTTTTGTCTGGATAAACCCTTCAGCAGTAAGCCGAGTTCCAACATGAGCATGCGGTCGAATGTGGGAGCTGGCTTGCCTGCGATAGCGGTGGGCCAGCCGACTCATGTACTGCCTGACACACCGCCTTCGCGGGCAAGCCCGCTCCCACAGTTGATCGGGTTCCAACATGAGCATGCGGTCAAATGTGGGAGCTGGCTTGCCTGCGATCGCGGTGGGCCAGCCGACTCATGTACTGCCTGACACACCGCCTTCGCGAGCAAGCCCGCTCCCACAGTGGATCGGGTCCCACCTTAAGAATGCGGTCGAATGTGGGAGCTGGCTTGCCTGCGATAGCGGTGGGCCAGCCGACTCTTGTACTGCCTGACACACCGCCTTCGCGGGCAAGCCCGCTCCCACAGTTGATCGGGTTCCAACTTAAGCATGCGGTCGAATGTGGGAGCTGGCTTGCCTGCGATAGCGGTGGGCCCGCCAACTCATGTACTGCCTGACGCACCGCCTTCGCGGGCAAGCCCGCTCCCACAGTTGATCGGGTTCCAACTTAAGCATGCGGTCGAATGGGGGAGCTGGCTTGCCTGCGATAGCGGCGGGCCAGCCGACTCACGCACTGCCTGACACACCGCCTTCGCGGGCAAGCCCGCTCCCACAGGTGACCGAGTTCCACCATGAGCATGCGGTCAAAATGTGGGAGCGGGCTTGCTCGCGAAAGCAGGCGACTCGGTCTTACTGAATCTCGTCCGGCTTGACGATCACCCAGTTCTTGTCCGCCGTCACCGGCAGCCCTTCCTTGGCCTGGGCCGCCGCGTGTTTGGCCATCATGCCGTTGAGTTGAGTCATGTATTTATCCTTGCGGTTGATCCACAGGTGGACGCCGCCCTTGGCCACGTCCACATCGTGGAACAGCATGTAACCGTCGCTGGTGGGGGTGTCGCCGCCCACGATCACCGGTTTTTTCCACTCATCGATGTAGGTGAGGATCGCTGCGTGCTTGCCGGCCATCCAGGTCGCCGGGGTCCACAGGTACGGGGTCAGCTCCAGGCCGAGGTTGGCCTTCTCGTCATACTTGCCGGCGGCGATCTGCTTACGCGCGGTGGTCAGCTCGCCGGTCTTGCGATCCTTGAGCAAGGTGCTCACGCCGATGACGTTCTCGGGTTTGATGTTGTAGCCGTACTTCGGATCGGCGGCGACCATGCGCACCAACTCCTCGGACGCGGCGGTCATCACATACACCTCGATGCCGTTTTCCATCAGCTTGTTGAACAGCTCAGCCTGGCCGGTGAAGACTTTCGGCGGCTGCACGTCCATGGTCTTGACCACGTCACCGTCGTAATAGGTGACCGGCACCGGCTTGCCCGACGCCATCATCTCGTCGACATAGCCCTTGAGCTCCTTGAGGGTGAAGCCGGAGAAAATCTGCGCAACCCACGGGTAGCAGACCATGTCGTCCACTTCGCAGAGTCGGTAGTAGTAGCTGAACAGGCTTTCCTTGTGGTCGGCGGTGTCTTTGAACGGAATCAGCTTGAGGGACGGGTCCATGGTGTCGCGGGTGATCAGGCCTTTGTTCTCAAGGTACGGCAGCAGGGACTCTTCGAGGTCGTAGCGGTAACTGGTGTTGTCCATGTCGAACACCGCGAAGTTACCCTTGTTGGCGTTGGCGGCGATCATCTTGTTCAGTTGCTCGGCGGCAGGCGCCGGCCAGTGCTTCAACTCGGTGGCGGCAAATGCCTGGCTGGCGAGGCCCAAGCAGAAGGCGGCGGCCAGTAGTGTTGGCGCGAACTTCATAAGCGATTTCTCCCTGAGTGAAAGACATCGACGCTAACAAATCTGTGTGACAGTTATCGCCCGAGCACGACCGCTTGCGTCGTGATTGCGCCAAGGGCGTGTGCCTGAACGTCAAAGGCTTATTCCAAAAACGACAGTCACCATTCCATATCGGTATTAAATCAATATATTTCAAGCTGTTAGGCTTTCCGGTTCGCAATCGCAGGCTCACGCGATTGGCTGCCTTCTCAACGGAGCTTCAATGAATCTGCCCCTGATTCTCAACGTACTGGTGTTCGTGGCCCTGCTTTTGGGCCTGGCACAAACCCGCCGCACACACTGGAGCCTCGCCAAGAAGGTTCTGTTCGCGCTGGTGCTCGGCGTGCTGTTCGGCGCGGCGTTGCACACGATTTATGGCGACGGCAACCCGGTGCTCAAAGCCTCGATCAGCTGGTTTGATCTGGTCGGCAATGGTTACGTGCAGTTGCTGCAAATGATCGTGATCCCGCTGGTATTCGCCTCGATCCTCAGCGCCGTGGCGCGTCTGCATAACGCCTCGTCCCTGGGCAAGATCAGCTTCCTGACCATCGGTACGCTGCTGTTCACCACGGCAATTGCGGCGCTGATCGGTATCGGCCTGACCAACCTGTTCGGCCTTACCGCAGAAGGCCTGGTGGCCGGCACCCAGGAAATGGCGCGCCTGCAAGTGATCCAGAGTGATTACGCAGGCAAGGTCGCCGACCTGAATATTCCGCAGCTGCTGCTGTCGTTCGTGCCAGCCAATCCGTTTGCCGACCTGGCCCGGGCCAAGCCGACGTCGATCATCAGCGTGGTGATTTTTGCTGCGTTTCTCGGGGTTGCCGCACTGCAACTGCTCAAGGACGACGTGGAAAAAGGCCAGAAAGTGCTCAACGCCATCGACACCCTGCAAGCCTGGGTGATGCGCCTGGTGCGCCTGGTGATGAAGCTGACGCCCTACGGCGTACTGGCGCTGATGACCAAAGTGGTCGCCGGCTCCAACCTGCAAGACATCATCAAACTCGGCAGTTTTGTGGTGGTGTCGTACCTGGCGCTGGGCCTGATGTTTGTGGTGCACGGCCTGCTGCTGTCGCTGGCCGGGGTCAACCCGCTGCGCTTCTTCCGCAAGGTGTGGCCAGTGCTGACCTTTGCCTTCACCAGCCGCTCCAGCGCAGCCGCCATCCCGCTGAGCATTGAAGCGCAGACCCGCCGCCTGGGTATCCCGCAATCGATTGCCGGTTTCGCCGCCTCGTTTGGCGCGACCATCGGCCAGAACGGTTGCGCCGGTCTCTACCCGGCCATGCTCGCGGTGATGGTTGCACCGACCGTGGGCATCAACCCGCTCGACCCGCTGTGGATCGCGACGCTGGTCGCCATCGTGACCTTGAGTTCAGCCGGTGTAGCCGGTGTTGGCGGCGGCGCGACCTTTGCCGCGCTGATCGTACTGCCGGCGATGGGCTTGCCGGTGTCACTGGTGGCGCTGCTGATTTCCGTGGAGCCGCTGATCGACATGGGCCGTACGGCGCTGAACGTGAACGGTTCGATGACGGCGGGCGCGATTACCAGCCAGATCATGGGACAGACGGATAAAGCGTTGCTCAATGCCGATGAGCATGCGGAGTTAGCGCAGGCCTGATAGACCGCTATCGGGGGCAAGCCCCCTCCCACACTTGATCGCGTTCACTCGGTCAACTGTGGGAGGGGGCTTGCCCCCGATGCTTTTAGGCTTTTTCCCAGACTTCGAAGTTGTACGCGGGCTTATCGCCCTCGGCCGGGTTCTCGACATTCGACACCAGCTTCCACTGGTTCAGATCAAACTCGGGAAACCACGCGTCCCCGTCCGGGCTCAACGCAACCCGCGTCAGATACAGGCGATCCGCCTGCTCCAACCCTTGCGCATACAACTGCGCACCGCCGATCAGCATCAGCTCATCCACGCCCTGCTCCAGCGCCCAGGCCTCGGCCCGTTCCACCGCCGCAGCCAGCGACGGAAAAACTTCCGCACCTTCAAGCGCCAGATCGGTCTGACGGCTGACCACGATATTCAAGCGCCCCGGCAGCGGTCGGCCCAGCGAATCCCAGGTCTTGCGCCCCATGATGATCGGCTTGCCGAGCGTGGTGGCCTTGAAATATTTGAAATCCCCCGGCAAATGCCAGGGCATGCTGTTGTCGACGCCGATCACGCGGTTTTCACCGAGGGCTGCGATCAGGCTTAAAGGGAGAGTTTTTTTCATGGCGACGAGAATACCAGAGCTGCGAGTCAGCGGTTATGCTCCAACCTCACTTGCTCAACAGGACGGCGCGTGACTGCTCTGACTCCCCTGCACACCCTTTGGCTGACAGAAACCGTGCGCCTGCGTGAAGAACACGCCGGCCCACTCGAAGACCTGGAAGCCAACCGCTTGGCCCGCACGGCCGGTGGCGACTTGCCGACGCGCATCCAGGCGCGCGCCCTGCACTTGGCCGAACGCGACGGATTGACCGCCGCCCTCACCCGCTGGCTGCAAGGCGCCCGTTTGGCGCTGGTGCTGTTGGCCGTGGTCGCGGTGATCAGTGGCGCCGGCCTGGCGTTTGCCGCGCTGGGTAACGGCCTGACTCCGGTGAATGTGTTCTGGGCGCTGGGCAGTCTGCTCGGCTTGAACCTGATTCTGCTGCTGAGCTGGGCCTTGGGCCTGGCGTTTGCCGGCGAGCACAGCGCCAGCCTCGGCCGCCTGTGGCTGTGGCTCAGCGAAAAATTCGCGCGTGATGCCAAGGCAGCTCAGCTGGCGCCGGCACTGCTGCTGTTGCTGCAACGCCACAAACTCAATCGCTGGGCAGTGGGTGTGCTGGTCAACAGCCTGTGGTTGCTGGCATTGCTCAGTGCCATGGTGATTTTGCTGACACTGCTGGCCACCCGGCGCTACGGTTTTGTGTGGGAAACCACCATCCTGGGCGCCGACACCTTTGTCGCCGTCACCCAAGCCTTCGGCAGCCTGCCCGCGCTGCTGGGCTTTAACGTGCCGACCGTCGACATGATCCGCGCCAGCGGCGACTCCGCCCTGAATATCGAAAGCGCACGCCAAGCCTGGGCCGCCTGGCTGGTCGGCGTGCTGCTGGTCTACGGCCTGCTGCCGCGGTTGATCCTCGCGCTGCTGTGCCTGTGGCGCTGGAAACGCGGGCGCGCCGCCTTGCGCCTGGACCTCAACCTGCCCGGCTACAGCTCATTGCGCGAACGCCTGATGCCAAGCAGCGAACGGCTCGGTGTCAACGATGCAGCGCCTGAACAGCTGCACCAGGTCAGCGGTGGCGTCAGCGAACTGCAGAGCGACGGCGCCCTGCTGGTGGCCATCGAACTCGACGATCAACACCCGTGGCCGCCCAAATTACCGGCGAGCATCAAAAACGCCGGCATTCTGGACAGCCGCGAATCGCGCAACAAACTGCTGGAACAGCTCACGCGCTTCCCACCCGCACGCCTGGCCATCGCCTGCGACCCTCGTCGCTCGCCTGACCGGGGCAGCCTGGCGCTGATCGCCGAACTGGCACGCAGCGCCACGGCCACCCGCGTGTGGCTGCTGCAGGCACCGCCCGGCCAGGCGCTGGACGCCGAGCGCCTTGGCGATTGGCACGCCGCGTTGCACCAACTCGAACTGCCCTTCGCCGACTGCGCGCCGCTCACATGGCTGGAGACCGGTCATGACTAAACCGCTGAAACTGGCCGTGGTCGGCCACACCAACGTCGGCAAGACGTCGCTTTTGCGCACGCTGACCCGTGACGTCGGCTTCGGCGAAGTCTCTCATCGCCCCAGCACCACGCGGCATGTGGAAGGCGCGCGGTTGTCGGTCGACGGCGAAGCCTTGCTGGAGCTGTACGACACGCCCGGCCTGGAAGACGCAATCGCCCTGCTCGACTACCTGGAGCGCCTGGATCGCCCCGGCGAGCGCTTGGACGGCCCGGCACGCCTGGCGCGTTTCTTGGAAGGCAGCGAGGCGCGCCAGCGTTTCGAACAGGAGGCCAAGGTTTTGCGCCAACTGCTGGCCTGCGACGCCGGCCTGTATGTGATCGACGCTCGCGAGCCGGTGCTGGCCAAGTACCGCGACGAGCTGCAAGTGCTGGCCAGTTGCGGCAAGCCGCTGCTGCCGGTGCTCAACTTCGTCAGCAGCAGCGACCACCGCGAACCCGACTGGCGCGAAGCCCTGGCCCGCCTGGGCCTGCATGCGCTGGTGCGGTTCGACAGCGTCGCGCCGCCGGAAGACGGGGAGCGCCGCCTGTATGAAAGCCTGGCCCTGCTGCTGGAGAATGCGCGGCCGCAGCTGGAACGGCTGATCCTTGATCAGCAAGCCCAGCGCCAGGCCCGCCAGCAGAGCGCCGCGCGGTTGATCGCCGAATTGTTGATCGACTGCGCCGCGTGCCGGCGCAGCGTGGTCACCGAGGATGAACAGCAAGCCATCGGCGATTTACGCAAGGCCGTGCGCCAGCGCGAACAAAAATGCGTGGAAGCCCTGCTCAAACTTTTCGGCTTTCGCCCGCAGGACGCCACCGCCAGCGACTTGCCGCTGCTCGACGGCCGTTGGGGCGATGACCTGTTCAACCCCGAAACCCTCAAACAACTTGGCGTGCGCGTCGGCGGCGGGATCGCCGCAGGCGCGGCCGCCGGGGCCGGCGTGGATTTGCTGGTTGGCGGCCTGACCCTGGGCGCCGCCGCGATTGCCGGTGCGATTGCCGGCGGTGCGCTGCAAACCGCGCGCAGCTACGGCAGCCGTCTGCTGGGCAAGATCAAGGGCCATCGTGAGCTGACCGTCGACGACAGCGTGCTGCGCCTGCTCGCCTTGCGCCAGCGCCAGTTGCTCAAGGCCCTGAACCTGCGTGGCCATGCAGCGATGCACAGCATCAAGGTCGACACGCCTCAGGACAAAACCTGGCGCGAGGGCAAGCTGCCGGACGCGCTGCATAAAGCCCGCGCGCACCCGCAATGGTCGTCCCTCAACCCTCACGCCAAACTCAGCCAGGCCGAGCGCCAGGAACAGGTCGAGGCGCTGGCCCTGCGCCTGGATGAACGCTAAGCCGCAAGCAGTTGCCGGGCCTTGGCCTTCAATATCTCAAGGTCCAGCACCGGCACATGCATGTCCTTGGCCTGCTCATCCCAGTGGCGCATGCGCAGGCTCACCGAACAAAGCGGGTCCTGCTCGAACGCCTGGGCTTCTTCGGCGCTCATCACGCCGCCCTGGTAACTCAGGGTTCGGCGGCTGGCTTCGCTCAAGCGGGCGTAATAGGCCGGCTGGCTGAAGGTCAGGTAACGCTTGGCCTGCACGTGATACTCCACCAGCCTGGCCATGCGTTCGCTGAACCCTGCGCGGCGCAAATAATCCGCGCCCAGCCGCTCGTGGCTGACCACGCCGTAACCGCCCATGTTCTCGTCGGCCTGGCCGCAGAGGTGCCCGATGTCGTGGAAAAACGCCGCCAGCACCACTTCATCGTCAAAGCCCTCAGCCATGGCCAACTGTGCGGCCTGGGACATGTGTTCGATCTGCGACACCGGCTCGCCGATGTAGTCCGCCGTGCCATGCTGCTCGTACAAGCCGAAGAGTTCGGCAATCGCCTGTTCCGGGTTCATCACGTCTCACCCCACACTGTGCTGATGTTTCGTTCGGCCATCGCCGGCCCGACGCTCATCCCCACGCCGGTGTGCATCAACGCCGCGCTCACGCCCGGTGCTACGCGCAGGAACGAAAACGGCCCCGGTCCACGCGCGCCATACACGCCCTGCCAGCGCTCCACCACCTGAGCCTTGCAACCCAGGGTCTGCTGCGCCAGTTCGATCATCCAGTCATCGACCTGCTCGGTATTGAACGGCGAGGCATCACGGCCGTAGTCGTGGGAATCACCGATGATCAGTTCGCCATAAGGCGTCGGGCTGATCAGCAAGTGAATGCCGTGTGCATGCAAATGCGGTGCATCGCGCAGGATTTGCGCCTGCACGGGCGCCGCTTCCGGCAAATCGGCGAAGGCGCCGTAATGCACACAACTGAGGCCTGTGAGCAACGCGTGTTGCAGGTTCAGGTTGACGGCTGGGCGGGCGCGCAGCATTTGCAGGCGACAGACACTCGGGTTGAGTTCGGCGATCGATTCCGCCAGCAGGGTTTGGTAGTCGTGGCCGGAGCACACGATGACCTGCTCGCCACGAAAGCTCCCCGCCGTGGTGTGCACGTGGCCGGGCTCAACGTCGCGCACCAGCGTGGAGAAATGAAACTCCACCTTCAATTCGCTGCGAAGGTAGTTGATCAGCGCCGGAATCGCTTCGCGCGAATACAACTGCTGATCGTCTTTGCCATGCAGCGCGGCGCGGTGATGGCGGAACTGGCCGCCATATAGATCCTTCATCGCCGCGCCTTGCAGCAGTTCGACGTTGTAGCCGTAAGCCTGCGCACGACCGGCGCAAAAAGCTTCCAACAGCTGTTCCTCCGCCTCTGTACGCGCAAACAGGTATGAGCCCTTGCGCTTGAGCTGCAGGCCGGCGACCTGCGCCCAATGCCCCCAGATATCACGGCTTTGCAGGGCCAGGTCGAGCATCGGCCCCGGCGGTTGGCCGGTGACCAGCGCCTGGCCAAAGTTGCGCACAGAGGCGCCGAGCGGCGTGGCGCTGCGCTCGAATACCTTGACCTTGAGGCCGCGTTTGGCGGCGGCGTAGGCGTGGGACAGGCCGAGGATGCCGGCGCCGATGATGAGCAGGTCGCTGTGTTGTGTCATGAAGAAATGTCCTGAATTCGAAGCCGTTATCGCCGGCAAGCCAGCTCCCACATTTTGATTTGTGAACACCGTCAAATGTGGGAGCTGGCTTGCCGGCGATGAGGCCATAAGCCCTAACGAAAACCTTACTGACCGGCCACCTTCTCCGACTTGCCGTCATAGCGCTTGCGCCATTCAGTCAGGATGCTGTCGCGGTTTTTCGAGGCCCAGGCAAAGTCGTTCTTGATCAGGCGCTGCTCATAATCGGCCGGCAATTCGGTCTGCGGCTTGGCGATACCGGGCTGGGCAAGTACGGCAAAGTTGTCTTTGTACAGGTCCATCGCCGCTGCACTGGCGGAGAAGTCCGCGAGCTTTTTAGCCGCATCGGCGTGGGCAGTGCCCTTGATCACGGCAGTCGCTTCAATGTCCCAGCCCAGGCCTTCTTTGGGCAGGATGATGTCCAGCGGCGCGCCCTGGCGTTTCAGTTGAACGGCGGGGTACTCGAAGGAAATACCAATCGGGAATTCACCCGAGGCCGCCAGCTTGCACGGCTTGGAACCGGAGTGAACGTACTGGCCGATGTTCTGGTGCAGGTCGTCCATGTACTGCCAGCCCTGCTTCTCGCCGAAGGTTTGCAGCCAGGCACTGACATCCAAAAAGCCGGTGCCGGAGGAGGCCGGGTTGGGCATCACGATCTTGCCCTTGTACTCAGGCTTGGTCAGGTCTTGCCAGCTCACCGGCTTGGTCAAGCCCTGCTTCTGGGCTTCGATGGTGTTAAAACAGATGGTTGCGGCCCACACGTCCATGCCGACCCACGCCGGCGGGTTGGCAGCGTCGCGGTAGTTTTTGCCGATTTTGTCCAGGCCCTTCGGCGCATAGTTATCCAGCATGCCTTGCTGATCGAGAATCGCCAGGCTAGAGGCCGCCAGGCCCCAGACCACGTCGGCTTGCGGGCGGTCTTTCTCGGCCAGAAGCTTGGCGGTGATGATGCCGGTGGAGTCGCGCACCCATTTAATCTCGACGTCGGGATTGGCCTTTTCGAAGGCCTGCTTGTAGGTCTTCAACTGCTCGGCTTCGAGAGCCGTGTACACGGTCAGCTCGGTCTTGGCGAAGGCATTCAGGCTGAATGCGGTGAGTACGGCAGCGACCAGCGCCAGGGGCTTGAACATGGAGCACCTCCTTCAAGGATGGTTATTGGCCGGGCGCGGTCTGGCGCCAGGCTTGAGAGCGACGCAGTGCGCCACGTGAGGCCCACGCCAGCAGCAGCGAGACGCCGGCCGAGGTGAACAGAATCAAGGTCGACATGGCCGCCGCACCGCCCACGTTGCCGGCGTCGTCCATGTTCAATACGGCGACGGCGGCGAGGATGGTGTCGGGGCTGTAGAGGAAAATTGCGGCCGACACGGTGGTCATCGCCGACACAAACAGGTAGCGCACGATGTCCAGCAGCGCCGGCAGGCAGATCGGCACGGTGACACGCAGGTAGTGGCGGTACAGCGGCGCCTTGAGGGACAGCGCGGCGGCTTCGAATTCGCTGTCGAGCTGGCGCAGCGCCGTGGTCGCGGTCATCTGCGCGGTGGTCAAATAGTGCGCAATGGTGCACACCACCAGCAGGGTCATCGTCCCGTAGAACACATGCAGCGGGTTGCCGCCCAAATTGAAAAAGAACACGTAGCCCAGGCCCAACACCAGGCCCGGCACGGCCATCGGCACAAAGCTGAGCATGCGCAGGGCCAGGTTCAGGCCCTTCTGGCTTTTGGTCTTTTCCATCAGGTAGGCGCCGGTGAAGATCAACACGCTGCCGATCAGCGCCGTGCACAGCGCCATGGTCAGGCTGTTGCGGTAAGCCAGCCAACCGCCGCCGGCCGTGTCTTCGAACTGGTAGTGGTTGAGCGACAACGACAGGTTGTACGGCCAGAATTTCACCAGCGAGGAATACACCGCCATGCCGAATACCAGCAGCAACACCGCGCAGATCAGCAACACAATGGCCAGGTAGCAACCATCGCGCAGCCGCGAGGGTGCCGGCTGGAACACCTGGGCGCGGCCGCTCATGGCATCGCCCTGCCGACGGCGCAGCCAGGCATCGACGCCAAAGCTGAACAGCGCCGGCAGCAGCAACACCATGCCGATCAACGCACCGCGACCGAACTGTTGCTGGCCGACCACCGCCTTGTAGGCTTCCAGCGCCAGCACCTGATAATCGCCGCCGACCACGACGGGCACGCCGAAGTCGGTGATGGTCAGGGTGAACACCAGGCAAAACGCGGCGAACACCGCTTGGCGCGTGGCCGGCCAGGTGATGCTGCGAAACGCCCGAGCGGGGCTGGCGCCCATGCTTGATGCCGCATCGAAAAGCCGCGCATCCGCCAGCGACAGAGCTGACAGCAGGATCATCAAAGCGTGTGGGAAGGTGTAGATCACCTCGCCGAGAACAATGCCCCAGAAGCCGTAGATATTGTCCGAGAGCACACCGCGCAACAGGCCTTGGTTGCCGAACAGGTACACCAGCGCAATCCCCGGCAGCATCGACGGCGCCATCAACGGCAGCAGTGACAGGCCACGCCACATCGCTTTGCCGGGAATCAGTGTGCGTTGCAGCGCGTAGGCAAACAGATAGGCCAGCGGTACGACGATGGCCGCCACGCTGAGGGAGACTTTCAGGCTATTGCCCAGCAGCCAGTGGAAGTTAGCGCTGGTGAGCATTTCCCGCGCCGCAGCAAGACCGCCGCCCTGCCCGACTTCGCTGCTGAAACCGCGCCAGAAGATTGCCAGCAATGGCAGCAATACGGCGACACCCAGCAGCACCAGCCACAGCAGTTTGCCGCCGAGCACAAAAATACGGTCGCCGTTTTCGGCGCGCGAAACCGGGCGCGGCAGGGTCATCACAGCAGCCATCTCAGGCAAACACCTGCAGGCTGCGCGGCGGCAAGGCGACCCAGATGTCCTGGGCACCCAGGCGTGGCATGGCTTCCGGGGCCAACTCGGCCAGCAGCGCGTGGCCGGGCAATTGTTCCAGTTCAAAACGCATGCGGCAGCGGTTGCCAAGAAACGTGATCTCGCGAACCTTGGCCGGGAACAGGTTTTCTTCATGCACCGGCGGGTTGACGCTGATGGCTTCCGGGCGGCAGAACAAGCGCCCGGATTTCGCCACGCCAGCATCGTCGGCCAGGCGCATGTTCAGCCCGCCGACCTGGGCATGGCTCGCACTGTTGCGGCTGAACGGCAGCCAGTTACCCTGGCCGACAAACTCCGCCACAAACGGCGTGGCCGGGCGGTCGTAGATTTCCTGGGGCGTGGCGTATTGCTCGACCTTGCCGTTGTTCATCACGGCAATGCGGTCGGCCATCAGCATGGCCTCGTCCTGATTGTGGGTGACCATCAGCGTGGTGATACCCAGGCGCCGCTGCAGCTGACGCAGCTCGGTGCATAAATGCTCGCGCACGCGGGCGTCGAGGGCCGACATGGGTTCGTCGAGCAGCAACAGCGAGGGCGCCGGTGCCAGGGCACGGGCCAGGGCTACGCGTTGTTGCTGGCCGCCGGAAAGTTGGCCGGGGTATTTCTTTTCGCTGCCCAGCAGGCCGACCAATTCGAGCATCTGGCCGACGCGCTTGCGCACCTCATCGCGGCCGCTGCCGGTGAGGCCGTAGCCGATATTCGCCTCGACGGTGAGGTTGGGAAACAGTGCGTAGGACTGAAACAAAATGCCGTAGTCCCGCGCCTGCGGCGGCAGTAGGGAAACGTCGCGGTTGCCCAGGCGCAGCTCACCGCTGTCCTGGCGTTCAAGGCCGGCGATGCAGCGCAGCAAGGTGGTCTTGCCGCAACCGGACGGGCCCAGCAGGCACACCAGCTCGCCAGCGGCGACGTCCAGGGACACATTGTCCAGCGCAGTAAAGGCACCGAAGCGTTTGTGGATACCGCGCACCGTCATCGGCGCGCCGGGGTGGGTCAGGGCTGTGTTCATGGAGGCACCTCATCAAACGGATGAAGGCCATGCTAGGTGGGCAATGCGTACCTGGTGTGGCAGGAAGGCAAAATGCGGTGATAGTGGTATTGGTGGATTTGGGTAGGATTTGGAGGCTGTGTCGTCAGGGCTGACGCCATCGCGGGCAAGCCCGTTCCCACATTTTGATGTGTGAACGCATTCAAAGGTGGGAGCTGGCTTGCCTGCGATGGCGATTCAAAGGCCACCAAGCAAGGTTCAGAGGGGCGACATTTCCTGCGCCAACCCAAGAAACGCCGCCGGCAGGCGCGCCGACTTGCGTTCCTTGAGGCAGTACAAATACTCCGCAATCTGCGGCGCGTTCTCGATGGTCAGCACGCGCAACTGCGGGTCATGAGGCACTTCCTGACGAGCGATGATGCTGATGCCGATGTTGCGCAGCACCGCCTCGCGGATCGACTCACGGCTGCCAATCTCCAGCAACGGCCCGTAACTCACCCCGGCGCCCTGCAGCATTTCTTCGCTCAGCCGCCGCGTGGTAGAGCCCGCCTCACGCATCAGCAAGGTATGCCCGGCCAACGCATTGAGCGGCACGTGATCGAGCGTGGCCAGGGGATGATTGCGGTGCACCGCCAACACCAAAGGATCGGTGCCCAGCACGCGGCGAATCAGGCGGGGGTCTTCCAGCAGTTGGGAGGACGCGGCGACATCGACGCGGTAATCGTCGAGCGCTTCGAGCACCTGCTGGGAGTTGCCGATTTCCACCGACACCTCCACTTGGGGCAGACGTTCGCGAAAGGCTTTGACCAGGTCGAGGATGTAATACGGCGCCGTTGCGGCAATCCGTAACGTGCCCTGGACCTGTCCGTTGTTGCGCAGAAAGAACTCGATGTCGGCTTCCTGCTGCAACAGCGCCTTGACCATCGGCAGCAGGCGCGCGCCGTCGTCGCTGACGGTAAGGCGGCGCCCGCCACGGTAGAACAGCTCAACGCCGTATTGGCTTTCCAGGTTGCGAATCTGGGTAGTCACCGTGGGCTGGCTCAGCCCGAGTTTTTTCGCCGCCTGGGTAATGCTGCCCAGGCGGGCGACCATAAAAAACGCCTTTAACTCGGCACTCAGCACGCCACCCTCACATCAATTATTTGCGCAACAGGCGCAGGCCATTGAACACCACCAGCAGGCTGACGCCCATGTCGGCGAACACCGCCATCCACATGGTCGCCATGCCGAGGAAGGTGACTGCGAGGAAGATCGCCTTGATCACCAGCGCCAGGGCGATGTTCTGCTTGAGGATACTCGACGTTTGCCGGGAGAGCCGAATGAAAGCCGGGATCTTGCGCAAATCATCGTCCATCAAGGCCACGTCGGCGGTCTCGATGGCGGTGTCGGTACCGGCGGCGGCCATGGCAAAACCGATCTCGGCGCGGGCCAGCGCAGGGGCATCGTTGATGCCGTCGCCAACCATGCCCACGCGGTGGCCTTGGCCGTAGAGGGTTTCGATGGCTTGCAGTTTGTCGGTGGGCAACAGGTCGCCCTGGGCCTGGTCGATGCCGACCTGGGCCGCAATCGCCTGGGCGGTGTGGGTGTTGTCGCCCGTGAGCATCAGGGTCTTGATGCCCAGATCGTGCAGTTGCTGGATGGCTTCGCGGCTGCTGTCCTTGACCGTGTCGGCAACGGCGAACAACGCCAGCGGGCCGGACTTGTCGAGCAGCAACACCACGGACTTGCCTTGTTTCTCCAGCGCGAAGAGCTTTTCTTCAAGCTCGGGTGAACACAGGCCAAGGTCTTCCACCAGGCGGTGGTTACCCAAGTGATAGGTTTCGCCGTTGATATCGCCGCGCACACCACGCCCGGCCAGGGCCTCGAAGTTATCCACAACGTGGCTCTGCAGGTTTTTATCCACAGCCGCATTGGCGATGGCCAGCGACACCGGGTGGTCGGAGCGCCCGGCCAGGCTGGCAGCCAGGGCCGGCGCACTGTCTTCGAGATTGGGAAACAGCGCCAGGTAATCGGTTTGCACCGGTTTGCCGTGGGTGATCGTGCCGGTTTTGTCGAGGGCCAGGTAGTCGAGCTTGTAACCGCCCTCCAGGTACACGCCGCCTTTGATCAGGATGCCTTTACGCGCTGCCGCGGCCAGGCCGCTGACGATGGTCACCGGGGTGGAGATCACCAATGCACAGGGGCACGCGACTACCAACAGCACCAGGGCGCGGTAGATCCAGTCGAACCAGACGCCCGCCATGAACAGTGGCGGGATAATCGCCACACCCAGGGCAAACAAGAACACCGCCGGGGTGTAAACCTTGGCGAAGGTGTCGACAAAGCGCTGGGTGGGCGCCCGAGCGCCTTGGGCCTGTTCCACGGCGTGAATAATGCGCGCCAGCGTTGAGTTGTTCGCCGCTGCGGTGACCTTGTATTCCAGCGAACCGGCCTGGTTGATGGTGCCGGCGAAGACTTTATCGCCCACGCCCTTTTCAATCGGCAGGCTTTCGCCGGTGATCGGCGCTTGGTCGATGGTGGATTGGCCAGCGGTGACTTCACCGTCCAGGCCGATGCGCTCGCCGGGCTTAACCCGCACGATGGCGCCAAGTTCGATGCTTTTGACTTCTTGTTCAACCCACCCACCGTCGGCTTGCTGCACCGTGGCTTGTTCCGGGGTCATCTGCATCAGGCCACTGATTGCATTGCGTGCTCGGTCCAGGGACTTGGCCTCGATCAACTCGGCGACGGTGAACAGGAACATCACCATCGCTGCTTCCGGCCATTGGCCGATCAGGATCGCGCCGGTGACTGCGATGCTCATCAGCGCGTTGATGTTCAGATTGAGGTTCTTGAGCGCGATCCAGCCTTTTTTGTAGGTGGTGAGGCCGCCGCTGAGGATCGACACCAGTGCAACCAGTGCAATCACCCACGTCGGGGCTACGCCGGTGAAATGCAGCACTTCAGCGCCCAGCGCACCAACGCCGGACAGCGCCAGCGGCCACCAGTGTTTCTTGGCCGGCGGTGCGGCGGCGGGGGCGCCTTCTTCGATCGGGTCGGCCTGCATGCCGATGGATTTGATCGCGTCGATGATCGGCGCAGTGCTTGGCAGGTCATGGGTGACGCCGAGGATACGGTTGATCAGGTTGAATTCCAGCTGCTGCACGCCAGCGAGCTTGCCCAGTTTGTTCTGGATCAGCGTCTGCTCGGTGGGGCAGTCCATGGCTTCGATGCGAAAGGTGCTCAGGCGCGAGCCCGTAGTCGGCGCTTCACTCAGCGTGACCACGGCGGGCGCTGCCTTGCTGGAGCAGCAAGTGTCGCCGTGGCTGGCGTGGTCATGCTTTTTGACCGGCGTCAGTTTGGCGCCGTGGTCGTGGCTATGGTCATGGTCATGATCGTGCTTGTGATCATGCTTTTTTGGGGTGTGGATGGAGTCGCTCATTCTGTCGCGTCCGTAAAGGTGCCTGTTGCCAAGTAAAGACCCTGTAGCCACTATAGGGTCAAGCACCCATTTGGAGATTGCTGCGATGAAGATCGGTGAATTGGCCAAACTGACCGACTGTCAGGTGGAAACCATCCGTTATTACGAGAAGGAAGGCTTGCTGCCGCCCCCGGCGCGCACCGATGCCAACTACCGCGTGTACACCCAGGCGCACACCGAGCGGCTGATCTTTATCCGCAACTGCCGCAGCCTGGACATGACCCTCGAAGAAATCCGCAGCCTGCTCGGCCTACGCGACAGTCCTCAGGACCAATGCGAAAGCGTGAATGCGTTGATTGATGAGCATATCCACCACGTGAAAGCGCGGATCGATGGGCTGCTGGCGTTACAGGAGCAATTGCTGGACCTGCGCCAACGCTGCGGCGGTGGGCCGGGAATGGATCAATGCGCGATTTTGCAGCGGCTGGAAGTCAGCGGCAGTGTGGCAGCCAGCGAGGCTGAGCCTTCGCATGTGGGCAGAAGCCACGGGCATTAACTCTAGTGAACAGGGTTCTAATGTGGGAGGGGGCTTGCCCCCGATGGCAGTCTGTCAGTGACTAACCGGGTGACTGAACCACTGCTATCGGGGGCAAGCCCCCTCCCACACAAGCCCATCCTTTAAGACCAGGGCGGTCTTTAAATAGCCACGTCAGCCTTGATGCTTGGATCGGCGTCGTAGCCGACGATTTCAAAGTCTTCGAACTTATAGTCGTAGATCGACGCTGGTTTGCGCTTGATCACCAGTTCCGGCAGCTTTTTCGGCGTGCGTGCCAGCTGAGTGCGGATCTGTTCCATGTGGTTGCTGTACGCGTGGGTGTCGCCAGTGGTGACGATGATCTCGTGCGGGATCAGGTCGCATTGCTGGGCCAGCATGTGGGTCAGCAACGCCAGCGCCGCGGTGTTGTACGGCAGGCCGAGGAAAACGTCGGAGCTGCGGATGTACAACTGCATCGACAGATGGCCGTCATGCACAAACGCCTGGTACAGCAGGTGGCACGGCGGCAGCGCTTGCTTGCCGTTGCGCGCGTTTTCCTGCGGGCTCTTGGTTTCGTCCGGCAGGTATTCGACGTTCCAGCCGTGGAACAGGATGCGACGGCTGTTGGGGTTGTTCTTCAACGTGTCGACCATGTAGTCGATCTGGTTGATCTTGCCGCCGTCCTTGGTCGGCCAGGCGGTCCACTGCTCGCCGTACACCGGGCCCAGGTCGCCGTCTTCGGTGGCCCATTCGTCCCAGATTTTCACGCCGTTTTCGTTGAGCCACTTGATGTTGGTGTTGCCACTCAACATCCAGATCAGTTCGTTGGCGATGCTCTTGAAATGAAGCTTCTTGGTGGTCAGCAGCGGGAAGCCGTCGGCCAAGTTATGCCGATACTGACGGGCGAACACAGCCTTGGTGCCGGTGCCGGTGCGATCGCCCTTGGTCAATCCATTGGTCACGACGTCGTTCAGTAGTTCGAGATATTGCTTCATGTTTTTACCCGTATCGTTGAAGCCGAGGCTACGCAAAAGCCTCGGCATTCGAATTTAAAGCGCGGCGTTCTTGATGCCCTGCGGACGGTTGTAAGCCCACCACAGCAGGCCCAGGCCCGCCAGAATCATCGGCATGCTGAGGATCTGACCCATGGTCAACCAGCCCCACGCCAGGTAGCCCAGCTGTGCATCCGGCACGCGCACGAACTCGACGATAAAGCGGAAGATCCCGTAGAACAGCGCGAACATCCCCGACACGGCCATGGTTGGGCGTGGCTTGCGCGAGAAGATGTACAGAATCAGGAACAGTGCCACACCTTCCAGGGCGAACTGGTAGAGCTGCGACGGATGGCGCGGCAACTGCGCCGGGTCGCTGAATGGCGGGAACACCATGGCCCACGGCACGTCGGTCGGCTTGCCCCACAGCTCGGCGTTGATGAAGTTACCGATCCGCCCGGCACCCAGGCCAATCGGCACGAACGGCGCGACGAAGTCCATCAGCTGGAAGAACGACTTGCCGTTGCGACGGCCAAACCACCACGCGGCGATCATCACGCCGACAAACCCACCGTGGAATGCCATGCCGCCCTTCCACACTTCGAAAATCAGCGTCGGGTTGGCGATATAGGCTGGCAGGTCGTAAAACAGCACATACCCGAGCCGCCCGCCGACGATCACGCCCATCGACATCCAGAACACCATGTCGGAGAGCTTCTCCTTGGTCCAGGTCGGGTCGAAACGGTTCAGGCGCCGGGAAGCCAGCAGCCAGGCACCGCCGATGCCGATCAGGTACATCAACCCGTACCAGTGGATTTGCAGCGGACCGATAGCCACGGCCACCGGGTTGATCTGCGGGTAAGGCAGCATTGCGACTCCTCGTTAAATCATTAGTCATGACGCACCGGACCATGCCGGTGTGCGATTAAGCCTGCGTTACAGCCGCTATTTCAAATTAAGAAGTTCACACGCGCCCAATAGCCACGCATGTTAACGGATGGAAGGCGTGCGGCCCAACTTCGATACGATGGAACGCCCGCCGTTGTGTGGGTAGAGTGAGGGAAAACACAAAAGGGATCGCCTGATGTGCCTGATAGTTTTCGCCTGGCGGCCGGGCCACGCCCAGCCGCTGATCGTCGCGGCCAACCGTGATGAGTTCTACGCCCGCCCCAGCCTGCCGCTGGCCCAATGGCCGGATGCGCCGCACATTTACGCCGGCCGCGACCAGGAAGCAGGTGGCACCTGGCTTGGGGTGAACGCCGAGGGGCGTTTTGCGGCCCTGACCAATATCCGCGACCCGCACCAGCCGCCGTCACGTAAGTCGCGCGGGGAGCTTGTGGCGCGATTCCTGGCCGGTTCGCTGTCAATTGATGACTACTTAGCCGACGTTAACGGCCGTTCGATTGAATATGCCGGATTTAACCTGTTAGTGGGCACGCAGAACGAACTGTGGCATTACAACGCCAATGAGACTGCACCGACACAACTGAAGGCCGGGGTTTATGGGTTGTCCAACGCCGGGCTGGATACGCCATGGCCGAAGCTGCTCAAGGCCAAGGCGGCGTTTAGCGAGTTACTGGAAAACCCGCAGCCGGAGGCTTTGCTGGACATCTTGAGCGACCCGCAGACCGCGCCGTTTGCCGACTTGCCGGACACCGGCGTGGGGTTGGCGACCGAAAGTCTGCTGTCGAGCGTGTTCATCGCCAGCCCCAGTTATGGGACGCGGGCGAGCACGGCATTGATTGTGAATGCCGACGGGACGCGGCAGATGGTCGAGCGCAGCTTTGGGCCGCTGGGTGGCCGGCTGGGTGAGGTGGAACTCAGGATTTAGCGGTACTTGGGCCGGCCTCATCGCAGGCAAGCCAGCTCCCACAGTGTGGAATGCATTCCCCTGTGGGGGCCGGGCTTGCCCGCGATGGCGGCCCCTCGGTTTAGAGGTTTTTTGCAGAAGCCGGGTTGATCATCCGCGTCAGCCCCAGGTTCTTCAGCGCCAACTGCAGCGAGCTGTGGATAACTTGCGGGTTGTCGATGGTCATCAGCTCGGCGAGCAATTCCTTGGCCATGTTCAGGTTCACCTGGCGCAGCATCCACTTCACCTTCGGCAAGTTGGTGGCGTTCATCGACAGGCTGTCAAAGCCCATCGCCATCAACAGCACCGCTGCGGCCGGGTCGCCGGCCATTTCACCGCAGATGCTCACCGGCTTGCCTTCGGCATGGGCGTCGCGCACCACGTGTTGCAGGGCTTGCAGCACGGCTGGGTGCAGGTAGTCGTAGAGGTCGGCCACCCGTGGGTTGTTGCGGTCCACAGCGAGCAGGTATTGGGTCAAGTCGTTGGAGCCGACCGAAAGGAAGTCCACCTGCCGCGCCAGCTCTTTAGCCTGGTACACCGCCGCCGGAATTTCGATCATCACGCCAATCGGCGGCATCGGCACGTCGGCGCCTTCGTCACGGACTTCGCCCCAGGCGCGGTGAATCAAATGCAGAGCCTCTTCCAGCTCATGGGTGCCAGAGATCATCGGCAACAGGATGCGCAGGTTGTTCAGGCCTTCGCTGGCCTTGAGCATGGCGCGGGTCTGCACGAGGAAGATTTCAGGGTGGTCGAGGGTTACGCGAATGCCGCGCCAGCCAAGGAAGGGGTTGTCCTCCTTGATCGGGAAGTAGGACAGTGACTTATCGCCGCCGATGTCCAGGCTGCGCATCGTCACCGGCAACGGGTGGAAGGCTTGCAGTTGCTCGCGATAAATCGCCAGCTGCTCCTTCTCGCTCGGGAACCGTTGGTTGATCATGAACGGCACTTCGGTGCGGTACAGCCCTACCCCTTCGGCGCCGCGCTGTTGCGCGCGGGCCACATCGGCGAGCAGGCCGGTATTCACCAGCAGCGGCACGCGGTGGCCGTCGAGGGTCACGCACGGCAGTTCGCGCAGCGAATCCAGGCCCAGCGCCAGTTGTTTCTCTTCTTCCACCACCTCGGCGTATTGCTTGCGCAAAAGCTCGCTGGGGTTAGTGAAGACTTCGCCGCGATGGCCATCGACGATCATGTCGATGCCGTCGACCTTGGAATACGGCAGGTCCACCAGGCCCATGACCGTCGGAATACCCATGGCCCGGGCCAGGATCGCGACGTGGGAGTTACCCGAACCCAGAACCGAAACCAGGCCCACCAGTTTGCCTTCCGGCACTTCGCCGAGCATGGTGGCGGTCAGCTCTTCACTGATCAGGATGGTGTTGTCGGGGTAGACCAGGTTGGTGGTGCGGTCTTCCTGCAGGTAAGCCAACAGACGGCGACCAAGGTCACGCACATCCGAGGCACGCTCGCGCAGGTAGGCGTCGTCCATCAACTCGAAACGGTTAACGTGATCGGTGACCACTTGGCGCAGCGCGCCCTGAGCCCACTGGCCGGTCTTGATCACGGTTTTGACTTCATTACCCAGCGACGCGTCGTCGAGCATCATCT
Source organism: Pseudomonas sp. N2-3-1-14 (assembly GCF_041228395.1). NCBI lineage: Bacteria > Pseudomonadati > Pseudomonadota > Gammaproteobacteria > Pseudomonadales > Pseudomonadaceae > Pseudomonas > Pseudomonas sp. N2-3-1-14. The sequence goes on from NZ_CP166199.1 coordinate 5,976,943, forward strand.
GGTACACGTCGAACAGCGCGCGCTCTTCGGGGCGCAGTTGTGTGGCCAGCTTGGTCGACAGGTTGCGCATGTCGGCGCGCACGCCTTCCAGGGCGGTCTTGAACAGTTTGATTTCGGCGTCGATGTCGTGGACGGTCTTGTCCGGCACCACATCGAGGTCGGCCGGTGGCAGCATGACCACCGCCGTACCGACGGCAGCACCCGGCGAACCCGGCACGCCGACGAACTTGGCTTCCTGGATGCCCTTGCCCTGACGGCCCAGGCCGCGAATCGAGCCCGTCGCCTCGGCGTGGGCAATAACCCCGGCAAGCTGCGCGCTCATAGTCACGAGGAAGGCTTCTTCACCTTCGTCGAACTGGCGACGCTCTTTTTGCTGGATGACCAACACGCCGACAACGCGGCGGTGGTGAATGATCGGTGCGCCGAGGAACGAGGCGTAGCGCTCTTCGCCAGTTTCGGCAAAGTAGCGGTAACGCGGGTGATCGGCCGCGTTTTCGAGGTTCAGGGGTTCTTCACGCGTCCCCACCAAGCCCACCAGACCTTCATTGGGCGCCATGCTGACCTTGCCGATGGAGCGCTTGTTCAGGCCCTCGGTGGCCATCAGCACAAAACGGTTGGTCTCGGGGTCCAGCAGGTAAACCGAGCAGACCTGGCTGCCCATGGCTTCCTTGACGCGCAACACAATAATCCCCAACGCCGCCTTGAGATCCTTGGCGGAGTTAACTTCCTGGACGATCTTGCGCAGCGTATTGAGCATGGCTCGGGGTCGAACTCCGTCGTCAGTCGCGCGCTAAAAGGCGCGGGGCAAGCTCTTTGAGAGCGCGACGATAAACCTCGCGCTTGAATGTCACCACCTGGCCCAACGGGTACCAATAGCTGACCCAACGCCAGCCATCGAACTCCGGTTTACCGGTCAAATCCATCCGCACCCGCTGCTCGTTGGAGATCAGGCGCAGGAGAAACCATTTCTGCTTCTGGCCGATGCACAGCGGTTGGCTGTGGGTACGCACCAGGCGTTGCGGCAAACGATAGCGCAACCAGCCACGGGTACAGGCCAGAATTTGCACATCTTCGCGCTCAAGGCCGACTTCTTCGTTCAACTCACGGTACAAGGCGTCTTCAGGGGTTTCGTCGGGGTTGATTCCACCTTGAGGAAACTGCCAGGCATCTTGGTTGATTCGGCGAGCCCATAGCACCTGTCCGGCATCATTCGTAAGAATAATCCCGACATTAGGACGGAAACCATCGGGGTCGATCACGGCAACAACCTCGCAAACGCATGTCGCCGCATTGTTCCACAAAGGTTGTTCCAGCGGCAACGAGGCTTCTTACCTTATGTGCACTCTTGTGAAAAGACCGTATTCTGGACGCCTTTTTACAGACTTTTCAGCGAGTAACTGCAATGCGCCTGGCTTTATTCGACTTGGACAACACGCTTCTGGGCGGTGACAGCGATCACGCCTGGGGCGATTACCTCTGCGAACGCGGGATTCTCGACGCGGTGGCCTACAAGGCCCGCAACGACGAGTTTTACCAGGACTACCTGGCCGGCACGCTGGATAACGCCGAGTACCTGAACTTTTGCCTGGAAATCCTCGGCCGCACCGAGATGGCCCAGTTGAACGAGTGGCACAACGACTACATGCGCGACTGCATCGAGCCGATCATGCTGCCCAAGGCCGTGGAACTGCTGGCCAAACACCGCGCTGCGGGCGATAAGCTGGTGATCATCACCGCCACCAACCGCTTCGTCACCGCGCCGATTGCCGCACGCTTGGGCGTTGAAACCCTGATCGCCACTGAATGCGAGATGGAAAATGGCCGCTACACCGGGCGCAGCACCGATGTGCCGTGCTTCCGTGAGGGCAAGGTGACGCGCCTGAATCGTTGGCTGGAAGAAACCGGGTACAGCCTGGAAGACAGCTACTTCTACAGCGACTCGATGAACGATTTACCGTTGCTGGAGCAAGTGACCCACCCGGTGGCGGTGGATCCGGACCCGAATTTGCGGGCTGAGGCCCAGAAGCGAGGTTGGCCGGTGATTACGCTGCGTAGCTGATGGCCCTATCGGGGCAAGCCCCCTCCCACACTCGACCGCATTCCAAAGGATCTACTCGGTTAAATGTAGGAGGGGGCTTGCCCCCGATGCAGCCGACGCGGTCTCAAGCCTTAAACCGGCTTGGCACCCATCAACCCGGCAATCGCCACAAACCCCACCAGGCTGACCACCGCCAGCACCAACGTGAAATTCAGGCTACCGCCCTCGCCTTTACGCAGGCGATTAAGCCGCGCCACCAGCCAGAACCAGGCCAGCGCCGCCACGGTGTAGAGGATGCTGGAGCCCAGAATCCAGGTTTGCCCCAGCGGCCAGCCGGTCATATGCACCAGCCACCAGCCGGTAAACGGCATGCTGACCATGCACACCCCCATCAGCAACCACACAAACGCCCACGGACGTTGCACGGTAGCGGTCGGACCGACGCTGCGTTTGCGCCAGGCCAGTACCGCAAGGCCCAGGCCGCTGAGCAGCAGTAACACAGTGGCGGTGATGTGGATCACCTTGAGGGTGGTCAGCGTTTCCATGGTCTTGATTCCTTGAAGGCCGCTCAGTCAGCGTAGTCGCTTAACCGAGGAACAGCTGGTAGGCCGGGTTTTCGCTTTCATCCCAGTACGGGTAGCCGATTTGCGCCAAGGCCGCCGGCACCAGATGGCGCTCGTCCGCCGGCACTTGCAGGCCTGCGACCACACGGCCATCGGCCGCGCCGTGGTTGCGGTAGTGGAACATCGAGATGTTCCAGCGCCCGCCCAGTTTGTTAAGAAAGTTGAACAGCGCGCCCGGACGCTCCGGGAACTCGAAACGGAACACCAGCTCATCGCTGACTTTGGCCGCGTGCCCGCCGACCATGTGGCGGATGTGCAACTTGGCCAGTTCGTTCTCGGTCAGGTCCAGCACCGGGAAACCCTGACTGGTGAGGCTGGCAATCAGCGCGCTGCGCGGGTCGTTTTCCGGGTGCGTCTGCACGCCGACGAAGATGTGCGCCTCGCGGCCGGAGTGATAACGGTAGTTGAATTCGGTGATCTGGCGCTTGCCCACAGCCTCGCAGAACGCCTTGAAGCTGCCCGGCTGCTCGGGAATGGTCACCGCGATGATGGCTTCGCGGCCTTCACCCAGCTCGGCGCGTTCGGCCACGTGGCGCAGGCGGTCGAAGTTGACGTTGGCGCCGGAGTCGATGGCCACCAGGGTTTGCCCGGTGATGCCCCGCGTTTCCACGTATTTCTTGATACCCGCCACGCCAAGCGCGCCAGCGGGCTCGGTGATGGAGCGCGTGTCGTCGTAGATGTCCTTGATCGCCGCGCAGATTTCATCGGTGCTGACGGTGATCACTTCGTCCACATAGTCTTTGCAGATGTCGAAGGTGTGCTGGCCGATCTGCGCCACCGCCACGCCATCGGCGAAGATGCCGACGGTTGGCAGCACCACACGCTCGCCCGCCGCCATGGCAGCCTGCAGGCAGTTGGAGTCATCCGGCTCGACACCGATGATCTTGATTTCAGGGCGCAGGTATTTCACGTACGCCGCAATACCGGCGATCAGCCCGCCGCCGCCCACCGGTACGAAAATCGCGTCCAGCGGCCCAGGGTGCTGACGCAGAATCTCCATCGCCACGGTGCCCTGCCCGGCAATGGTGTGCGGATCATCGTAGGGGTGAATGTAGACGTAGCCTTTTTCGTCGACCAGTTTGAGCGAGTAGGCCAGGGCTTCCGGGAAGGAATCGCCGTGCAGCACCACTTTGCCGCCACGCGAACGCACGCCTTCAACTTTGATTTCCGGGGTGGTCTTGGGCATCACGATGGTGGCCTTGACCCCCAGCACCTTGGCCGCCAGGGCCAGGCCCTGGGCGTGGTTGCCGGCAGACGCGGTGACCACGCCGCGCGCACGTTCCTCGCTGCTCAGTTGGGTCAGCTTGTTGTAGGCGCCGCGAATCTTGAACGAGAACACCGGCTGCAAGTCTTCACGCTTGAGCCAGACCTTGTTGCCCAGCCGCTCGGAGAGCTGGCGGGCGGTCTGCAAAGGGGTTTCTACGGCAACGTCGTAGACGCGCGAGGTGAGGATCTTTTTGACGTACTGTTCAAGCATCGGCGGGAATCACTGAGCAGGTTGGGCAGGGCCAAGGAGTCTAACCCGGCTTTTGGCCGGGCGACCACACGAATCCCGAGGTTTTGTTGGGTTATACTCGCCGCCCTCGATAACTCCCCGCCCGTTCCGGAGCCCGCATGACCCAGGATCAACTCAAACAGGCAGTGGCCCAGGCCGCCGTCGATTTAATCCTTCCTAAACTCGACGATAAGAGCATCGTCGGTGTCGGCACCGGCTCCACCGCCAACTGCTTTATCGATGCGCTGGCCCAGCACAAAGGTGCGTTTGACGGCGCCGTGGCCAGCTCCGAAGCCACCGCCGCACGCCTCAAGGGCCATGGCATTCCGGTGTACGAGCTCAACACCGTGAGCGACCTGGAGTTCTATGTCGACGGCGCCGATGAAAGCGACGAACACCTGAACCTGATCAAAGGCGGCGGCGCCGCCCTGACCCGCGAGAAGATCGTCGCGGCCGTGGCCAAGACCTTTATCTGCATCGCCGACGCCAGCAAGCTGGTCCCGGTACTCGGCGCATTCCCGCTGCCGGTGGAAGTGATCCCGATGGCCCGCAGCCACGTGGCCCGCGAGCTGGTCAAGCTGGGCGGCGACCCGGTGTACCGCGAAGGCGTGTTGACCGACAACGGCAACATCATCATTGATGTGTTCAACATGCAGATCACCAACCCGGTGCAGCTGGAGACGCAGATCAATGCGATCGTCGGCGTGGTGACCAATGGGTTGTTCGCCGCGCGTCCGGCGGACGTATTGCTGCTGGGCACCTCTGAAGGCGTGAAAACCCTCAAAGCTTAAAAAACCGCGAATCCCCTGCGGGAGCCGGGTTTGTGTGGGAGCGGGCTTGCTCGCGAATGCGGTGTGTCAGTCGCTGGATCAGTTGCCTGATACACCGTCTTCGCGAGCAAGCCCGCTCCCACATTTGCTATGTGCTGACCTCGATATTTATGTAACAAGAATGCTACTTTTCGCTGCATCCCCTCGCCAAAATCGTGCGCTACCCCACGGCATGTCGCACCTTCCTCAGTATCAAATACGTTACAAATTACAGCCAGGCGACCCACGCGTTTAACAATGCGCCACTTTGCAGTCGCTCAAGGAATGAGGCGCGCATTGTGCAATGGGTCTGGGCTTGATCCTCCCCATCACTTCAAGGACGACCTTGTGATAAAGCCCTTAGCCCTCGCGATCAGCGTGGTCGGCAGCCTGCTGTCGACACATACCCAGGCCTACGATTACGGCCAGCACGCCAACACCACCCTGGAAAAGCTGATCAACGATTACCCCGGCCGGTATCGCGGCACCGCCAATTTCGCCGGCGCAGCAGATTGGATGCAAAGCCAGATGGGCTCGGCCTACAGCCTCAGTCGCCAGAACTTCACCTGGAACAACGGCACTCGCGCCTCGCAAAACGTGGTGGCCTACGCCGCCGGCACCACGGCGCAATACGTGGTGATTGGCGCGCATTTTGACACCTACTTCGGCCGCCCGACCCTGCAAGGCCTGGACGACAATGGCTCCGGCGCCAGCGTGCTGACCGAAGTGGCGAAGAACCTCGGCGGGCTGCAACTGGAAAACGGCCTGCAAATCGTCGGCTTCGGCGCCGAAGAAGAAGGCCTGCGCGGCTCCAGGGCGTTTGTCGACTCACTCAGCGCCAGCCAGCGCGCGAACATGCTGGCGATGATCAACCTCGACAGCCTGATCACCGGCGACATGATGTACGCCCACGCTGGCCAGAACAGCGCGGCCAACCCCGCCCTGGCCTCGCTGCGCGAGCACACTTTCCAGATCGCCAAGGAATTGAACATCCCACTGTTCACCAACCCCGGCCTGGACCCGCAATACCCCAAGGGCACCGGCTGTTGCAGCGATGGCGAGCCGTTCGAGCCGCTGAACATCCCGATTCTGTATATCGAAGCCACCAACTGGGAGCTGGGCGACCTGGACGGCTACACCCAGACCAACAACCCGAAAATTCCGGGTGGCTCCACCTGGCATGACCCGGCCGAGGACAACAAAGCCGTGCTCACCGATGCCTTCGGACAGGCGCGCATCGACCAGCGCCTGCGCGACTATTCGCGCCTGCTCAGCCGCCTGGTACTGGAGTTGACCAACGCCGACCTGATGGCCTCGACCGCCTCGGGCGGCGCCGTTGCGCGCAACATGCAAGACAACTTGCAGCGCCAGCACCAGGCCATGGTGCGGCTGCATGATCGGCGCTGGCTGACCTTGCAGTCCGCCAGCCGCGAGGCCGGCAGCTTTGATGGCGAAATTGGCGTGGACGGCGAATACAGCCCGGACAGCGGCTTCGACAGCCCGCTCAACCCCGAGGCGCGGCGCCTGGGCGTGCATGCGCTGGGCGACTACCAACTCACGTCCAGCCTGAACATCGGCGCCAGCCTGAGCTACCTCAACGGGCGCGACACCCTCGAACACCGCGGCAAACTCGACAGCGACACCTGGCAGGCGGCGGTCTACGCCTTGCTCAACGACGGCGGGCCGAGCTGGCTGGCCGGCGACCTGAGCGTCGGGCGTACGCGCTTTGATTCCAAGCGCAACCTGTTGATCCAGGCCAATGGCGGCCCGATCTTGCTCAATCAGCAACTGAGCGGCAACACCGACGCTCTGTCCTTGGGCGCGCGCGTCCTGGGCGGCTATGACTTCGACTTCGGCGCGGTCAAGAGTGGGCCGTTTGCCGGTCTGGATTACAGTCACGCGCGCATCGATAAATTCCACGAGAAACAGAACCTGCGCACGGCGCTTGAGTACCAGGAGCAATCCTTCGACTCCCTGGAAGCCAGCCTCGGTTGGCGCGTACGCGGTGCCGTCGCCCTGCCCTATGGCTTGAGCTTGCTGCCTTACGGCGACATCGCCTGGGTCAAGGAATTGGCTGACGGACGTCTCGACGACCTGCAACTGACCGCCCACGCCGACGGCCGGGCGCGCACCGCCAAACTGGGTGCCGTGGACAAAAGCTTTGGCCGCGCCCAAGTCGGCAGCCAGCTGGCGATCACCCCGCAGCTGGGCGTTTACGCCGAGGTGAACAGCCGCCCGGGGCATGCCGAAGGCAGCCAGACCGGCTATTCGCTGGGTGTGCAGTGGATGTTTTGATCAGGGTTTCTTGAACACGTAAAACAGGTTTGGCTCGCTGACCAGGTACAAGCTGCCTTGGTCGTCCATGGCGATGCCCTCGGCCTGAGGCACACGTTTTTGCAGGCCATGGCGCCCGTTGAGCAGAGAAAGGCTGCTTAGCGGGCGACCGTCGATGTCCAGCTCCAGCACCAGAAACGACTCATCCGACAGCGCCAGCAGATGGCCGCTGCGCTCGTCGTATTGCAAGCTCGACAAATCGCGCACAAACAGTCCGGCATCGCGCTTGGGGTTGTTGATGACGTGCACCGAGTAGGTTTTTTCCGGCTTGAAATGAGGGAAACCGTGCACCTCGTAAATCAGCATCGGGTCACGTTCCTTGGCCACAAACAGGCGCTTGCCGACCGAGTCGTAGGCCAGGCCCTCGAAACCCTTGTTGCCGCCCATGTGTACGCCCAATGTCATCTGCTCCGCGTCGGCGGCGTCGAGGAACTGGGTGTCGTCGTTCACGTGCACTTTGATCAGCCGCTGCTGACGCTCATCGCTGATCACGTAGATGTTGTCGCTGATGAACTCCACCGCTTCGGCATCGCCAAAGCCCACCAGTGGAATGCGCCGCAAAATCTTGCCCTCCAGGGACAGTTCGACCAGCTCGGCGTTTTTATTGGTGACGGTAAACAGGCTTTTGCGCACCGGGTCATAGGTGAGGGCTGAGACATCATCGTCGAGGCCTTCAATCACCTTGGCTTCCAGGCTGACGCGATAATCGGCCAGGCCGATGGAGCGCTCATCGGCAGGCTGGCGCCAGGCCTGCCAGTTAAACCATGCGCGCTCGAACAGACGCAATTGCTGTGCGACCACACCAGCGGCCACCAGAGCGATCAGCAGCACAGTAAAAAACGCGGGTTTGGGACGGGCGAATCGACGCATCAGGGCAGCTCGAAGTCAAAAAGTGGCGAATGAATATCACGCCTGTCTGAATTTAAACTTAAACGCTGCCGGATGTCTGGCGAATGCCGCTATTGGGGAAATGTCCGACGTAATCGTGGGTTATTTCTGTCTCTCGAAACGGTAGAACAGGTTCGGCTCACTGACCATGTACAACGTGCCGCTCTCGTCCATGGTCACGCCTTCGGCACGCGGAATGGTGCGTTTGAGGCCGTTGAAGCCGCCGAGCAAGGTCATGAAGCTGACTTGCTCGCCCTTTTCATCCAGCTCCAGCAACAGGTGGGAGTCGGCCGACAATGCCAGCAAGTGGCCGGTACGCGGATCGACGGCAAGGGCCGAAAGGTTGCGCATGTCCAGCTCGGTGCTGGCGAGTTTTTGCTTGTCGCCCGTCAGCGTGGCGCCATCGCTTTTCCAGGTGAACAGCGCCGGTGGTCGCTCCTCGCCCAGCACGAGCTGTTGATTGCGCTTGTCCCAGGTGATGCCTTCGAAGGCTTTGTTCTGATCCTTGGACGGGCCCAGGTCGTAGCTCTTGAAGTCAGCGATATTCAGTTGTTGGGTGCCGGCATCGACTTTCACCACGGTGAGCGTGTGCATGCGCTCATCGACAATGGCCATCAAGCCGTTCTCCATCATCGTCAGGCCTTCCGGGTTGTTCCAGCCGTTGAGTGGCATCTTGCGCAGCACATCGCCTTGCAGGCTCAACTCAACCAGGAACGGGTTTTTGCCCATCACGGAAAACAGGGTTTTGGTCTGCGGATTGTAGGAAAGATCCGAAGCCTCATCCTTCTCCATGCCGGGCAGCAACTTGCCATCGATGACCGCATGGTAGTCCGGCAGCCAGACGCTGGCCTGCTGCTCAGCCGGCGTTTCAAAGCGTTCCGCCACCCACAGTACGCCACGATCATCCCAATGCATGAGCCAGGCAACGCCATACACAATCGCCCCGGCGAGAAACAGCCAGGAATACCAGCGCAGGGCAAAACGTGAACGGGGCTTGGGTGCAGCGGAGGGCAAAGTCACGGCCATTGAGCGCTTTTCCGGAAAGTCAGCGTTAGGTGATAGCACAGGATCAGCGGGCCCGCGCGCAGGAGGCTGTGGATTATCCGGATGGTGTGTGAAAAAAATGCAAAAGCCAGATGTTTCGGACCACTCAGACCAATGTGGGAGCTGGCTTGCCTGCGATGCAGGCACCTCGGTGTGTCAGTGACACTGAGGTGATGCTATCGCAGGCAAGCCAGCTCCCACATTTGAAGGCATGCCGTCTTTAGCGAACGCTGCTTTCGAAACGGCTCACACCCGTCAACTCCAGCACCAGCTCATCCCCCACATTCAGCGGCCCCACACCGGCCGGCGTGCCGGTGAGAATCACGTCACCGGCCTGCAGCGAGAAGCAGCCAGCCATGTGCTGGATCATCGGGATAATCGGGTTGAGCATCTGCGAGCTGTTGCCGTCCTGGCGCACTTCGCCATTGATGGTCAGGCGAATACCGATATCGGTCACGTCCGGGAACGTGCTGCCGACCACGAACGGTGCAATCACCGCCGCGCCATCGAACGACTTGGCGATTTCCCAGGGCAGGCCTTTGGCTTTCAGCTCGGCCTGTTTGTCGCGCAAGGTCAAATCCAGGGCCGGCGCGAAGCCGGAAATGGCGTCGAGTACTTCTTCACGGCTGGGTTTGTTCGACAGGGGCTTGCCGATCAACACCGCGATTTCCGCCTCGTAGTGCACCGAACCGCGGTCGGTCGGGATGGCGAAACCGCCTTCCAACGGCACCACGCAGCTACCCGGTTTGATGAACAGCAATGGTTCGGTGGGCACCGGGTTGTCCAGTTCCTTGGCATGTTCGGCGTAGTTACGCCCGATGCACACCACTTTGCCCAGGGGAAAGTGGATGTTGGTGCCGTCGACGTACTTGTGCTGGTAGCTCATGAAACGACTCCTACAGGGGCGATTAAACAGCGAAGATCTTGCCAGGGTTCATGATCCCGTTAGGGTCGAACACCGCTTTGACTGCCTTCATGTATTCGATTTCAACCGGCGAGCGGCTGTATGTCAGGTAATCACGCTTGGTCATGCCCACGCCGTGTTCGGCGGAGATCGAGCCGTTGTACTTCTCGACGGTTTCGAACACCCACTTGTTGACGGTCGCGCACTTGGCGAAGAACTCGTCCTTGCTCAGGTTTTCCGGCTTGAGGATGTTCAGGTGCAGGTTGCCGTCGCCGATATGGCCAAACCAGACAATTTCGAAATCGGGGTAGTGTTCGCCGACGATCGCGTCGATTTCTTTCAAAAACGCCGGCACTTTGGAGACAGTCACCGAGATGTCGTTCTTGTAGGGCGTCCAGTGGGAAATGGTCTCGGAGATGTACTCGCGCAGCTTCCACAGGTTGTGCAGTTGGGTTTCGCTCTGGCTCATCACGCCGTCCAGTACCCAGCCTTGCTCGACGCAATGCTCAAAGGTTTCCAGGGCGTGGTTGGCGACTTCTTCGGTGGTGGCTTCGAATTCCAGCAGCGCGTAGAACGGGCAGTCGGTTTCGAACGGTGCCGGCACGTCGCCACGGCCCATGACCTTGGCCAAGGCTTTGTCGGAGAAGAATTCGAAGGCGGTCAGGTCCAGCTTGCTCTGGAACGCGTGCAGCACCGGCATGATCGAGTCGAAATCCGTGGTACCGAGCACCATGGCGGTGAGGTTTTTCGGCGCACGGTCCAGACGCATGGTGGCTTCGACCACAAAGCCCAAAGTGCCTTCAGCGCCGATGAACAGCTGGCGCATGTCGTAGCCGGTGGCGTTCTTGATCAGGTCGCGGTTCAGTTCCAGCACATCACCCTTGCCGGTGACCACTTTCATGCCGGCCACCCAGTTACGAGTCATGCCGTAGCGAATGACCTTGATCCCGCCGGCATTGGTGCCGATATTGCCGCCAATCTGGCTCGAACCGGACGACGCGAAATCCACCGGGTAATAAAGACCTTTTTCTTCAGCGACGTTCTGCAATTGCTTGGTGACCACGCCCGGCTGGCACACGGCGGTGCGGTCGGTGAGGTTCACTTCGAGAATCTGGTTCATGTAGTCGAACGACACCACCACTTCGCCATTCGCCGCCACCGCCGCAGCCGACAGGCCAGTGCGGCCGCCGGAAGGCACCAGCGCAACCTTATGTTCGTTGGCCCAACGCACGATGGCTTGCACTTGCTCGGTGGTCTTGGGGAACACAATGGCGCTAGGTGCGGGTGCGAAGTGCTTGGTCCAATCCTTGCCGTAAGCCTCCAGGGAGTCTGCATCGGTCAGCACTTTGCCAGGCTCAACCAGGGTCTTCAGCTCATCAATCAGGGCAGGATGGGTCATCGACAGAACTCTCGAACAATTCATGGTCATCCTGAGAACGCTTCACGTCGCAGGAATGGGTGTTTAGCGGGGCACGTATGCTAGCATACCGCCCCCGCAGGACAGAGCCCAAGGGCGTTTCTGCGGTGACGGCTTTCCTGCCGTCCGGGTCAGCTTGCGCTGCTCGATTCCCTGCCATTTTTCTCCGGGATACAGGTTTACGCAGATGAGCAAGACTTCTCTCGATAAGAGCAAGATCAAGTTCCTTCTTCTGGAAGGCGTCCACCCATCGGCTGTCGACGTACTGAAGGCCGCTGGGTACTCCAGCATTGAGTACATCACCAGTTCTCTGCCGGAAGCCCAGTTAAAGGAAAAGATCGCCGACGCGCACTTTATCGGCATTCGCTCCCGCACTCAGCTGACCGAAGAGATCTTCGACCACGCCAAGAAACTCGTGGCTGTCGGCTGTTTCTGCATCGGCACCAACCAGGTCGACCTCAACGCAGCGCGCGAGCGCGGCATCGCGGTGTTCAACGCGCCGTACTCCAACACCCGTTCCGTTGCGGAGCTGGTATTGGCCGAGGCCATCCTGTTGCTGCGCGGCATCCCTGAGAAGAACGCTTCCTGCCACCGTGGCGGCTGGATCAAAAGCGCGGCCAACTCCTTCGAAATCCGCGGCAAGAAGCTGGGTATCGTCGGCTATGGCTCGATCGGCACACAGTTGTCGGTTCTGGCCGAAGGCCTGGGCATGCAGGTGTTCTTCTACGACACCCTGACCAAGCTGCCGCTGGGCAACGCCACTCAAGTGTCGAGCCTGACCGAGCTGCTGGGCATGTCCGACATCGTCACCCTGCACGTACCGGAAACCGCTGAGACCCAGTGGATGATCGGCGAGAAGGAAATCCGCGCCATCAAGAAAGGCGGCATCCTGATCAACGCTGCACGCGGCACCGTGGTTGAGCTGGACGCCCTGGCTGACGCGATCAAGGACAAGCACCTGATCGGCGCCGCGATCGACGTGTTCCCGGTGGAGCCACGCTCCAACGACGACATCTTCGAAAGCCCGCTGCGTGGCCTGGACAACGTGATCCTGACCCCGCACATCGGCGGTTCCACAGCTGAAGCCCAAGCCAACATCGGCCTGGAAGTGTCGGAAAAGCTGGTCAAGTACAGCGACAACGGTACCTCGGTGTCCTCGGTCAACTTCCCGGAAGTGGCGCTGCCGGCTCACCCTGGCAAGCACCGTCTGCTGCACATCCACCAGAACATCCCTGGCGTGATGATGGAGATCAACAAGGTCTTCGCAGAAAACGGCATCAACATCTCCGGTCAGTTCCTGCAGACCAACGAGAAAGTCGGCTACGTGGTCATCGACGTCGACGCCGAGTACTCGGACCTGGCGCAAGAGAAGCTGCAGCACATCAACGGCACGATTCGTAGCCGCGTGTTGTTCTAAGGTTTCAACGCAGCACAAAAAAGGGAGCCCCTCGGGGCTCCCTTTTTCACATCTGAACAAATCTTACTTGACGTTAACCGTGATGACTTTCGAGGCTACAGTCGGGTTGAACTGCATGTGCAGTTTGTCGCCGGCTACCAGCTGCAAGGTGTGCTTGCCAGGGGTGAGGGTCAGCTCGGTTTCGGTCTGGGCCTTGCCGTAGTGGATCACGGTGTCAGTGGCCGGGATCGGCACGCTGGCGTCAGGCAGCTCTTTCTGGTCGATCAGCAGGTGGTGGTGGCCGGTGCCTGGGTCCTGGCTGGTGGCCGGGGCCAGTTTCAGGCCTTCCATGCCGAATTTGACGGTGAAGGTTTTATCGACAGTGGCGCCGTCTTTTGGCGACACGATAAAGACTTTGGCGCCTTCAGGCGGCGCGCTGCGTGGGATACCGTCAGCAGCGGTAGCCAACATCGAAGCACCCAGCAGAACGCTGGCCAGGGTGGCACGGGACAAAAAGGCTTTCATTCGCTTCTCCAGTTTTTCTATGAAATCTGTAGGGTTATGACAACTTCGCGACAAATTGCTGTCCAAGGCACTCAACACCATAGCAAAGCGATGCTGAACGGCCCCTCGCGTAGACGAATTCATCAGGAGCGACCATGCGCTTTTCGCCTGGCCTTGTACTTTTGCTGCCCCTTCTGAGCCCTTTGGCTCATGCCGAATTGATTGATGATGTGTTTGATCGTGGCGAACTGCGCATCGCCCTGGAGGCCAACACGCCGCCGTTCAACTTCAAGGACGGCGACAAGCTCACCGGCTTTGAAGTGGAACTGGGCGAGCAGCTGGCGAAGGAAATGGATGTGCGCCCCTCATTCATCACCACCGATGACGCCGACCTGCTGCCAGGCGTTGAAACCGGCAAGTACGACGTAGCCATCAACCATATCGCTATGACTGCCGAGCTGCAGGATCGTTTCGATTTCAGCGATCCCTACAAGGAAACACCTGAGCTGGCCATTCCCTTCCAAAAGGGCAACCCGGCATTCAAAAACAGCCTGGACAAGGCGCTGCAGCAAGTGAAGGCGGATGGTCGCTTGAAGGCGCTGACGCAGAAGTGGTTTGAAGGCGACACACCGGTCCTCAAGACACCCTAGATCAATTGTGGGAGCGGGCTTGCCCGCGAAGACGGAGTGTCAGTACCAGAAACGGTGACTGACGCACCGCCTTCGCGAGCAAGCCCGCTCCCACATGTTGATTCAGGGGAGGGTTTAGCGTTGGGCCAAGGCCGCAGCCGCCTCAGGCAACTCCAGCTCACTGAACACCAACACGCCGTGGCGCTTGAGCAACGCCGCCGTCACGCCTTCGCCGCTGACCTTTACCCCAGTGAACGTGCCGTCATAGGTCAGCACGTTGCCGCAGGACGGGCTATTGGCCTTGAGAATGGCGACACGGATATTGTGGCGTTGCACCAGCGCCAGGGCTTGGCGGGCGCCATCGAGAAAGGCGGCGCTGAAGTCTTCACCTTCAGCGGTCAGCACCCGGGCACGGCCCTCCCACACATCGATGCCCTGCCCGCCCGGGATTTCGGCAGAGGGCCGGGGCGTCGGCAAACCGCCCGACACTTCCGGGCAGATCGCCACCACACGGCCTTCAGCCTGCCACGCCGCCAATTGATCAAACGGGCCGCTGGCGCCGCCGTCGTAGCGCACTTTGTGCCCGAGCAGGCAGCGACTGATCAGAATCTTTTCCATGTTTAAAACGGCTCGTTACCCCGCCGGCGAAACCAGCCGGTCAGGGACAGGCGTTCGCGCGTGGCGGGCAGGACTTCGTGGGGCACCTCCCCGGACAGGAACACCACCAGGCTACCGCCGGTGGGCACCACGTCGTATTCGACGCCGCCCTTGAGGTACATGCGCAGCTGGCCGCCATGTTCGGGCAGCCAGGCGTCGTTCAAGTAGACCACCGCCGAGACCATGCGCCGGTCATCATCGCGAAAGCGATCCAGGTGCTTGAGGTAAAACGCACCCGGGGGGTACATCGCAAAGTGGCTTTCGAAATCTTCCAGGCCCAGGAACAGCCCGCGGTTCATGGCCGACCGCAGGCTGTCCATCACGCCCATGTAGGTCTCGCAGACCGCTGCATCACCCTCTTCCAACCACTGGATACGGTCACCGCGAATACCCTCGCGAATCTCCTGGGCCGGCCCGCGGCCTACGGCTGCGGGTGCCAATTCCCCCTCAGCCGCACGTTTACGGCACTCAGCCGCCAGTTCCAGGGTCAGAGCCTGGGGCAGGAAGCCGTTCTGCTGCGACCAGCCTTTTTCGGCCAGGTCGTCGACAATGCGTTGCAGCAGGGGATGATCGAGGGGTATTTGCATGGCGCGCATAGTATCCATACGCCTGTGAATCCGACAGAGCCGCCGAGCGTCTGAATACACTTTAGTCAGGTGACCGATAGGATTTCTCGACAAATCCTACGCCCGACACGGACAATAGTGGCCGACTGACAGGAGTCCATATGCGTCGTTTGTTTTTTTCCGTGCTGATGTTCTGCGTTTTGCCCGCTTGGGCAGACGGCCATGACCAGTTGTACAAGGTCGCCGGCTGGGCCGAACAGCGTGCGCATTTCAATGACGCTCTGAGTGCCGCTCAGCAACGCTACCGCAACAGCTTGCCGCCAGCGGTGTACCAGGCGCTGGTGGACAACAGCAATAAACGCTTTGCCGCCCAGGCCGTGGACCAGCGTGCCGAGGCGCAATTGCGCAAGAACCTGGCGGACCCGAAACCCGCCCTGGCGTTTTTTCAATCGCCGCTGGGCCGCAAGATTGTCGCCGCCGAGTTGCTGGCCACGCGCCGCGACCAGTTGGCGAAAAACGCCCAAGGCCTGCCGCACATTGAGGCCGATGCCACTCGCAGCCTGATCATCGGCCACCTGGCCCAGGCGCTGCCTGCCCGTGAAGCCGGTGCGGAAGTCAGCCTGGCGATTGCCGGTGTGGCCGCCGACAGCTTGAGCCAGATGATTCCGGGTCTGTTGGGCGGTGGGCAGGCTCAGGGCATGTTGAATGGGCAGCGTGAGCGGCTGATGCAGCAGATCGGCAATGACCTGAACAACACGTTGCTGTACGTCTATCGGGATTTATCTGACCCGGAACTGGAAGAATTCGCCACGTTTGCCGAGTCGCCGGAAGGTCGGGCGTATTACAAGGCGGCGTTGGCAGCCATTCGCGCAGGGCTTGCAGTAGGCCAAAGCACCTCAAGCCTGTCGCAGTAAAAACTGTGGGAGCTGGCTTGCCTGCGATAGCGGTGGGACAGCACCTCAAAGGCTAACTGACAGATCGCTATCGCGGGCAAGCCCGCTCCCACATTTAGGCTGCGTTACTTCAGGTGGTCCGTGAGAAAGCTGAAGTATTGCTCGCGCATCGGCGCAATCTCATTCGCCAAATGATGCCTGCCACGCGGGATCATCAACACTTCAGGCTGATCAAACTTGCCCCGCAGCACCTGCAAGTTGTGCTGCCAGTCCACCGTCATGTCTTCCTCACCCTGCACAATCACCGGCCGCCGTGGGCTGCGCGGTGCGGCTTCGATGCGCTTGATCCAGCGTGCCAGCGCGCCCACCCAGGCGGTCGGCAAGTGGCGCGGCTGCAGCGGGTCAGCTTCTAGGAACGGCTTGAACGCAGGGTCATTGGTGTTCTCGCTGAACCGCCGCGCAATGCCTTTGACGAAGGGCCGCAGCAGGTAATAGCTGACCTGCGACCAACCCCACGCACGCGGGCGCACCAAGGGTGACAGCAGGAAGGTCTTGCCCTGCGCCGGGCTGTCGGCGCCGTGATGGAGCACATGGTCCACCACCACTGCGCCGCCGGTGCTTTGCCCGAACAGATGCCAGGGCTGGGGCAGTTGCAGCGCTGTGGCCTGGGCAAACAGCGCCTGCACCACGTTCTGGTACACCGCAAAATCATCGATGCTGGCGCGTGCGCCGCTGGACAGGCCATGGCCGGGCAGATCGCAGGCAATCACCACGCAGCCTTGGTCCAGCGCCCAGTCCACCACGTGGCAGTAAAGCCCCATATGGTCGTAGAAACCGTGGAACACGAACATGGTTGCCACGGGTTGGGGTGGCGACCACACCTGCGCCACCACGTGGAAGCCATCCACATCGAAACGCCCCAGGCGGCTCACCGCCGGTACTTTGCGCGCGGCCAGGTCCAGCCCGTAGAAGCGCTGGTAGACCCGCGCCTCGGCGCTGAGCGGTTGCGCATCCACAAGTGGCCGCAAGCTTTCGCGCAGATGATCGGGGTCAAAGCTCACAGGCATAAAGGGTTCCAGACTGACGGTGAAGATGAATATCGAGCTGCGATATTCATCTGTCAGGACAAGCATGGCAAGCTACGCGACCTTCGAGGATTGATCTGAATGCGACAGCCCTACCGTTCCGCCTTGTTCGCCAGCCTGATCCTGGTCATCTGCGCCGGCGTGCTGTGGGCGGCGTATGACTGGTTCCAGGGTCGCTACCTGCGCGCATTCAGTGAGCACACGGCGGTGTTTTCCGGCGACGCACTGCGCCTGCCCGCCGAACTTGCCGGCCCAGGCCCGATTCGCCTGGTGCACTTCTGGGACCCGGCCTGCCCGTGCAACGTTGGCAACCAGCAACACCTGGGCGAGTTGATCGAGCACTACGCGCCCCAAGGCGTCGAGTTCTACGCCCTGCAAAAGGCTGGCAGCCACGGCCAACTGCCCGACAACCTGCGCAAGATGAAACCCCTCAATGCCCTGTCCGGTGCCGAGCAGATACCGGCCACACCTGCCGTCGGAATCTGGGACCGAAGCGGCAAACTTGCGTATTTCGGGCCGTACAGCGAAGGGCTCACGTGCAATTCCAGCAACAGTTTTATCGAGCCGATCCTGCAAGCCCTTGAGGCCGGCCGCGAAGTAGACGCGACCCACACCCTGGCGGTGGGCTGCTACTGTGCGTGGAGCAAGGCCTCAAACTGAACACAGGCTGTTCAACTGGCAAACTCCAATCACCCGATCAACAGCCTGTTGTATCGTAGGATTTCGCAGAGTTTGTAAGCATAGGAATACATGAGCCAGTTAACCATCATCCTCTGGATGCTCAACGTTATCGTTGACACGTCCGGCCAACTGGCCTTTAAAGCCGCCGCCTCGGCCAGCGCCGAACATGACGGGCTGGCTCACTGGAAGCACATGCTCAAGCGTCCGTGGATCTGGCTCGGCGTGATCTGTTATGTCTTCGAATTCGTGTTGTGGCTGGCGTTCCTGACACTCGTGCCGCTGTCGGTGGGTGTGATGCTGGGTTCGATCAATATTGTCGTGATCATGATTGCCGGGCGTTTTCTGTTCAAAGAGCGCCTGAGCAAATGGCGCCTGATCGGCATCATGCTGATCGCCTGTGGCGTGACTGTCGTAGGGTTTGAATGATGAAACGTTTCTATATCCTGGGTTTTCTCGCGCTGATCATTTTCGACACCTTGGCGCAGGTCAGCTTCAAATTCGCCTCGGTGCATGCCGAGCCCCTGACGATGGATGCAGCCTGGCTGATTCGCGTGTTCGGCGCGCCGTGGATCTACGGCGCCTTCGTCGGCTATATCGGCGCGTTCTTCACCTGGATGACGCTGCTCAAATACGCACCGGTGGGCCCGGCGTTTGCCGCCTCCCACCTGGAGCTGATCAGCGTGACGCTGATCTCCGTGTGGCTGTTCGATGACACCCTGACCCTGCCTAAAATCATTGGCGGCGCGTTGATTATTGCGGGCATTCTCTGCCTGGCGCGCAGCGAAGACAAAGAGAGCAAGCAGCTTGAGGTCGAGCCGTCGCAGGCCCCGGCGTGATGAGCCGCCATTGGGAAATCCCGCCAACTGCGGGGCTTCCTTTGCGCTGGCAAGATTTACTCGCACGCTCGGGCAACCTGGCCGAATTGCTGGCCCGCCAATTCTCTATCCCACTGCCAGCACTGCCCTGCTCCGGCACGGCGGCGCTGATCATCGCGCTGCGCGTCTTGCAGCAACGCATGCCCGGCCGCACCCAACTTATCGTGCCCGCCTACACCTGCCCGCTGGTGGCGCTGGCCGCCTATTACTGCCCGCCATTGCGTGTGGTGCCTTGCGATCTACAGCCCGACAGCATTGACCTGGATGAACAGCAACTGACGCAGTTGTGCGACGAGAACACCCTGGCCGTGGTGGTCACTCACTTGGCAGGACGTGTGGCCGATGTCGATACCGCCAAGCGCATTGCCGGGGCTGTCGGCGCGGCGGTCATCGAGGACGCCGCGCAAGCCATGGGCGCGCTCGACGGTGGCCACAGCGTTGGGCTCAAAGGTGATGTGGGTTTTTTCAGCATGGCGCTGGGCAAAGGCCTGACGACGGCCGAAGGTGGCGTGCTGTTCAGCCGCGACCCGGTGCTGCATCAGGCGCTGCACCGGCAATGCCGGCAGGACCTGCCATTCAGCCTGCGCTGGGAGCTGCAACGCACCGCTGAACTGTGGGGTTACGCCCTGGCCTATGAGCCGCGCGGTTTGTACTACGTGTACGGCAAAGGGTTGCGTGCGGCGCTGGCGCAAGGCGATGAAGTGGCCGCCGTGGGCGACGACTTTTCGGTCAATGACATCCCGCTACACCGCCTAGGCGCCTATCGCCAGAAGGTCGGCGCCGCCGCGCTGGCTCGTTTGCCCGATCACCTGCAACAAGGCCGCAACCGGGCACTGCAACGCGCCGCACGCTTGAATGCCTTGCCCGGTGTCTCAGTCGTAATGGACCGGCCGGGGCAGCAAGGCACCTGGCCGTTTCTGATGGTGATGATGCCGTCGGCACACATGCGTGATGCGGCGATGACGCAGCTGTGGACCTCAGGGCTGGGTGTGACCCGCCTGTTTATCCACACCTTGCCGGACTACCCGGCCGTGGCCCCGCTGTTACAGTCTGGCAGCGACACGACCCAGGCCCAAGCCTTCGCCACGCGCACGCTGTCGATCAGCAACAGCCATTGGCTGACCGACGCACACTTCGAAAAGATACTGACCCAGCTGAAGGCTATCGTCGCCAGCCTTGATTGATGCGCGCCACCAACCGGCTGTTCAACGCGTTCTGCTGCTGTTGCCAGATCTGCACCTGCGCCTCAGGCAACGCTTCCTGACCATCGGAGGCGCTCAGCCAGCGCTTGAACTTGCTTTCATAGTGATAGGCCGACACATCGCCGGTAATGTCCGCGCCGATGATCCGCCCCTCGCAGGCGTCGATCAGCTCGTTCAAGTGCTGCTCCAGAAACTCACCCTGATCCCAATTGGTGTTGACCACCTCGGGGCTCAACACGTCTTTGTCGATCGACAGGTACACCGGCAGCGAACGGTCAAACTGCGCCAGGAACGCGCGCATCAATTCATCCGGATGACTGAACGCGTGATTGCTGCGACCGGCGCCGACCCAGTTCATCCAGCGCGTGTCGACGTTGATATTCCAGTAGGTCAATTTGCGCTTGAGCAGCGGCGACCAGTGATTCTCCCAGGCATGGCCCAGGCCGATATCCTGCGAGCCGATACCCAGCACATGCACGTGCTCGACCTGCGGCAACCGGCTGGCCCAGTAGACCCACGAACCGCAGTGAATGCCGAACGGGTAGCGCATGTTGTCCGGGTGGTTGTCGCAAATGATCAGCTGGAACTTCTGCTGGCTGGGCAGTCGGTTCAGCAACAACTGGCTGAGGTGGTGATAGTCGCCGCTGCCGGTAAACACACAGCCATAGTCGCCGGGCATCTGTGCGTGCAGGGCCGTCTCCAGCTCCCGGAACTGCGCCCAACGGCAGCCGAAGCGGATTTTTTCCTGCCAGGCCTGCAGTGGCAGGGTCAGTGCGCCGGGAATGTCACTGACGGCGCCGTCGAAATCCAGAATCAGCGGCGGTCGATCCTGGCTCATGAAGTGTGCTCCTGTTGCCACTGGGCATCGCTTTCAAAATGGTGGCGGAACCGATTGCCCAGTTTGCGCAACAGCGGGTTGCGCACCCAGACCAGGTGGCGGGTGAAGGTGAAGTCGGCGCCGAGGCTGGCCTTGACCTGTGGGTCGGTCCAGCCGGCCACGTAAAACTTCAGCCCATTGGCCACCGCGTACTCCAGGTTCACAAACCAGCTGACAAAGTACAGGTTGAACTCCAGCGCTTGCGGGTAGTTGAGGCCGATGTACTTGTCGAGCAGCTTGTCGCCCTCCACGTAGCACAGGTTGTAGCCGATCAGTTCGTCGCAGTGCCAGTAACAGAACACCCGCCCGTTGCTGCTGGCGTCCCGCAGCACGCCACGGAAGAACTCAGGCGTGAGCAGGTCAAAATGGATCTCGCTCTGGTCGTAGACGGCCCGGTACAGCGCGTACAACTGCGCGAGCCAGGCGTCATCGTCGAAACGCTCATCGCCGGTTTCCAGGATTTCCACGTGCATCGCCTCACGGCTGCGCAGTTTGCGTCGGATATTGCGCCGACGGCTGTGGGACAAGCGCGCGAGGTATTCGTCGACCGTGCTGAAGTTGATAGGTACATACGCCAGCGCCTGGCCTTCCAGGCTGATGAAGCCGCGTCGGGTGCAGTCATCGATCAGAGCCTGCGCGTAGCGGTTGTCCGCGTCGCTGAGCAGCGGCGAGTTGCAGGGCACGTCTTTGATGACGGTGAGTCTGCGCTGAGGCGCGCACTCATGTTGCAGCCACTGCGCCAGAGCCTGAGGCGAAACGGCCTGGGGGAACGGTGAGTATTCGCTGACCGTGGTGCCGACAAAGCAGCTGTCGATCCGCAGCCAAGCATTCCAGAGCGCATAACCAGGCCAGTTGCGCACACGCTCCACGAACGCGTCGTCGGCGGTGGTCAACAGATCAAACGGCGTGAAGAAGTACGGCAGGCCCTGTTCGGACAGGTGCACGTCAAAGCCCACTGGCGGGTGCTGCAAAAAGCGCCCGATCAGCGATTGCGCCTCCAGGCAGCACGCGTAGGTAGCCTCGGGGCGGCTGGAGTCTGACAGTGGTTGCGTGGCGCAAGTCATGACAAAAAGCTCAAAGATGACAGGTGGGATAATACTGCCTATGGGGTGTTCTCCACTTGAACCTCGGCTGTCGGCAAGGCACATCAGCATTTCCCTCAGCACCCGTCAAAAACCTATTAGACTCCGCTGACTTGAAAGGTGAATGACCAAGGACCGTCCATGAAACGCAGCCTGATCGTGCTCGCTCTGCTGATTGCCGCCCTCATGGCCGGCGCTGGCGTGTATGTCTACAGCAAGCAACCCACCCGCCAGGGCACCGAAACGCTGGCCAACCTGCAAAGCACAGTCACCGTGCGCTACGACGACCGGGGTGTGCCGCACATTCGCGCCGAGAACGAAACCGACCTCTACCGCGCCTTGGGTTACGTGCATGCCCAGGATCGGCTGTTCCAGATGGAGATCATGCGGCGCCTGGCCCGAGGCGAACTGGCCGAGGTGCTCGGTCCCAAGCTGCTGGACACCGACAAGTTGTTCCGCAGCCTGCGTATTCGCGAACGCGCCTTGAGTTACGTGGAACACATCGACCACGACTCGAAGGCATGGAAGGCCTTGCAAGCCTACCTGGACGGCATCAACCAGTATCAGGACAGCCACGCCAGCCCGATGGAGTTCGACGTGCTGGGCATCGCCAAGCGGCCGTTCACTGCCGAGGACACCATCAGCGTTGCCGGGTACATGGCCTACAGCTTTGCCGCCGCGTTTCGTACCGAGCCGCTGCTGACTTACGTACGCGACCAGTTGGGCAGCGACTACCTGAAAGTCTTCGACCTGGACTGGCAGCCCAAAGGCGCGCTCAACCTTGCCGCCAGCGACTGGAAAACCCTCGGCGCCCTCGCCTCGTTGAGCGAGCAAGCCCTGGCCGACAATGGCCTGCCACAGTTCGAAGGCAGCAACGCCTGGGCCATCAGTGGCAGCCGCACCAAAAGTGGCAAGCCTTTGCTGGCGGGTGACCCGCATATTCGTTTCTCGGTGCCGTCGGTGTGGTACGAGGCGCAGCTGTCGGCGCCGGGCTTTGAGCTCTACGGTTATCACAACGCACTGGTGCCGGTGGCGTTCCTGGGCCACAACCTGGATTTCGGCTGGAGCCTGACCATGTTCCAGAACGATGACCTCGACCTGATCGCCGAAAAGGTCAACCCGGACAACCCCAATCAAGTCTGGTACCACGGCCAATGGGTCAACATGACCAGCAGCGAGCAGCAGATTGCGGTGAAGGGCGAGGCACCGGTGACCCTCACCCTGCGCCAGTCGCCCCACGGCCCGATCATCAATGACGTGCTCGGCGAAAATGCCGGCAAGACGCCGATTGCCATGTGGTGGGCATTCCTGGACACCGAAAACCCGATTCTCGAAGGCTTCTACCAACTCAACCGCGCCGACACGCTGGCCAAGGCGCGCGCGGCGGCGGCGCTGGTTTCTGCACCCGGCCTGAATATCGTGTGGGCCAACGCCAAAGGCGATATCGGCTGGTGGGCGGCGGCGCAACTGCCGGTGCGCCCGGCTGGCGTGAATGCCGGGTTTATTCTCGACGGCAGCACCGCCCAAGCCGACAAGCTGGGCTTTTACCCGTTCAGCGCCAACCCGCAGGAGGAAAACCCGGCGCGCGGTTATGTGGTGTCGGCCAATGCCCAGCCAGTGTCGCCCACCGGTATGGAGATTCCCGGTTATTACAACCTGGCCGACCGTGGCCAGCAGTTGAACACGCAGTTGAGCGACAAGAGCGTGAAATGGGACGTGACCAACAGCCAGGCCTTGCAACTGGGCACCACCACCGCCTATGGCCCACGCGTGCTGGCGCCGCTTTTGCCGGTGCTGCGTGAGGTGGTCAAAGACCCGGCGCAGTTGCAACTGGTGGAGCAACTGGCCGCCTGGAAAGGTGATTACCCGCTGGAGTCCACCAGCGCCACGCTGTTCAACCAGTTCCTGTTCAACCTCACGGACGCGGCGTTTCACCCGAAACTCGGCGACGGCATGTTCAAGACCCTGCTCACTACGCGCGTGATCGATGCGGCATTGCCACGCCTGGCCGCCTCGCCGGACTCACCATGGTGGAACGGCTCGCGTGCGGACACCGTCAAACTCGCCTGGGACAACAGCCTGGCGCACCTCAAGGCCACTTTCGGCGATGACCCAACACAGTGGCAATGGGGCAAGGCGCATACCCTGACCCAGGGTCACCCGCTGGGCCAGCAAAAACCGTTGGATAAAATCTTCAACGTCGGCCCGTTCCCCGCACCCGGCACCCACGAAGTGCCGAACAACCAGTCCGCCATGATCGGCCCGGCACCCTGGCCAGTGACGTACGGCCCATCGACCCGGCGCCTGATCGACTTCGCCGACCCGGCTCACGCCTTGACCATCAACCCGGTGGGGCAAAGCGGCGTGCCGTTTGACTCGCACTATGACGACCAGGCGCAAACCTACATCGAAGGCGGCTACGAACAGGCGCATTTCAGCGATGAGGAAGTGACGGCAAATACCCGGGGTACGTTGAAGCTGTTGCCAGCGCGGTAATACCGATCACTGTGGGCTGGTTTTTGTGGGCGCTGGCTTGCCTGCGATGCAAGCCGCTCGGTGTTACTGATAGACCGCGGTGATGCTATCGCAGGCAAGCCAGCTCCCACACAAGCCTGCGCCAGCCTACGACACGCTCAAACCGGCGCCGCAAAGTTAAGTCGGAACTGTTGCGGCGTTACGCCCAGCCGGCGGTTGAACACGCTGCGCATGTGCTGGGCGTCGCGAAACCCGCATTGATAGGCCACGGTCTTCAGCGGCGCAGGGCTGCTTTCGAGCATCACCCGCGCCGCGTCCACCCGCGCGCGCTCGACGAACTCGGCCGGGGTTATGCGCGCTTCACGGGCGAACACCCGCGAGAAATTGCGCGCGCTCATATTGGCCGCCTTGGCCAGGTCGGCGATGGTCAAATCACCGGTCAGGTTCGCCAGCACGTACAACTGCGCCAACGCCACCGCCGAAGTGCTTTCGGCGTGGGGCGTCAGGAATGGACTGAACTGCGACTGCCCGCCCGAGCGCTGGGTAAACACCACCAGGCGTTTGGCCACGCTCAGCGCGACTTCCGGACCGTGGTCCTGGGCCAGCAGAAACAGCGACAAGTCGATGCCCGCCGTGACCCCGGCCGAGGTGTAGAGGTTGCCGTCCTGCACGTAGAGGCGGTCGGCGTCGACTTGGGCCAAGGGGCACAGGCGCGCCAAGTCGGCGGCATCGTTCCAGTGGGTGGTGACGGTTTTGCCGTCCAGCAATCCGGCTCGCGCCAGCATGAAGGCGCCGTTGCAGATCGAACCGAAACGCTGCGCCCGCGCGGCGGCGGCGCGTAGCCAGTCGTCAAACTGCGCGCCGAAATCCTCGAAGGGCAATTGCGGGCCACCGGCGACCAGCAGCAAGTCGTAGCCTTGCACGGCTTCGCTGTAATGCCGGTGGGCCTGCAGCGACAAGCCATTGGAGGCGGCCAGGGTGCCGTGGCCCAGGCCGAGCACTTCAAGCTGGTAGTGGTCTTGCGGCGGCAGAAAACGGTTGGCCTCGCAGAACACATCCATGGGGCCGGTCACGTCCAGTGACTGGACGCCGGGAAAGATCAGGATGGCGACGGTTTTGCCCATGCTGCAAACACCTTTTCTAACTGAATAAATGCAAAACCTCTGTGGGAGCTGGCTTGCCTGCGATGGCATCACCTCAGTCTAACTGACAGACCGAGTCGCCAGCCTCGCAGGCAAGCCAGCTCCCACAGTTGACCGTGTACAGCCTTGGCACGATGTAGCACCACTTTGGCCGACATCGCATCCTCACCGCGATAGCCCCCTCGCGCAGGCGCGACCAGACTGGACTCATCGGCGCCACCCCCGGCGCTTTGTTGAGGAGAACGACCATGAGCACCACCATCGCCGGCATCCAGATCCCGGACAGCGCCTTGGCCAAGGCCACCACCGAATACATCCGCGACGTCGAATCCGACCTGCTCTACCACCACTCTCGCCGCGTATTCCTGTTCGGCGCCTTGAGCGGTGAGCGCAAGCAGCTGGCCTACAACCCGGAGCTGCTTTACGTCGGCGCCCTGTTCCATGACCTGGGCCTGGTTGAAGGCCATCGCAGCGACAACGAGCGTTTCGAAGTGGACGGCGCCAACGCCGCCGCCGCGTTTCTCAAGCCGTACGGGCTGAGCGATGACGATATCGAGCAGGTGTGGCTGTCCATCGCCCTGCACACCACGCCGGGCGTGCCGCAGCACCTGCGCCCGACCGTGGCGCTGGTGACTGCCGGTGTCGAGATGGACGTGCTGGGCATGGACTACGCCGCGTTTTCCAGCGTGCAGCGCGAAGCCGTGGTGCATGCGCATCCACGCGGTGAAGGGTTCAAGGAGTGCATTATCTGCGCGTTTGCCGACGGCTTGCGCCATCGCCCGCAGACCACGTTCGGCAACGTGAAGACCGACGTGCTGGTGGATCAGGAGCCGGGGTTCAAGCCGATGAATTTTGTCGAGGTGATTCGTAAGTCGCCTTGGGCGGCTTAATTAGCCTGAAATACAATCAAATGTGGGAGCGGGCTTGCTCGCGAATGCGCAGTGTCAGTCACCCGATGTACTGACTGATCCACCGCATTCGCGAGCAAGCCCGCTCCCACATTTTTGATCCGGTTCCGTCAGGCTGCGCCAGTTAGACCGGCGCAGGCGCCCGGCGCTTGTCCGGCTGCTGCCAGCCATCCGCCGCCGCTTCTTCAATCGCTTGCTGAATGGCTTTCTTGCGGTGCTCTTCGGCACGGCGGCTGAAGAACCACACCAGGAAGGTCACCAGCGACACCGCCAACAGAATCAGGCTGGCCACGGCGTTGATCTCGGGTTTAACCCCAAGGCGCACGGCCGAGAACACTTCCATCGGCAAGGTGGTCGAACCGGGGCCCGACACGAAGCTGGCCAGTACCAGGTCATCCAGCGACAGCGCGAACGACATCATGCCGCCCGCCGCCAACGACGGCGCGATCATCGGGATGGTGATCAGAAAGAACACCTTCCAGGGCCGCGCCCCCAGGTCCATCGCCGCTTCTTCAATCGACAGGTCCAGCTCACGCAAGCGCGCCGACACCACCACCGCCACATACGCCGCACAGAACGTGGTGTGGGCGATCCAGATAGTGACGATGCCACGCTCCTGGGGCCAGCCGATCATCTGCGCCATGGCCACGAACAGCAGCAACAGCGACAGACCGGTGATCACCTCGGGCATGACCAGCGGCGCCGTCACCAGGCCGCCAAACAACGTGCGGCCCTTGAAGTGGCTGATGCGCGTCAGCACGAACGCCGCCAACGTACCCAGCGCCACGGCGGCCACCGCCGTATAGCAGGCGATTTCCAGGGAGCGTGCCACCGAGCCCATCAACTGGGTGTTGTCCAGCAGGCCCACGTACCACTTGATCGACCAACCGCCCCACACCGTCACCAGCTTGGATTCGTTGAACGAGTAGATCACCAGGATCAGCATCGGCAGGTAGATGAACAGCAACCCCGCCACCAGCATGAAACTCGAGAAACTGAAGCGCTTCATATCTTGCCCTCCATCTCTTTGGCTTGGCTGCGGTTAAACAGGATGATCGGCACGATCAGGATCGCCAGCATCACCACCGCCAGGGCAGACGCCACCGGCCAGTCACGGTTGTTGAAGAATTCTTGCCACAGCACTTTACCGATCATCAGCGTTTCCGGGCCGCCGAGCAGCTCCGGGATCACGAACTCGCCCACCACCGGAATGAACACCAGCATGCAGCCGGCGATGATGCCGTTCTTGGACAGCGGCACGGTGATTTTCCAGAAGCTGTTGAAGGTGCTCGAGCCCAGGTCGGACGCGGCTTCCAGCAGGCTCTGGTCGTGTTTGACCAGGTTGGCGTACAGCGGCAGGATCATGAACGGCAGGTACGAATAGACCACGCCGATGTACACCGCGATATTGGTGTTGAGGATCTGCAGCGGTTCGTTGATCAGCCCCATGGACATCAGGAAGCCGTTGAGCAGGCCGTTGTTGCTGAGGATGCCCATCCACGCATACACGCGGATCAGAATCGCGGTCCAGGTCGGCATCATGATCAGCAGCACCAGCACGGTCTGCATCTCTTTGCGTGCGCTGGCAATGGCGTAGGCCATCGGATAGCCGATCAACAGGCACAGGATCGTGCTGAAAAACGCCATCTTCAGCGAGCCCAGATACGCGGCGATGTACAACTCGTCGTCGCCGAGCATCGCGTAGTTGCCCAGGTTGAGCACCAGTTGCAGCTTTTGCTCAACGAAGGTGTAGATCTCGGTGTAAGGCGGGATCGCTACGTCGGCTTCGGCAAAGCTGATCTTCAAGACGATGAAGAACGGCAGCGCGAAAAACAGGAACAGCCAGAGGAAAGGGATCCCGATGACCACATGCCGGCCACCGGGTGTTATTCGTTGCAGCTGGCGTTTGAACTTCTTCATATTCATGAGCGAAGCACCACGCCGCTGTCGTCTTCCCACCACACGTACACCTGGTCACCCCAGGTTGGGCGCTGGCCACGGCGTTCGGCGTTGGCGACGAACGACTGCACCAGCTTGCCGCTCGGCAGCTCGACGTAGAACACCGAGTGGCCGCCCAGGTAGGCGATGTCGTGCACCTTGCCGCTGGACCAGTTGTGTTCGCAGGTCGGCATTTGGGTGGTCACCAGCAGCTTTTCAGGGCGGATGGCGTAGGTCACCGACTTGTCTTCCACGGCAGTCGCGATGCCGTAACCCACGTAGATGTCGCGGTCCAGGTCCGGACATTTGAGCACCGCGTGGCCTTCGGCGTCGTCCACCACTTGGGTATCGAAGATGTTTACGTTGCCGATGAACTCGCACACCAGGCGGCTGGTTGGCGTTTCGTAGATGTCGATCGGGCTGCCGATCTGCGCGATCCAGCCCAGGTGCATGATCGCAATGCGCTCGGCCATGGTCATGGCCTCTTCCTGGTCGTGGGTCACCATCACGCAGGTCACGCCCACGCGCTCGATGATCTCCACCAGCTCCAGTTGCATCTGCGAACGCAGCTTCTTGTCGAGGGCGCCCATCGGCTCATCAAGCAGCAGCAGTTTCGGGCGCTTGGCCAGCGAGCGAGCCAGTGCCACACGCTGACGCTGACCACCCGACAGTTGATGCGGCTTGCGCTTGGCGTACTGGCTCATCTGCACCAGCTTGAGCATCTCGGCCACGCGCGCGTCGACTTCAGCCTTGGGGATCTTGTCCTGCTGCAGGCCGAACGCGATGTTCTGCGCGACCGTCATGTGCGGGAACAAGGCGTAGGACTGGAACATCATGTTGATCGGCCGCTCGTACGGCGGCATGTCGGTGATGTCCACACCGTCGAGGTAAATGCGACCTTCGGTTGGGCGCTCGAAGCCTGCGAGCATGCGCAGCAAGGTGGATTTGCCCGAACCCGAACCGCCGAGCAAGGCGAAGATCTCGCCTTTCTTGATTTCCAGGGACACATCGTCCACGGCAATCGTCTCGTCGAACTTCTTCGTGACCCGGTCGATTTTGACCAACACCTTTTTCGGTGTCTGGTCGCCCTCGAGGGCTTTCTTATAGGCGCCGGAGGCAACTGCCATTTACGAAACTCCCAACAAAATTTGAGGTTCGCCCAATACGGGCGAAACCTTGGATAGTTTGAGCTTTAAGCCTTACTTGCCCGTCTTGACCTTGGTCCAGCTACGGGTCATTAAACGCTGCACGTTCGGGGGTAACTCGAAGTTGACAAATGTCCGGTCGAGAACCGCCTGCGGTGGGTAAACCGCTGCGTCGGTGCGTATCGATTGCTCCATCAGTTTGTCTGCCCCAGGGTTAGGGTTGGCGTAACCGACGTAATCACTGACCTGAGCGATCACCTCAGGTTGCAGTAAATAGTTGATGTAGGCGTGGGCCTCTTTAACGTTGGTCGCGTCCGCCGGAATCGCCAGCACGTCAAACCACAGGTTGCCGCCTTCTTTCGGAATCGCGTAGGCGATTTTCACGCCCTTGCCCGCCTCGGCCGCGCGGGCCTTGGCCTGGAACACATCACCGGAGAAGCCTGCCGCCACGCAGATGTTGCCGTTGGCCAGGTCCGAGATGTACTTGGACGAGTGGAAGTAAGTCACGTAAGGACGCACTTTCAGCAGTTTCTCTTCGGCCTTTTTATAGTCGGCCGGGTTGGTACTGTTGGGGTTCAGGCCCATGTAGTTGAGCACCGCCGGAAGCATTTCATCGGCCGAGTCCATGAACGAGACGCCACAGGTGGCCAGCTTTTTCATGTTCTCCGGCTCGAACAGCACGGCCCAGGAATCGATATGGTCGACGCCCAGTACTTCTTTGACTTTGTCGACGTTGTAACCGATGCCGTTGGTGCCCCACAGATACGGCACGGCGTACTGGTTACCCGGATCGTTCTTTTCCAGACGCTTGAGCAGCGCCGGGTCGAGGTTTGCATAATTAGTCAGCAATGACTTGTCGAGCTTCTGGAACGCCCCGGCCTTGATCTGTTTGCCGAGGAAGTGATTCGACGGCACGACCACGTCGTAACCGGTACGCCCGGCGAGCAACTTGCCTTCCAGGGTTTCATTGGAATCAAACACGTCATACACGGGTTTGATGCCGCTGGCCTTTTCGAAGTTGGCCAGGGTGTCGGGGCCGATGTAGTCCGACCAGTTATAAATATGCACAGTCGGCGCGGCCTGCACGCTGACAGCCAGCGTGATACCTGCACCCACCAGCACGGCTTTGCGAAATAAAGAAATTGGCAAGTGGAGGTCCTCTTAAATAGTTGGGCCTTAAAGTTGTTGCCCGGCAACAAAACCGGCGCGCAACTTACCCTCGATAAACCGATCCGGCAAAACTTTCTGTCATTTAATTTGTGGGAGTCGGTCTAGGTGGGAGCGGGCTTGCTCGCGAAGGCGGTGTGTCAGCCAGCAGGTGTATCAACTGATACACCGCTTTCGCGAGCAAGCCCGCTCCCACACAAGCCCCCTCCCACAGGGTTTAAGGCTTATTTACCCGATTTGATTTTGGTCCAGCTGCGGGTCATTTCACGCTGAGTTGCAGCCGGCAAGTCAGCAATGGCGTAGAGCTTGGCTTGCACATCGGCGGACGGGTAGATGCCCGGGTCGCTGGTGATGTCTTTGTCGACCAGTGGGGTCGCTTTCTCGTTACCGTTCGGGAAACGTACGCTGTTGGTGATGGCAGCCATGACTTTCGGCTCCAGCAGGTAGTTCATGAACTTGTAGGCAGCGTCGACGTTTTCGGCATCTTTAGGGATGGCGACCATGTCATAGAAACTGCCGGCGCCTTCTTTCGGAATGTCGTAGGCCACCTTGACCTTGCCACCGGCTTCAGCTGCGCGGGATTTGGCCTGCTGGATGTCACCCGAGTAGCCCACGGCTACGCAGATGTTGCCGTTGGCCAGGTCCGAGATGTACTTGGACGAGTGGAAGTAGCCGATCGATGGGCGCAGCTTGAGGAACAGGTCCTCGGCTTGCTTGAGGTCGGCCTTTTTCTGGGTGTCGGTCGGCAGGCCCAGGTAATGCAGCGCCACCGGCAGCATTTCGGTTGGCGAATCCAGGAAGCTCACGCCGCAGCCTTTCAGCTTGGCGAGGTTCTCCGGCTTGAGGATGGTGTCCCAGGATTCGATCTTGTCGATGCCCAGTGCAGCCTTGACCTTCTCCGGGTTGTAGCCGATACCGATCGAGCCCCACATGTACGGGAAGGCGTGCTTGTTGTCCGGGTCGCTGACCGACACGGCCTTGAGCAGGGATTTGTTCAGGTTGTCGTAGTTGGACAGCTTGGACTTGTCCAGCTCCTGATAGACACCGGCCTTGATCTGCTTGGCGAGGAAGTTGTTCGACGGTACGACAATGTCGTAACCGGACTTGCCTGCCAGCAACTTGGCTTCCAGCGTCTCGTTGCTGTCGAAAACGTCGTACACCACTTTAATGCCCGACTCTTTTTCAAAGTTGGCGATGGTGTCCGGTGCAATGTAGTCGGACCAGTTATAGACGTGCAGCACTTTATCGTCTGCCTGGGCCGCGCCCGCCATTGCGCCCAACAGGGACAAGGCGAGGAGGGTCTTGCCAGCGTTCTTCAAACCTAATGCCTTCATTTGGTGATGCTCCAATTTTTCTTTTTTGGGCCACATTTTTTACACGTTCAGCGGCCCTTCCAAAGGGCAACAAAACAGGGCGACAGTCTGGCAAGTTCAGGGGCCGGCTTTCAACCAAAGCGCCCTTATTACTGCGTTTTTGTAACTGCCCGGACGCAGCGTCCGAAGCCGCTGCGCCCTGAGCCTAGCACTTAGCCCTGCAATGCCGCCAAAGTCAGGTCCAGGCACTGGCGAGCCTTGGTGACCAGTTCGTCGATTTCCGCCTTGCTGATCACCAGCGACGGCGAAATGATCATGGTGTCGCCCACGGCGCGCATGATCAGGCCGTTATCGAAGCAGAACGTGCGGCAGATCATGCCCACACCACGGCCTTCGTAACGTTTGCGCGTGGCCTTGTCCTGCACCAGCTCAATCGCCCCGAGCATGCCGACTCCGCGAACTTCACCCACCAACGGGTGATCAGCCAGTTCCCTCAGACGTTTCTGCAAATACGGTGCCGTTTCTTCGTGCACACGGTTAACGATTTTTTCATCGCGCAGGATGCGGATGTTTTCCAGCGCCACAGCTGCCGCTACCGGGTGACCGGAATAGGTGAAACCGTGGTTGAAATCGCCGCCTTCATTGAGCACGGCGACCACGTCGTCGTGCACGATCAGGCCGCCCATGGGGATGTAACCCGAGGTCAGGCCCTTGGCGATGGTCATCATGTGCGGCTTGAGGTCGTAGAAGTCGCTGCCGAACCACTCACCGGTACGGCCGAAACCGCAGATCACTTCGTCAGCAACAAACAGGATGTCGTACTTGGCGAGGATTTCCTTGATGCGCGGCCAGTAGGTTGCTGGCGGCACGATCACGCCACCGGCGCCCTGGATCGGCTCGGCAATAAAGGCACCGACGTTGTCCACGCCCACTTCCAGGATCTTCTCTTCCAACTGGTTGGCGGCCCATACACCGAACTCTTCAGGGCTCATGTCGCCGCCTTCGCCATACCAGTAAGGCTGGGCGATGTGGGTGATGCCCGGGATCGGCAAGTCGCCCTGTTCATGCATATAGGTCATGCCGCCCAGGCTGGCGCCGGCCACGGTAGAGCCGTGGTAGCCATTCTTGCGGCTGATGATGGTCTTCTTGTTCGGCTGGCCCTTGACCGCCCAATAGTGGCGGACCATGCGCAACATGGTGTCGTTGCCTTCGGAGCCTGAGCCGGTGAAGAACACATGGTTCATGCCGGCCGGCGCAATGTCCGAAATCACCTTGGCCAGCTCCAGCACCGGCGGGTGAGCGGTCTGGAAGAACAGGTTGTAGTACGGCAGTTCTTTCATTTGCTTGGCGGCGGCGTCAGCCAGTTCATCGCGACCGTAACCGATCGCCACGCACCACAGGCCGGCCATGCCGTCGAGGATCTTGTTGCCTTCGCTGTCCCACAGGTAAACGCCGTGGGCTTTGGTGATGATCCGTGGGCCTTTCACTTTCAATTGCTTGAAGTCACTGAACGGCGCCAGGTGGTGATCGTTGCTCAAGGCTTGCCATTCACGGGTTTGCGGGTTGTTGCTGGACATACCAATCTCCTAGACTTTTTCAGGTGAGGGCGCGCCAATCCTGCGGCGCGCCCGGCGCATCAGACGGCGAAGAGCAGGAATTCCCGCTCCCATGAACTGATCACGCGCTTGAAGTTTTCATGCTCGGCCCGCTTGACCGCGACGTAGCCTGTGATGAATTTTTGACCCAGGTATTTCTCGATGGTCTTGCTGTTTTCCATGCGTTCCAGGGCGTCTTCGATGGTCAACGGCAGGCGCAGGTTGCGCCGCTCGTAGCCACGACCCACCACAGGCGCGCTCGGGTTATGGCCTTCGACCATGCCGATGTAGCCGCACAACAGGCTGGCGGCAATCGCCAGGTACGGGTTGGCGTCGGCGCCGGGCAGGCGGTTTTCGACGCGACGGTTCTGCGGGCCGGCATCCGGCACGCGCAGGCCCACGGTGCGGTTCTCTTCGCCCCACTCCACGTTGACCGGCGCCGAGGTGTCGGGCAGGAAGCGGCGGAACGAGTTCACGTTGGGGGCAAACAGCGGCAGCAATTCAGGAATGAATTTCTGCAGGCCACCAATGTGGTTGAGAAACAGCTGGCTCATGGTCCCGTCTTCGTTGGAGAAGACGTTCTTGCCGGTGGCGATGTCGATGATGCTCTGGTGCAAGTGCATCGCGCTGCCGGGCTCACCGGTCATCGGCTTGGCCATGAAGGTGGCGGCCACGTTGTGCTTGAGCGCGGCTTCACGCATGGTGCGCTTGAACACCAGGATCTGGTCGGCCAGGGACAGGGCATCGCCGTGACGGAAGTTGATTTCCATCTGCGCCGTGCCGTCCTCGTGGATCAGCGTGTCGAGGTCCAGCTCCTGCAGCTCGCACCAGTCGTAGACGTCTTCGAACAATGGGTCGAATTCGTTGGCCGCTTCTATAGAGAAGGATTGACGACCGGTCTCAGGACGCCCGGAACGGCCGATCGGCGGTTGCAGCGGGAAGTCCGGGTCTTCGCAGCGTTTGGTCAGGTAGAACTCCATCTCCGGCGCCACGATGGGCTGCCAGCCTCTGTCGGAGTACAACTTGAGGACTTTCTTGAGCACGTTGCGCGGCGACAGCTCGATCGGGTTGCCTTGCTTGTCGTAGGTGTCGTGAATCACCTGGGCGGTGGGCTCGATGGCCCAGGGCACCAGGAATACGGCGTTCTGGTCCGGGCGGCAGATCATGTCGATGTCGGCCGGGTCGAGCAATTCGTAATAGATGTCGTCTTCGACATAGTCGCCGGTCACGGTCTGTAACAGAACGCTCTCGGGCAGGCGCATGCCTTTTTCGGCGATGAACTTGTTGGTCGGCGAGATCTTGCCTCGGGTGATACCGGTGAGGTCGCCAATCATGCATTCGACTTCTGTGATCTTGTGGTCTTTCAACCAATCGGTGAGCTGGTCGAGGTTGTTACTCATAAATGCCTCTGGGCTGTGTTTCCTGACATCCATTAAAGGTCAGGCGTAAGTTGACGCAGCATCCGCGTCGCGTTGCATCGCCCGCTGTCGACAGGCCGAACCAAAGGCCTGGAAGATCGCGAGGTAGTGCGGGTTAGAGCTTACCTGCCATTCGGGGTGCCATTGCACTCCTAAAGCAAAAGCCTTGCCCGCGGTGTAAGAAAAAGCTTCGATCAACCCATCAGGCGCAGTGGCTTCGACCTGCAAACCGGGCGCCAGGCGGTCAACGCCCTGGCTGTGAATCGAGTTGACCTGGATCGTCTGCGGCAAACCCAGGCTTGCCAATACCCCATTCGGGGAGATCGCCACGGCGTGCGCCGGGCCGTACTGAACGTCCAGCGGCTGAGTGTCGTCTTCGCGGTGATCCATCATGCCCGGCACTTCATGAACCTTCTGGTGCAGGCTGCCGCCAAATGCCACGTTCATTTCCTGGAACCCACGGCAGATGCCCAGCACCGGCACGCCTGCCGCAATCGCGGCACGCAGCAACGGCAAGGTGGTCTGGTCGCGTGCAGAATCATGAGCAGTCCCGGGCGCGCTGGCCGGACCGTCGTAATGAAAGGGTTCGATATTGGAAGGAGAGCCGGTAAATAGAATGCCATCCAGGCCGTCAAAAATATTGGCCGGGTCGAGCAGATCGCCCAAGGATGGAATGATCAATGGCAAGCCCTTGGCAGCGGTGGCCACTGCACGGACGTATTTGTCGCCACTGATGTGATAAGCATGCAGACCGACCTGTTTGGAGCAGGCGGTGACGCCGATTAACGGCAGGCGAGACATGAAGCACCCCGGTATTATTGCTGTTATGGGTTTGAATCGAGCTTAGCCTTGTTCATTTTTTTACACAACACCCCCGTAAAAAATACAACACGGCCCGCTCAAGCCTGCTAGTCCCAAGCCCTCCAAACCCAAAAAACCGCCCCAAAAAGCCCCAAAAAAGGCCTCATGGCGCTTTTTTAGGGCAAAAAAGGCCTCGCTTGACTTCGGCATGCCGTTCGGGTTGACTGAAACCAGAAAAGATCAATGATTGATATTTTTAACAACAAAGGTGTTGCATCATGTCGGTACCCCCGCGTGCCGTTCAGCTTAACGAAGCGAACGCGTTCCTTAAGGATCATCCTGAGGTTCTGTACGTAGACCTTCTAATTGCGGATATGAATGGTGTGGTGCGCGGCAAGCGCATCGAACGCACCAGCCTCCACAAGGTTTACGAGAAGGGCATTAACCTGCCTGCCTCTTTATTTGCCCTGGATATCAACGGCTCGACGGTGGAAAGCACCGGCCTGGGTCTGGACATCGGTGATGCTGACCGAATCTGTTATCCGATCCCCGACACCCTGTGCAATGAACCCTGGCAAAAGCGCCCCACCGCGCAACTGCTGATGACCATGCACGAACTTGAAGGTGAACCTTTCTTCGCCGATCCTCGCGAAGTACTCCGCCAAGTTGTCAGCAAATTCGACGACCTCGGTCTGACCATCTGCGCCGCCTTCGAGCTTGAGTTCTACCTGATCGACCAGGAGAACGTGAACGGCCGCCCCCAACCGCCCCGCTCGCCGATCTCCGGCAAACGCCCGCACTCGACACAGGTCTACCTGATCGACGACCTCGACGAATACGTCGACTGCCTCCAGGACATTCTGGAAGGGGCCAAAGAGCAAGGCATCCCTGCCGACGCCATCGTCAAGGAAAGTGCCCCGGCGCAGTTCGAAGTGAACCTGCACCACGTGGCCGACCCGATCAAGGCCTGCGACTACGCAGTACTGCTCAAGCGCCTGATCAAGAACATCGCCTACGACCATGAGATGGACACCACCTTCATGGCCAAGCCTTACCCGGGCCAGGCAGGCAACGGCTTACACGTACATATTTCGATCCTGGACAAGGACGGCAAGAACATCTTTGCCAGCGAGGATCCCGAGCAGAACGCCGCATTGCGTCACGCGATCGGCGGTGTGCTCGAGACCCTACCCGCCCAAATGGCGTTCCTGTGCCCTAACGTCAACTCCTACCGTCGTTTCGGCGCACAGTTCTACGTGCCGAACTCGCCGTGCTGGGGCCTGGATAACCGCACCGTGGCGATTCGCGTACCGACCGGCTCGTCCGATGCCGTACGTATCGAACACCGCGTGGCCGGCGCCGACGCCAACCCTTACCTGCTGATGGCTTCGGTCCTGGCAGGCGTGCACCACGGTCTGACCAACAAGATCGAACCGAGCGCACCCGTGGAAGGCAACAGCTACGAGCAGAACGAACAAAGCCTGCCGAACAACCTGCGCGATGCCCTGCGCGAGTTGGACGACAGCGAGGTGATGGCCAAGTACATCGATCCCAAGTACATCGATATCTTCGTTGCCTGTAAGGAAAGTGAGCTGGAGGAGTTTGAACACTCCATCTCCGACCTTGAGTACAACTGGTACTTGCATACCGTGTAAGCGGTTTCGGTATTCAATGCGGTGGGCAAGCTTTCTGTGGCGAGCAGGCTTGCCCTGCGTTGGGCTGCGAAGCGGCCCTAAAACCGGACGCCGAGTTCTTGCTGAAGGAACTCGGCGTTTCTATTGGGGCTGCTTCGCAGCCCAGCGCAGGGCAAGCCTGCTCGCCACAACAAGACTGATCCCCAGCCCCCACCTCATCCCAGGTATGGATCATCCACTGGCTCTGCGTACAATGCGCTCTGCCTTGTAGGAGACTTCCATGACTACCCGCCCCGCCCCTCCTCGCAAACCCCGCGCCCGCAGCCAGGCCCGGATCGATGCGATCCTCGACGCCGCCCGCACCTTGCTGGCGACCCAAGGCGTGGCCAGTCTGTCGATCTACAGCGTGGCCGAGCGCGCGCAGATTCCACCCTCGTCGGTGTACCACTTCTTTGCCAGTGTGCCGGCGTTGCTGGAAGCCCTGACCGCCGATGTGCACGCGGCGTTTCGGGCGGCGATCCAGGCGCCCATCGAGCACGAGCCACTCAAGCATTGGCGTGACCTGTCCTGCATCGTCGAGCAACGCATGCTCAGCATCTACGACCGTGACGCCGCCGCACGCCAATTGATCCTGGCCCAGCACGGGCTGACCGAAGTGACCCAGGCGGACCGTCAGCATGATCTGGAATTGGGGGATTTGATGCTGGAGGTGTTCAATCGTCACTTCGAAGTGCCGACGTTGCCCACCGATGTGGATGTGTTTGCCCTGGCGCTGGAACTGAGCGACCGCGTTTACGCGCGCTCGGTGCATCAGCACGGGCAGATTACGCCGCGCATGGCCGAGGAAGGAATGCGGGTGTTTGATGCGTATGTGGGGCTTTATTTGCCGGCGTATTTACCCAAGCGGTAAGGCTCGTGGTGACTGGGCCGGCCTCTTCGCGAGCAAGCCCGCTCCCACACTTGACCGAGTTCCAACGCTGGAATGCATTCAAATGTGGGAGCGGGCTTGCTCGCGAAGGCGGCCTCCAGAGCGACGACAATCACAACTTGGCGATCGACACCTCGGTGGACTTAACAAAGGCAATCACTTCGCTGCCAATCACCAACTCCAGCTCTTTGACAGAGCGGGTAGTGATCACGGAGGTCACGATGCCGGACGCCGTCTGTACGTCGATTTCCGACAGCACGTCGCCTTCGACGATTTCCTTGATGGTGCCTTTGAACTGGTTACGCACGTTGATGGCTTTGATAGTCATGATGGTTTTCCTCTATGAGTTATTGGGCCCAACGCAATTGCGTAGGCAGCGGTGAAACAGGTTCGGGTTCCGGCGGCGTGCCGGGCAACGACAGCACACGGTTGAGCACTTCGGCTTCCAGCGCCGCCAGGCGATGTGAGCCCCGGGCGCGTGGGCGCGGCAGGTCGACGATCAGGTCGAGACCGATCTCGCCGTCCTCGATCAGAATCACCCGGTCGGCAATCGCCACGGCTTCGCTGACGTCGTGGGTCACCAGCAACACGGTGAAGCCGTGCTTCTGCCACAGGTTTTCGATCAGTTGCTGCATTTCGATACGGGTCAGGGCGTCCAGCGCACCCAGCGGCTCATCCAGCAGCAGCAGGCGCGGCTGGTGAATCAACGCGCGGGCCAGCGCCACACGCTGCTTCTGGCCACCGGACAAGGCCGCCGGCCACTCGTTGGCACGCTCGGCCAGGCCTACCGCTTCCAGCGCTTCAAGCGCCTTGGGACGCCAGTTGCCCTTCAGACCCAGCCCCACGTTGTCGATGATCTTTTTCCACGGCAGCAGGCGCGCTTCCTGGAACATCA
The DNA here is from genome assembly GCF_041228395.1 of Pseudomonas sp. N2-3-1-14. Taxonomy (NCBI): domain Bacteria; kingdom Pseudomonadati; phylum Pseudomonadota; class Gammaproteobacteria; order Pseudomonadales; family Pseudomonadaceae; genus Pseudomonas; species Pseudomonas sp. N2-3-1-14. The sequence goes on from NZ_CP166199.1 coordinate 6,016,301, forward strand.
ACCGCGTGTCTTCAATCGCATCGCCGAGTGGCGCGGAGCCCGCCAGCAGCTCGCCGCCGCTGGCTTTGTCCAGGCCAGCCAGCAAGCGCAGCAAGGTACTTTTGCCGCAGCCGCTGCGCCCCACCACCGCCACGAACTGGCCAGCGGGAATGTGCAGATCAATCTCTTTAAGTACTTCCCGCGCACCAAAGGCCTTGCGCAATTTGCGCACCGCCAGCGGGATGCCCTTGAGCAGGCGCGGAGGTTGTTGAGCCGTCATGCCGCACCTCCTTTATTCACTTGATAGGCCGGGTGCCAGCGCAGCCACACACGCTCCAGGCCACGCGCGGCCAGGTCGGCCAGCTTGCCGAGGATGGCGTACATGACGATGGCCAACACCACCACGTCGGTTTGCAGAAATTCACGCGCATTCATCGCCAGGTAACCGATGCCGGAGCTGGCCGAGATGGTTTCCGCCACGATCAGCGTCAACCACATAAAGCCCAGGGCGAAGCGCACGCCCACCAGGATCGACGGCAGCGCGCCCGGCAGGATCACCTGACGGAACAGGCTGAAGCCGGACAAGCCGTAGCTGCGCGACATTTCCACCAGCGCCGGGTCGACGTTGCGGATGCCGTGATAGGTGTTCAGGTAAATCGGGAACAGCGTGCCGAGGGCGACCAGGAAAATCTTCGCGGTCTCGTCAATGCCGAACCACAGGATCACCAGCGGAATCAGTGCCAGGTGCGGCACGTTGCGGATCATCTGCACCGAGCTGTCCAGCAGGCGCTCGCCCCATTTCGACAGGCCGGTGATAAAGCCCAGGGCCAGACCGATGCTGCCACCGATCACAAAACCCAGGCCGGCACGCCAGCCGCTGATGGCCAGGTGTTTCCAGATTTCACCGGTACGCACCAGGTTGACCCCGGCTTCGATCACAGCGCTCGGCGCCGGCAGAATGCGCGTCGACAACCAGCCCGCCGATACCGACAACTGCCACACCGCCAGCAACAGAATCGGCAGCACCCAAGGCGCGACACGATGGCTTAATTTTTCATAGTTCATGACTACGCCTCAGCTCTGCGACGCAGCTTTGGGAAGGATGTCGTTGGCGACCATCTCGCCGAACGGGCTGACGTAACCGGCGCTTTTCGGCAGCTCGGGACGTTCGATATCCAAGTGCGGGAACAGCAGTTCGGCAACCCGATACGACTCTTCCAGGTGTGGATAACCGGAGAAGATGAACGTGTCGATGCCCAGCGCAGCGTATTCATTGACGCGTGCCGCGACGGTCGGGCCATCACCCACCAGCGCGGTGCCTGCGCCGCCGCGTACCAGGCCAACGCCGGCCCACAGGTTGGGGCTGACTTCGAGGTTGTCGCGGTTGCCGCCGTGCAAGGCGGCCATGCGCTGCTGGCCCACGGAGTCGAAGCGTGCGAGAGAAGCCTGGGCACGGGCGATGGTCTCGTCATCCACATGGGAGATCAGTTTGTCCGCGGCTTTCCATGCTTCCTCGTTGGTCTCGCGCACGATCACATGCAGGCGAATGCCAAAGCGCACGGTGCGCCCGAGCTTCGCGGCCTTGGCGCGCACCTGTTCGATTTTTTCCGCGACCGCAGCCGGTGGTTCGCCCCAGGTCAGGACCATTTCAACCTGTTCGGCTGCCAGGTCCTGGGCCGCTTCGGAAGAACCGCCGAAGTACAGCGGCGGACGCGGTTGCTGGATCGGCGGGTAGAGCAATTTGGCACCTTTGACGCTGATGTGCTCGCCGTCGTAGTCCACGGTTTCGCCTTCGAGCACGCGGCGCCAGATGCGCGTGAATTCCACCGAGGCCTGGTAGCGCTCTTCGTGGCTGAGGAACAAGCCGTCGCCGGCCAGTTCTTCCGGATCACCACCGGTGACCAGGTTGAACAGCGCACGGCCGCCGGACAGGCGATCCAGAGTCGCGGCCTGACGCGCGGCCACCGTCGGGGAAATGATCCCGGGGCGCAGTGCGACAAGGAATTTCAAACGCTGAGTCACCGGGATCAGCGAGGCGGCCACCAGCCACGAGTCTTCGCAGGAGCGGCCGGTGGGAATCAGCACACCACCAAAACCCAGCCGGTCAGCGGCCTGGGCCACTTGCTGCAGATAACCGTGATCGACGGCGCGAGCGCCTTCGGCAGTGCCAAGGTAATGGCCGTCGCCGTGGGTAGGCAGGAACCAGAAAATATTGAGGCTCATGGAGTTGTCTCCTGAAGAAATCGGATTACGGCGCTGTGGCAACGGCGGCGGGTGGCGTCCAGATCACGTCCTTGATGTTCAAGGGTTTGGGGATCAGTTTGAGCTGGTAGAAGCTGTCGGCGATTTTCTGCTGGGCGGCGACCACGTCCGGGGTCAGGAACAGCGCGCCGTAGCCCTGGCGCTTCACCGAGGTCAGGGTGATGTCAGCCGGCAGGCCAAGCAGCGGTGCGACTTGTTCGGTGACTTCCTGCGGGTTGGCCTTGGACCATTCGCCCACTGCGCGCACTTCTTCCACCAACGCCTTGATCACTTCAGGGTGCTGCTTGGCATACGGCTTGGTGGCCAGGTAGAACTGGTGGTTGTCGGCGATGCCGGTGCCGTCACGCAGGGTGCGTGCCTGCAGTTGTTTCTCGGCGGCAGCCTGGTACGGGTCCCAGATCACCCAGGCGTCGACGCTGCCACGCTCAAACGCGGCGCGGGCATCGGCGGGCGGCAGGAACACGGTCTGCACGTCGGTGTATTTCAGGCCGGCATCTTCCAGCGCACGCACCAGCAGGTAGTGCACGTTGGAGCCTTTATTGAGCACGATTTTCTTGCCCTTGAGCTCGGCCACGGATTTGATCGGCGAGTCTTTCGGCACCAGGATCGCTTCGCTGGTCGGCGCCGGCGGCTCGTAAGCTACATAGAGCAGATCGGCACCGGCCGCCTGGGCGAAGACCGGCGGGGTTTCGCCGGTGACGCCGAAGTCGATGGAGCCGACGTTCAGGCCTTCGAGCAGTTGCGGGCCACCGGGGAATTCAGTCCATTGCACCTGCACGCCTTGGGCGGCCAGGCGTTTTTCCAGAGTGCCCTTGGCTTTGAGCAGCACCAGCGTGCCGTACTTCTGATAGCCGATCCGCAGGGTTTCGGCGGCTTGGGCTTGAACCATGGCGCCGAAGGACACAGCCGCAACAAACAGTGCGACCAGACCACGACGCAAGATGACAGTGCGCATGGCGCTCTCTCCAAAAATGCGATGAGGGGGTTGGCTGCACCTGCTTGGCCGTTGGCGGCTGAGTAAGGTGAGTACTACAAAATCCGGTGAGGCTTAAATGCTCCAGCGAGCACTCAACAAACGTTCATTCAACACATTGGGGTCCAGCGGTTTCGGGCGACGGGCCATGGCGCTATAGAACGTCTCCAGGGCCTCGTGCAAACGCTGTTCAAGCACGGGCACCAGCTGCGCCTGGGCGCTGCCTTCGGCATAAGCGATCTGGCTGTCCTCGGCAAAAATGCCGTGGAGCAATTCCTGGGCCTTGAGGGCCGACAGCACGGGCTTCAGTGCGTAGTCCACCGCCAGCATGTGCGCGATGCTGCCGCCCGTGGCCATGGGCAATACGATCTTGTGCGCCAGGGCGCGTTCGGGCAGCAGATCCAGCACGGTTTTCAGCGCGCCGGAGAACGAGGCTTTGTACACCGGCGTGGCAATGACCAGGCCGTCGGCGTTGGCGACCTGTTGCAGCAGGTCGATGACCTTAGGGCTGTCGAAGCGCGCATGCAGCAAGTCTTCGGCCGGGAAGTCCCGTATCTGATAACTCACCACTTCCACGCCTTTGTCTTGCAGCCACTGACGGGTTTTTTCCAGCAAGACCCCGGAGCGGGAACGCTGGCTGGGACTGCCTCCAAGTGTTACGACCAGCATGCAGGTATTCCTTGAGCAAGTGTCGGCGGTTCGCTGTGTGGCGATGGCGCCAAGATGGGACAGACCATATCAGGTGATTTATATATCTATAAATCTTATTTTTTCATTTGTTTATTCTATAAATGCATATGCACTTTATAAATCCTGGGGCGAAAAAAAAGGCCGTCGAAACGGCCTGAAAACCCCTGCTATGTGAGACTGGAAATGCGTTCAAATGTGGGAGCGGGCTTGCTCGCGAAAGCGGTGTGTCATTCAAAGATGCATCAACTGAAAGTCAGCATTCGCGAGCAAGCCCGCTCCCACATTGGGTTGTGTGTTAGCGGTTAGGCTGTGGGGTAAGGCGCAGGTACGGCTTCACGGCGCGATAGCCCTTGGGAAAGCGCTTCTTGATCTCTTCCTCATCCTTGAGCGACGGCACGATCACCACCTCATCACCGTCCTGCCAGTTGGCGGGCGTGGCCACCTTGTGGTTATCGGTCAGTTGCAGCGAGTCGATGACCCGGAGGATTTCGTGGAAGTTGCGGCCGGTGCTGGCCGGGTAGGTAATCGTCAGGCGGATCTTCTTGTTCGGGTCGATCACGAACAAGGAGCGCACGGTGAGGGTGTCACTGGCGTTCGGGTGGATCAGGTCATACAGGTCCGAGACTTTGCGATCGGCGTCGGCGAGGATCGGGAAGTTGACGACCGTGTTCTGGGTTTCATTGATGTCTTCGATCCACTTGTGGTGCGAGTCCACCGGGTCGACCGACAGGGCAATGGCCTTGACGCCGCGCTTGGCGAATTCGTCCTTGAGCTTGGCGGTAAAGCCAAGCTCTGTGGTGCACACCGGGGTGAAGTCCGCCGGATGGGAAAACAGCACGCCCCAGCTATCGCCCAACCATTCGTGGAAACGAATCTTGCCGGCGCTGGAATCCTGTTCGAAGTCGGGGGCGATGTCGCCCAGTCTTAGGCTCATGGTGTGGCTCCTGGTGAGTGCTTATGGAGCCCACTGTGCATGGATTGAAGATTATTTAAAAAGAATAAATATCGATTTATTTAGACGATAAACGAATATTAAAAATCAATTCATTGGACGCGGGAAAGGCCGAGGATCAACATCCATCACAAGGTTCGAGAAGGCCTTGAGACGCTGTACAAAGAAGGGATTCAGGAAGGGCTTGCGGGGGTTGAGCCCGACTTGAAAGTAAAGCACCCTGCCCGGCGTTGCGCCGGGCAAGGTTTTACGCTCTTACTTGAACGCGTAGCTGTAGCTAACGATTACGCGGTTTTCGTCCTGGGCACGGGTGTTAACCAGATCGGTACGCCACATAGCGTTTTTCCAGGCGACGCCGAGGTTTTTCAGCGGGCCTTCTGGAACAACGTAAGCCAGAGTCAGGTCGCGTTCCCACTCGGTTTTATCACCGGCGGTGGTCTGGATGTTGCTGCCTTTGAGGTAGACAACACCAGCAGTCAGGCCTGGCAGGCCAACCTTGGCGAAGTCATACGCGTAGCGAGCTTGCCAGGTGCGTTCGCCAGCACGGGCAAACTTCTGGATTTGCATGTCGGTGGTGGTGCTGTTCGAAGAGCCATCACCTTGGTTCAGCCAAGGGAAGTCGCTGTCGCCCTTGGTGTACTGGTAGCCACCGCCGAAGGTGTGACCGGCAACCGAGTACAACGCCAGGTAGCTGTACAGATCGTTGTCGACCTTGCCTTTAACCTTGGTGGCGTTGGTCGGGTGATCCGAGTAGTAACCCGAAGTGTAGTAGCCCGCTTCGTTGCCGTTGGCGCCGTTGTCGCGGCTGCGGTAGTAACGCAGGTCACTTTTCAACACGCCAGGACCGATAGCCCAGTTGTGGACCAAGCCCAGGAAGTTCTGCGCGTAGAAGTCTTTCAGCTCGCCGTAGTAGTACGAAGCGGTCAGATCTTTGGTGATTTTGTAGTCAGCACCAGCGTAGTAGAACTTGTTAACGAAGTTGCCAGCGTCATAGTTCGAGCTACCGTTGGCACCCGCCAGCGACAGGCCTTCGTTGTTGCTGGAGTTACGGCCCTTGGAGTGCTCGATCTGACCGGCAGTCAGGGTCAGGTCCTTGATCTCGTTCGAGGAGATCTCGCCACCTTGGAACGTTTGCGGCAGCAGACGACCGTCGTTGGTTTTGATAACCGGGTTGTTTGGCTGCAGGGTGCCGATTTTCAGCACGGTCTGGGAAACCTTGACCTTACCGGTCACACCCAGGCTGGCGAAATCGTTGACCGCTTTGTTGCCATCGCTTGGGAACACGGTGCCGCCAGACGCGGTGCCAGTGTAGTTACCGTGATCGGCACGGCTGGAATCCAGACGTACGCCGTACAGGCCGATAGCGTCAAGACCGAAACCAACGGTCCCTTCGGTGAAGCCGGAGATGAAACGCAGGTCAAAACCTTGGCCCCATTCAGCGTTCTTGCTGCGGGTGTTCGAGGTCGCCGAAGGCTTCAAATCACGGTTGTCGGTGTTGATGTAAAAGTTACGCAGACCCAGTGTTACTTTGCTGTCATCGATGAAACCGGCGGAGTTTGCCTGTTGGGCAATCGCAGCGACAGCCACGGCCAACGCCAATGTTGACTTCTTCATGTACCGCTCCTCTCATTTCTAATTTTTGTATTTCTTAGGTCCTGGGTCTGACGCCCCGGATCCACAGATGCGCGATTAGCGCCAGATAGTGACTACCAAGTCAATCGTAACTTTGTATGTCTACTACCTTCGTCTAACCGCAGTTAATTTGGTCCCTGCAGGGTAATGAGTTTTTCATACACCCAAAAAGAATTGTTTCATTCTTTTTCATACGATCCAGGAATAAGCCTTTCCATGAGGCGAGCCGATCAGCGTAGACCAACCGCTCCATAAGCTAATTCCTAAAGGGTATTTACCAGCCTTTTTTTAGATCGATTAGTGTGGCCGTACTGTTGCATACGTCACCCACGATCAAAAAGGCGACGCCATCATGGCCAAAGGCACATCCTCCCGTCAATTTGTTACAGTTTTTGTGTCACTAATACTTTCTTTTGGTGTCAAAGCGGCCGATTTAACCATCGGCTACCAAACCGGCATCGACCCCAGCAAAGTCCCACATGCCGACGGCCTCTACGAAAAAGCCCTCGGCGAGAAGATTGCCTGGCGCCGTTTCAACAGTGGGCCCGACGTTGTAACCGCGATTGCGTCCGGCGATGTGCAAATCGGCAACCTCGGTTCCAGCCCCCTCGCAGCGGCGGCTTCACGCAATCTACCCATCGTGACCTTTATCGTATCGGCGCAGATCAATGCTTCTGAAGCCCTGGTTGTGCGCAATGGCAGTGGCATCGACAAACCGCAGGACCTGATCGGTAAAACCATCGCTACGCCCTTCGTCTCAACCTCTCATTACAGCCTGCTCGGCGCGCTGAAACATTGGGGGCTGGACACCAAACAAGTCAAAGTAGTGAACCTGCAACCCGCGGAAATTGCGGCCGCGTGGAAACGTGGCGATATCGACGGCGCCTTCGTGTGGTCACCGGCGCTGGGAGAAATCCGCAAGACCGGAAAAACCCTGACAGACGCGGCCCAGGTGGGCCAGTGGGGGGCGCCGACATTTGAGGTGTGGGTAGCGCGCAAGGATTTCGCGGAAAAACATCCTGACGCAGTGGCCAAGTTTGCCAAGGTCACGCTGGATGCATTCGCCGACTACGCCGCCCATAAAGACGGCTGGACAGTGGATTCGGAGCCGGTGCAGAAAATCGCCAAACTGACAGGTTCAAATGCGGCCGATATTCCTGAGCTGTTGGCCGGCAGCACCTTCCCGGACGCCCAGGCGCAACAAACCGATGCCCTGCTTAAAGGGGGCACGGCGAAAGCGATTGGGGAAACGGCGAAGTTTTTGAAGGAACAGGGGAAGGTTGAGACGGTGTTGCCGGACTACTCGGCCTTTGTGACCGATAAATTCATCAGCCAATAAGGTAATCAAATGTGGGAGCTGGCTTGCCTGCGATAGCATCACCTCGGTTTATCTGAAAAACCGAGTCGGCTGCATCGCAGGCAAGCCAGCTCCCACATGAGCCAGCTCTTTATCAGGCAGGAAGATCAGGCTTACAGAGCCTTCTCGAAAATCTTCGAGTTACGCTGATAGTTGTACAGCGACGCCCGCGCTGACGGCAGGCGGTCGACGCTGCTCGGCACAAACCCGCGCTCGCGGAACCAGTGTGCGGTTCGCGTGGTGAGCACAAACAGCGTCTTCAAACCCTGCGCCCGCGCACGGGTCTCGATGCGCTCCAGCAACACGTCGCCGCGTGCGCCGTGACGATACTCCGGGTTGACCGCCAGACACGCCAGCTCCCCTGCATCCGAATCCGCGATCTGATACAGCGCCGCACAGGCGATGATCATGCCTTCGCGCTCAACCACGCTGAACTGCTCGATCTCACGCTCCAGCACTTCCCGCGAACGCCGCACCAGAATGCCCTGCTCTTCCAGCGGGCTGATCAGGTCGAGCAAACCGCCCACATCCTCAATCGCCGCCTCGCGCACCTGTTCGAATTGCTCCTGGGCCACCAGCGTACCGCCGCCGTCCCGGGTGAACAGCTCGGTGAGCAACGCGCCGTCTTCGGCGTAGCTGACGATATGGCTGCGCCCTACTCCGCCCCGGCACGCTTCGGCGGCGGCGTCCAACAGTTCAGCTTGATAGTTGCTGCCCAGGCGCTGCAGGTGCGCCGGCACTTGCTGCGGACGCAGCTCGCGGACCAGGCGACCATGTTCGTCGATCAGGCCCAGATCGGCGCCAAACAGCAGCAGCTTGTCGGCGCCCAGGTCGATGGCGGCGCGGGTGGCGACGTCTTCGCAGGCCAGGTTGAAGATTTCGCCGGTCGGTGAGTAACCCAACGGCGACAGCAGCACGATGGAGCGCTCGTCCAGCAGGCGGTTGATGCCCTTGCGGTCGACCCGGCGCACTTCGCCGGTATGGTGGTAATCCACGCCTTCAAGCACGCCGATCGGCCGTGCCGTAACCAGGTTGCCGCTGGCGACGCGCAGGCGCGAGCCCTGCATCGGCGAGGAGGCCATGTCCATCGACAGGCGTGCTTCGATAGCAATGCGCAGGTGGCCGACCGCGTCGATCACACACTCCAGCGTCGCGGCATCCGTGATGCGCAGGCCTTCGTGGTAAGCCGGGGTGAGGCCACGCGCTTCAAGGCGCGCTTCGATTTGTGGGCGCGACCCGTGAACCAATACCAACCGCACGCCCAGGCTATGGAGCAGCACCAGGTCGTGGACGATGTTGCCGAAGTTGGGGTGTTCCACACCATCGCCGGGCAGCATGACCACAAAGGTGCAGTCGCGGTGAGCGTTGATGTAGGGCGAAGCGTGACGAAGCCAATTGACGTATTCGGGCATAAAACCTGGGCCTGTAATAAAAAGCAGCCAAAAAAGGATGAAACATAAAAGCGCACAGCGGGCTGATGGTTATCGTCGGAACAGGCTTGGCGACACGCTCGCTCTCCTTATGTACGAATGGGCAGGGGTTAATTTATGCAGGTTTCAGGCAGTAATGGTCGATCAGTTCCCGCAATAGACGCACTGTAGGCGTCAAGCGTGACATTTCGAGGTACTCGCCCGGCTGGTGGGCGCAGGCAATATCGCCAGGGCCAAGCACCAGAGTTTCACAACCAAGGCGCTGAAGATAAGGCGCTTCGGTGCCGAACGCTACTGCTTCGGCACGATGACCGGTCAATCGTTCCGCCACCCGCACCAGCTCGGCATCTTCGGCCTGCTCGAACGGCGGCACTTCGGGGAACAACGGCGCGTAGTCGATCTTGACTTTATGGCGCTCGGCCAGGGGTTCGAGCTTTTGCCGGATAGCGTCGCGCAGCACCTTGGGGTCCATGCCCGGCAGGGGCCGCAGGTCGAACTCCAGGGAACATTGGCCGCAGATACGGTTGGGGTTGTCGCCGCCGTGGATGCAACCGAAGTTCATGGTCGGCTGCGGCACGCTGAATTGCGGGTTGCGGTACTCGCGCTGCCAGGCCAGCCGCAGGCCGCGCAGTTCACCAATGGCATCGTGCATGGCTTCCAGAGCACTGTGGCCCAGGCTTGGGTCCGACGAATGGCCGCTTTGCCCAAGGATGTCGATGCGTTCCATCATCACGCCTTTGTGCAGGCGGATCGGCTTGAGGCCCGTCGGTTCGCCGATCACCGCCGCGCGGCCCAACGGGCGCCCGGCCTCGGCCAGTGCGCGGGCGCCGGACATCGAGCTTTCTTCATCGCACGTGGCGAGGATCAGCAGCGGTTGTTTGAACGGCTGGTCCAGCAACGGCAGCACGGCTTCGATGATCAGCGCAAAAAAGCCTTTCATGTCGCAGCTGCCCAGTCCTACCCAACGGCCGTCAACTTCCGTCAACTTGAGCGGATCGGTTTTCCACAGCGCGGCGTCGTAGGGAACGGTATCGCTATGCCCGGCCAGCACCAGACCGCCAGGGCCACTGCCGAAACTGGCGAGCAGGTTGAACTTGCCCGGGCTGACTTGCTGGATGTCGATGGCGAAACCCAGGTCGCCCAGCCACCCGGCGAGCAGATCGATCACCGGGCGGTTGGTCTGGTCGAGAGACGCTTGGGTGCAACTGACCGACGGCGCGGCAATCAATGCGGCGAATTGCTCTTTCATAGACGGTAACGGCATGCGCGGCCTCTCAACTTCCCGGATGAGCCCCACTATAGAACCATCTGCACGCCACAATAAACCGTTGCGGCGCGTTGCCGGGCTCAGTCCTGTACACTGCACGACCTTGGCAGCCACTCTTTTCCCCGGCTGCGCTCCCGATCCTGGATTTTCCGGCCATGCAGAAAGAAACCGAAATCAAGCTCCGCGTCAGCCGCGAAACACTCGCCGCGCTGCGTGAGCACCCGCTACTGAAAAAACGCAACAAAAGTGGCTGGGAACGCCGTGAGTTGATGAACCAATACTTCGACACCCCCGAGCGCGACCTGGCTCAGGCCAAAGTCGCCCTGCGTTTGCGCAAGGACGGTGACGAAATCATCCAGACCCTCAAGACCCGTGGCCAAAGCGTCGCCGGCTTGTCGGAACGCAACGAGTACAACTGGGACCTGCCCAAAGCCAAGCTCGACGTGAAGAAACTCGACGGCGAATGCTGGCCCGAGCAACTGGCCGAGTTGGACAAAAAGATCCTCAAGCCGATTTTCACCACCGATTTTGTGCGCGAACGTGCCGAAATCGCCTGGGGCCGTGGCAAGGCCAAGGTCGTGATCGAAGCCGCTCTGGACCTGGGCCACGTCGTGGTCGGCAAGCAGAAAGAAGAAATCTGCGAGCTGGAACTGGAACTGCGCGAAGGTGAACCGGCCGCCCTGCTGGAACTGGCCGCCGAACTGGCCGCCACCCTGGCGCTGATGCCGTGCGATATCAGCAAGGCCGAGCGCGGCTACCGTCTGTATGACGCCAGCAGCTACTCGCTGAGCCTGCCGGCGCCGCAGATCCACGCCGAAATGCCGCTGGACGACGCCTTCGCCGCGATCATGTGGCACCTGTTGGGCAGCAGCCAGCGCCTGGCCGAGCAATATCGCTTCAATGGCCACTGGCGCTTGCTGCAGGACTGGGTCGAAAACCTCGGTGAACTGCGCGCGCTGATCGGCAGCCTCGGTCAGGCCGCCCCGCGTCAATCCACCAGCGAGCTGCGCAGCGCACTCGATGCATTGCTGGAAGACTGGCGCCCACTGGTGCAGGCCGGTGACGACGATGAAGACATCCGCAAAGCCGCGCCGGAACAGTTTGTTGAAGAACTGCAAGACGTGCGCTGGGGCTTGTTCTCGCTGAACACCTCGCGCTGGCTGCTGGCCCGCACCTGGACCGCCGACCGCAACGTACGTGGCAACCGCCAGGGCGCTGCGCAAATCACCAACTGGCTGCCGCGCCTGCTGGCTGACGACGCCGTTGCCCTGCAACTGTCGCGTTACCAGCAACAACCGGAAGACCTGGCCGAGCAGCTGCCGCGCATTGAACGCATCCAGGCCTGGCTGCACCACGCGCGTCAGGTGGTGGACATTCCGGAACTGGACCGTTTGTACGGCGAGCTGAACAAGCTGGCGGTGCTGGCTAATCAGCCGATTACCGAAGAGTCGCTGGATGCGCGTATGCATCAGGCGATTGCGGTGTATCAGAACCGTGCATGGAAGACGTTGCTGCGTCTGTAATACCAGGCAACTCGGTCAAATGTGGGAGCGGGCTTGTCCCCGCTCCCACAGTCAGCGCAACACTGGCAGGCTGGTGGTGGACTTGATCTCCGACAGGGCCACAATCGAATTCACCTCCTGAATCCCCGGTACCATCGACAGCTTCTCGAAGAAAAACCGCTCATACGCCTCGATGTCAGAGGTAACGATGCGCAGCAGAAAATCCACCGCCCCCATCAGCACATAGCACTCCAGGACTTCCGGAAACCCGCGAATCGCTTCGGTGAATTCGGTGAAGTTGGACCGTCCGTGAGCATTGAGTTTGACCTCAGCAAAAATCTGCGTGTTGAGGCCAATTTTCTTGCGGTCCAGCAGCGTGACCTGCCCGCGAATCACGCCCTCCTCTTTAAGTCGTTGAATACGCCGCCAGCATGGCGATTGCGAGAGACCCACCTGCTCGGCGATCTGCGCGCTGGAAAGCGAGGCGTCCTCTTGCAGCAGGGCCAGAATGCGGCGGTCGTAGGCGTCCAACTCACTGTGCATAAAAATACCTATGAAGGCGATAAGCCTGAATTACTTGAGTCGTTTTTTCACCAATAGGGCGCATCTTAGATAAGAAATCTCCGCGTGCGAATGTAAAAATTTCTCCAGTCGAATCTGGAGAGTCAGCATGCACGCCGTCGAAACCACCTGCCCCGCTACGCGTCTCGATGCATGGGCCGTCAACAGCGCCCACTGCCAAGCGCATTATCAGATCACCGCCGAGGCAGAACCGGACCTGCTGTGCCGGGTACTGAATTACTTCGCGCTGCAGTTCCTGACGCCGCAACAGGTCAATGTGAGCCGTGACGACGACCTGCTGAGCATTGATATCGTGATGAACGGCCTGAGCTGGCACCGTGCCCAGGTGATCGGTGAAAAGATTCGAAACCTGATCAGCGTGTGCTCGCTGGAGGTGTGGCAGGCTGATTCCGTGCGGCCTCAAGCGGCGGCGGCAGCCAATCAGTAAAAACCTGCAATACACCCTGAGCGGTGAGAGTTCAGAGGATGGCTAGCCTGAGATTACGCCCGCCGTCACTCAGGAATTCTTCATGCTCGCCGCCTTGCACGATCATCGATTGGAACTGCATCAACTCTTACCTGCATTGGTCGAGCAGGGGCTGATTACAGCGGACGAGGCCCAAAGGTCAGCGAAAGCACCCGCCACTCGACATCCGTTGGAAAGCATCGCGGCTGAAGGGCCTTGCCTCGAAACGTTGACTCAATGGCTTGCCGGGCATGTCGGGCAACCTTATCTGCGTATCGACCCGCTGAAGATCGACGTGGCGGCGGTGGTGCCGTTGATGTCCCACGCGTTCGCGCAACGCCACGCCATCCTCGCGGTGGCGGTGGATGCGCAGACCGTCACCGTCGCCAGCGCCCAGCCGCATATCCGTGGATGGGAGGCCGGTTTGGCACAGGTGCTCAAGCGCTCGATCAGGCGCGTGGTCGCCAACCCCCGAGAGATTCAGCGCTGTATCGGTGACTTCTACCGGCTGGCCAAGTCCGTCAGCGGTGCCGATCAAAAAGTCGCGGTGGCTGGCAACTTCGAACTGCTCAACCTCGGCACCGGTGATCAGGAGCCGGACGCCAATGACGCGCATATCGTCAACATCGTCGACTGGCTGTTGCAGTACGCCTTCGGCCAGCGAGCCAGTGACATCCATATCGAACCCTGTCGCGACCAGGGCCGCGTGCGTTTTCGCATCGACGGGCTGCTGCATGACGTCTATCAGTTTCCACCCCAGGTCACCATGGCGGTGGTCAGCCGCCTGAAAAGTCTGGGCCGTATGAATGTGGCGGAAAAACGCAAACCCCAGGACGGCCGGGTCAAGACCAAGAGCCCGGCGGGCATCGAAGTGGAGTTGCGCCTCTCAACACTGCCGACAGCGTTTGGCGAAAAACTGGTGATGCGGATTTTCGACCCGCACGTCTTGCTCAAGGATTTTGACCAGTTGGGTTTGTCTGCCGATGATCAGCAACGCTGGAATGCCATGGCCGGTCAGGCCAACGGCATCATCCTGGTCACCGGGCCTACCGGTTCAGGCAAGACCAGCACGCTCTACACCACGCTCAAGCACCTGGCGACCCGCGAGGTCAACCTGTGCACGGTGGAAGACCCGATAGAGATGGTGGAACCTGCCTTTAACCAGATGCAGGTGCAGCACAACATCGACCTGACCTTCGCCAGCGGTGTTCGCGCACTGCTGCGCCAGGACCCGGACATCATCATGATCGGTGAGATTCGCGATCAGGAAACTGCAGAAATGGCCATTCAGGCTGCGCTCACCGGGCACCTGGTGTTATCGACCCTGCACACCAACGATGCACCCAGCGCTATCAGCCGTTTGCAGGAACTTGGCATTGCTCATTATTTGATCAAAGCTACGCTGATAGGTGTGATGGCGCAGCGCTTGGTGCGGCTTTTGTGCCCTCACTGCAAACGTGGGGTGACTGGGCACGGCAATACCCATGAAGCGGTCGGCTGCGCGGACTGCCGTGATAGCGGTTATCGAAGCCGCGCCGGGCTCTACGAAATCATGGTGATGGACGAGAAGCTCAAGGCGCTGATCACCCCCGGCGCGGACGTGCAGGCTTTACGTCGCGCATCGCGGAGCCAAGGCATGCGCAGCCTGCGGATGAGCGGCATCGACAAAGTGAATGCCGGGCTGACAACGATGGCAGAAGTATTACGGGTAACGCCTGGGGATTCAGAAACAAATGATTTGCTTGTTGCCCGCTGAAACCGTCCTTATCCGTGACCAGACCGTTACAATCGGCCGCATGTCGCTTCACTGACACCATCAGATAGGGAATCGCTATGCAGATCGGAACCGTACTGCTTCTTTTCGTGGGGTTGGCCGTGGCCATCCTCTTCATGGGTTTCAAGGTGGTGCCTCAGGGTTACCAGTGGACGGTCGAGCGTTTCGGCCGGTACACCAACACCCTTAAACCTGGCCTCAACATCATCATCCCGGTCATGGACCGCATCGGTCGCAAGATCAACGTGATGGAAAGCGTGTTGGATATCCCGCCCCAGGAAGTGATCACCGCCGACAACGCCACCGTGCAGATCGACGCCGTGTGCTTCTTCCAGGTGGTCAACACCGCCCAGGCCGCCTACGAGGTCAATAACCTCGAGCATGCCATCCGTAACCTGCTGCAAACCAATATCCGTACCGTGCTCGGCTCCATGGAGCTGGACGCGATGCTTAGCCAGCGTGACGGCATCAACGAAAAACTGCTGCGCACCGTGGACGAAGCCACGGCGCCGTGGGGCATCAAGATCACCCGGATCGAGATCAAGGACATCAGCCCACCCGCCGACCTGATGGCCGCCATGTCCGGCCAGATGAAAGCCGAGCGGATCAAGCGTGCGCAGATCCTGGAGGCCGAAGGCCTGCGGGCATCGGCGATCCTGACCGCCGAAGGCAAGAAGCAGGCGCAGATCCTTGAAGCCGAAGGTGGACGCCAGGCAGCCTTCCTCGAATCCGAAGCGCGTGAACGCCAGGCAGAAGCAGAGGCCCGTGCGACCCAGGTGGTGTCCGAAGCAATCGCCACCGGTAACGTGCAGGCCATCAATTACTTCGTGGCGCAAAAATACATCGATGCATTGGGCAAGCTGGCGTCGGCCAACAACAGCAAAGTCATCCTGATGCCGCTGGAAGCCAGCCAGGTGATTGGCGCGGTGGGTGGGATCGGCGAAATCGTCAAGGCAACGTTCGACAACAAGAAAGGCTGAGGCGATCGCCATGTGGGATTTCCTGCAGCATCTGTCGTTCTGGGATTGGTTGGCACTGGGTACGGTGCTGTTGATTCTTGAAGTATTCGGCGCCGGTGGCTACCTACTGTGGATGGGGATCGCTGCCGCTGCTGTGGGCGTGATCAAGTTTTTGATCCCACCGCTCGGGCTCGAATGGCAGCTGCTGCTATTCGCCGTGTTGTCGATCCTCACAGCGGTGTACTGGTGGAAGCGCCAGCGCAGCAGCGCCAAAGTCAGCGATCAGCCGGGGCTGAATATGCGCGGCTCGGAATTGATAGGGCGCACCTTTGTGGTGCATCAAGCTATCGTCGATGGCCGAGGCAAGATAAAAGTCGGCGATGGCGTGTGGATGGCAACCGGGCCGGACAGCCCCGTGGGCGCTCAAGTACGTGTCATTGGTCAGGATGGCGTGGTTTTACAGGTCGAAACTGTTTAGTCAGTGATGGAACTCGCCTGGGTTATCTACAATCAAACTGTTCAGATAACCCACCCGGAGTCACCCACCATGCGTCTCAAATATGCTGTCGCGACCCTCGCTGTGCTTTCCCTACCTGTCGGTTCAGCCATGGCCGACAGCTTCTGGCGCAATGTCATCTCGTCGGGCGCCACGACTGGCTCGACGTACCTGACCTTCAAGGACCACAAGCTGGTGGTCGCCGCCCAAGACGACGCCGGTAGCTTTGTCGCCAGCGACGGCGGCATCCGCGGCCCGTACCTGGAAGCTGCCATGCAGAAAGTTCGCGCCGACAACCCTGGCCTGCAGGCCACGGACATGGAGTTGGCCAACGCCATCCTCGCGAAAAATGCTGTGACCGAGTAATACCTGCCCATAAAAAATGCCGCTTTTTAAGCGGCATTTTTTATGCCTGTTTCTTTACGATCGCCGCCGCCGCCCAGACCTTCTGCTTTTTCCCGTTGAAAGCGGAAAACTCCTGCCGAACACAAAAGTACCAAGCGCCACACTGAGATTCTCTTAGTTAAAGTGAATCCTCTCCCATGCAAAAACTTGCTTACGCTTTGGCTCTCTCTGCGTTAGCTGCACCCTTGGCTCAAGCAGAAAATTGGTACGGGTCGGCAAAACTCAACAGTGCCCGTCAGAACCTCTCCAGTGCGCAATTGACCAGCCCACGCGTCACTGATCGCGTGGAGGCCCCTGACAGTAACAAGGCGTTCACCGGGTCATTGGCTTTAGGTTACGCCTTTGCCGATGGCTGGCGCCTGGAAGGGGAATACACCACGCGCAGCAGCTCGACGTTCGACTCCTATTGGGCGCCCTTCAATGCCAACGTTAACCGCCTGGAGGTCGACAGCCAGCGCGTGATGCTCAACGGCTATAAAAATATCCCGGTCAATGACTGGCTGTCGTTCTACGCAATGGCCGGTATCGGCATGGCGCAAATCGATGCCGCGGGGTACCAGAGCAATGCTACTCGCCAGTTCGCCAGTAACCGTCACTACAACTTTGCCTACAGCGCAGGCTTGGGCCTGGAGGCCAAGGTCAGCGAAAAGGTCACTCTGGGCACAGGTTGGCGTTACGTGGACATGGGCAAGGTCGAAACCGGCTACAACACCTTCGCTAACCGGATAAACGCCCGCGATGAACAGCTCAAGGGCAAACTCAAAGAGCAGAATGTGTTTCTTGAAGCGCGCGTTTCATTCTGACCTGCAACAGAAAATGCCGCTGATAAGCGGCATTTTTATGCGCCACATGACAATTCGTTCACCGACGACAGGCTATATTCAGTCGAGCCGTGCAACCATGCGGTACTGATACCTCTATTACTCATCGCCTATCTGAAACGGATGCCTTCGTCGTTATGAGCCAACAGCCCTTTCTGCCGTTTTCCAAACCTACCATTGATGAAGCGACCATCTCGGCGGTCGGCGATGTACTGCGCTCGGGCTGGATCACCAGCGGGCCGAAAGTGCAGGCGTTCGAAGCACAGCTTTCGGAATACTTTGGCGGCCGTCCGGTGCGGACCTTCAATTCCGGCACCTGCACCATGGAGATCGCGTTGCGCATCGCCGGCATCGGGCCTGGCGATGAAGTGATCACCACGCCGATTTCCTGGGTCGCCACGGCCAACGTGATTCTGGAAGTAGGGGCCACGCCGGTATTTGCGGATATCGACCCGGTCACCCGCAATATCGACCTGGCTCAGGTAGAAGCCGCGATCACCCCACGCACCAAGGCGATCATTCCGGTGTACCTGGCGGGCCTGCCCCTGGATATGCCGATGCTCTACGCGCTGGCCAACAAGTACAACCTGCGCATTGTCGAAGACGCCGCCCAAGCGTTGGGCTCCAGCTGGGATGGCGAGCGTATCGGCGCGACCGGCGACTTCGTCTCGTTCAGCTTCCAGGCGAACAAGAACATCACGTCTTCCGAAGGCGGTTGCCTGGTGTTGAACAACGCCGAGGAAGCCCGTCTGGCTGAAAAGTATCGCCTGCAAGGTGTTACCCGCACCGGCTTCGACGGCCTGGACGTGGATGTGCTGGGTGGCAAATTCAACATGACCGACATAGCCGCAGCCATCGGCCTGGGGCAATTCGCGCATATCGAGAAGATCACTGCGCATCGCCAGAAACTGGCACGCCATTACTTCAAGTGCTTCGGCAGCGATTTTGAAGCGCAATACGGCGCGCAACTGCCGCCAGCGGATTTCGAAAACAGCAACTGGCACCTGTTCCAGCTGGTACTGCCGGAGCGTCAGGATGGTCTTCCCGCCCGCGCTACGTTCATGGAACAGATGCAGGCCCACGGCGTCGGCATTGGCTATCACTACCCGCCAATCCACCTGCTGAGCTTGTACCGGGCACAGGGTTTCAAGGAAGGCATGTTCCCGGTGGCTGAGCGTGTTGGGCGTTTGATCGTGTCGTTGCCGATGTTCACGGCGATGACAGAGGCGGATGTCGAGCGGTCGGTTGCGGCGGTAAAAGCGGTACTGAAAGCGAGCTGAAACAAACTGCCAGCTGTCCGCAATCAACTGTGGGAGCTGGCTTGCCTGCGATGCCGGCACCGCGGTGATTCAACCACACCGCAGTGATGCTATCGCAGGCAAGCCAGCTCCCACATTGATTTGCGCTGTTCCAACGGCTCGCGTTTACTCGCCGATGGCCGCTTTGTAGCCAGCAGCATCAAGCAGTTTTTCCAGGTCAGCCGGGTTGCTTGGCTTGAGCTTGAAGATCCAGGCGCCATACGGGTCGGAGTTCAGCAGTTCAGGGCTGCCACTCAGTTCCTCGTTAACGGCGATCACTTCGCCAGCAACTGGTGAGTAGATATCCGAAGCGGCTTTCACAGACTCAACCACACCAGCCTGGCCTTCAGCGTCAAACTTGGCGCCGACTTCGGCCAACTCAACAAACACCACATCACCCAAAGCTTCCTGAGCATGGTCGGAGATACCGACGGTCACGGTGCCGTCGGCTTCCAGACGGGCCCACTCGTGACTTTCGGCAAAACGCAGGTCGGCAGGGATATCGCTCATAGTCTGTGTCCTCAAGAAGAAATGTCAGCGGCCTCAGGCCTGCCGGAAATAGTTAAATCAAGGTTTTGCCATGGCGCACGAAGGTCGGTTTGACCACTCGAACCGGGTACCACTTGCCGCGGATTTCCACTTCGGCCCGATCGGCGGTGGCCGTCGGTACGCGCGCCAGGGCAATGGATTTGCTCAGCGTAGGAGAGAAACTACCACTGGTTATCTCCCCTTCGCCAACATTGGCGATACGAACCACCTGATGAGCGCGTAAAACACCACGCTCTTCCAGTACCAGCCCGACCAATTTGAACTGCACACCTGCGGCCTTTTCCGCCTCAAGGGCAGTGCGGCCGATGAACTGACGCTCAGCCGGTTCCCAGGCGATGCTCCAGGCCATATTGGCCGCCAGAGGCGAAACGTCCTGGTGAATATCCTGGCCGTACAGGTTCATGCCGGCTTCGAGGCGCAGCGTATCGCGGGCGCCAAGGCCGATGGGTGAAATACCGGCCCCTACCAGATCGTTGAAAAAGCCCGGAGCCTGCTCGGCCGGCAGGACAATTTCCAGACCGTCTTCGCCGGTGTAACCCGTGCGGGCGATAAACCAATCGCCATCGGCCTGGCCTTCAAAGGGCTTGAGCTGGTGGATAAGCGTGCCGCGGGCCTGCGTGACCAGCTCGGCGATTTTCTGCCGGGCGTGCGGGCCTTGAATGGCGAGCATGGCCAATTCTGGCCGCTCATGCAGCTGCGCCGCGTAGTCGCCCAGCTGTGCTTGCATCCAGGCCATGTCCTGATCACGCGTAGCGGCGTTGACCACCAGCCGATAACCGGTCTCGGTGCGGTAAACGATCATGTCGTCCACCACGCCGCCCTGCTCGTTGAGCATGGCGCTGTAAAGCGCACGGCCGCAGCCATGCAAACGATCGACATCATTGGCCAGCAGGTGCTGGAGCCATTCCTTGGCCTGAAGGCCTGTGACATCGATCACGGTCATATGAGATACGTCAAACACCCCGCAGTCGCGTCGCACCTGATGGTGTTCTTCAACTTGCGAGCCGTAGTGCAGAGGCATATCCCAACCGCCAAAATCGACCATTTTCGCGCCGAGGGCGAGATGCAGGTCATACAGAGGCGTACGCTGTCCCATGGGTTTCTCCTTCCGGGATTGGCGAAGATGCACAGAGCTGCTGTTTGCGCTCAACACCTCTGACTACAAGGCCTGCAGCGACATACAGCGACTCGATCCGAAGGACGGAGCGCACCGAATGCCGCGCATTGTAGCCGCAAGCCGTAGGACTGGCACCTAACCGATTTGCCGAGCGGAGCGTCGAATCAGGCCGATCACCGGCAACAGGCCCACCAACACCAACGTGAGTGCGGGTAATGAGGCTCGCGCCCATTCCCCTTCGCTGGTCATTTCAAAAATTCGTACGGCCAGGGTGTCCCAGCCAAACGGGCGCATCAGCAGGGTCGCAGGCATTTCCTTGAGCACATCGACAAACACCAGCAGCGCCGCGCTCAACGTCCCCGGCAGCAACAGCGGCAGATACACTTTGCAAAACAGTCGCGGCCCACTCACGCCGAGGCTGCGCGCTGCTTCCGGCAACGAGGGACGGATTCGCGCCAGGCTGTTTTCCAACGGCCCGTAGGCCACTGCCAGGAAACGCACCAGATACGCCAGCACCAACGCCGACAGGCTGCCCAGCAACAGGGGCTTGCCCGCGCCGCCGAGCCAACTCGACAACGGCACCACCAGCTCACGGTCCAGGTAGCTGAACGCCAGCATGATCGACACCGCCAGCACCGAGCCCGGCAAGGCATAGCCGACATTGCCCAGGCTGATCCCGGAGCGAATCGCCCGCGTGGGCGCCAGGCGGTTGGCAAAGGCCAATATCAACGCCACGCTGACTGTAATCAGTGCCGCGATGCCACCCAGGTAGAGGGTATGGATGATCAAGCCGCTGTAGCGCTCATCCAGGTCGAACCGGCCACGTTGCCAGAACCAGGCGACCAGTTGCAGCATCGGGATGACAAAGGCGCAGGCGAACACCAAGCCACACCACGTGCTGGCTGCCGCCGCCTTGAAACCGCGCAGGTGGTACAACGCCTTGCCGCGTGGCCGCTCATTACTCGGGCGGCTGGCGCCTCGGGCACGTCGTTCGCCGTACAGCACCAGCATCACCACCAGAAGCAGCAGGCTGGCCAGTTGGGCGGCGCTGGAAAGGCTGAAAAAGCCGTACCAGGTCTTGTAGATGGCCGTGGTGAAGGTGTCGAAGTTGAACACCGAGACAGCGCCGAAGTCCGCCAGGGTTTCCATCAGTGCCAAGGCGACGCCGGCACCAATCGCCGGCCGCGCCATGGGTAATGCGACACGCCAGAACGCTTGCCATGGCGATTGACCGAGCACCCGCGCCGCTTCCATCAGCCCTTTGCCCTGCGCCAAAAATGCAGTGCGCGCCAACAGGTAGACGTAGGGATAGAACACCAGCACCAGCACGATGATCACGCCGCTGGTAGAACGCACGCGTGGCAGGCGCAAGCCGTTGCCGAACCCTTCGCGCAGCAGGGTTTGCACCGGCCCCGCGAAATCCAGCAGGCCGACAAACACAAAGGCCAGCACGTAGGCCGGAATTGCGAAGGGCAGCATCAACGCCCAGTCGAGCCAGCGCCGCCCCGGGAATTCGCAGAGGCTGGTCAGCCAGGCCAGGCTTACGCCCAACAGCGTCACGCCGGTGCCAACGCCCAACACCAATGTCAGGGTGTTGCCCAGCAGGCGGGGCATCTGGGTTTCCCACAGGTGCGACCAGATTTGTTGATCGATGCTCTGCCAGGACAGCAACAACACGCTCAGCGGCAGCAGCACCAGTGCGGCGACGGTGAAAACCGGCAGGTACCAGCGACGTTGGGCGGGGTGGGCCAAGGAAAAGCTCTCAGAAAAATGAAAATTTTGAAGTCGCCGCCAACCAATGTGAGAGCGGGCCTGCTCGCGAAAGCGGTATATCAGTTACCCCTGTATCGACTGATACGGCCCTTTCGCGAGCAAGCCCGCTCCCACATTTAGTTCGGCGGAGCTCCACAAATTCAGTTCCAGCCAGCGCGATCCATCAGGCGAATGGCCTCAGCCTGACGTTTACCGGCCACTTCCACCGGTAGGGTATCGGCCACGAACTTGCCCCAGGTCGCGACTTCCGCCGATGGCGGCACGGCGGGGTTGGCTGGAAACTCCTGGTTCACATCGGCAAAGATCTTCTGCGCCTCAGGCGTGGTCATCCATTCCACCAAGGCCTTGGCGGCTTCCGGGTGCGGCGCATGTTTGGTCAGGCCGATGCCCGACAGGTTCACATGCACGCCACGGTCGCCCTGGTTCGGCCAGAACAGCTTCACCGCAAGGTCCGGTTTCTGCTTGTGCAGGCGGCCGTAGTAGTAAGTGTTGACGATGCCCACGTCGCACTGCCCGGCGTTGATCGCTTCGAGCACCGCGATGTCATCGGAGAACACGTCGGTAGACAAGTTGTTGACCCAGCCCTTGACGATTTCTTCGGTCTTGGCCGCGCCATGGGTTTCGATCAGCGTGGCGGTCAGCGACTGGTTGTAGACCTTCTTCGCCGTACGCAGGCACAGACGCCCTTCCCATTGCTTGTCGGCCAGCGCTTCGTAGGTGGTCAGGTCACCGGGTTTTACCCGGTCGGTGGAATAGGCAATGGTCCGCGCGCGCAGGCTCAAGCCGGTCCACGCATGGTTGGAAGAGCGGTACTGCAGGGGAATATTCTTGTCGATCACCGCAGAGGTGAACGGCTGCAGAATGCCCATTTGTTCGGCTTGCCAGAGGTTGCCGGCATCCACGGTGAGCAGCAGGTCAGCCGTGGCGTTTTCGCCTTCGGCCTTGATCCGCTGCATCAAGGGGGCTTCCTTGTCGGTGATGAACTTCACCTGCACGCCGGTCTTTTTGGTGTAGGCGTCGAACACCGGTTTGATCAGTTCGTCGATGCGCGAGGAGTAGACCACGACTTCGTCGGCTGCCTGCACGGTGGTGCTGCCGATGAGGGTGAGTGCCAGGGCAGTCAGGAGGCGTTTGGGTGCCAACATGGGTGCGGTCTCTCATTTGCAAAAAGAGGGCAAATGATAAGGACTCACATTTGGTAGCGCTTGCTGGAGGCGTTACCAGATGTTGCATAGTTGGGATTTGCGCCGAATGGGCTGGCCTCATCGGGGGCAAGCCTCCTCCCACAGGGGGCATATTTCAATTCAGGGCTTTGCGAGGTCTGGCAGGTCGCCCGTCAGCCCGAGGGCCTGGCGCACAAACACGGCCTTGGCTTCGGGCATCTGGTCGACCAGTTTCAAGCCGGCATTACGCAACCAGCGCAATGGCAGTTGGTCAGCCTGGAACAAGCGTTCAAAGCCCTCCATCGCCGCCATCAGTGCCAGGTTATGCGGCATGCGTCTACGCTCGTAGCGGCTCAGCACCTTCACATCCGCCAGGCGTTCGCCGCGCTCGGTCGCAGCCAACAGCACCTCGGCCAGCACCGCCGCGTCAAGGAAACCCAGGTTCACGCCCTGCCCGGCCAATGGGTGGATCACATGAGCGGCATCGCCAATCAACGCCAGGCCTTCGGCCACGTAGCGCTTGGCATGGCGCTGGCGCAGCGGTACGCATACGCGCGGGTCGGCGCTGATCACATTGCCCAAGCGCCCTTCAAACGCGCGCTCCAGTTCACGGCAGAAGCTGTCGTCGTCCAGCGCCATCAAGCGTTCGGACTCAGCGGGTGTGGTCGACCAGACGATCGAGCACCAATCCTCTTGCCCATCGCGCACCAGCGGCAAAAATGCCAGCGGGCCGGTATCGGTAAAGCGTTGCCACGCCGTGCGCTGGTGCGGCTGGCTGCTGCGCACGCTGGTGACGATGGCGTTGTGCAGGTAATCCCATTCGCGCGTGGCAGTGCCGGTCAGGCGTCGCACAGCAGAATTGGCGCCGTCGGCGGCCACCACCAGCGGCGCACGCAATTTGCGACCGTCGGCCAGGGTCAGCAGCCAGTCATCGCCGGAGCGACGCATCTGCTCCAGGCGCGCGTTGGCCAGCAGGCCCAGGTCGCAGTCGTGCAGGCGGTCGAGCAAGGCATCCTGAACCACCCGGTTCTCGACGATATGCCCGAGCACTTGGGCATGCACACTGGCTGCCGAAAAATGGATCTGCCCGGTGCCGCTGCCGTCCCATACCTGCATTTCACCGTAAGGGCTGGCGCGCCGTTCGACGATGCCATCCCACACGCCAAGGCGCTCCAGAATGCGCTGGCTGGCGGCCGACAAGGCGCTCACGCGGGGTTCGAAGGCCGCATCCTGGTCGAACGGTTTGACGCTCAGCGGGCTGCCATCGAGCAGCAGCACCTGCAGGCCACTGCCCTGCAACGCCAGCGCTAGGGCGCTTCCGACCATTCCGGCCCCGACAATCAGCACATCTGCGCGCATGTCCATGCTTTAAGCCTGCTTTGCTGGCGGCTTGCGCCGCACGTAAAGGGTTTTGTCGACCCGCGCCACCAGAGTGCCGGAGCCGTCATGAATCTGTACTTTGAGAAGGGGCAAGTACTTCTCGCCGCCTTCGGTTTGCCGGCGAATCTCGACCAGCAAGGCCTCGTCGATGGAAAACTCAGCGTAGACCGGGCCTTTGCCCGGCGACACGAAGTCGATGCTCGCGGCTTTGTCCCAGACGATGTAGTCGCGCCCCAGGTTCTCCATCAACAGCAACATGTAGAACGGATCGACCATCGAATACAGGCTGCCGCCAAATTGCGTACCGACGTAATTGCGGTTGTACCAGCCCAGGCCCATGCGCACCTTGGCATGGCGGAAATCAGCACTGAGCTCCTGCACCCGGATTCCCGCGCCCAGGTACGGCGGGTACAGGGACAGCACCCAGCGCAACAGCCGCGCCTTGCCCAGGCGTCGGGTCAGCCAGTTAAGCATCAGGGCGTGTGCCCAGGCCCATGGCCTGACGGGCGAACCAGCGTTTGGCGGGCGGCAACAAATCCAGGCCCAGCAGGCCCAGGTTACGGCCCAATGTCACTAACGGTTGCGCACTGCCAAACAGTCGGGTCACTTGATCGGAGAAACCTACGGTCAGTTGCTGGTCCTGGCGCTGGCGCTCGCGATAGCGCTGCAAGGTTGCCAGGTCGCCCGGCACTGCCGGCCCAGCCAGCAAGGCCTCGGCCAAGGCGTTCGCGTCGCGCAGGGACAGGTTGAAACCCTGCCCGGCAATCGGGTGCAGGCTGTGGGCGGCATTACCGAGGATCGCCAGGTGCGAGCGCACTTGCTCTTCAGCCTCCACCAGCGTCAGCGGGTACAAATGGCGGGCGCCGACTTGTTTCAGCGTGCCCAGGCGGTAGCCGAACACGCCCTGCAATTCACTGAGGAAACTGCGTTCATCAAGGTTGGCCAGGCGCTGGGCGTCCATGCCGATGCGCGTCCACACCAGCGCGCAACGGTTGTCCGGCAGCGGCAGCAAGGCCATTGGGCCTTCGTCGGTAAAGCGCTCGAACGCCTCGCCGTTGTGCGCTTCGCTTGGGGTGATGTTGGCGATCAGCGCGCTCTGGTTGTAGGGCCGGGTTTTGACGCCGATGCCCAATTGCTCGCGCAAACCGGAGCGGCCGCCATCGGCCAATACCGCAAGGTCGCATTCCAGCACGGTTTCGTCGTTGAGCGTCAGGCGATAACCGTCGGGCAGTGGTTCCATGCGGGTGACTTCGGCCGGGCAGCGCCAACTGACCACTTCTTTGTCCAAACCCTGCCACAGGCACTGGCCGAGCCAGGCGTTTTCCACCACGTAGCCAAGGGCCGGCACGCCCTCCTCCATGGCGGACAAGCGCGCAGTGGAGAAGCGGCCTCGGTCCGACACGTGAATCTGTTTGATCGGCTCGGCGCGTCGGGAAATGGCCTGCCACAGGCCCAAACGCTGATAAATCTGCCGAGCGCCATAGGACAGCGCCGAAGAACGCGCGTCGTAGCTCGGTTGGTAACTGTCGCCTGGCGCGAACGGTTCGATCAGCACGATTTTCCAACCCCGCGCCTTGGCACCCGCCTGCAAGGCCAACGCCAGGCTGGCGCCTACCAGCCCGCCGCCGATGATGGCCAGGTTGACCCGGCTCATCGGGCAGCCGCCATCAGCGCTTCGATGTCGGCGACGGTCTTGGGCACGCCGCCGGTCAGAATTTCACAGCCTTGCTTGGTCACTACCACGTCGTCCTCGATGCGTACGCCAATGCCACGCCATTTCTTCGCCACGTTCTGGTTGTCCGGCGAAATATAGATGCCGGGTTCCACGGTCAAGGCCATGCCGACTTCCAGCACCCGCCATTCGCCGCCCACTTTGTATTCGCCCACATCATGCACGTCCATGCCCAGCCAATGGCCGGCGCGGTGCATATAAAAAGCGCGGTAGGCTTCGCTGGCGATCAACTCGTCGACGTCGCCTTGCAGCAGTCCCAGTTTTACCAGCCCGGCGGTGATGACGCGCACCGTTGCCTCGTGGGCCTGGTTCCAATGCTTGTTCGGCGCGATCTCGGCAAAGGCGGCTTCCTGGGAGGCCAGCACAATCTCGTAGATCGCCTTTTGCTCGGGCGAAAACCTGCCGTTGACCGGCCAGGTGCGGGTGATGTCGCTGGCGTAGCAGTCGATCTCGCAACCGGCGTCGATCAGCACCAGGTCGCCATCCTTGAGCACGGCGTCATTCTGCTGGTAATGCAGGATGCAGCTGTTACGCCCGGCAGCGACGATGGAGCCATAGGCCGGCATTTTCGCGCCGCCCTTGCGGAATTCGTAATCCAGCTCGGCTTCGAGGCTGAACTCATATAACCCGGCGCGGCTGGCCTGCATCGCTTTAACATGCGCCGCACAGGAAATTCGCGCGGCCTCGCGCATCACCTTCACTTCTGCCGCCGATTTATACAGGCGCATGTCGTGAAGCAGGTGATCCAGGGCAACAAACTCGTTCGGTGGCTGGGCGCCCAGGTGCGCTTTAGAGCGGATCACGTTGATCCACTCCATCACGTGCCGGTCGAATTCGGCGTTGCTGCCCATGGCCGAATACACCCGGTCACGGCCTTCGATCAGGCCGGGCAGGATGTCGTCGATGTCAGTGATGGGGAAGGCATCGTCGGCGCCAAAGTCACGGATCGCGCCTTCGGTGCCCGCACGCAGGCCGTCCCACAATTCGCGCTCGGCATTGCGCTCGCGGCAGAACAGCACGTACTCGCCGTGCTGGCGACCGGGCATCAGCACGATCACCGCTTCCGGTTCAGGGAAGCCGCTCAGGTACTGAAAGTCGCTGTCCTGGCGGTAAACATGCTCGACATCACGGTTGCGGATCGCCACGGCGGCGGCCGGCAGAATTGCGATGCTGTTGGGTTCCATCTGCGCCATGAGCGCCTTGCGGCGACGGGTGTATTCCGCTTTCGGGATATGGATCATGGGCAGAGGGGCTTCCTTTCTTAGTGCAGCGACGGCTTGGGTGCGGCTGGCTCAGCGGCTTTCTTGGTCTCGGTGAACAGCAGCAGCGGCGCGACGCGCAGGTATTCCATGACTTCCATGTAATCGCCTTCGCCGTCTTCGGACTCTTCCAGGGCGTCTTGCACCTGGGAAATGGCCGCCAGGTCCTGCAGCACTTCCTTGGCGTCGGTGCTCAGTTCCAGGCCACCGGCGTTCACGCCGAAACCGTGGAGGAAACCCTGGCACCATTGGCCCAGCGCAGCGGCGCGCTCGGTCAGCGGCGCGTCGTCGGTCGGCAGCAGCAGGACCACGGTGACGTCATCACCGGTCAGCTCGCCTTTGACCATCTCTTGCAGGCCGATCAGCGCGTTACGCACGTTCTCGGTCGGCTCGGTTTCCAGCAGCTCGGCTACATCAGCCAGCCAATTGTCGGCATCAAAGCCAACACCGGTGCAGCTGCGGCCCAACAGTACGCCGTGCAGTTCGGCAGGCGAGCAAGGATGACCGCTGGTGCTCAGCAGTTTGGAAAAAGCGTCGTACGGGGAGTTCTGAATAGGCATGGTGAGCTAGGCGCCAGACGGCGCAATGTCTAGAATGAAGCGCTGTATCCTAGCACCGGCAGACGTACCAAGACTATCGAGGGCGTCAGATCGTTTATCCTGCAGTTGCCATTCATCAGACAAATCCAGTGGAACCCAATGGAAGACACCGACCTGCAAGCGCTGATGGCCAGACTCGAATTGCTAATTGATCGGGTCGAGCAACTTAAGAGTCAAAACGGACTCCTATTAGCTCAGGAAAAGACCTGGCGCGAGGAACGCGCTCACCTCATTGAAAAAAACGAAATCGCCCGGCGTAAGGTCGAATCGATGATTTCGCGCCTGAAGGCCCTGGAGCAAGACTCATGAGTTCAAGCAATAGCGTTACCGTGCAGATCCTCGACAAAGAATATTCGATCATCTGCCCCCAGGAAGAACGCAGCAACCTGGTGAGTGCTGCCCGTTACCTGGATGGCAAGATGCGTGAAATCCGCAGCAGCGGCAAAGTCATCGGCGCCGATCGTATCGCCGTGATGGCCGCGCTGAACATTACCCACGATTTGCTGCATAAGCAGGAACGGCCTGACGTGCAGGCCAGTGGTTCGACGCGCGAGCAAGTGCGCGACCTGCTGGAACGGGTTGATCTGGTACTTTCTACCGATCCAGAGCCACCCAAGGGCTGATTGCCGAGTCTGTTTAAGGTATACTCGCCCCACTCCCTGGCGTGTTTGCCAGTCGGCGATGTCCCTGAGCCGATTCGCACTACCCTGGAAGTTGCACGTTGGGCTGGTGTGCATGTCCGCTAGACGGAAAGCCTTAAAGCCTACTGCATCTTCCACCTTGAACTTTCGGGTTCAAGGGCTAAGTCGACAGCGGCTCTGTCGGGGAGCCTGAATTCCAAACTCAATGCCAGTCCTCGGACTGGCATTGTTTTATGAGCCGAAAAACCATGACCGAACCTGCGCCGCTTTCCCGTCCGCAACTTCGACGCATGTTGCGCAAAGCCCGCCGCGAACTGACGCCGAGCGAGCAGCGCAAGGCCGCCCTTGGCCTGTATCGGCAACTGGCACAGCACCCGCTGTTTCGCCGGGCCAAACATATTTCCTTATATCTACCGACGGACGGTGAAATCGATCCGCGCCTGCTGCTGCGCGCCGCTCAGCGCCGGGGCAAGGCCACTTACCTGCCAGTGCTCAGTGCCTGGCCGCGAACCAAGATGGTGTTCCAGCGCGTGCGGCCTGGGGATAAGTTGTCGCCCAACCGTTTTCGTATCCTGGAGCCGCAAGTGAATGCCAATCGCCAGCGCCGCGTCTGGGCGCTCGACCTGGTGTTGCTGCCGCTGGTGGGGTTCGATGATGTGGGTGGGCGTCTGGGCATGGGCGGTGGGTTTTACGACCGCAGCCTGGCCTACCTCGCCAGGCGCCAGAGTTGGCGCGCGCCGGCGCTGCTGGGGCTGGCCCATGAATGTCAGAAAGTCGAGCGCCTGGCGCAGGCAAGCTGGGATGTGCCGCTGGCGGGCACCGTCACGGATAAGCAGTGGTATGTCGCACAAACGTCGCTGGAACCAGCGACGCCTTGAAGGGTGTTAACGCTTGAACGGTTGCGGCTGCTGCTGAGCCAGCTCAACCGGCGCATCGGTCTTGTTCGACCACAAGCTCTGGGCATACCCGGTGGTCACGACGCCCAGACCAAACAAAATAACCAAAATCCATAGTAAATCCGGTTTACGTTGCATCGATTGCCCCCCTTCAGGCACCTCGTACACGATGACAACAACGTTCCAAAGTAGTCCGTTGCAGCTGCGCCAAGCTTAAAAGCGCGCATTCTGCGGTAACGTGGACCAACACGCAAACCTTGGCGCCAACCGACTGTCGGTTTGTCATGGAATTGCCCGACAACTTGCCCAATGCCTTTTTCAGGAGCCCAACAATGGCCTACTGGCTGATGAAATCCGAGCCCGACGAACTGTCCATCAAGGGCCTGGAAACGCTCGGCGAATCTCGCTGGGACGGCGTGCGCAATTACCAGGCACGCAATTTCCTGCGCGCCATGGCCGTCGGTGACGAGTTTTTCTTTTACCACTCCAGCTGCCCTGAGCCCGGCATTGCCGGCATCGGCAAGATCGTCGAGGCAGCCTACCCGGACCCGGCAGCGTTGGAGCCACAAAGCCACTATTTCGACGCCAAGGCCAGCCCGGAGAAAAATCCGTGGAGTGCAATCAACGTGGCCCACGTCGAGACCTTCGCAAAGGTGCTGGGCCTGGGCTATCTGAAACAACAAAGCGCCCTCGCCGAATTGCCTTTGGTGCAAAAAGGCAGCCGACTGTCGGTGATGCCGGTGACCGCCGAGCAGTGGGCGGCGGTGCTCGCACTGCGCTGAAAGGGCAGAACCCTGCGGTCACACTTCTGGCGCATGCATCTGCGTGCCATGCGGGTTAGGCTTGCGCTTCATTTGACCGGTATCAACGGCCGCCCCGGCGCTATCGGTCAAACTAGGATGCTAATGCCGCAGGATGCAGCCATGTCTACGAACCATCATATGTCGCGCCTTTTCGCCATCGCCCTGATCGTCCTGTTACTGGGCGCAGGCGGTTTCGGTTACTGGCGATCAACCCAGGACCGCCTGCCCGAAGGCTTGAGCATGGGCAATGGCCGCCTGGAATCCACCGAAGTACAGATCGCCGCGAAGATCCCCGGGCGCCTGGCCGAAGTGCGCGTGGATGAAGGCGACAAGGTGCTCAAGGGCCAATTGCTCGCGCGCATGGACACCCGCACCCTCGAAGCCCAGCGTGCTCAGGCCGAAGCCGAAGTGCTGCGCGCCAAGGAAAACTTCGCCGCCGCCGAGGCCAACGTGCAGTTGCGCCAAAGCGAGCAGTTGCTGGCCAATCAGGAACTCAAGCGCACCCAGGAGCTGTACAAGCGCGGCTTCGCCAGCAGCCAGTTGATTGACCAACAGCAAGCACGCCAGAACACCGGTAATGCCGCGGTGATCGCCGCGCAAGCCCAGGTCAACTCGGTGAAGGCTGCCATCGGCGCCGCGCAAGCCCAGGTTGCGCAACTCACCAGCGAAATCGACGACAGCAGCCTGCGCGCGCCCATCGACGGCATTATCCAATTGCGCCTGGCCGAGCCAGGTGAAGTGCTCGGCGCCGGCGGTCGCGTGTTGCTGCTGATTGATCCGAATGACCAGTACATGAACCTCTACCTGCCCGCCTCCGTCACCGGTCGCCTGACCGTCGGCAGTGACGCGCGCATTCTGCTCGACGCCCTGCCCCAACAACCGCTGCCGGCCAAAATCAGCTTTGTCGCGGCTAAATCGCAGTTCACGCCCAAGGAAGTGGAGACCCGCGACGAACGCCAGAAGCTGGTGTTTCGCGTCAAGCTGCGCCTGACCCAACCCAGTGCCGTACCGCAAGCCAAACCGGGCATGCCCGGCGCCGGCTACGTGCGCACGGCAGATATCGACTGGCCGGCCAACCTGCAATGACCGGCCTGGCGCTGCACGCCACGGGCATCAACCATCGCTACGGCAAGCAACAGGCACTGATCGACATTGCCTTCAGCCTGCCCGCCGGCACGCGCTGCGGGTTGATCGGTCCGGATGGCGCGGGCAAATCGAGCTTGCTGGGGTTGATCGCCGGGGTTAAAAAACTTCAAGACGGTCAACTGGAAGTGCTCGGCGGCTCCATCGAGGATCGCCGCCACCGCAACAGCCTGTACCCGCGTATTGCCTTCATGCCCCAAGGCCTGGGCGGCAACCTGTATCCGGAATTGTCCATCAGCGAGAACATCCGCTTCTTCGCCACACTGTTCGGTCTGTCGAAAGCCGATTGCGAACAGCGCATGCACAACCTGCTGCTGGCCACCGACCTTGCGCGCTTCGCCGAGCGCCCGGCCGGCAAGTTGTCCGGCGGCATGAAACAGAAACTCGGCCTGTGCTGTGCACTGATCCACGACCCGGACCTGTTGATCCTCGACGAGCCCACCACCGGCGTCGACCCGCTGTCGCGCCGACGCTTTTGGGAACTGGTCGACAGCGTACGCCGCGAGCGCCCGCAACTGACGCTGCTGGTGGCAACGGCCTACATGGAAGAAGCCGAGCAGTTCGAACATTGCCTGATGCTCGATCGCGGCAAACTCATCGCCGACGGCCTGAGCCGCGAACTGGCAGCCGCGACACCCAGCGGCAAACTCGATGAAGCCTTTACCCATTTCCAGGGCGACAGCGCCCACAACAATCAGCCGTTGGTGATCCCGCCGCGCGAAAGCAGCAACACCGATATCGCCATCGAAGCCCACGAGGTGACCCTGCGCTTTGGTGATTTCACGGCGGTAAACAAGGTCAGCTTCGCGATTGGCCGCGGTGAGATTTTCGGCTTTCTCGGCTCCAACGGCTGCGGCAAAACCACCACGATGAAGGTCCTCACCGGGCTGATGCCGGCCACCGAGGGCAGTGCCACGCTGCTCGGCAACCCGGTGAATGCCAAGGACCTGGCGACCCGCAAGCGCGTTGGGTTCATGTCGCAAAGTTTCTCGCTGTACGGCGAACTCAGCGTGCGCCAGAACCTGATGTTGCACGCGCAGCTGTTCGATTTGCCCAAGGCCGACAGCGGCCCGCGTATCGATGAGTTGATTCAGCGCTTCGACCTCGGCGAGGTGGCCGAGCAGCCTTCCGGCGAATTGCCCCTTGGCCTGCGCCAGCGCCTGTCATTGGCCGTGGCGGTGCTGCATCGCCCGGAAGTGCTGATCCTCGATGAGCCCACCTCGGGCGTCGACCCGGCAGCGCGGGATGACTTCTGGCGGCTGCTGATCGAGCTGTCCCGCGAACAAGGCGTGACGATCTTCCTGTCCACCCATTTCATGAACGAAGCCCAGCGCTGCGACCGCATCTCTCTGATGCACGCGGGTAAAGTGCTGGCGTGCGACACACCCGACGCCCTGCAACAGCAATTTCACGGCGACACCCTAGAAGCCGCGTTCGTCACCTGCCTGGAGCAAGCTCAAGGCGCCCCCGAACCCGCAGCACCCAGCAGCACCGTCAGCGAAACCAGTGCGCCGCCCGTGAGCAAGCGTGGTTTCAGTCTTTCTCGGCTGCTGGCCGTGGCCAGCCGCGAAGGCAAAGAGCTGCTGCGCGACAAAGTGCGCATGGCCTTTGCCCTGCTCGGGGCGATGTTCATGATGGTGATCTTCGGCTACGGCATTTCCCTGGACGTGGAAAACCTCGCCTTCGCCGTCTACGACCAGGACCAGACCCCACAAAGCCGCGCCTACCTCGAAGCCTTCCGCAGTTCGCGCTACTTCGCCGAGCAGGCGCCGATTCGCGATGCGAGCGAACTGCACCGGCGCCTGCAACGCTCGGAAATCAAATTGGCCCTGGAAATCCCGCCGGGTTTTGGCCGCGACCTGTACGCCGGCCGCCAACCCACCGTGGCCGCATGGATCGACGGCGGCATGCCGTTTCGCGCGGAAACCAGCCGTAACTACGTGGAAGCCGTCCATCAAGGCAACCTTCAGCAACTCGCCGACCTGAGCAGCCTGCCCCGCAGCACTCAAGCTGCCGCCAAGCTGGAAACGCGCTTTCGCTACAACCAGGACGTGGTCAGCGTGAATGCCATCGGCCCCGGCGTGATGGCGCTGATCCTGGCGTTTATCCCGGCGATGCTCACCGCACTGGGCATCGTGCGCGAAAAAGAGCTGGGCTCGATCACCAACTTCTATGCCACGCCCCTGACCCGCCTGGAATTTCTGCTGGGCAAGCAGGCGCCGTACCTGGCCGTTAGCCTGGTCAACCTGGCGTTGCTGGTGGCCATGAACCGTTGGTTGTTCGGCGTGCCATTCAAGGGCAGCGGCCTGGCGCTGGCATTCGGCGGCCTGCTGTATGTGTTGGCCACCACCAGCATGGGCTTGCTGATTTCGGCATTCACACGCACACAGATCGCGGCAATCCTGGGCACCATGATCATCACCAGCCTGCCGACCATCCAGTTCTCCGGGCTGATCGTGCCGCGCTCATCCCTGGAAGGCGCCGCCGCGCTGATGGGCATGCTGTTTCCCGCCGGGCACTTTCTCGACATCGCCGTGGGCACCTTCACCAAGGCCCTCGACCTGCGCCAGTTGTGGCCGCAATGCCTGGCGCTGTTCGGGTTTTTCGTCGGGTTCACCGGCCTGAGCCTGATCATGCTCAAGAAGCAGGAGGCGTGATGCACAAGCTCGCTCATATCCTGCGCCTGGGCTTTAAGGAATTGACCAGCCTGCGCCATGACAGCGTATTGCTGCTGTTTCTGGCCTACGCCTTCACCGTCGCGATCTACATGCCCGCCGCAGGTTCGGTGATTGGCGTGCACAACGCCAGCGTGGCCTTTGTTGATGAAGACCACAGCGCGCTCTCGCGGCAAATGGCCGAGGCGTTGCAACCGCCCGAATTCCAGCCGCCTGCACCGCTGGCCTACGACCAACTGGACAAGGTCATGGACAGCGGCGAGTACACATTCGTGATCAACGTGCCGGCCAATTTCCAGGCCGACCTGCTGGCCGGGCGCCAGCCGGGTGTGCAGGTCAACGTGGATGCCACGGCGATGAGCCAGGCGTTTATGGGCGCAGGTTACATCGGCAGGATTTTCCAGCGCGAATTGCTCAACTACAGCGGCCAAACCGACGCCAGCCAGAAGGCGCCTGCACTGCTGACCACCCGCGCGCTGTTCAATACCAACCTGGAAGGCGGCTGGTTTCTGGCGGTGATCCAGATCGTCAATAACATCACCATCCTCGCGATTGTGCTGACCGGCACCGCGCTGCTGCGCGAACGCGAGCACGGCACCCTCGACCATTTGCTGGTGCTGCCGCTGACCGCGCTGGAAATCATGCTGGCAAAAATCTGGAGCAACATGCTGGTGGTGGTGCTGTGCACGTGGCTGTCGCTGGAGCTGGTGGTCAAAGGCCTGCTCGGCGTGCCGTTGGCCGGCTCTCTGAGCCTGTTTCTGTTTGTGACCGCGCTGTATTTGTTTGCGAGCACCGCGTTGGGGATATTCCTTGCCACGCTCGCCCGCTCGACGCCGCAGTTCGGGCTGCTGGCGATTCCGGTGATCATCCCGATGCTGTTGCTGTCGGGCGGCAGCACGCCGCTGGATAGCATGCCCGAGTGGTTGCAATGGGTGATGCAGGGATCGCCGTCCACACACTTTGTGAGTTTGAGCGCGGCGATTCTGTTCAGGGACGCAGGCGTGAGCGTGGTGTGGCCGGATGTGCTGGCGCTGGCGGGGATTGGGTCAGTGTTTTTTGCAGTAGCACTGGCTCGGTTCAGAAAGAGCCTGGCCTCTTAATTGTGGCGAGCGGGCTTGTTGTGGCGAGCGGGCTTGCCCCGCGTTGGGCTGCGCAGCAGCCCCATTCAGATTCACCACATTGTTTCAGGTGTACCGCGGCGTATGGTATGGGGCGGCTTCGCCACCCAACGCGGGGCAAGCCCGCTCGCCACGACACGCCCGCTCGCCACAAGGAACCGTTACTGGATGATCAGGTTGTTGAACAACAGGTCTTCCACCACCGGCTTGCCGGTCTCGTCGTTCATCACTTGCTGGGTTTGCTTGAGGGCTTCCTGGCGCAGCTTTTCTTTGCCCTCAACGGTGCTCATGGCCTCATTGGTCTGCTGAGTAAACAACGCCACCAACTGATTCCGGATCAACGCATCGTTGGCTTTGACCGCAGCGGCGGCTTCAGGCCCGGTCACGCGCAAGGCAATGTCGGCCTTGAACACCTTGAGTTTTGCGGAGCCGTCCAGGCCATAGTTGCCCACGAACGGCGGCGTCAGGCTGATATAGCTGACCTTCGGTGCCTCGCCTTCTTTCGCTTCTTCGGCCTGGGCTGCCATCGGCAAGGTCAGGGCAAGCATCAACAGGATCCACGCTTTCACAGTTCATTCCTCAAATTCGGTTGCCGGGTAGCATAACGCTAGCAAGGCTGAGCACAAGCTTATGGCGACTTATCAGGCCTGGGCATGCTCGTTGACCCACGGGCGTACCCTCCTACACTTATCGGCCATGACGCCAAAAGGAATAGTCCGATGAAAGCTGTGCTGTGCAAAGCCTTCGGCCCCGCCGAAACCCTGGTGCTGGAAGAGATCGCAAGCCCGGCGATCAAGAAGAACGAAATCCTGCTGGACGTGCACGCAGCCGGGGTGAATTTCCCGGACACCTTGATCATCGAGGGCAAATACCAGTTCAAGCCGCCCTTCCCGTTCTCGCCGGGTGGCGAAGCGGCGGGCGTGATCAGTGAAGTGGGCGAGAAGGTCAGCCATTTGAAAGTCGGCGACCGGGTCATGGCGCTGACCGGCTGGGGCAGCTTTGCCGAACAGGTCGCGGTCCCCGGCTACAACGTGCTGCCGATCCCGGCGAGCATGGATTTCAACGTCGCCGCCGCGTTCAGCATGACTTACGGCACCTCGATGCATGCCTTGAAACAACGGGCCAATCTGCAGCCTGGCGAAACCCTGCTGGTGCTCGGCGCCTCTGGCGGCGTGGGCCTGGCCGCCGTGGAAATCGGCAAGGCCATGGGTGCCCGCGTGATCGCCGCCGCCAGCAGCGCCGACAAACTCGCCGTGGCCAAGGCAGCCGGTGCAGACGAGTTGATCAACTACAGCGAAGCCAGCCTCAAGGATGAGATCAAGCGCCTGACCGACGGCAACGGTGTCGATGTGATCTACGACCCGGTGGGCGGCGATCTGTTTGACCAGGCCGTTCGTGGCATCGCCTGGAACGGCCGCCTGTTGGTGGTGGGTTTTGCCAGCGGGCGTATTCCCGAGCTGCCGGTGAACCTGGCGCTGCTCAAAGGTGCGTCGGTGGTCGGGGTGTTCTGGGGTTCGTTTGCCCAGCGCCAGCCGCAGGACAATGCGGCGAATTTCCAGCAACTGTTCACCTGGTACGCCGAGGGCAAGTTGAAGCCGCTGGTGTCGCAGCTGTATCCGCTGGAGCAGGCTGCCCAGGCGATCAATGATCTGGGGCAGCGCAAAGCGGTGGGCAAGGTCGTCGTTCAGACCCGCTGATTGATCTGAAACGCGGTCAATGTGGGAGCGGGCTTGCTCACTCCCACATTTGGATTCCCATCGTTCTGAAGAACGCAATCACGACCCACACTTGCCTATTAGCGACATGTTCATAAGAGAACATGCAATCACTCCGATTTCCTGTGTTTGCGGATAAGAGGCGATGCTATTTTCGGTAACGAAACTGTAACATTCGCATCCGCAGTCAAAACAAGAAATTTGGAGCTCTTGAATGTTTGCTTTCTTTCGTCCTGCCGCACACCAGGCGCCCCTGCCTGAAGAAAAAATAGACAGTACCTACCGACGGCTGCGCTGGCAGATCTTCGCCGGTATTTTCTTTGGTTACGCCGGTTACTACCTGCTGCGCAAAAACTTCTCGCTGGCCATGCCGTACCTGATCGACGAGGGTTACACCCGTGGTGAGCTGGGCCTGGCGATGTCGGCGATTGCGATTGCCTACGGCTTGTCCAAGTTCCTCATGGGCCTGGTGTCCGACCGCTCCAACCCACGCTATTTCCTGCCCTTCGGCCTGCTGATATCGGCCGGGGTGATGTTCATTTTCGGTTTCGCGCCTTGGGCAACGTCCAGCGTAACCATGATGTTCATTTTGCTGTTCATCAACGGCTGGGCCCAGGGCATGGGCTGGCCGCCGAGCGGACGCACCATGGTGCACTGGTGGTCGCAGAAAGAACGCGGCGGCGTGGTGTCGGTCTGGAACGTAGCGCACAACGTCGGCGGCGGCCTGATCGGCCCGCTGTTCCTGCTGGGCATGGCCTGGTTCAACGACTGGCACGCGGCGTTCTATGTGCCGGCGACAGTCGCGTTGCTGGTGGCGGCATTTGCCTTCATCACCATGCGTGACACCCCGCAATCGGTCGGCCTGCCGCCAATCGAGGAATACAAGAACGACTACCCGGAAGGCTACGACGCCAGCCACGAAGACGAATTCAGCGCCAAGGAAATCTTCGTCAAGTACGTGCTGCGCAACAAAATGCTGTGGTACATCGCCTTCGCCAACGTGTTCGTCTACCTGCTGCGCTACGGCGTATTGGACTGGGCGCCGACGTACCTCAAGGAAGCCAAGCACTTCGACGTGGATAAAACCTCGTGGGCGTACTTCTTCTATGAGTGGGCGGGTATTCCGGGCACGCTGCTGTGCGGCTGGATGTCGGACAAGATCTTTCGTGGCAACCGCGGCCTGACCGGCATCGTGTTCATGGCGTTGGTCACCGTGGCGACCCTGGTTTACTGGCTCAACCCGCCAGGCAACCCGATGATCGACATGATCGCGCTGTTCTCCATCGGCTTCCTGATTTACGGCCCGGTGATGCTGATCGGCCTGCAGGCGCTGGAACTGGCGCCGAAAAAAGCCGCGGGCACCGCTGCGGGTTTCACGGGCTTGTTTGGTTACCTGGGCGGTTCAGTGGCAGCGAGTGCGGCCATGGGCTACACCGTGGACCATTTCGGCTGGGACGGTGGTTTTGTGTTGCTGGTGGGCGCGTGCCTGTTGGCGATTGCATTCCTGATCCCAACGCTGTGGCACACCAACAGCGTCAGCGCAGCGCGTTAATCGCCTGAGCAATCCTTTGCACAACGCTTGAGCCGCGCCTCCAGATTTTTATCTGGCATGGCGTGGCTACGCAGGGCGTTAACGGTCTGCTCGACATAATCGCGCGTGGTGCCGTAACGCCCGCAAGCGCTTTGCAGCACGTGATTGAGCACGATATCGGGCAAGTTGCCGGCGTAGCTGGGCAAATGCCGCTCCAACACAAACCCCAACGCTTGTACCTGACTGCCATCTTCCAGACGGCAGCTGAGCCAGTGCGGCCGGTACGAAGGGTAAGGCATCTCGCGTTGCCACAAGGCGTAAAGCGAGGCCTCCAGCTGATCCTCCGGCAAGCGGTAGGCAAACCCGCTGCATGAGCCGCCGCGATCCAGACCGAACACCAACCCCGGCAACTCCGGCGTCCCCCGATGCTCGTGCGACCACAGGTACAAGCCCCGGTGATAGCCGTGAACCCGCGCGCGCATGCGCTGGGTCGACGAGCATTCGGGACGCCAGATCAGCGAACCATAAGCGAACAGCCAGACCGGCCCACCCTTGTGCTTGGCCATGGTGGCCTGCATCGAACTCATTAATTGCTCGTGAGTCAGTTGCGGCCCCAGATCGAGCCGCGGAGGGTAAGCCAATTGCAAAAGATCGGTTTCAATAACGGTCATGGCGGATCGCTTAGGTCTCCTTTATCACTCAAATAAGCTGTTACCAGTTGTAAGCAACTTTACCGTAATAAAACGCGCCGCTGTAACCGTACGGCGAAAAAGTGCTATAGGCGAGGTTGCCGCCACTGCTGGCGTAAGCGTTGACCTTTTCCGGGTATTTATCGGTGACGTTGTCGCCGCCCAGGGTGAAGGTCCAGTTCTTGAGCTTGTAGTCCGCCGACAGGTCCAACACCCAGGCGGCCTTTAAGGTCTGGTCGTTGACCTTGTCCGCCTGATAACTGGTGAATTCACCGTAGCGAACCAGGTTGCTGTGCAGGGCCCAATGGCCATAGGTGAAATCGTTACCCAGGCTCAGTTTGTGCTCAGGCGTGGTGTCGCCGAGCAAACCGATGCGCTCACGACGGTCCACCCGCACCAGGTTGGCGCCCAGGCTGTCCAGAATCGCCGGGTTAGGCTTCACGTCGGTCACTTTGGTGTGGTTGTAGTTGTAGCCCACGGTGCTGTTCCAGCGGATGCCGTTATCGAACTGGTAGCGATAGTTGGCCACCAGATCGACGCCGTCGGTGCTGGTGTCGGTGGCGTTGGTGAAGTAACGGGCGCTGGTGTAGTTGATGTTGCCAACCCCATTGGCTTGCAGGTAGGCGATGGTGGCCGGGTTGAGATTGAGGTTGGAGGACAGGCTGATGCGATCGCGGATGTCGATCCGGTACACGTCGAGCGTCACGGTCAAGTCATCGGCAGGCTCCAGCACCAGGCCAAGGCTGTAGTTGCGCGACTTCTCGGCTTTCAGGTCTTCAGCGCCGAGCAGGCGGGCCACCTGGCTGTTGGCCGGGAACGTGCCGGCTTCCTGAATGGTGTTACCGATCAACTGGGACGAGGTGTAGGCAAAGTTCTGCTGGGCCAGGGAAGGCGCGCGAAAACCATTCGAGACGCTGCCACGCAAGGCCACTTGCGGGGTGAAATCATAACGGGCCGACAGCGAACCGCTGACGTTGGAACCAAAGTCGCTGTAGTCCTCATGACGCACGGCCGCCGAAGCGCTGAGTTTTTCGGTGAAGTTGGTTTCCAGGTCCAGGTACTGCGCCCAGCTATGCCGCGCGCTGCCGCCGGCGTCGGCATCACGGAAACCACCCAGGCCCGAGCTGCCGCTCTGGTAGTAGGACGCGGGCTCTCCGGCTTCGATTTCATAGCCCTGGCGCAGGTACTCGCCGCCAAACGCCACCGACACCGGATACGGCAGAAAGCCCACGTCGAATTCGCGCGACAGGTCCAGGCTGACTTGCTTCTGGTCATTGCTCAGGGTGCCGTTATCGAACTTGCGCGGCGTGGCCAGGCCCAGTGAGGTGTTGATGGTTTCGGTGCTCAGCGCGTACTGGTTCTTGCCGTAGTTGGCCGACAGGTCGTAATGCCAGTCGTAAGCCAGCAAGCCGCGCAGGCCGACGACCAATGAGGTGTCTTCCAGGTTGCCTTTGATCAACGGCAGATAACCATTAGGGTTCAGCGCCGGGATGTTATTGGACGCATTGCTTGCCCGGTAGAACGCCGCCGTCTCGCCGCGACGCTTGCTGTAGCCGCCGAAGGTGTAGAACTGGGCTGCATCGTTGAAGGAATATTCCGAGTTGAACTGGAATTTGCCTTCATTGGTGGCCGGTTCGCCCTGACGGAACACACGCTGCCCATACGTGGTGGAACCGATGCTGCCAGGGCGCAAGTCGTCGCCGGCGCGGTTGGTGTAATCGTTGTCGGCACCTTCGCCCGAGACATTGATAAAGCCGTTGTCGCCCAAGGCAAACCCGGTATTGCCGCTGACATTGCGCTGGATGCCATCACCCTTTTTGTACTCGCCGAACTTGGTCGAGATCGAACCGCCGTGGTCGTCGTGCTTGAGGATCACGTTGATCACGCCGGCGATCGCGTCAGAGCCATAACGCGCTGACGCGCCGTCACGCAGCACTTCGATGTGGTCGACTGCCGACAACGGTATCGCATTCAAATCCGCCGGGGCCGAGCCACGCCCCACCGCCCCGCCAAGGTTGACGAAGGCGCTGGTGTGGCGGCGTTTGCCATTGACCAGCACCAGCACCTGATCCGGCGACAGCCCGCGCAGTTGCGCAGGGCGCACCAGTTCGGCGCCGTCCACCAGGCTCGGACGCGGGAAGTTGATCGACGGAATCAGGCGCGCTAACACTGCGCCCAGCTCATCGGAGCCGGTGCTGCGCAGGGTATCGCCGGAAATCACATCAATGGGCGACAGCGAAGCACTGGCCGTGCGCTCTTGGGCGCGAGTGCCGGTAACGATGACGGTGTCGAGTTTTGGTGCATCGGTGGCCGCTGTCTGCGCGGCCATGACGGGATTGAATCCCACAGCAGTCAGCAAATTGGCCGACAAAATTGCCGTGTACAACGCGTGCTTCTTGTAGCTCCCCATACCGCTCCCCTCAGAATCAAACTTCAGAACGTCAATGCTCTGAGTTCCTACGATCGATCCGGCTGGCGGGCGGTGGCGGTCAGTTATTGGTTATTGGCAGATAGTCGGTAGTCCGTTGAGATATAGCCTAATGATATTTATGTAACAAATTAAATACCTTTAAAGCATAAGCAAAAGCATAAGCGCCGCACCTGTTCATCAGGATTGGGGCCGGCAATCCCGGTAATTTCAGCCGCGGTTCAGCCTGACAACGCGCCAAACCCCCAAAATAGCGCACAGCACGACCCACTTAGCCGTCCAACCGCCTATCGAGGTCGCACCCATGAAGAAGTTTCGATTGCCCAGCCTGTTGTTCCTGGCCCAGGCCACCACCGCACTGGCGGCCGAAGTACCGCCGGCTGATGACAATAAGGGGTTCTGGTACGCGCAGACCAGCGTCTACACCCGGCATTTCGCGCCTGACCCAAAGCACAACAACAACCAGGACCTGATCGGCCTGGAGCGCAATGAAGCGTCAGGTTTTGTGTATGGCGCGGCGACATTTCGCAATTCGTTCAGCCAACGCTCTTACTACGCCTATGCAGGCAAGCGCTATGACATGGCCGACTATCCGGTGTATGTGAAACTCACGGGCGGGTTATTGCAGGGCTATCGCGGCGAGTACCGCGACAAGATCCCGTTGAACCGTTTCGGCGTTGCGCCGGTGATCATCCCGTCCGTGGGCGCCCACTATGGGCCGGTAGCAGCAGAGCTGGTGTTACTGGGCTTTAATGCCGCGATGGTCACCACCGGCCTGCGCTTTTAAGGGCGCGGTGCGTAGGCGAACACATCGGCGCGCATCTGGTGCGCATCCATACCCGCTTCAACCAGCGCATCCAGCGTGCCGTAGATCATCGCCGGCGAGCCACTGGCGTAGACATGCACGGCCTTAAGGTCGCTGATGTCTTCACACACTGCTTCATGCAGGAGCCCGCAACGGCCTTCCCAGCCACAGAGGTCGCTGACCACTTTGTGCAGGAACAGGTTGGGCAGTTTCAGCCACTGGTCCCAGTGCTCGATTTCGTAGAAGTCTTCCGGGCGGCGCACACCCCAGTACAGGTGCACCGGGTGCTTGAAGCCAGAGGCGCGGCAATGCTCGATCAGGCTGTGCATCTGCGCCATGCCGGTGCCGGCGGCGATCAGTACCAGCGGCCCGTCCGGCAGCTCAGCCAGGTGAGTGTCGCCAAACGGCAACTCGATGCGAGCCATCTGATTACGCTGCAACTGTTCGAGCAGGTTACGCGCGCTGTCCTCACGGGCCAGCACATGCAATTCCAGCTCACGCCCGGCGTGGGGCGCCGAGGCCAAAGAAAACGCCGATTTCTCGCCATTCTCCCGCTCGATCATCAGGTATTGCCCGGCGTGGTAACGCACCGGCTTGCCGGCCGGAGCTCGCAGGCGCACGCGCCATACATCGCCACCGACTTCCACAC
Source organism: Pseudomonas sp. N2-3-1-14 (assembly GCF_041228395.1). Lineage (NCBI taxonomy): Bacteria > Pseudomonadati > Pseudomonadota > Gammaproteobacteria > Pseudomonadales > Pseudomonadaceae > Pseudomonas > Pseudomonas sp. N2-3-1-14. The sequence continues at coordinate 6,059,790 of NZ_CP166199.1, forward strand.
ACTCACTCAATTGGCACGACAACTTGCGCAACGGCAACTCTCCCGGCGCCAGCACGCCATCCCACAACACAACGCAATCTTCCAGCGGCTCGGCGATGCAAGTGTAGAACTCACCATGGTCGCGCACCTCGCCGGCTTGCTGCACCCGCCCTTCTACCAGCAGCGCCGCGCACACATGGCACACGCCATTGCGACAGGCCTGCGGGCACTCGTAGCCCAGGCGGCGTGCACCTTCGAGGATCCGCTCGCCAGGGACCAGTTCCAGTACAGCGCCGGAAGGTTGCAGGGTTACACGCATCAATCTATTCCCAATTCTTTCCAGATTGCATCGACACGCGCAGTCACGGCGTCATCCTTGACAATTACCCGGCCCCATTCGCGCGTCGTTTCACCCGGCCATTTGTGGGTGGCATCCAGGCCCATTTTCGAGCCCAGGCCTGACACTGGCGATGCGAAGTCGAGGTAGTCGATCGGCGTGTTGTCGATCATCACCGTGTCGCGCTTGGGGTCCATGCGCGTGGTGATGGCCCAGATCACGTCGTTCCAGTCCCGCGCATTGATGTCGTCGTCGGTGACAATAACGAACTTGGTGTACATGAACTGTCGCAAAAACGACCACACGCCGAGCATTACCCGCTTGGCGTGGCCCGGGTACGACTTCTTCATCGTCACGATGGCCATGCGGTACGAGCAGCCTTCCGGCGGCAGGTAGAAGTCGGTGATTTCCGGGAATTGCTTCTGCAGGATCGGCACAAACACTTCGTTGAGCGCAACGCCCAGAATGGCCGGCTCATCCGGCGGCCGGCCGGTATAGGTGCTGTGGTAGATCGGTTTGATGCGGTGGGTAATGCGCTCGACGGTGAACACCGGGAAGCTGTCGACTTCGTTGTAGTAGCCGGTATGGTCGCCGTAAGGGCCTTCATCGGCCATTTCGCCTGGATGAATCACGCCTTCAAGGATGATTTCGGCGGTAGCCGGCACTTGCAGGTCGTTGCCGCGGCACTTCACCAGTTCGGTACGGTTACCGCGCAGCAGGCCGGCGAACGCGTATTCGGACAGGCTGTCGGGCACCGGCGTGACGGCGCCGAGAATGGTCGCCGGGTCAGCGCCCAGGGCCACGGAAACCGGGAACGGCTTGCCGGGGTGTTTTTCGCACCACTCACGAAAGTCCAGTGCGCCGCCACGGTGGCTCAGCCAGCGCATGATCACCTTGTTGCGGCCGATCACTTGCTGACGGTAGATGCCCAGGTTCTGGCGATCTTTGTTCGGGCCTTTGGTGACGGTCAGGCCCCAGGTGATCAGCGGGCCGACGTCGCCCGGCCAGCAGGTCTGCACGGGCAGCATGCCCAGATCGACGTCATCGCCTTCGATGACCACTTCCTGGCAAACGGCGTCTTTGACCACCTTGGGCGCCATGGCGATGATCTTGCGGAAGATCGGCAGCTTCGACCAGGCATCCTTGAGGCCCTTGGGTGGCTCGGGCTCCTTGAGGAAGGCCAGCAGCTTGCCGATCTCGCGCAGCTCGCTGACCGACTCGGCGCCCATGCCAAAGGCAACACGGTCGGGCGTGCCGAACAGGTTGCCGAGCACCGGAATATCAAAGCCGGTCGGGTTTTCGAACAGCAGCGCCGGGCCCTTGTTACGCAGGGTTCGGTCGCAAATCTCAGTCATTTCCAGCACCGGGGAAATCGGCATCTGGATACGTTTCAACTCTCCGCGCTGCTCAAGCTGCTGCACGAAATCCCGAAGATCCTTGAATTTCATTAACCATGCCACCCGTAAAATAGGCGTACATCCTACCTGCTCTTACGAGCGCTGGCAGCTTATTGCACATCATTGCGGCTTACATCAGTTCGCACCGAGGCCTGGCGAAGGGTGCGGAAGAACGGCTCCAGGAACCCTTCCACATACCGCGTGCCCACGCTTGAGAGGTGGTTGTCATCGGTATACAGCGACTGGCCGCCGAGTTCGACGCGACACCACCCGTTGGTGTCGCACAGCTTCGGCGCCGGGTCCAGGAGTTGAACACCTGAATCGGCCGCTGCGATCTGCTCAAAGACACTGCTGATAAAGGTTTGACGCTGCTGGTGTTCAGCCAGGGGCAAGCCTTCGCGGTCGGTCGGGCGCCCCAACATGGCCAAACGGCTAAGCCGGTACGGCACATTGAATTCCTGCAGCGGCACTTCCTTGACCAGCCATACCCGATGACCACCGGCGCGTAATTGCTGCACCAAGGTATTCAAACCTTCGCTGAATAGCTGCTCAGCCACGGCGCGGTCATATTTCCCGGTCGCCGGGTCATGGATCGACGCACCGGTATCACCGGAGCGCTGCCCATACACGTAGAGACTCCAGCGCGCCACCAGCACCACATCACTGAAGGGCTCACGCTTTAGCAACTGCGTAACGCGCTCGTTGAACGCCCCGCACCCTGGGGTGTTTTCTTTCCGGTAGAACGGCAGGCAACCGGCGTAGCCCGCCTGGGTGATGCTGAAGTCGTACTGTTTTGAAGCATCGCTCAACGCCGGAATCAACGCCGAGGCATGGCTGTCGCCCCAGACCAGCGCCTTGACCGTGGCCGCCTGCGGACCGAAATGGCACAACTCACGGTGCTTGTTTTTCTTGTCGTCCGACAAGCAGTTCATGAGCGTGGGACTCCAGGTGTACGCCTGGGCAAATTGCAGCGCCTGAGGCGGCAGCCGCCACGCAAAACCATCCGACCACACCAGGCTCTTGCCGATCAGGCCGAGGCTGACGAGCGCCATGACGCCCGCGGCCAGGATTGCCCGATTGCCCGCCAACAGACGCCGCTCGCGAAAGGGCCCCTCAACGAATCGCCAGGACCCATAGCCCAGCAACAGGCTCAGGAAAAACAGCCCCGCAATCTCCACAGGCGCCAGGCCGAAAATACTGGCGTACTTGCCAAACACCAGCACCGGCCAGTGCCACAGGTACCAGGAATAGGAAATCAGCCCCACGCCTACCAGCACACGGCTACCCAACAACCGGCCTACCAGTGTGGCGTGCTGGCCGTTGGCCCAAATAAGCCCCACCACACCCACTACCGGCAACAGCGCTGCAACCCCTGGAAAGGCGGTGCTGGCGTCATAGCCCAATACCGCCACCAGAATCATTCCCAGGCCGATCAAGCTGACGGTCTGCGCCAGCATCGGGCTTGCGCGCTGCGCCCGCGCCGGCATAACGGCCAACATGGAGCCCGCCAGCAACTCCCAGGCCCGCATTGGTAACAGGAAAAAGGCCTTGTCCGGCTCTCGGGACACCGCCCATACGCTGGCAGCAAATGACGCGAGCATCAGCACAAACAAGGCACCACGCCATTGCTTGAGCCTGCTCGACAGCAGCGCCAGCAAGAGTGGGAAACCGATGTAGAACTGCTCTTCAACCGAAAGCGACCACGTGTGCAGCATCGGCTTCATATCGGAGGCTGTATCGAAGTAGCCGTCCTGACGCATAAAGAAGAGGTTGGAGATGAAGATCACTTGGTTGTGAATCGAGCGTCCCAGCTCTGAATAGTCCTTGGGCGCCATCAAAAACCAGCCAACCACCAATGACACGAACATCATGACGACCAGTGCCGGCAGGATGCGCCGGGCCCGGCGAGCCCAGAAATCGAGAAAACTGAAACGCCCGGCCTCACGCTCGCGCCAGATGATCGAAGTGATCAGGAACCCTGAAATCACAAAGAACACGTCAACGCCTATAAAGCCGCCAGTGACGCCTGGAACTCCAAAATGGAACAGCACAACAGCCAGGACAGCGATGGCACGCAGGCCGTCAACGTCCCTTCGGTAAGCAAGAGCGGTCATAAATCGTAGGTCAGCCTGATTCGAATGGAGATGAGCGTAGCCGCACTCAGTCTATTTGTTTCTTAACTGACACTATTGTCCTGCAAAGCTCCCTTTCTCGACACAAAAAAAAAGGCGCCCCGAAGGGCGCCATTTTTTCAGACCTGGAGCGTCGTGTTACTTACGCTTCATCGACAGGAAGAACTCGTCGTTGGTCTTGGTGGTTTTCAGCTTGTCGATCAGGAACTCGATGGCGGCTACTTCGTCCATCGGGTGCAGCAGCTTGCGCAGGATCCACATGCGCTGCAGTTCGTCGTCGGCGGTCAGCAACTCTTCGCGGCGGGTGCCGGAGCGGTTGATGTTGATCGCAGGGAACACACGCTTCTCAGCGATACGACGGTCAAGAGGCAGTTCCATGTTGCCGGTACCCTTGAACTCTTCGTAGATCACTTCGTCCATTTTCGAGCCGGTTTCAACCAGCGCGGTGGCGATAATGGTCAGCGAGCCGCCTTCTTCGATGTTCCGCGCAGCACCGAAGAAACGCTTTGGTTTCTCCAGGGCGTGGGCATCGACACCACCGGTGAGGACCTTGCCGGAGCTCGGGATCACGGTGTTGTAGGCACGGGCCAGACGGGTGATGGAGTCGAGCAGGATCACCACGTCTTTCTTGTGTTCAACCAGGCGCTTGGCCTTCTCGATCACCATTTCGGCAACCTGCACGTGGCGGGTTGGCGGCTCATCGAACGTGGAGGCAACCACTTCGCCGCGCACAGTGCGCTGCATTTCGGTTACTTCTTCCGGACGCTCATCGATCAGCAACACGATCAGGTGAACTTCCGGGTTGTTACGAGCGATGTTCGCTGCAATGTTCTGCAGCATGATGGTCTTACCGGCTTTCGGCGGTGCGACGATCAGACCGCGCTGGCCTTTACCGATCGGGGCGCACAGGTCGATGACACGACCGGTCAAGTCTTCGGTGGAACCGTTACCGGCTTCCATCTTCATGCGCACAGTCGGGAACAGCGGGGTCAGGTTCTCGAAGAGAATCTTGTTTTTCGCGTTCTCGGGACGGTCGAAGTTGATCGTGTCGACCTTGAGCAGGGCGAAATAACGCTCGCCTTCCTTAGGAGGGCGGATCTTGCCAACGATGGTGTCACCGGTGCGCAAGTTGAAGCGACGGATCTGGCTCGGCGAGACATAGATGTCGTCTGGGCCGGCAAGATAGGAAGCGTCTGCAGAGCGGAGGAAGCCGAAGCCGTCCTGGAGAATCTCCAGCACGCCATCACCGGAGATTTCCTCGCCGCTTTTCGCGTGCTTTTTGAGCAGGGAGAAAATCACGTCCTGCTTGCGCGAACGGGCCATATTTTCTATGCCCATTTCTTCGGCCAATTGGAGCAGGTCGGTAATCGGCTTTTGCTTGAGTTCAGTCAGATTCATATAGGAATGACGTAATCATTTATGGAGGGGGGAAATTAAGCTTTTGGCTTAATGAGGCCGCGCCGCAGAGAAGGCGACAGGATCGCGTACTAATCGAAAAGGAATGCGTCGGCGACGGCTTGCAGGGGGCAGTGGAGAAACCAGTGCGGGGCCGAATGTACCACCTGAATTTCGGAGCGTCTAGCCCTGTTTCACGAAAAAGCCCCGCAATTTGCGGGGCTTTTTGGGCGACGATTAAATGTTCGCGTCGAGGAAAGCTTGCAGCTGGGACTTGGACAGCGCGCCTACTTTAGTGGCTTCGACGTTGCCGTTCTTGAACAGCATCAGGGTTGGGATACCACGCACGCCATGCTTGGCCGGAGTCTCCTGGTTATCGTCGATGTTCAGCTTGGCGATGGTCAGCTTGCCGTCGTAGGTGGTTGCAATGTCGTCCAGAACAGGGGCGATCATTTTGCAAGGGCCGCACCATTCAGCCCAGTAGTCAACCAGGACCGGGCCTTGAGCCTTGAGTACTTGTTCCTCAAAGTTCGCGTCGGTGACGTGCTTGATAAGATCGTTGCTCATGGATGTCTCCGGATTGTAAGCAAAAAAAACGTGGCCCATCATAGCCGCCCTTCCCCCGTTCAGGAAGCCGCCTCTGATTGACTCTTGCTATGGTGACGCATGAGTTTGGGTATAGCTCAACTTACGGTGTCACGGGAGTCACGAAGGCAATGCCAGTGCGCAATGCCGCATTGCGTACGTGTTCCTGCATGGTTTTCTGTGCTTGCGCACTGGCGCGCCGAGCCAGTGCACGCAGTATCTTGCGGTGCTCCTGCCAGGTTTCCATGGCCCGTTCCGGCCGGATGAACGGTAGTTTCTGGCTCTCCAGAAACACCTCGGCACTGGCACTCAGAATGCTCACCATCGCCTGGTTACCACTGGCCAGCAGAATCCGCTGGTGAAATTCGAAGTCGAGCCGGGCAGCGGCTTCAAAATCGCCGGCCTTGAGCACCTTGCGCATCGCCTCGACATTGTCTTCCAGGCTGTCCAACTCATCGATGCTCAACGTTACGGCCGCCAGCCCGGCGGCAAAACCCTCCAGCGCATAGCGCAACTGGAAGATATCCAGCGGAGTGGCCTGGGCCGCGAAAGGCCAGGCAAAACCCGGCGCCTCCTGCACCTCTTGCACAAACACACCCTTGCCCGGCTGCACGCTGACCACGCCCAGGGCACTCAATGACGACAACGCCTCGCGCAGCGATGCCCGACTCACGCCCAACTGCACCGCCAGGTCGCGCTGTGAGGGCAACGCATCGCCCGCTCCAAAGCCCTGCTCCTTGATCAGTTTGCGGATGGCCTGCAGGGCCGCTTCCGGTACGGCTTGGGCGATGGAATTCATAAAAAACTCATAGTTCCAGACAACTGAGCGGCTAGTTGTAAAGCTATTCGCAGCCGGCGGCAAGCCACGCCCCAAAGGGGCTCGCGGGCTTTTACCGGCGCTCGAAAAAGGTGCGAAAAGCGCAAGCACTGTTCAGACCAGTAAGACCACCGCACCTCAATAAATCCCGGCCCTGCAGGCGATACCAGCCGTGATGGCATGGGCTGTGCACTGAGCAAAATCAGAAAATCCCTTCGCCCTTTTCGGAGAGTTGCCATGACCAAGCGCTACAGCGCCCTGCTCACTGCCCTGTTTGCCAGCCTGATGCTGAGCCAGGCACCCGCCCAGGCCAATGGTCTGGACGACATCGTCGCCCGTGGCACCCTCAAGGTCGCCGTGCCTCAAGACTTCCCGCCGTTCGGCTCGGTCGGCCCCGACATGAAGCCCCGCGGCCTGGACATCGACACCGCCAAGCTGCTGGCTGACCAGCTCAAGGTCAAACTGGAGCTGACGCCGGTCAACAGCACCAACCGCATTCCTTTCCTCACCACCGGCAAGGTCGACCTGGTGATTTCCAGCCTGGGCAAGAACGCCGAGCGGGAAAAAGTCATCGATTTCTCCAAGGCCTATGCCCCTTTCTACCTGGCGGTGTTTGGTCCGCCTGACGCGCCGATCAGCACCACCGACGACCTCAAGGGCAAGACCATCAGCGTGACCCGCGGCGCCATCGAAGACATCGAGTTGACCGCCGTTGCGCCCAAGGAAGCCACGATCAAGCGCTTCGAAGACAACAACTCGACCATCGCCGCCTACCTGGCCGGCCAGGTCGACCTGATCGCCAGTGGCAACGTGGTGATGGTGGCAATCAGCGAGCGCAACCCGAAACGCGTGCCGGCGCTGAAAGTGAAACTCAAGGACTCGCCGGTCTACGTGGGCGTGAACAAGAACGAGCCGGCGCTGCTGGAGAAGGTCAACCAGATCCTGGTAGCGGCCAAAGCCGACGGCAGCCTGGAGAAAAATGCGATGCAGTGGCTTAAAGAGCCGCTGCCCGCCGACCTTTGAAGCGACGGAGCTGATTCATGGCGTATCAATTTGACTTTATGCCTGTGCTCGCCAACACCGACCTGCTGTTGCGCGGCGCGCTGTTCACGCTTGAGCTGACGGCCATCGGCGCGATCCTCGGGGTGGCCCTGGGCACCGTCGGCGCCGTGGTGCGGGCCTGGAAGATCCAGCCGTTTGCGTGGTTCTTCGGTGTGTATGTCGAGTTGATCCGCAACACGCCGTTTCTGGTGCAGTTGTTCTTCATCTTCTTCGGCCTGCCCTCGCTGGGGCTGAAAATCACCGAATGGCAAGCCGCCGTGCTGGCGATGGTGATCAACCTGGGGGCCTACTCCACCGAGATCATCCGCGCCGGCATCCAGGCCATCCCTCGCGGCCAGCTGGAAGCCGCTGCCGCACTGGCAATGACGCGTTTCGAGGCGTTCCGCCACGTGGTGCTGCTGCCGGCGCTGGGCAAGGTGTGGCCGGCCCTGAGCAGCCAGATCATCATCGTGATGCTCGGCTCGGCCGTGTGTTCGCAGATCGCCACCGAAGAGCTGAGCTTTGCCGCCAACTTTATTCAGTCGCGCAACTTCCGCGCATTTGAAACCTACGCGCTGACCACGCTGGTGTACCTGTGCATGGCGTTGATGATTCGCCAGTTGCTCAACTGGATCGGCCGCCGCTTCGTGATGAGGAACAGCCGATGAGTGATTTTTCGTTCTGGGACATCGTGCGCAACCTGGCGGTTGGCCTGCAATGGACCCTGTTGCTGTCGCTGGTGGCGTTTGTCGGCGGCGGCCTGATCGGTCTGCTGGTGATGACCATGCGCATCAGCCGCAAAGCCTTCGCGCGCAATATTGCGCGCACCTATATCGAACTGTTCCAGGGCACACCGCTGTTGATGCAGCTGTTCCTGGTGTTTTTCGGCATCGCCCTGTTGGGCGTGGATATTTCGCCCTGGCTGGCGGCGGCCATTGCCCTGACCCTGTTTACCAGCGCCTACCTGGCCGAGATCTGGCGCGGCTGCGTCGAGTCCATCGCCCACGGGCAATGGGAAGCGTCGGCCAGCCTGGCACTCAACCCGCTTGAACAACTGCGCTACGTGATCCTGCCCCAAGCGTTGCGGATTGCCGTGGCACCCACCGTAGGTTTCTCGGTGCAGGTGGTCAAAGGCACCGCCGTGACCTCGATCATTGGCTTTACCGAACTGACCAAGACCGGCGGCATGCTCGCCAACGCCACCTTCGAACCCTTCATGGTCTACGGCCTGGTGGCCCTCGGTTACTTCCTGCTCTGCTACCCCTTGTCCCTCAGTGCCCGCTACCTGGAAAGGAGACTGCATGCCTCTGCTTAGAATTTCCGCCCTGCATAAGTATTACGGCGATCACCACGTACTCAAGGGCATCGACCTGACAGTCGAAGAAGGCCAGGTGGTGGCGATCATCGGCCGCAGCGGCTCGGGCAAGTCCACCTTGCTGCGTACCCTCAATGGCCTGGAATCGATCAACGACGGTGTGATCGAAGTCGATGGCGAGTACCTCGATGCCGCGCGCGCCGACCTGCGCAGCCTGCGGCAGAAAGTCGGCATGGTGTTCCAGCAGTTCAACCTGTTCCCGCACCTGACCGTGGGCGAAAACGTCATGCTCGCGCCGCAAGTGGTGCAAAAAGTGCCCAAGGCCAAAGCCGCACAGCTCGCCAGGCAGATGCTGGAGCGCGTCGGGCTGGGGGAAAAGTTCGACGCCTTTCCGGATCGCCTGTCCGGTGGCCAGCAGCAACGCGTCGCCATTGCGCGCGCACTGGCCATGTCACCCAAGGTGCTGCTGTGCGACGAAATCACCTCGGCCCTGGACCCTGAACTGGTCAATGAAGTACTCAGCGTGGTGCGTCAACTGGCCAACGACGGCATGACCCTGATCATGGTGACCCACGAAATGCGCTTCGCCCGGGAAGTCGGCGACAAACTGGTGTTCATGCACCAAGGCAAAGTGCATGAGGTGGGCGACCCCAAGACATTGTTCGCCAACCCCAAAACGCCGGAATTCGCCAACTTCATTGGCTCGGTGGAACAGCCGGGCTGACCAGTTCGAAACTGCCCTGCGCCTCAAGGTGTGTTTCGCTACGCACCTGGAAGGCGTCGGCAGCCAGGTCGGTGTCGATATCGACCTGGGCCGTGAATTGACGTCCTGCCCTCGGTCCCCCGGCCACTCGCGCTATCAACGTTTGGCCGGGCAACAGGTGCCCGCTGACGGTCTCGCCGGGTGAGTGCGCGAGCGCCCAGCCGACGGCCTGCCCATCTAAACGGGCGTGTTTGAGGTTCAGGCGCAAACGCCCCTGGCGCCCAAAACGAAAGCCCTCGCCATCGGCAGCCACGCCGATAAAACGCAACGCGATTGCCGCGGGCTCAGCACACAGTACATTCACGCTCAACGAGCGAGTGCCGAGCGCCACGGAAGGGCTTTCAACGAGCGCCTCCCTGCGAATAACGCCGTAGTCTATGCGCGGCTGGCTCACCGATAAGCGGCAATTTTCAGACCGGGCATCAGCCGTCGCGAGCAGCGCGCAGAGCATGACCCAGGGCACGCTTTTAAGCTTAACGGCCATGGCACACCGCCGAGGTGGTTTCATAGAACTTGTCATTATCGGGTTGGCTCTTGAGGTCAATGCGTAGCAGGCAGGTGGAAGCGTCCGGCAATGAAACACGCAGGCTTTGCGCCTCATTGACGTCATTGAGGAACACCATGCCCTCGCCCACCACGCTGGTCAGGAAGCGATCGCCCCTGCCAAACACCGAGGCGCCTTGAGGCAATGGCCGGCCCTGCTGATCCTTTGCTGTGAGCAAAATGCGGCGCACTTTCACCACATCGAAATCCACGGCATTGAAGGATCCACGACCCGCCGTGAGCACCTGCGTGCCGTTTTTCAGGTCGACGCGCCTGGGCAAGGACGGGGTCTGCACCTCAACCCGGCTGTTGGTGTAGGCCGGCAGGCCTGCGATCACGGCTTGCCCGCTGAAATCGGTCCACACCGGGCCTTGGGGGGTCTCGACTTTTGCCGCGCCGATATCCCCCACAGAGACGATGCCGAAGGTGTCCTGCACGGGGTAAGGCGAAAAGGTCAGCCCGCCTGCGTGAGCCACCACGCCGCCTTGCAGCTGCCCGGTGTAACTGGTGCCCTGCGGGTCGCGGCTGACACCCAGGCCGACCCGGGTATAACGGGGCAGCAGGTCCACCTGCCCGCGCACCGATGCCTGCCGGGCCTTGAGGTCGCGCTCGACGCCCACTTCGTAATTCACATACTCGTTGACCCGTTCGCTGAGCGATGTGCCCGCGGTGAACTGATCACCGCGACGACTGGTGTAACTGTGCACACGACGGTCCCCACCCAATGGCACGCTGACCTGCAACCGCACGGACAGGTCGTTGTCCAGCGCCCGTTCGCGCCGGTTGCCAGCACCCGTGACGTCACGATCAGACCGAGTGCCGCCCACTTGCGAATCGGCAATCAACGCGACATCGGCGCGGCTGAATGACTTGTTCCACGAGGTGAACACATGCTCGCTCGTTCGCCCGTCAAATTGAGCGCTGCGGGTATAGCCCAGCGAGAACACACCCAGCATGGGATCGGCCCAGCTCATGCCTGCCGTGTACTGGTTCTTGAAGCGCGAACCCAATTCGTCGGGCCGGGCGACGCGGCCGGCTTCAGTGACCTCACGATAACCCTGGGTCTGGGTGGTCGCACTGAGGTTGACGTCAACATTGGCCAGCACCGGGCTGCTCACGGAGACGCTGCTGCGCGACCCGGACACTGCGTTTTTGCTGTCTCGCGACAGGTTGTGACGTGCCCCCACGGAAACCCGCTGCATGAACACGCTGCTCAGGGTGCCGCCCGCCGACCCATAGTCATCGGCGCTCAACACGCCTAAGCCCGCCGACGAATCGCGCCCCAGCCCCCAAGTGCCGCTGGCCATGGCGACCCGCGGTGACGGCCCCTCTTCGAGGGTGTTTTTGCGCAGCTTGCCAACCGAAAAATAATAACCAGGCGCCGCCGGGCCAGCCCCTGCAAACGAAGCCGCCGGCACCACGAAGCTGCGCCTGACACCGCGCACATCGATCACGCTGACGTCCAGGTCACTGGTGGCATTGAGCAGAGGCAACCCTGCAAGCCTGAACGGGCCTTCGGGCACCAACGTGCTGTGGATCAACGCGCCGGACTGGCGCACTTCAACCCGCGACTGGCTCTGGGCGAGGCCTTCGACCACCGCATTGTTGCCGCCCGCAGCGGCACGGGATTGGCCATCGGGGTAAAACTGCAGCCCGGACAACTGGACCCCGCCAAACAAGGGGTTATGGCTGGAGATCTGGCCGACCTGGAAAGTCGACTGCAACGCAGCAACATCCCGCTGGGCAAAAGCGTAAAGGTGTTCGGTACGGGTCTTGCCGTTGTCGGACACATAGACCTGGCGACTGCGAACCACCCAATCGTCAAGGTTGAAGCCTGCCTCGGTGTAGGCCGAGATGAACCGGCTGGGCCCACTGCGCGAATGACTGTCCAAACCCAGCACGTCATAGTTGAACAGCGCTGCTGCGCCGCCCGTGGAAAAGGGCCCGGCCTCCCACTGCGGCGCACGCAATGACTGGGTCGGCACAACCAGCGTCACTTCCTCGGTACCGGGACGCAACCTCAGCATTGTGGTCGGGAACGCAGCGAGAAAGTCATGACAGGCCGCGTCCGGTGTAGCGCCTTCGCGGAGGATCTCGCGCGGCTTTACCAGCCCGGCTTTTTCCAGCAGCCCAGGCGTAAAACACAATCGCCCCTCGTGATCGAAACGTGCATCCACCAGCCCAAGCGGGTTTCCATTGACCCGCAGGCCCACCACATGGACACCTTCACGAAAGCGCGCTGCACTGCGAAAGTAGTCGGAGACCTTTGGGTCAATACCGTGGGTTGTCAGTGCCGCAAGGTCAAAGCCCTCTCCCAGCTCCAGCGCAGAAACAACGCCGGGCAAGCTCCAAAGGGCTGCGAAACCCATGATCAACGTGGGCCTGCCAGGCCCGAAAAATGCCGCAATGCGGTGACTCGAAGGGTTAATCATCGGCCGATCAACCCTCATCGACATGGATCGGGGCGCGGTAGTTTTCTACCGAAAACCCATAGACCGTGGCGGGCTGGATCTCGACCTCGGCCACACCGTCCAGTGGGCCATCAACCTGTGCGGTCAATGCTTCACCGGGCAAAAGGTAGGCGCGCGGCAACGTGGCCGGGGCGCCTTGTGGAAGCAGCCGCACCTGCGGCGCCAGGCGCACCACATAGGCACTGTCGTTATGGACCGTGAGGCCCTGCCCGGTCCGCCGCCACTTCAACAGCTCCCAGGGTGTTGAGTGCCGAGGCAAACCCTTGGGGTGCAGGATCAGCGGCAAATTCTGCCGAAGGGTGATACCGATGGTCGCACCGCCAGCCGTGCGCGCCTGGGGGATGCCCTCGAACGACACGCGCTTGAGGCGTTGGGTCTTGAGCGGCTCACTCTGGGTGCTGATAAAACGCACCAGCTGCGTGTCGCCCGCTTCCACTCGCGTGATGGGCGGGGTGACGATCAACAGCAGTTGCTGGTCCTCGGGCACGTTCTCCACCACCGAATGAAGCAACGCCGGCCCTGCATCGGTGTTCTTGATGTTTATTGTGGCTTCGCCCTCTTCCTCATAAAGCATCACCACCGTTGTTTCCGGCAGCATGCCGTCCGCCTGTGCAACACCGGTAAAAAAACCACAGGCACTTGCACTCCAAAACACTATAAAACTTATGATTGAAAACCCACGCACTCGACGTCCCCCACAACCGACAAAGTTGACAATGGGCAGTTAAACGCCCACAAAAAAACAGCCAACCAGAAAGTGTCAGTTTCTTGATTGGCTGTTTTGCGCTGTTTAGATGTAACTCAATACCAGTGTGGCGCGCCCATCAAGGGAGACATCGCGACTCAAGTCCAGATCCTGCGCCCGGTTGATGACCGCCTTCACCGCAAGCGTGCCGGTCAACTGGTTAATAGAGGCCGGCGTAAAGGTGGTGCTATTGCGCCATGAATACTGAGCAGGCGATTGAGCAACTTTGCCATCGCTGCTCAACCAAACGCCGGCGCCATTACGCAGGATGGGGTACAGCGCCACACCGGCAGAACGCAGATCCCTGAGCGTGACCGAATAGCCACCGGTTCGCCGAGCGCCTACAGAACCCAGACCAAAATTCTGCGCCTCGGTAAAGCCTGGGCCCAGGACACCTGGCACTTTGCTGCCCGCCTGCAAGTCGGTGAAGGAGAGGCCGAACCTCGCCGGCGTTGTGCCGCAATTGACCACCAGAGAAGTGGTCTTCTCTTCGCGCGTGTTGAACGCGGTCTGGGATAATTCGCCGGAACGAATCGTGCCGTAATCAATGATGCCGCTGCCGGCCAGGCTGAGGTTACAGGCGGCGGGTGTAATCGTGCCCCTGACGACCAGCTGGGCGCTGGTGGTCGCCTGAGCGGTCAGGGTTGCAGCCAGGCAGGCGATACCGAGAGTCAAACCAACAATTGTTTTCATTTTTGTCCTGTCACTACGAAGTTAACAGGCGCTGTTTATTCGCGTTCTGGCGAATCCATCGCCCAACCACTTATCTTCCCGGACATACATAACGATAAATAAATAACACCCAGGCAACATTGCCGAGTGACAGTCTGTCGCTTTGGTACCTCATTAAAAAATCGGACAACACATCAGTTATTGTCGGAGTGATGAAAATAAACAGTGGCTCTCAGTTAATAACAAGGTAGTCCATAACAAATCAAACTAAGAGAACAGCGACTCAACCATTGTAGGCAAATTCAAAATCCGCCTTAAACACTACAAAAGCCAAAATGCCTACATCATCGACTGACTTATTCGTCGCATGCTTACAAAACCGGCCTACATTTCCCACATGAATTCCCCACAGACAGCATCAGGCAAATTACTGAAGCACAACGCGTTGGCGCCAGCGTTCGATCGTGGCACGATGGTCAGGTTATCGACCGAGACCCCCAAACCATGCCGCAATCCCAAGCCAAGAATCTGTCCTTGATCGCCGCTATCGACCTGGGCTCCAACAGCTTTCACATGGTCGTGGCCAAGGCCCAGAACGGCGAAATCCGCATCCTCGAGCGGCTCGGCGAAAAAGTGCAACTGGCTGCCGGGATCGACGACGAGCGCCAGCTCAATGAAGAATCCATGCAGCGCGGGCTCGATTGCCTCAAGCGTTTTGCCCAACTGATCAACGGCATGCCCTTGGGCGCTGTGCGCATCGTTGGCACCAACGCCTTGCGTGAAGCCCGCAACCGCGGCGAATTCATCCGCCGCGCCGAAGCCATCCTCGGGCACCCGGTAGAAGTCATTTCCGGCCGCGAAGAAGCGCGCCTGATCTACCTCGGCGTCTCTCACACCCTGGCCGACACCCCCGGCAAACGCCTGGTAGCGGACATCGGCGGCGGCAGCACCGAATTCATCATCGGCCAGCGTTTCGAACCGCTGCTGCGCGAAAGCCTGCAGATGGGTTGCGTCAGTTATACCCAGCGTTATTTCAAGGACGGCAAGATCACCCCGGCGCGCTATGCCCAGGCCTACACCGCGGCGCGCCTGGAAATCATGAGCATCGAACACGCCCTGCATCGCTTGACCTGGGATGAAGCCATCGGCTCATCCGGCACCATCCGCGCCATCGGCCTGGCCCTCAAAGCCGGCGGCCATGGCACCGGTGAGGTCAACGCCGAAGGCCTGGCCTGGCTCAAGCGCAAACTGTTCAAGCTGGGCGACGCAGAGAAAATCGACTTCGACGGCATCAAGCCTGATCGGCGCACCATCTTCCCGGCCGGCCTGGCGATTCTCGAGGCGATTTTCGACGCCCTCGAACTGCAGCGCATGGACCACTGCGACGGCGCCCTGCGCGAAGGCGTGCTCTATGACCTGCTGGGCCGCCATCACCATGAAGACGTGCGTGAACGCACCCTCAGCTCGTTGATGGAGCGCTATCACGTCGACCTCGAACAAGCCGCACGCGTGGAGCGCAAGGCCCTGCATGCCTTCGACCAGGTGGCCGAGGACTGGGACCTGGCAGACGGCGTGTGGCGCGAGCTGCTCGGCTGGGCTGCCAAGGTGCACGAAGTGGGCCTGGACATCGCCCACTACCATTACCACAAGCATGGCGCCTACCTGATCGAGCACTCGGACCTCGCCGGTTTCTCCCGCGAAGACCAACAGATGCTCGCCCTGCTGGTGCGTGGCCATCGCCGCAACATTCCCAAGGACAAGTTTGCCGACTTCGGCAGCGAAGGCAGCAAGCTGATTCGCCTGTGCGTGCTGCTGCGCTTTGCGATCCTGTTCCACCACATCCGCGGCACCCAGGAAATGCCCCAGGTAACCCTGCGCGCCCACGGCGACAGCCTGGACGTGGTGTTCCCCAAAGGCTGGCTGGATGAAAACCAGCTGACCCAGGCGGACTTCGCCCAGGAAGCGGAATGGCTGACGCGGGTGGGGTTCAGCCTGAACCTGCGCTGAGCCGATCTAAAGAACACTGCAAAAACACATGTGGGAGGGGGCTTGCCCCCGATGGCGGTGGATCAGTCAATGAATCTGTTGACTGACACTCCTTCATCGGGGGCAAGCCCCCTCCCACATTTTCAGAGCGCGTTGGCTTTAGTTCACCGCAAGAATCGGGCTACCCAGCTTTTCCAGCAATGTCGCTTGCGCACTGCGCGGGTTCTGGTTGCCAGTCGGCGTGTTGCGCACGTAGCGGCCATCCGACTGCAGGCTCCAGCTGTGCGTGTTGTCAGTGAGGTAGCTTTCCAGCTCTTTCTTGACGCGCATGATCAGCTTCTTGCCTTCCACCGGGAAGCAGGTCTCTACACGCTTATCGAGGTTGCGCTCCATCCAGTCGGCACTGGAGAGGAACATCTGCTCTTCGCCGCCGTTGAGGAAGTAGAACACCCGCGTGTGCTCCAGGAAGCGGCCGATGATCGATCGCACGTGGATGTTATGCGAGACCCCGGCGATGCCCGGCCGCAGGCAGCACATGCCACGCACCACCAAGTCGATGCGCACACCGGACTGGCTGGCCTTGTACAGCGCGCGGATGATCTTCGGATCGGTCAGCGAGTTGAACTTGGCGATGATGTGCGCCGGTTTGCCGTCGAGGGCGAACTGGGTCTCGCGGGCAATCATGTCGAGCATGCCCTTTTTGAGCGTGAACGGCGCGTGCAGCAGCTTCTTCATGCGCAAGGTCTTGCCCATGCCGATCAGCTGGCTGAACAACTTGCCGACGTCTTCACACAAGGCGTCGTCGGAGGTCAGCAGGCTGTAGTCGGTGTAGAGCTTGGCGTTGCCGGCGTGGTAGTTGCCAGTGCCCAAGTGCGCGTAACGCACAATCTCGCCGGCTTCGCGGCGCAGGATCAGCATCATCTTGGCGTGGGTCTTGAAACCGACCACCCCGTAGATCACCACCGCACCGGCCGCTTGCAGGCGGCTGGCCAGTTGCAGGTTGGACTCTTCGTCGAAGCGCGCACGCAGCTCGATCACCGCGGTGACTTCCTTGCCGTTTCGCGCGGCGTCTACCAGTGCGTCGACGATTTCCGAGTTGGCGCCGGAGCGGTACAGCGTCTGGCGCACAGCCAGAACATGCGGGTCCTTGGCGGCCTGGCGCAGCAGGTCGACCACCGGGGTGAAGGACTCGAACGGGTGCAGCAGCAGAATGTCCTGCTTGCTCACCACGCTGAAGATGTTCTCGCTGTTTTGCAGCAGTTTCGGGATCTGCGGAGTGAACGGCGTGTATTGCAGCTCCGGGTGGCTGTCCAGGCCGGTGATGCTGAACAGGCGCGTCAGGTTCACCGGGCCATTGACCTGGTACAACTCGGACTCGGCCAGGTTGAACTGCTTGAGCAGGTAGTCCGACAGGTGTTTAGGGCAAGTGTCGGCCACTTCCAGGCGCACCGCGTCGCCGTAGCGGCGCGAGAACAGCTCACCGCGCAGGGCGCGGGCCAAGTCTTCGACGTCTTCGGAATCCAGCGCCAGGTCGGCGTTACGGGTCAGGCGGAACTGATAGCAGCCCTTTACCTTCATGCCCTGGAACAGGTCATCGGCGTGCGCGTGGATCATCGACGACAGGAATACATAGTTGTCGCCAGCGCCCCCCACCTCTTCCGGTACCTTGATGATTCGTGGCAACAGACGCGGCGCCGGGATGATCGCCAGGCCTGAATCGCGACCGAAGGCGTCGATGCCTTCCAGTTCGACGATGAAGTTCAGGCTCTTGTTCACCAGCAGCGGGAACGGGTGCGTCGGGTCCAGACCAATCGGGGTGATGATCGGTGAAATCTCGTCACGGAAGTAACGGCGCACCCAGGTCTTGATCTTGGTGGTCCAGTGCCGGCGACGAATGAAGCGGACCTGATGTTTTTCCAGCTCCGGCAGCAGGATGTCGTTGAGGATCGCGTATTGGCGGTCGACATGACCGTGCACCAGCTCGCTGATGCGCGCCAGGGCCTGGTGCGGCTGCAGGCCGTCGGCACCGGCTTGTTCGCGGGCGAAGGTGATTTGTTTCTTGAGGCCGGCGACGCGGATCTCGAAGAACTCGTCCAGGTTGCTGGAGAAAATCAGCAGGAATTTCAGCCGCTCCAGCAGCGGGTAGGACTCATCCAGCGCCTGCTCGAGTACGCGGATGTTGAATTGCAGTTGTGACAACTCGCGGTGGATGTACAGGCTGCTGTCATCCAGGTTGGTGACCGCGACCACCGGGGCCGGCGCGGGCGCTTCGGCCACCACGGCAGGCGGTGCGGGCTCCAGCTCCGGCGGGGTTTCGGTGACTTGTTCCACCACCGGGTGAGCGTCTTTTACGGCAACTTCTGAGAGTCCTTCGGTATTCATTGAGTGTTCCTGTGAGGGCTATTGTTGCTCTCTAAGCAATTGGGCGGCGCGGGCGGCGAAGTAGGTCAGAATGCCATCAGCGCCGGCACGTTTAAAGGCAGTCAGGGATTCGAGGATCACCGCTTCACTCAACCAACCATTCTGGATCGCGGCCATGTGCATCGCGTATTCACCGCTGACCTGATAGACAAAGGTCGGCACCTTGAATTCCTCTTTGACCCGATAAAGGATGTCCAGGTACGGCATCCCTGGCTTGACCATCACCATGTCGGCGCCTTCAGCCAGATCCGCCGCCACTTCGTGCAGGGCTTCCTGGCTGTTGGCCGGGTCCATCTGGTACGAGGCCTTGTTGGCCTTGCCCAGGTTCAGTGCCGAGCCCACCGCATCGCGGAAAGGCCCGTAATAGGCGCTGGCGTACTTGGCCGAGTAGGCCATGATTCGCACATTGACGTGACCGGCCAGTTCCAGGGCTTCGCGAATCGCCTGGATGCGACCGTCCATCATGTCCGACGGCGCGACGACCTGGGCGCCAGCGGCTGCGTGGGACAGCGCCTGTTTGACCAGCGCATCGACGGTAATGTCGTTTTGAACATAGCCGTCTTCGTCAAGAATGCCATCCTGGCCGTGGGTGGTGAACGGATCCAGCGCCACGTCGGTGATCACACCCAGCTCCGGGAAACGCTCGCGCAAGGCGCGCGTGGCACGCTGGGCGATCCCTTGCGGGTTCCAGGCTTCGCAAGCGTCAAGCGACTTGAGTTCAGACGGCGTCACTGGAAATAGCGCCAGCGCCGGAATCCCGAGTTCCACCCAGTTCGCCGCTTCGATCAGCAGCTGATCAATGGTCAAGCGCTCCACACCCGGCATCGATGCCACTGCTTCCCGACGGTTTTCACCGTCCAGCACAAACACCGGCAAGATCAGATCGTTCGTCGTCAGCACGTTTTCACGCACCAAACGGCGAGAAAAATCATCACGGCGATTGCGGCGCAGGCGGGTAGCAGGGAACAGGCGATTGGCAGGGGTAAAGCTCACGACAGACTCCTGAGCCCGTGTTTACGGGCGAGCGTTGCAGTTATAAGCGGCCATTATGACGAAGGAATGACAGTTGTGCTTATCGATGCGACCTGCAGTCGCATTCGTCGCATATGTAGGAATTGTTCACTTCGTGACACATCTCGATACTTTCATGAATGTCCACGAAGGCGTAGGCTGCGCGTTCATTTCGCCAGCACCCCAGACCATGCTTCAACAATTTCTGCATGACTTCGGCTACTTTGCGCTCTTCCTGGGCACGTTCTTCGAAGGCGAAACCATTCTGGTTCTCGCAGGCTTCCTGGCGTTCCGTGGATACATGGATATCAACGTGGTAGTGGTCGTTGCCTTCTTTGGCAGCTATGCCGGTGACCAGCTGTGGTACTTCCTGGGGCGCAAGCATGGCCGCAAACTGTTGGCGCGCAAGCCGCGCTGGCAATTGATGGGCGACAAAGCGCTGGAACACATCCGCAAGCATCCGGATATCTGGGTGTTGAGCTTTCGGTTCGTCTACGGGCTGCGCACCGTGATGCCGGTGGCGATTGGCTTGTCCGGTTACCCGCCTTTGCGCTACTTGCTGCTCAACGGCATTGGCGCTGCGGTGTGGGCGGCGGCACTGGGCGCTGCGGCTTATCATTTTGGCGCGGTGCTGGAAGGCATGCTCGGCAGCATCAAGAAATATGAGCTGTGGGTGTTGGGCGCACTGCTGTTGCTGGGCTTGGGCCTGTGGCTGCGTCGCCGCTTCAAGAACGCGCGCATTGCCCGCCAGGCCTGCGAAGATGCCAAAGCCCGGCTGGCCGCAGAGCAACTCGCCGAGCCCGCCAAGGTCGACGCGCCTAAGACGCCAATCGAGTAAGCCGGTTTCTGCAGCAGTAGAGACCGATCACGCTGAGCAAGCTGTAACTCACCAAGCCCAGCCAGCCCAAATTGCTGGCCGGCCACAGCCCGACCAGCGGCGCCAGCCATACCAACGGTACATTCAGCCCCAGGCGCACCAGCTCAGCCTTCAGGGCCCAGGGGCGATTCTCCAACGCCACGCCCAGCGTGAACAACCCTAACGCCATCGCGCTCCAGCCCAGGATCAACGCCGCCGTGGGCAGCCCTTCGCCTGCATTCATCAGATAGCTGCCAAACCCCACATACGCCGCAAATTGCAGGGCAACGTAGACCTGCTGGCGTGCGTCCAGCGGCACTTCAAATTTGCGGAACTGGCTCAAATCGGGCTTGGCCAGCGGGTACTTGGCCTTCACGTCCGCCGGGCGCCAGCCGGTGCGCATGAACCAGATGCGCAGCTTGTCCCACCAGCGCTCGGTACGCCGCGCATCACTCCACAACTGTGCATAAAACTGCAGGTTGGCCCACAGCGGGTTCCAACTGGCCAAGGGCGTGGTCACGCCAAAGATCACCGGTTCGTTGTCGTCTTCTTCCTGGAAGCTGCCGAACAGCCGGTCCCAAATAATGAACACGCCGCCATAGTTGCGATCCATGTAAAGAGCGTTCTGTGCATGGTGAGCCCGATGATTGGACGGTGTGACGAAGAACCATTCGAACCAGCCAAGCTTGGGCACGTGACGGGTGTGCACCCAGAATTGATACAGCAGATTGAGCGAGGCCACGCTGATAAACACCACCAGCGGCACGCCCACCACGGCCAGGGGCAGGTAGAAAATCCAGCTCAGCAAGAAGCCGGTACTGGTCTGGCGCAAGGCGGTGGTGAGGTTGTAGTCCTCACTCTGGTGATGCACCGAGTGCGCGGCCCACAGGATGTTGCGCTCATGGCCGCAGCGATGCAGCCAGTAGTAGCAGAAGTCGTAGAACACAAAGGCGAACACCCAGGTCCACACACTCTGGGCCGAGAGCTCGACCAACGCCAGGTGCTTGAGGGCGAAGGCGTAAGTCAGCAGCCCGACCCCCTTGGTCAGCAAGCCCGTGGTGGTGGACAGCACACCCGTGCTGAGGCTGTTGATGGCGTCGGCCACCCGATAGTTGCGCGCGCCGCGCCAACGGTCGGCCAGCAGTTCAACCACGATCAAGGCAATGAAAAACGGTACCGCGTAAGGCACGAAGTCCATGGGCTAGTCCGGTCTGTTTTTGTTAGATCAAGATTAGGTGTAGCGGCGCGAGATCCCATTGGCAACAGATGACAAATTAGTAGACATTTAACGCCATGAAATAGGGAAAAATACTCATGAGCAAAAAGATTGCAGTGATCCTTTCCGGCTGTGGCGTGTACGACGGCGCAGAGATCCACGAAAGCGTGATCACCTTGCTGCGCCTGGACCAGCGAGGCGCCCAGGTCCAATGTTTTGCGCCGGATATCGCGCAACATCACGTGATCAACCACCTCACCGGCGAAGAGATGCCCGAGTCGCGTAACGTGCTGGTGGAGTCGGCGCGGATTGCTCGGGGTGACGTGAAAGATATCCGTGAGGCCCGCGCCGAAGACTTCGATGCGCTGATCGTGCCCGGCGGGTTTGGCGCGGCGAAGAACCTGTCGAACTTTGCCGTGGAAGGTGCGGGTTGCAGCGTCAACCCGCAGGTGCTGGCGCTGGCGGAAGCCTTCGCCGAAGCGAGCAAGCCGGTGGGGCTGATCTGCATTTCGCCGGCACTGGCCGCGAAAATCTACGGCCCCGGCGTGACGTGCACCATCGGCAACGACGCCGACACCGCCGCCGCCCTCGACAAAATGGGCGCCACCCACCGCGACTGCACAGTGGAAGACATCGTCGAGGACACCCCGCGCAAACTGGTGAGCACCCCGGCCTACATGCTCGGCAAGAACATCAGTGAGGTGGCCTCAGGTATCAACAAACTCGTGGATCGGGTGCTGGAATTGACCCACGAAAATGATTGAGCGCGTCCCGAACACTTAAGGGTGGTTATCCCACCCTTCGTGGCGGGCAGTCTCTTCGTGGCGAGCGGGCTTGCCCCGCGTTGGGCTGCGCAGCAGCCCCAATCCAGGCAACGCGGTCAGTCAGTTAATCTGCGGCGTGAAGTTTTGGGGCGGCTTCGCCCCCCAACGCGGGGCAAGCCCGCTCGCCACAAGAACACTGCTCGCCAACGTCAGGCCTCGCGCATCAACTTGGTCAATATCCTGTCCAGCGCATTGGCAAACGCCTGCTTATCCTTTTCCCCATGGGGCGGCGGGCCTCCGCCCATCTGGCCCTGCTCGCGCAGATCCGTGAAAAGGTTACGCACCGCCAGCCGTTCGCTCATGTTGGCCGGGCTGAATTCCTTGCCGCGAGGGTCAAGGGCCGTGATGCCCTTCTTCACCAGCCGGTCGGCCAAGGGCACATCGCTGCAAATCACCAGCTCACCGGGCACGGCGTGCTCCACCAGGTAGTCATCCGCCGCATCCGGGCCGCTGGGCACCACGATCAACTTCACACAAGCAAAGCTCGGTTTGATCTGGCTTTGCCCCGCCACCAGTACCACCTCGAACTGGCGCTTGAGGGCGAATTTCACCACCTGGTCCTTGGCCGCCCGTGGGCAAGCATCCGCATCGATCCACACGCGCATGGTCAGGCTGCCACGCGGCGTTTTTCTGCCAGGCGGCTGCGGCCGTACAGCACCACAATCGCCAGGATCGCCACGGCCTGCGCACTCAACGAATACGCGTCGGCGTGGATGCCCAGCCAGTCGAAGTCAAAGAACGCCACCGGCCGTGTGCCGAAGATGCCGGCTTCCTGCAAGGCCTTCACGCCATGGCCGGCGAACACCACCGACAGCGCGCACAGCAGCGCCGCGTTGATGCCGAAGAACAACGCCAAGGGCAGCTTCGCCGAGCCGCGCAGGATCACCCACGCCAGGCCCACCAGCAGCACCAGCGCCGTGGCGCCACCGGCCAGCACCGCGTTGTGCCCGGCGGGGCCGGCTTGCAGCCACAGGGTTTCGTAGAACAGGATCACTTCGAACAGCTCGCGGTACACCGAGAAGAACGCCAGCATGGCAAACCCGAAGCGCCCGCCGCCGCCCACCAGGCTGCTCTTGATGTAATCCTGCCAGGCCGCCGCGTGGCGTCGGTCGTGCATCCACACGCCGAGCCACAGCACCATCACACTGGCGAACAGTGCCGTGCAGCCTTCAAGCAATTCGCGCTGGGCGCCGCTGACGTCAATCACATACGCCGCCAATGCCCACGTCGCCAGGCCGGCCAACAGCGCAAGGCCCCAACCGACGTTGACGCTGCGCACCGCCGATTGCTGGCCGGTGTTACGCAGGAAAGCCAGAATCGCCGCCAGCACCAGGATCGCTTCCAGACCTTCACGTAACAGAATCAGGAGGCCGGAGATGTAACTCAACGACCAGCTCAAGCCATCGCTGCCCAGCAAGCCGGCAGATTCAGTGAGTTTGCCCTTGGCCACGTCCAGACGCTGCTGCACCTGCTCGATCGGCAGGCCGTCCTGCAATGACTGCCGGTAGGCCATCAGGGCTTTCTCGGTGTCCTTGCGCACGTTGGCGTCGACGTTGTCCAGCGAGCTTTCCACCAGCTCAAACCCTTCCAGGTAGGCGGCTACCGACAAGTCGTAGGCCTGTTCGTGATCACCGTTGCGGAACGCGGCGAGGCTCTTGTCCAGCGTGGTCGCGGTGTAATCGAGCAACTGCGCCGGGCCACGCTTGACCTGCGGCGGCTGCGCACGTTGGGCGCGGAACGTCGCGGCGGCGGCCGGGCCGTTTGCGGCGAGCACTTCATTGGGGGTCTGGCGGGCCAGGTCGGCAAGGTTGAAGGGTTGTTCGCTGTTTGCCGCAGCCGGGTCAGCGGTGAAACCGGCGATGTAGGTCGCCAGGTCCCAGCGTTGACGGTCATCCAATTGGTCAGCGAAAGACGGCATGTCAGTGCCCTCGACGCCCAGACCGAGTGTGTTGTAGATCGCGTAAAGGCTCAGGCGGTCCAGGCGCGCGGCGTCACGCAGGTTCGCGGGCGGCGGCGTCATGCCCGTGCTGGCCGGGCCATCACCAGCGCCCGCAGTGCCGTGGCATACCGAGCAGTGCTGGGCATAGAGCGGTGCGCCGCGCGTGGGGTCTGGGGTGATCGCCGGAGCCTGGCTGACCTCGTACGCCACTGCCAACTTGGCACCTAACTGACGGGACTGGTGGGCGACGGTCGTGCCCTCTTCACGCGCGGTCACCGCCGCCAGCAATTCATTGACGCCCTTTATCAAATCGGCGCGTTCGGGCTTCTCGGGTAAATCCGCTACCAGGCCCTGCAATACCCCAAGAAATTCCACCTGTTCGCGGTATTCGGATTCATCCACGACCTTGCCCGCGTCCACCGCTGGCGGGTAGTCGGCACCGATGTAATCGAGCAGATGCAAGGCTTGAGGCGCGCCCTCGGCAGTTGCCGCCAACAGATTAAAGCTGCACGACATCAGCGCCGGCAGCAGCAGCCAGGCGAGAAAACGGTAAAGGGCAGTCATGAATGAATCTCAAAGGGAAATGCGAAGTAACACATTGTTTAACGTTAAGGGGTTTGACTCAAGACGTCAGTGATAAGGCGATAGAAATATCGCCGTCGACATGATGGCAATCGCACAAAAAACGGAGCAAAAAGCCATTGTTTTGCCAGTAATGGCGCCTATAATGCCGCGCCCTGTTATTGCGAAAGGGAATTTAATTCCTCGTTTTTATGAGGAATAGGCACATCGGCTGATTATTTTCAGGGAAGAAGTTTGTATGGCATTTCGCGCCTTAACCCCGCTCGCACTCGCGGCGGTGACCTTGCTGTCCGGTTGTTCGATGTTTCGCAGCTACGACACAGAGCTGCAAGCCACCAACCAGCAGCTGGCCACCGGCAATGTCGACGGTGCCCTGACCCTGCTGGAAAAAAACAATACCGGCGACGACAAAGACCTGCTCTATTTCTTCGAAAAGGGCGAGCTGTTGCGCGCCAAGGGCGACCTCACCGGCAGCCAGACCGCCTGGCGCAGCGCCGACCTGCAAGTCTACAAGTGGGAAGAGTCAGTCAAATTCGACAGCGAAAAGTACCTCGCCCAGTTCGGCAGTTTCCTGGTCAACGACAAAGTGCGTCGCTACGAAGGTTATGACTACGAAAAAGTCATGCTCACCACCCAGATGGCCTTGAACCTGCTGGCCGTGAACGACTTCGACGGTGCCCGCACCGAGATCAAGAAGACCCACGAACGCGAAGCGGTGATCGCCGACCTGCGCGACAAGGAATACCTCAAGCGCGAAAACGAAGCCGAGCGCCAAGGCGTCACCACTCAGATCAAAGACTTGCGCGGCTACCCGGTGGAGGCACTGGACGCGCCGGAAGTGGTCGGCCTGAAAAACAGCTACCAGAGTGCGTTCAGCCATTACCTGGCAGGCTTTGTCTACGAAGCCCTCGGCGAAAAAGACCTGGCTGCGCCCGGCTACCGCAAGGCCGCCGAACTGCGCCCCAACACGCCGCTGCTGGAGCAGGCGTTGCTTGAGCTGGACAAGTCCAAGGTCGGCGCCGATGAGACCGACGTGCTGATCGTGGTCCAAAGCGGCCTGGCACCGGCACGTGATTCGATCCGCCTGCCATTGCCGATCCCGATCAATGGCAACCTGGTGATCACCCCGCTGTCGTTCCCGGTGATCAAGGCCGACAACTCCACCGCGACCTTTGCCCAGATCGGCGTGGACGGCAAGCAACAGAACCTCACCGCACTCAACAGCACCACGGCCATGTCGCGCCGCGCCCTGCGTGATGACATGCCGGGGATCATCCTGCGCACCACCGTGCGTGCGGTCAGCCGTGGCGTGGCGCAGAACAACCTGAACAAGACCAACCCCATGGCGGGCCTGGTGCTGGGCATCGCCTCGGCCGTGACCGAAGGCGCCGACACGCGCACCTGGCGCACGCTGCCGGACCTGACCCAAGTGACGCGACTGCGCCTCAAGCACGGCGACCACCAAGTTAGCCTGCCCAACGCCCTGGGCGGCACGCTGGTGACGGTTAAGGCCGACCAGCGCTATCAGGTGATCACCCTGCGCGTGGTCGGCAACCAGGTATTCGCCGGTGGCCTCGCGGCCCGCGTGGTGCCGAGTGCTGCCAACCAGGCCATCGCCCTCAAACAACCTTAAGGAGCACGCTATGCGTCATTTCATTCTCGGCGCCCTGGCGCTGGTCCTGCTCGCCGGCTGCGCCACACCGCCGCCGCCGGAGCCTGGCAGCGCCGCCAGCAAAATCGTGGTGATGGGCACGTTCAAAGGCATCGCCGTCGGTGCCATTCGTGTGGCCCGTGAAAATGGCTTTCTCACGGCCAAGGTGCAGCTGAGCAACATCACCAGCAGCAACCAGATGATGTATTACCGCTTTGCCTGGCTGGGCGCCGACGGTTTCCCGGTGGGCGATGAAGAAACCTGGAAAGTGCTGAACCTGTACGCCAACCAGGCCACGTTCTTGCCGGCCATCGCCAACCTGCCTCAGGCGGCAGACTTTCGTCTTGAAGTGAAAACGCCTTGAAGCCTTCACCTATCAGTTTTCAGAGAGATTTCCCCATGTTTGCACGCGTCTCGATTCTCGCCGTGGTTGCCCTGCTGGCCAGCGGTTGCTCCAACACCTCGCCGGTCCTTGGCGGCAAGAACATCAGCTACGGCGACTCTAAGGCCGTGGAATTGGTCACCAACGAGTTCGGCTCGACCGACCTGCAGATGATCGCCGAAAGCATGACCCGCTCCCTGGCCCAGTCCGGCATCTTGCAGGCCGTCCGGTCGTGCAGGTGTATGACGTGAAGAACAAGACCAGCGAGTACATCGACACCCGTGAGATCACCACGTCGATCAAGACCCAGCTGATGAAGACCGGCACTGCGCGCTTCGCCAGCGACAACACCGATATGCAAAGCCAGGTTGACCAACTCAAGCTGCAAAACCAGAGCGGCCTGTACAAAAAAGCCACCGTCAGCAAGACCGGCAATATGGTCGCCGCCAAGTACCGCCTGGAAGGCTCCATCAGCTCCATCGTCAAGCGCAGCTCGGACTACAAAGACGTCTTCTACAAATTCAGCCTGCAGCTGATCGACGTCGAGAGCGGCCTGGCCGAATGGATGGATGAGAAAGAAATCCGCAAAACCACGGAGCGCTGAGCAATGCGTGCATGGATCGGCATGATCGGCCTGCTGTGCGCCTTTGGCGCCTCGGCCGCCCCGAAGATCGCGGTGACTGACCTTGCCTACGAGGCGCGCGTCGAGGAGTACATCCACGCGGTCTCGGCCAGCAACAACTTCCAGGCCAGCGCCTATCAGGCCAGCGGTGCGTCGAGCTACAGCGAGTATGAGAGCCGCACCAGCTACATCGAACAGGCCGAGCTGCGTAAATTCAGCGGAGATATCAAGGGCGAGATTCTCAAGTCGCACCAGCTCCAACTGGTACAGGGCACGCCTTACACCGCCGACGCCAAGGGCGATGTGTACGACGTGATCAAGCGCATCAAGGCCGGCAACTTCAAGGGCGCCGACTACGTGCTGTTCGGCACCCTGTCAGACATCGACTTCACCCAGGACATCAACGCCCTGGACCACACCAACAGCTACTCGGCCGTGCTGGGCCTGACGCTGGTGGCGGATTTCAGCCTGATCAACACGCGCACCTTCGAGATCACCTCGGCGTTTACCGCGATGGGCGAAGGCCAGGACACCAAGCTGGTGAACAGCCGTGATGTGCGCGTGAGCCTGAACCGGCCACGAGTGGTAAGGGACGTGTCGAAAGCCTTGGGTGAGGATGTGGCCAGGCAACTGGCAGAGCAACTGGGCGGCGGGTATCAAGACCCCGGCAAGCCTGCGCTGCGCAACAACCTGCCCAGGGATGAAGCGCCGAAGATTCTGCGCTGAAGCTGCGATTGCACACGCAACACAAAACAAATGTGGGAGCTGGCTTGCCAGCGATGCAGGCACCGCGGTGTATCAGTTACACCTTGGTGATGCTATCGCAGGCAAGCCAGCTCCCACATTTTTAGCCGGTTTTTTCAGCCTCAGGTCGTTGCGCGATGCAAGCTGGCCAGGAAACCCGCAGCCCCCACAAACAACCCGGCAAAGGTGCGGTTCATGCGTCTTTGCTGTCTAGGCGTGCGCAGCAGGCGTAAGACCTTCGACGCCAGCCCCGTATAGCCCGCCATCACGATCATATCGACGCTGATCATGGTCGCGCCCAGGATCAGGTACTGGATCAGCAGTGGCGCCTGCGGGTTCACGAACTGCGGCAGCACCGCCAGCATGAACACCAGGGCCTTGGGGTTGCTGGCATTGACCAGGAAGCCACGGAACATCATCGCCAGCGGCTTGCCGATCGGGCGTATGGCCGAGTCTTCGCTCATGTCCATGGGCAGCGCGCGCCATTGCTTGACCGCGAGGTACACCAGGTACGCCACGCCAAACCATTTGATCGCATAAAACGCGTTCGAGGACGCCGCCAGAATGGCACCCAGGCCGCCCGCGACCACGGCAATCTGCATCGCCAGGCCCAGTTGCAGGCCAATGGCATTCCAATAGCCGCGCAGGAAACCGTATTGCAGGCCGCTGGACATCGACGCGATGGCGCCAGCGCCGGGGGACAGGGAAATGATCCAGCTGGCCACAAAAAAGGCCAGCCATGTGTCGAGTGCCATTACACACCTCAGAGGGAGAGTTAGCGATTGAGCCTAAAACTAACTCCGCCGAGCAAAGGCTGGCTAGATATTTTTACAGGATGTAAATACTAGCGGTCGCCAGGGAACACATGGGTGCCTGGCCAACGCCGCACCGAGCGCTGGAAGAACAAGCTGTTAGGCACTTGCACCATCGCACTGTCGGTGCCGGCGTCCTGCACTTCGATCAGCGTGGTGTAGAGCAGGTTGATCGCCACGACCCGGCCTTTGACGCCCGGTTTGTCGACGGTATCCACCAACTCGACAATGTCACCCAGGCGGAACGGCCCGACGGTGAAAATCAAGATCGCGCACAGCAGGTTGGACAGCACCGACCACATGGCGAAAAACGCCACGGCGGCCACCGCGACAAACCCCGACAGCGCCGTCCACAGCACCGTGGCTGACACGCCGAGACGGCCCAGCACAAAGATCAACGCGCTGCCCATGATCAGCCAGCGCAGGCCGCCACGCAGGGGCATCAGCAGTTGTGGCGGGAACGGGTAACGCTCCCCCAGACGATTCAAACCCTTGGCGACGAAGCGCTGGGCGAGATAACCCGCCAGCAGGATCAGCAGGATTTGCACACCGATCCAGACCGGTTCGACCCACTGCGTCGGCAATGGCAATTGCAGCGCTTCCATCAGGACAGCGCCTCCAGCTCCGCTTGCAGGGTTTCCAGCAGTTCGAGGGCTTCCATCCAGGTTTCCTCCAACTGACCTTCACGCACCTTGAGTTTGGCTTGTTCGGCCAACAAGTCGCGCAACTCGTCCTTGCGCGCCGCCTCGTACACGGCGCTGTCGCCCAGGCTGGTTTCGATCCTGGCCAGGCGCTCGTGCACCTTGCCCAGCTCGGCTTCCAGCTTGTCGGCTTCGCGCTTGTGCGGCGCCAGCTGCTGACGCAGGGCGGCGGCGGCCTGGCGCTGGGCCTTCTTGTCGGTCTTGTCCGGGTTGACCGGCGTAGTGCTGGCCGGCGCGTTGCGCAGACGGTAGTCCGTCAGCCAACGCGCGTAATCGTCCAGGTCGCCGTCGAACTCTTCGACTTTGCCGTCAGCCACCAGCAGGAAGTTATCGGTGGTGCTCTTGAGCAAGTGGCGATCGTGAGACACCACCAGTACCGCACCACTGAATTCCTGCAGGGCCATGGTCAGCGCAAGGCGCATTTCCAGGTCCAGGTGGTTGGTCGGTTCGTCGAGCAGCAGCAGGTTTGGCCGGTCCCAGGCGATCAGGGCCAAGGCCAGGCGGGCTTTTTCGCCGCCGGAGAAATTCAACACCGGCTCATCGATGCGTGCGCCACGGAAGTCGAAGCCACCGAGAAAATCACGCAAGGTTTGCTCACGTTCGGTCGGCGCCAGACGCTGCAGGTGCAACAACGGGCTGGCCTTGGAATCGAGGGAATCCAACTGATGCTGAGCGAAGTAGCCCACCACCAGGTTCTCGCCACGCGTCAGGCGGCCGGCCAGGGGTTGCAGTTCACCCGACAGGTTCTTGATCAGCGTCGACTTGCCTGCGCCGTTGGGGCCGAGCAAACCGATACGCGCACCTGGCGTGAGCTGCAGCTTGACCTTCTCCAGAATGGTTTTGTCGCCATAACCCAGGCGTGCATCCGAGAGGTCCAACAACGGGCTGGAGATCTTCACCGACTCACGGAACACGAAGTCGAACGGCGAATCGACGTGGGCCGCCGACAGCTCTTCCATGCGCTCCAATGCTTTGATCCGGCTCTGGGCCTGACGGGCCTTGGTGGCCTGGGCCTTGAACCGGGCGATGTAGCTTTCCATGTGCGCACGTTGCGCTTGCTGCTTCTCGAACGCTTGCTGCTGCTGAGCCAGGCGTTCGGCGCGGGCGCGCTCGAATGCGGTGTAGCCGCCACGGTAGAGCGTGATTTTCTTCTGTTCGACGTGGGCGATATTGTCGACCACGGCGTCGAGGAAATCCCGGTCGTGGGAAATCAGCAGCAAGGTGCCCGGGTAGCTCTTGAGGAAATCCTCCAGCCACAGGATCGCATCGAGGTCCAAGTGGTTGGTCGGTTCGTCGAGCAGCAACAGGTCGGACGGGCACATCAGCGCCTGGGCCAGGTTCAGGCGCATGCGCCAGCCGCCGGAGAAGTCGGCGACCGGGCGGTCCATCTGTTCATTGGTAAAACCCAGGCCGGCCAGCATCTTGCGGGCGCGAGCGTCGGCCGTGTAGCCATCGGCACTGTCGAGTTCCGAGTGCAGACGGGCCTGGGCGGCGCCGTCCTGGGCTGTCTCGGCCTCGGCCAGGTCGTGTTGCACCTGACGCAGGCGCAGGTCGCCATCGAGCACGTAGTCGATCGCGATGCGGTCCAGGGTGTCGATCTCCTGGCGCATATGGGCGATACGCCAGTCGGCCGGCAGCAGGCAATTCCCGGAATCCGGGGTCAGCTCACCAAGCAACAGGGCGAACAACGTGGATTTGCCGGCGCCGTTGGCACCGATCAGGCCGGCTTTGTGACCGGCGTGCAGGGTCAGCTCGGCGTCTTCAAGAAGACGTTGCGGGCCACGCTGTAATGTTAGGCTTTGAAGTCGGATCATAATGGCGGCGGAGTCTACCAGCTTCGTTGGCCGCTGGCTTGGGTGTGAATATGTGCGCTGACCTGTGGAGCTTTGCCCTCTCGACGTATGCCCACCCGGGCATTGAAGCTGCTTGCCTGCGCTTGCAGGCACAAGGCGCGGATGTGTGCCTGTTGCTCTGCGGCGCCTGGCTGGAGCAGCGCGGTGTTGCAGCGACCGCCGAACGCATGCAGGCGTTGCGCCAGATTGCGCAGCCGTGGCAGCAAGACGTGGTCGAACCGTTGCGACAGGTACGCGTGCAGTGGCGAACCATGGCGCAGCAGGATGCGCAATTGGCGGCGCTACGCGAACGGGTCAAGGCCCTGGAGCTGGAAGCTGAACGGCAGTTGCTGACGCGCCTGCAAGTGCTGGCGCAAACATGGCCGACTGGCGAGAAAGGGGGTCAATCGAGATGGCTTGAAGGCTTGGCGACCGGAGCCGCCAACCTTGACCACGACGCGCTGCAGTCGCTGCGCGTCGAGGCCACCGGCACTTAGGAAGCGCTGGTTGGGGTGGTGCTTGGCGCTGCCGGTGCAGGCGTGCTGCTGGCCGGCGCAGTTGGAGCGGTGGACGCTGCCGGGGTAGTAGCCGGAGCTGCCGGGGTTGCCGGCTTGGCCGGTGCAGGCTTGGCGGCTGGCTTTGCAGCAGTGGGTTTTGCGGCTGGCTTAGCAGCTGGTTTTGCAGCAGCCGGTTTGGCAGCTGGCTTGGCCGCCGGTTTTGCAGCAGCGGGTTTAGCGGCTGGCTTGACGGCTGGTTTTGCAGCAGCAGTCTTAGCGGCAGGCTTGGCGGCTGGTTTTGCAGCAGCCGTTTTAGCGGCTGGCTTGGCAGCTGGTTTTGCAGCAGCAGTTTTGGCAGCTGGCTTGGCGGCTGGTTTTGCAGCAGCAGTTTTAGCGGCTGGCTTGGCAGCTGGTTTTGCAGCAGCAGTTTTGGCAGCTGGCTTGGCGGCTGGTTTTGCAGCAGCAGTTTTGGCAGCTGGCTTGGCGGCTGGTTTTGCAGCAGCAGTTTTGGCAGCTGGCTTGGCGGCTGGTTTTGCAGCAGCAGTTTTAGCGGCTGGCTTGGCAGCTGGTTTTGCAGCAGCAGTTTTGGCAGCTGGCTTGGCGGCTGGTTTTGCAGCAGCAGTTTTAGCGGCTGGCTTGGCGGCTGGTTTTGCAGCAGCAGTTTTAGCGGCTGGCTTGGCGGCCGGTTTTGCAGCAGCGGTTTTAGCGGCTGGCTTGGCGGCCGGTTTTGCAGCAGCAGTTTTAGCGGCTGGCTTGGCAGCTGGTTTTGCAGCAGCGGACTTGGACGCTGCCTTAGTCGAAGCCTTCGACGCAACGGCTTTTGCTGGCGTGCGAGCGCCCAGTGCTTTAGCCACGGCTTCTTTCACACGACCAACGCCCTGGGCCAGTTTCAGGCTTTCCTGAGCATCGCGTTTGAGTTGGGAAATGTAGGTGCGGGTTTCAGCTTGGCGATCCTTGAGGGCGTCCAGCAGATCCTCAAGTTCCTTAACGGCGTCTTTGGCTTTGGCTTGTGCCTTGGCCTTGCCGGCAGTGGCGGCGTCTTGCAGTTTGGTACGGGATTTGTGCAGCTTTTCTTGCGCTTTACCGCGTTGTTTTTCCAATTTGGCGAGCAGTTTTTCTGCATCAGCCAAGGCTTGGGAACACGCGCTTTCCAGATGTTCGAGCAAGCTGCCCGAAAGTTGTTGGAGTAAATGCAACGGGGTATTTACAGGCTTCTGTTTGGCCGACATGGTTTACCTCCTGGCTGACGTGGGTGCGGCTCATACTAGCCCTCTGCTCTTACCGCCGCTAGGGCATGTTGACAGTATCGTTTGCCTTGCGTTGCACCGTAGGAAAATTCTTATCGATATAACGAAAAACCACGGCACTTTTTGCGCACTCACACTGGCATAATCCGTCGCACTTTCGGCGGGAGAATAACCATGTCGCGTTACCTTTTTTTAATGCTTGGCTTGGTAGTTTCCATGACCCATGCGGCAGAACAATCGCCGTCAAAAACTACTGCCCAAGACCCGCACGACCTTGCTTACAGCCTGGGCGCCAGCCTCGGCGAACGACTGCGCCAGGAAGTACCCGACCTGCAGATTCAGGCGTTGATCGATGGCCTTAAACAAGCCTATCAGGGCAAACCACTGGCGCTGGACAATGCACGTATCGAGCAGATCCTCGCCGAGCACGAAGCACAGAGCGCGGCCGAGGCTGAGGCGCCGCAAAGCGAAAAAGCACTCGCTGCCGAACAGCAATTTTTATCCAAGGAAAAAGCAGCAGCCGGCGTGCGTGAGTTATCGAATGGCATCCTGCTCACGGAGCTGACGCCTGGCACCGGCAGCAAGCCGTTGGCCAGTGATGAGGTGCAAGTGAAATACGTAGGGCGGTTGCCCGACGGGACTGTCTTCGATCAGAGCACGCAACCGCAATGGTTTCGCCTGGACAGTGTGATCAGCGGCTGGAGCAGCGCGCTGCAACAGATGCCGGTTGGCGCGAAATGGCGTCTGGTGATCCCATCCGCCCAAGCCTATGGCGCCGACGGTGCTGGCGAGTTGATCCCCGCTTATACGCCGCTGGTGTTCGAGATCGAATTGCTCGGCACTCGCCACTGACCCAATAAAAAACGGTGCGCCATGCGCACCGTTTTTTTGTCTCGCCGCCAAGGCTCAGGCCTGGGTGGCGGCCTCTTCCTTGTGAGCGTTGTGCAACACTTCGATCAGGCAATCTTCCAGCTCGAAACGTTCGTGCAACAACCCGCCAAGCTCTTTGAATTTTTCGGCAACGCATTTGCCGGCATCGCACAACTCGGTGAACACCAGCAGTTTTTCCGTAATGACGTCGATGCGCGGGTAGATGGTTTCGGCCAAGTCCAGACCACGCTGATCATCAAAGGCTTCCGCCTCTTTGGTCAGTTGTTCGTAGACGCCGAAATGTCCGGCAGACACGTAGTCCACCAACACAGCGCAAAAGTCTTGCAGCGGCTCGCGATTCTCACCCAATGCTTCGGGCTTGGCGCCGAGAGCATCAAAGGCCCGAACCAGTTCGTGACGTGCCTTCAACCAGCTGTCGATCAGCTTGTGCACCCCACCCCAGCGTTCCTGAGCATTCTGACAACTTTCCAGCATGATGATCTCTCTTCCCTATAGGGGGCGCTGCCGCCTGTGCCCGCGCAACACTCAAGGATAAAAGCAGCAGCCGGACAAGGCCACATTTGGCAAACGGTTTCGATAATGCGTGCGGGCCAGATTATGCCCGCATGACTATGGCTTCAAGGTACGCAGGAGAGAAAGTTCATACAAGTGTTTAATCCCGTCCTACGACCCGCGACACACGTTCAAGGCCTTGCGAGACCCCATCGGCGACTTAAAAACAACCGAGAAAACTGCAGGGCGCCCAACATCAGCATGGCCAAAAAGAACAGCAAGCTCCATTCGGGAACGCTGAGGTCGAACAGTGTCCAGTTGATCTCAACGCAATCGACAGTGCCTTTGACGGTCAATTGCAGTGCTTGCCACAGCGACAGGTTTTCAATCATGTAGTGCAGGCTTGGCCAGCAATCGGTGGTCTGCTCCGGTGCGGCATTTTGTAGCAGCACCTGGCGTACGGCAGTGATAGCGCCGAGCAATGCGCAGCCCATGCTGGCAAACCCGTAGAGGTAAACCGCAGAGCGCTTTGGATTATGAATCGCCGCGACCAGATTGATCAGCGTGAAGGCTGCCAGAAAGATACGTTGCAGCTGGCAAAGGAAACACGGGCGTAGCAGCGCGCCGTACTCGAGATAAAACGACGCGCCCAACGTCAGCACACCAGCCATGAACGCCAGGAAAAACAAGGAGCGTGAAGGGGCCAAAGACATTGTTATCCGTACCGCAAGAGATAGGCCGTCACGGTAGAGGAAAGGCCTTACCCCTTTCAATACTCGTTAGAGCAGGCAATTCCGCGAGAGCATAGGGATATCTCGTCAGACCCTGGATGACTTTAAGCAGCTATCAGTAGGAATTTACTACGTAGCGCTTTAGACCCAGTATTTACAGGCTAACGAAGGGTTGGCTCTCAGAAACATCCGAGCCAACCTTCGCCCTCTTTCCTACTTCAGACGCGCGCGGGCATGGGCAACGGCGAGGCCAGCAAGCGACTGTCAAGCAGCCCCAGACCCTCCTGGAACAGCTGGTTGCTGCGCTCGGTGTCACCCAATTGGGCCAACAGCCGTGCCAGCTCAGCGCAGGCCTCAGGGTTGCGTTGCACCTGCAGGCTGCTTTCAAGGTAATCGCGCGCCTTGCCCCACAAGCTGTTTTGCAGACACAGGCGGCCCAGGGTCAGCAACAAGCTGGCATCACCCGGGTGATCCTTGAGCCAGCCTTCGGCAAACTTCAACTGACGGGCCGAATCAGCGCCCCGCAACAAACCATAAAGCCGGATCAAGTGGCTGTCATAACCACGCTTGATGGCGCTGCGCAGCACCTCTTCAGCCTTGGCGTCGGCACCCAGCCGGCGCAGTTGCTCGGCGTAAGCCAGAACCAGCTGTGGCTCCTGGCGCTGGGCGGAAGTGAGCTGCTCCCACGCCCGCTCAAGAGACTGCAAGCCTGCTTCGCCCTGCTCTTCACGCTGGGCCGCCAGCCCGAGGTTTTCACCCCAAGCGCGACGCTCCAACTCGGCCAGCTCGCTGGCGGGAAGGACTTTGTCTTTTCGCAGCTCCGGCAACAAGCGAATCACTGAAGACCAATCGCCCCGCTGCTGATGCAGACGCTGCAACTGGCGCAACACCTGCGGGTTGTGCGGATGACGCTCGTGCATCGCCTGCAAAGTCACCAGTGCGCCTTCTGTATCGCCACGGTCCATCTGCAATTGCGCATGGCTCAAGGCAACCGCCAGCTCAGCCTGAGGCTGGCGCTCCAGAGCGCGCTCCAGCAAACCGTCGGACTCTTCATAACGGCCCTGCTCATTGGCCGCACGTGCCGCGCCAAGGTAGTACAACAATGGCTGGCGCTCCGCTTCGGCGGCGCGGTGCAGGTGGCGTTCGGCACTGGCCCAGCGACCTTCAGCGAGGTCCATCTGGCCCTGCTCAATCGCAATTTGTACCCGGCGACTGCGGTTACGTCGCGACCATGGGTTGACCACACCACCGGAGGTGCTGAGCAGGCTCAGCAACACACGGATCAGATAGATCGCCAGGCCGACGGCAAACACGGCCACCAGCGTCGCCCACAGGCTCGACTCGTAATGCAGCAGATGGGGATAGGTAATCAGCACGTAGCCGGTGTGTTTGGAAATGCCCACGCCCAGCGCCAGGGCGATTGCAATTGCCAGGACCAGGATCACATAGAAACGCTTCATCGGCTCTACTCCTGGGTCGCCGGCGTGCCCGCCGACGCCTTGGCTTCATCGGCAGACAGATGACGACGTTCGAGGTAGGCCTGCACCGCGGCCAGGCTGGCCGCCAGGTCAGGCGTGGCCACGGAAACGGCCTTGGGCTCAAGCTCGGCAATACGCGCGAGCATCGCTTTGCTCTGTGGGTTGTCCTGGTTGAAGTTGTCTTGCAGCACGCTGCGCGCCTCGCCCAGGGAACGGCTGTACACCGCCGTTTCACCATTGAGCGCAGCCCATTGCGCCTGCTCAAGGGCCAGGCTCAGCGCCAGGCGTACCTGATTCAAGCCCTGACCGGCGAGCAACGGTCGAATGTTGTCGTCCGGGTTGAAATCGATGCGGAAGTAGCGGGAAATCTCCTCCCACCATTGGCTCAGGCGACCTTGCGTATCGCTGGTCGGGCGACCTTGAGAGGCCGGCTCGCTGAGTTGGTATTCCGGGGCAATAGCCGCCAGCTGTACAACCTGATCGCGCAGCGCGGCGAGTTGCAGATAAAGCCCGGTGCGGTCCGGCTGCTCGGTACTGCGCAACGCGGCAAGGCTCTTGGCCAGTTGCTCTCGTGCGGCGTAGGAACCCGGATCGCTTTGCTCACGCAGAATTTCGTCAGCCCCCTGGACCAGAGACTGAGCGCTGTTGATGTCCTGCAGGGCAGACAAACGCAAGCTGGCCAGACGGATCAAATGCTCGGCTTCGGCCAGACGCCAGTCCTGGCGACTGGCGCCCAGCACGGTTTCCAGGCGCTGGCTCAAGCGCTGCTGATCGCCCTGCAACTGGGTTACCAGACGGCGGCGTTCTTCCAGCTCATCTGCACCGGGCAATTGCGCCAGCCGGGTAGTCAGCTGTTGCTGGCTCTGCTTGAGAGACTGGGATTGCTCGTCGAGTGCCTGCACCTGGCTCGACTGCTGTTGACTGCCGGCTTGCAGGGCGCGGACCTGCCAAATGCCCCATCCGCCAGCGGCAACACCTGCGGCGCCGAGCAACAAGGCCACGATTGCCAGGCCATTGCCACGGCGTGGCGCGGCGACCGGTGACTCAGCCGGCGCATCAAGTGCGGGCTGGGTTTCATCTTTAGGCAAGGCTGTTTCGCTCACGTATCCGTCCTTTGCGTATCAGAGAGTGGGCGCGGCTTGCCTCACAAGGCAGCGCTGCGCAACGCCACTAACAAAGCCGCGGCACTCGCACCGCGACAATCCACAACTTTTTCTGCGCCAGCGGCCCGCGCCATTTCATGGACGCGGGGGCTGGGCACGAACAATGGCAGCCGCGCCACCTGCGGCCAATCGGGGCCAGCCAACGCTTGCAGGTGCAAAAAACCCTGCCCACTGCTGACCACCACGCCGTTCAAGCGTTCCAACTGTATGCGTTGCATCAGCTCCCCGGTGTCGTAAGCCGGCAGGGTGCGACGATACAACTCCAGATAATCGACACTAGCACCTTGCTCGCGTAAACGCTCAGCCAGCAGCTCTCGCCCGCCTTCGCCACGCAAGATCAATACCCGGGCATCGGGGCGTGCGATAGCCTCGCGCAAGGCGGGCAGTGCAAGCAAGGCCTCGCTGTCGTCGCCGGTTTGCGGATAATGAACAGTGAGGTCGTGATCGGCCAGTACTTGCGCAGTGGCCGCGCCGACGCTGAACCAGGGCAGCTGCGGCCAACGCCGATCCAGCTGTTGCAAGGCCAGGCGTGCGGCAGGCTTGCTGACCACGATGACCGCGCTATAACGGCCCAGATCACAAAAGACCGCTTGTTGCTCAGCCGTCACCGGCAAGGCCTGGATCGCCAACAATGGCAGGCTGCTGCTGAAAATGCCGGCCTCGGACAACGTCGCGGCCAGGGCCGTGGTTTCCTCGGCAGGCCGCGTCAGCAACAGACGCCAGTCGGTCACTGCGGGCCAGCCTCGCCATAGATTTTTTGCAGAATCACACCGGCGCCTTTTTCCAGCAGCTCTTCTGCCACCTGGATTCCCAGCGCGGTAGCATCACGCTGCGGCCCGCGAACCTGGGCGGTGAGCAGCGTGCCGCCTGCGGGGTCGCCTACCAAGCCACGCAGCCACAGGTTTTCACCCTCAAGCACGGCGTAACAGGCGATTGGTACCTGGCAGCCACCGTTGAGGCGTTTGTTCAGCGCGCGCTCGGCCGTGACACGCACTTCGGTGTCTTGATGATCAAGGGGTTTGAGCAGGGCGTGAATTTCACTGTCAGCAGTGCGGCATTCGATCCCCACAGCGCCTTGTCCGCCCGCGGGCAAGCTGTCTTCTACGCTGATGGCCGAGGTGATGCGGTCTTCGAAGCCCAGGCGAATCAGGCCAGCCGCCGCGAGAATAATCGCGTCATACTCGCCCGCATCCAACTTGGCCAGACGGGTGTTGACGTTGCCGCGCAGAAACCGGATTTGCAGGTCCGGCCGGCGAGTCAGCAACTGCGCCTGGCGACGCAGGCTCGAGGTGCCGACGACACTGCCCAAGGGCAGTTCATCCAGCGACGCATAAGTATTGGAAACAAACGCGTCACGCGGGTCTTCGCGCTCGCAGATGCAATACAGGCCAAGACCTTCGGGGAAGTCCATCGGCACGTCTTTCATCGAATGCACGGCGATGTCGGCTTCGTTTTCCAGCAGTGCGGTTTCCAGTTCCTTGACGAACAAGCCCTTGCCGCCAATCTTCGACAATGGCGAGTCGAGCAGCTTGTCGCCGCGACTGACCATGGGCACCAGAGACACTTTCAACCCCGGATGGGCTTGCTCAAGGCGTGCTTTGACGTATTCGGCCTGCCACAAGGCCAGGGCACTTTTACGGGTGGCGATGCGGATTTCGCGAGAGGACATGGATCAATCCGTACTGAATAGATACGGCAGATAATAACAGCTCAGGCAAACACGCTTTGATTTGAATCAGCAAGTGCGGGGCCTCCCTGGCCGCGTCGCACCGGGATACAGAATGCAGACCTCGCCAAAGCCCCTGGCTAAAGCTGCTGCATCATCTTGCGCACACCGGCGACATGGCGTCGGCTGACGATCAAGGCATCGCCGTTAAGCCCTTTGAGGAACAACTGAAAGTGCCCCAGGGGCGTGCGCTGCAAGCGTTCTATTCGCTCGCGGGCCACCAGCGCATTGCGGTGGATGCGCACAAAGCGGTCGCCGAATTCGTCCTCAAGGGCCTTGAGCGGCTCATCGAGCAACACTTCACCCGTCTCGTGACGCAAGGTCACGTACTTGTGGTCGGCGATAAAGTAGACCACCTGGTTCAGCGGAATCAGCTCGATACCTTTACGGGTCCGCGCGCTGATATGGCTGCGTGGCCCGTTACCACTCTGAGCGGCTGGCTGGGTCAAAGCGGCGAGCTGGACGCGGTTGGGACGCTCGGCCTTTTTCAAGGCTTTGAGCAGCGCCTCAGCACTCACCGGTTTGGCAAGAAAGCTGACACCGCTGTCTTCCAGGGTCTGCGCAGAAAACTCTTCGTGAGCTGCACACAACACCACGGCAGGCGGCGATTCTCGCTCGCTCAGGCGGGCGGCCACTTGCAAGCCATCAAGGCCTGGCAGGCGAATATCGAGCAACACCACATCCGGTTTGAGGCTGTCGATCAGCGTCAACGCCTCTTCGCCGTTGGTGGCGCTCGGTTCAAGGACTGTATAACCCTCGAGTTCACTGACCAAACGGCTCAGTCGCTCGCGGGCTTGGGGTTCGTCATCAACGATCAGGACATTCATATTGCGCTGGATTCCTGCGTGAGTCTCGCACAAGGATAGCGTAGACAGGTGCGGTGACTTGCGTCACAGCGATCCACGCTAAGACTAGCGCGAGCGGCAAAAAGTGCCCCGGCAGCGGCACCCATATTTACCCGGACCTGTTCAATTGCGCCCAAGACCTGCTGCCTTCGGGCATCGTCGTAGGGTTTGCTGATACACAATCCGAATACCCCCCTTTTTTAATGGATAGTCTGGGCTATGACCGCATCACCCGACTTTGGTGCATTCACGCTCTATCAGTGCAACTGTAGACGCTCGCTGAGACGATATTGCTCAATCGTCAAATATCGTTTCAATTAGGGCCCGCTCCAGTCTCTTCCCGGAAGCGTCCGGCGGCAAGGCACTTAGCCATCCTTGGCACAAATAAAAATGCCGACCACCCGCAGCACCGCCTCTAAGTGCAACCCTGTTATTATCCGCGGCACACCTCCACGCCTCTTTTAAGCAGATCACGAGCGAATCCATGAGCACCGACAAGACCAACCAGTCCTGGGGCGGCCGCTTCAGTGAACCCGTCGACGCCTTCGTCGCGCGCTTCACCGCCTCCGTCACTTTCGACCAGCGCCTGTACCGCCACGACATCATGGGCTCGATCGCCCACGCCACGATGCTGGCCAAGGTCGGCGTACTGACCGACGCCGAGCGCGACAGCATCATCGATGGCCTGACCACCATTCGCGGTGAAATCGAGGCCGGCACGTTCGACTGGCGCGTCGACCTGGAAGACGTGCACATGAACATCGAAGCCCGCCTCACCGATCGCATCGGTGTGACCGGCAAGAAACTGCACACTGGTCGCAGCCGTAACGACCAGGTGGCTACCGATATCCGCCTGTGGCTGCGTGACGAAATCGACCTGATCCTGGGCGAAATCACCCGCCTGCAAAAAGGTCTGCTGGAGCAGGCCGAGCGTGAGTCCGGCACCATCATGCCCGGCTTCACCCACCTGCAAACTGCGCAACCGGTGACTTTCGGCCACCACTTGCTGGCCTGGTTCGAGATGCTCAGCCGCGACTACGAGCGCCTGGTGGATTGCCGCAAGCGCGCCAACCGCATGCCGTTGGGCAGCGCCGCACTGGCCGGCACTACCTACCCGATCGACCGCGAATACACCGCACAACTGCTGGGTTTTGACGCGGTTGGCGGCAACTCTCTGGACGGCGTGTCGGACCGTGACTTCGCCATCGAATTCTGCGCTGCCGCCAGCATCGCGATGATGCACTTGTCGCGTTTCTCCGAAGAACTGGTGCTGTGGACCAGTGCGCAATTCCAGTTCATCGACCTGCCGGACCGCTTCTGCACCGGCAGCTCGATCATGCCGCAAAAGAAAAACCCCGACGTGCCCGAACTGGTGCGTGGCAAAAGCGGCCGTGTATTCGGCGCGCTGATGGGCTTGCTGACCTTGATGAAGGGCCAGCCATTGGCCTACAACAAGGACAATCAGGAAGACAAAGAGCCGCTGTTCGACGCCGCCGACACCCTGCGCGATTCGCTGCGTGCATTTGCCGACATGATCCCGGCGATCAAGCCCAAGCACGCGATCATGCGTGAAGCGGCCTTGCGCGGGTTCTCCACGGCAACCGACCTGGCGGACTACCTGGTGCGCCGTGGCCTGCCATTTCGCGACTGCCACGAAATCGTCGGCC
Source organism: Pseudomonas sp. N2-3-1-14 (assembly GCF_041228395.1). NCBI lineage: Bacteria > Pseudomonadati > Pseudomonadota > Gammaproteobacteria > Pseudomonadales > Pseudomonadaceae > Pseudomonas > Pseudomonas sp. N2-3-1-14. The sequence continues at coordinate 6,102,298 of NZ_CP166199.1, forward strand.
ACGCCGTTAAGTACGGCGTAGACACCGGCAAGGACCTGGCGGAAATGAGCCTGGAAGAGCTGCGCCAATTCAGCGACCAGATCGAGCAGGACGTGTTTGCCGTGCTGACCCTGGAAGGCTCGGTGAATGCGCGCAATCACGTGGGCGGCACCGCGCCGGCGCAGGTCAAAGCTGCGGTCGTGCGCGGTCAGGCACTGCTCGCCAGCCGCTAAAAAGCCTCAGACCCGCGCGGTCAAAAATGTGGGAGCGGGCTTGCTCGCGAATACGGTAGACCAGTCGCTATATGTATTGACTGACACACCGCTTTCGCGAGCAAGCCCGCTCCCGCATTTGATTTGTGCACGACTGATTACTTCTTGGCCGCAATCATCGCCATAAACGCCGGCATCGCCGCCTCCCTGTCCGCCGCCACTTTCTGCGCGTTGGGCATCGCGTGCAGTTGCTCCAGCAGCGCTTTCGCCTTCGGCAACTCAGCCAGCAGATCCAGGCCAAACAGCTTCTCGCCCACGGCACAGGCCAGGTTCACGCTGTACATGAAATACAGATCGGCCAGCGTGAAGCTCTCCCCCGCCACGTACGGCGCAAACTTGCCGTGTCGGCCTAAAGAACTGATCCCCAACAGCAACTCGGCCCTGGATTTTTCCTTGATCGCCTCCGGCACCGGCATACCGAAGAACGCCTCGGCGAAACACGCGCGGGCGGGCAACTCGATGTACAGCTCGATTTCCCTGCACAGCGCCAGCACCTGAGCCCGCTGAAAAGGCTCGGCCGGCAGCAGCGAAGGACCTTCCTGAGTGTGTTCGATGTACTCCAGAATCACGCTGGTTTCGTTGATAAAGCCTTGTTTGACGCCCAGCACCGGCACTTTGCCTCGCGGGCTTACTGCAAGCGCTTCAGGCGTCTGGCCTGCATAAAATGGCACCTCTTCAAACGGCAGACCTTTCTCCAGCAGCGCCAGTTTGACCATGTTGTAGTAGTTGCTGACCGAAAATCCGTAAAGCTTGAGCATCGCGAATGCCTCCAGGCCGGGTGTGGGGTTGGCTGCGGAAGTTATAGAGCGTGCGGCCCGACCTGACCAGCAGCATCACCTGCCTGAATGGGGTTAGACTGGCGCCCTTTCCTTGAGGAGCCCCGCCATGAGCGAGCCGACCGATATCGACAACGACGAAGAAGAATTCACCGAAAGCACGCTGACCCAGGCCATCGAAAACCAGATCGAAAGCGACAACCCGCCTGCCGCCAAAGCCACCTTCAACAAGCTGACCCTGGTGGGCTACGAGCGCGAAGACATTTTGAATCTCATGGCCCACGTGCTGGCTGTGGAAATCGACAAGATGCTTGAAGAAGACCGCGCCTTCGATACCCAATGGTATGAAACCGCGCTGCGCGCACTGCCGGAATTACCCCCGGAAAACGACTGAATCGAGCACTTTCGTGGCCGGGAAGCCTGCTTCCTCGCCACAAACCTGCGCCATATCAAGACCCACGACTTTCTCACTGGACAGCCTGGCAAAGTGCGTTCACCTTATGCCCTGCTAGCCTCTAATAAATTTTAGAAAGTCTGGAGTCCTTATGTCGTATACCCCTGAGTTGGTTGCCGAACTGGAAATCCTTGTACTCTTCCCCTTGGACAGCACCAAGGAAGGTCTGAAAGTCCACCAGACCGCCGCTCCCACTGCCATCGCCGCGGCCAAGCGCCTCCATGCAAAAGGCCTTATCGACCAGCCAGACGGGGGCTACCTGACCAGCCTTGGCCGGGACGCTGCAGAGCAGGCCCAAACCCTGCTGACCATTCTGACGACTGCTACCACCAAAGAAGCTGCCTGATCCCTGATACCGCCCATGGAGTCCGCTTTCTGCGGATTCCGAGGGCATTGCTGTGGATGGCACAAAATTCTGACGCCAGAAACCATTTCCCTCTAAACCTCCTACGCTTGTGTCTGTAAACTCCTAGACGGCCGCCCACGTCGGGCCCTGCGAGCCAACGAGTTCGACATGACCCGCACCCATGAAATCCGCCCCGACCTGGACGAAGGCATCGACCGCAAGGTGCTGGCCCAATTGCGCGCGCGCTTCATGGCCCTCAATGAAGGCCGCATGGCCCGGGCCGTCGAAGGTCTGACCCCGCGCCAGCAAAGCGTGTTGACGCTGTTGCCGCTGTTTTTCCACGTCAACCACCCTCTGCTGCCAGGTTATGTCTCGGGCAGTACGCCGGCCGGGCTGTCCAATTTCGAACCGGACGCCCAGGCCCTCACTGAAGCTCAGCGCCTGACCCGTTCGTTCTCATACAAGCCACGCCATGGCAATCCGCCACGACCTATCCTTGGCCTGTACCTGATGGGCAGCCTTGGCACCCTGGCTCAAGCGGACCAAAGCGATATGGACGTGTGGGTCTGCCACTCGCCCGAACTTGGCGAAACCGAACTGGCCGAGCTGCGCAAAAAGTGCCAGTTGCTGGAAGCCTGGGCCCTGACCATGGGCGCCGAGGCGCATTTTTTTCTGATCGAACCGACGCGCTTTGTATTGGGTGAGCGCGACACGCAACTGAGCTCCGACGACTGTGGCACCACCCAGCATTACCTGCTGCTGGATGAGTTCTACCGCACCGCCATCTGGCTGGCCGGGCGCACGCCGATCTGGTGGCTGGTGCCGGTGTACGAGGAACGCCGCTACGCCGAGTTCACCCATACGCTGATTTCCAAACGATTTATCCGCGCCGACGAGACCCTGGACCTTGGGCACCTGGCCCACATCCCTCCGGGCGAATTCATCGGCGCCGGGCTGTGGCAATTGTTCAAGGGCATCGAGTCGCCCTACAAATCGGTGCTCAAGCTGCTGCTGACCGAGGTTTATGCCAGCGAGCACCCGAACGTGTACTGCCTGAGCCTGCGCTTCAAGCGCGCCGTATTCGCCAATCAGATGGACCTGGACGAGTTGGACCCGTACATCGTGGTTTACCGCCGCATCGAGGAATACCTCAAGGCGCGCAATGAGCCGGAGCGCCTCGAACTGGTGCGGCGCGCGCTGTACCTGAAGGTCAATCGCAAGCTCAGCGTCGGCCAACGCAGCACCGGCTGGCAACGCCGCCTGCTGGAGCGCCTGGCCAATGAATGGGGTTGGGACCAACGCCAACTGGCTCTGCTGGACAGCCGCAGCCAGTGGAAAGTGCGCCAGGTCGCCTCCGAGCGCCGCGCACTGGTCAACGAACTGAATTACAGCTACCGCTTCCTCACGCAGTTCGCCCGTACCGAGCAAACCGCCAGCCTGATCAACAAGCGCGATCTGAACGTGCTGGGCCGGCGCCTCTATGCAGCGTTCGAACGCAAGGCCGGCAAGGTTGAGTTCATCAACCCCGGCATCGCGCCCGACTTGGCCGAAGACACGCTCACGCTGGTGCAGTCCCCCAATCGCAAGGAACCGGGCCAGTATCACTGGGGCCTGTACAACGGCAACCTTACGGCGCTGGAATGGGAGCACTTCGCGCCGATCAAGCGCAGCCGCGACCTCTTGGAAATGCTCACCTGGTGCCATCGCAACGGCGTGATCGACAGCAGCACCCGCCTGGCACTGCACCCGGGCGTCAGTGACATGACCGAATTCGAGCTGTTCAACCTGCTGGGCAGCCTGCAACAAACCATCGCCCTGCCCCTGGCCAGCGTCGATGAGGATCGCCTGTTGCGCTCGGCGGTGCCGGAAGAAGTGCTGTTGCTGATCAACGTTGGTGTCGACCCGCTCAAACATCATCGCGACTTGAACATCCTGATGACCACCGAACGCACCGACTCCCTGAGCTATGCCGGCGTGCGCGACAACCTGGTGCTGACTCTGGATCAGGTCACGCTCAATAGCTGGAACGAGGTCATGGTCAGCCGCTACGACGGCCCCCACGCACTGCTCGATTGCCTGCGTGACTACCTCAATCAATTGCCGTCGGACTACTTGCCACGCCTGCGAGTACGCTGCTTCTGTCACAACCGTGCGCAGTTCATTGCCCAGCGGGTAGAAGAAATTTTCGACACCGCGCAAAACCTGCTGCTTAGCCAGTCCAATCACCGCTACCTGTTGCAGGTGCAGCAGCACTACCACGTGATGGAGCTGATGCCGGGTCAGGCCACCCATGTGTCACTGCCGACCCAGGACGCGCTGATTGCCTACCTCAGCGAAGAACTGGCCAGCTACAGCCCACTGCACCTGGACGCCATGGCCCTGGAAGACCACGACCTGGCGCTGCTGCTGCCGATGGGCCTGGCCGATTGCGTGCAGGTGTTCTACCGGGTCAATGAAGGTTTTGCCGAGTTGTATGTGTTGGATGAGTTCAACGCCCTCTGGCAGCAACGCCTGCCGTTTCATGATGAGCAGAGCCTGTTGGCGCCGTTGCAGCGTTTTCTGCAATCGATCATCTATCGCCGCGAAGCGCTGGCGCCGCTGGATACGCAGCAGCCGTTGGGCGAAGTGCAAATCTTGTATTACCAACTGTTGCCATCAGGCAGCAATCGCGCACGCGGCATCGAGCCGCGCCCCGCGCCGCAGAACCCGGCCAATAAGCCGTTTTATGACGTGCAGGCGATTATCGGCAAGGCGGCGCCCGGCCAAGTGGGCATCACCCTGTACTGCAACCAGCGGGAGTTTTGCGAACTGGAGTTTGGCGACCAGCTGTTTGCCGTGGTCGCCCAGGAAATCGTCGGGCAACGTCGAGAAACCGAACGTTACCGCTGCTACATCACCGACCTGGACCTGTCCGGCCTGCTCGGTGATGTGCAAAGCCCGAGCAACCTGTACCTGCGTTACAAGGCCGAGCTGGAGCTGTCGCTCAACAACGCACTGAAGCAGGTTTAAAGCGGCTCTTGTTACAGAGAGAACGCGCCGCCGTCTTTAGGCTGGCCTTCAACGCTGAGCAGTTCAAGCTTGAGGGTTTTGCCGCCGGGTGCCGGCCAGTCGATATGCTGGCCCACTTTCAGGCCGAGTAACGCACTGCCTACCGGCGCGAGGATCGAGATCTTGCCCTCGTCTGCGTTGGCATCCTTGGGGTAAACCAGGGTCAGGTGATAGTCCTTGCCGCTGCCTTGCTCACGGCAATGCACGCTGGAGTTCATCGTCACGACACTTGCAGGCACATCCTCGTGGCCAACCACTTCTTCGGCGCGGTCGAGTTCGTGCTGCAGGGCTTCGACGCCCGGCGAGTCCTCGCCTACACGGTCGATCAATTGCTCAAGACGCTGCACGTCGAGACGGGTAAGTATGATGGAAGGTGCGGTCATGATTCAGGCAGACTCCTTTTTTCTGCACAAAAAAGCAAAACCCCGCCAGAAAAAGGCGGGGTTCTCACGGACCTCGATGAGTTGAGGTGTACCCGGACACTACCACAGCGACACAAATAAACAAGACGACCTCAGGCACGCTCCCTGCGTTGCTCGGCCTCTGCGCAGATCACCCGGCGCCGGTTATCGTCGGCGGAGCGCCATTCACGAATGTCTTCCACATGGCGGAAGCACCCGAGGCAGACTTTCTGCTCGTCCAGGCGACACAAACTGATACAAGGTGACGGTACCGCCGGGCTGACATTGCTGAACAGCGGCTTGGGCGGGCGTACGGGTGCAGGCTGGGTCACCATCAGATCTCGTCGAAGTCCAGGTCAGCGCCGGACTGTTCCTTCGTGAGGCGCGCAAGCATTTCGCTCAGCAGCTCCTCGGTGGTGTCGTGCGCCCAACGGTTTTCTTCTTCGTCGTAATCGAAGTGAAAACCACCGGTGCGGGCCGCCAGCCATAGCTGACGCAACGGCTCCTGGCGACTGAAGATCAGTTGGGTGCCGTTTTCAAACTTGACGGTCAGCACGCCGGCCGAGTTTTCCAGGTCCACGTCCAGGCCGCTGTCGTCGAAAATATCTTCCAGCGCCTGCTGGGTCGCATCCACCAGGTCGTGAAAACGGGCTTCGGTCAAACTCATTGTGGCAACCTCAAAAGTGTCTGGTTTTGCTCAAGCGCCGCACGATACGGGCGAGCCCCGCTGATTGCAAAGGATACCGAGTTCATTACCGATGGAGGTATGAAATATCCCCGGCCAGCGTAGCCTGCTTCGCGCCCAAGTCGGCAAACCCCCGCCGGACGGGTATTTCGGCGCATAGGCAAGCTGGCGGGTGGTCGGTATACTCGGGCGCAATTAATGCATATTCAAGGATTTCGCCATGAAGCGCCTGATCTCTTCCCTTGCTGCGCTCGTCGCGGTCGCTTGCCTCGTCAGTGCCTGTGGTCAAAAAGGCCCGCTCTACCTGCCCGATGACAGCAAAGACCCGAATGACCAGGCGCAGTCGTCACAAAAGCCGTCAAAAGCGCATAAGCACGACACCTATCAATAAGGGAAACCCATGGACGCTTTTAACTACCGGGACGGCGAGCTGTTCGCGGAAGGCGTGGCGTTGTCCGCGATTGCCGAGCGCTTTGGCACCCCGACCTATGTGTACTCGCGTGCGCACATCGAAGCCCAATACCGCTCTTTCACCGACCCACTGAACGGCGTTCCACACTTGGTGTGCTACGCGGTCAAGGCCAACTCCAACCTGGGTGTACTCAATGTCCTGGCGCGCCTGGGCGCCGGTTTCGACATCGTCTCCCGTGGCGAGCTGGAGCGTGTGCTGGCAGCTGGCGGCAAGGCTGACAAAATCGTCTTCTCCGGCGTCGGCAAGAGCCGCGAAGACATGCGCCGCGCCCTGGAAGTCGGCGTGCATTGCTTTAACGTCGAGTCCACCGACGAGCTGGAGCGCCTGCAAGTCGTCGCCGCCGAGATGGGCGTTCGTGCGCCGATCTCGCTGCGCGTCAACCCGGACGTCGACGCCGGCACTCACCCCTACATTTCCACCGGTCTCAAAGAGAACAAGTTCGGCATCGCCATTGCTGACGCCGAGGACGTGTACATCCGCGCCGCGCAGTTGCCGAACCTGGAAGTGCTGGGTGTCGACTGCCATATCGGCTCGCAACTGACCAGCCTGCCACCGTTCCTGGATGCGCTCGACCGCCTGCTGGCGTTGACCGATCGCCTGGGCGAGTGCGGCATCTACCTGCAACACATCGATCTGGGTGGTGGCGTGGGTGTGCGTTATCGCGATGAAGAACCGCCGCAGATCGCCGACTACATCCAGGCTGTACGCGAGCGCACTGAAGGCCGCGGCCTGACCCTGATGTTCGAGCCGGGCCGCTACATCGTTGCCAACGCGAGCGTGTTGCTGACCCAGGTCGAGTACCTCAAGCACACCGAGTACAAGGACTTCGCCATCGTCGACGCGGCGATGAACGACCTGATCCGCCCGGCGCTGTACCAGGCCTGGATGGATGTGACAGCCGTCAAGCCACGTGCTGGCGAAGGCCGTAATTACGACATCGTCGGCCCGATCTGCGAGACCGGTGACTTCCTGGCCAAGGAGCGTCAGCTGGCCCTGGAAGAAGGCGACCTGCTGGCCGTGCATTCGGCCGGTGCCTACGGGTTTGTCATGAGTTCCAACTACAACACGCGCGGCCGTGCCGCCGAGGTGCTGGTGGACGGTGATCAAGCGTTTGAAGTGCGTCGCCGCGAGACGGTAGCCGAGTTGTATGCTGGCGAAAGCCTGCTGCCGGAGTAAGCCATGCTGCTGCGTTTTACCAAGATGCACGGGCTGGGTAACGATTTCATGGTCCTCGACCTGGTCAGCCAGCACGCGCACATCCTGCCCAAGCACGCTAAACAATGGGGCGACCGTCACACCGGCATTGGCTTTGATCAATTGCTGATCGTCGAGGCGCCGAGCAACCCGGAAGTGGATTTCCGTTACCGGATCTTCAACTCCGACGGTTCCGAAGTGGAACAGTGCGGCAACGGTGCGCGTTGCTTTGCGCGTTTTGTGCTGGACAAGCGCTTGACCGCCAAGCGCCAGATTCGCGTCGAGACTAAAAGCGGCGTGATCGAGCTGGATATTCGCAGCGACGGCCAGATCAGCGTCAACATGGGCGAGCCACGTCTGGTGCCGGCGGATATTCCGTTTCAGGCCACCGAGCAGGCTACCAGTTATGCGCTGGACGTTGATGGCAAGCACGTGGATATCGCCGCAGTGTCGATGGGCAACCCGCACGCCGTGCTGCGGGTCAACGACATCAATAACGCCCCGGTGCATGAATTGGGGCCGAAAATCGAACATCACCCGCGCTTTCCGGCACGGGTCAATGTGGGCTTCCTGCAGGTGATCGACCGTTCCCGCGCACAATTGCGTGTATGGGAACGCGGCGCCGGCGAAACCCAGGCCTGCGGCACCGGCGCTTGCGCTGCGGCCGTGGCCGCGATCAGCCAGGGGTGGATGGATTCGCCACTGTTGATCGACCTGCCCGGCGGACGCTTGTCCATCGAATGGGCAGGCCCTGGCCACCCGGTGATGATGACCGGGCCGGCCTCGCGCGTATACGAAGGACAGGTCCGCCTATGAGTGAGCAAAGCTAATGACCGACAAGCCTCAAGTACCCGCCCAAGCATCCCCGAGCGAAAGTCTGGAGGCCGCTGCTGTCGCGGCGTACCTTGAGGCTAATCCGGACTTCTTCGTCGAACACGAAGAGCTGTTGCCGGCCCTGCGCATTCCCCACCAGCGCGGCGATACCGTGTCGCTGGTAGAGCGGCAGATGAAGATTCTGCGCGAGCGCAATATCGAAATGCGTCATCGGCTCTCGCAGTTGATGGACGTGGCCCGCGACAACGACCGCCTTTTCGACAAGACCCGTCGCCTGATTCTTACCCTGATGGACGCCACCAGCCTGGAAGAAACGGTGATTGCCGTGGAAGACAGCCTGCGCCAGGACTTCCAGGTGCCGTTTGTGAGCCTGATCCTGTTCAGCGACAACCCGATGCCGGTGGGTCGCTGGGTCAGCGGTGGCGAAGCGCAGACCGCGATTGGCGGCTTGCTCTCTGAAGGCAAGACCATCAGCGGCACCTTGCGTGAGCATGAGCTGGATTTCCTGTTTGGCGCCGAACAGCGCAAGCAGATCGGCTCCACCGCCGTAGTCGCCCTCAGCCATCAAGGCCTGCACGGCGTACTGGCGATTGCCAGCCGTGACCCGCAGCACTACAAAAGCTCCGTAGGCACGCTGTTTTTGACCTACATCGCTGAAGTGCTCGGCCGGGTACTGCCGCGCTTCACCACCGCCCTGCGCGCGGTGCGCTAGCCATGGAACGGCAACTGGACGCTTATTGCGCTCACCTGCGCAACGAGCGCCAGGTGTCGCCCCATACGCTGGAAGCTTATCGGCGAGACTTGAGCAAGGTCCTGGCGTACTGCGAAAAACAACAGATCGCCAGCTGGAAAGCCCTGGATATCCAGAGCCTGCGCAGCCTCATCGCGCGACTGCACCAGCAAGGCCAGTCTTCACGCAGCCTGTCGCGATTGCTTTCGGCGGTGCGCGGCCTGTATCACTACCTCAACCGTGAAGGCCTGTGCGATCACGACCCGGCCAATGGCCTGGCCCCGCCCAAGGGCGAACGGCGCCTGCCCAAGACCCTCGACACTGATCGCGCCCTGCAATTGCTCGACGGTGCCGTCGAAGACGACTTCCTTGCCCACCGCGACCAGGCCATCCTCGAGCTGTTCTATTCCTCGGGCCTGCGCTTGTCAGAATTGACCGGCCTGAACCTCGATCAACTGGACCTGGCGGACGGCCTGGTGCAAGTGCTCGGCAAGGGCAGCAAGACCCGTGTGCTGCCGGTCGGCAGCAAGGCTCGGGAAGCCTTGCAGCTGTGGTTGCCGCTGCGTCTGTTGACCAACCCCGCGGACGACGCGGTGTTTGTCAGCCAGCAAGGCCGACGCCTCGGTCCACGGGCGATCCAGGTGCGGGTCAAGCTCGCCGGTGAGCGCGAGCTGGGGCAGAATCTGCACCCGCACATGCTGCGACATTCCTTTGCCAGCCATCTGCTGGAATCGTCCCAGGACCTGCGCGCGGTGCAGGAGCTGCTCGGCCACGCCGACATCAAGACCACGCAGATCTACACCCACCTCGACTTCCAGCACCTGGCGACGGTGTACGACAGCGCCCATCCACGGGCCAAACGCATCAAGGGCGGCGACTCATGAGTATCAAGCTGATCACCTTCGACCTGGACGACACACTCTGGGACAACGTACCCGTCATCATCGGCGCCGAAGCGTCGATGCGCGAATGGCTGGCGACCCATGCCTCCAAGGTCGGCGATTTGCCTCTTGAGCATTTCGCCAGCCTTCGCCAGCAGGTGCTGGAGCGCCATCCCGAGCTCAAGTACCGCATCAGCCTCCTGCGCCACCGCGTGCTGATGCACGCGTTTGAAGAGGCGGGTTATCCACAGCCCGAGGCCACGCAAATGGCAGACGTGTGCTATGAGGCGTTCATTCACGCCCGGCACCAGCTCACGCCTTTTCCTGAGGCCGAGCCGATGCTTCAAGCATTGCGCCAGCATTTCCTCCTGGGCGTGATCACCAACGGCAACGCCGACGTGCAGCGCGTGGGCTTGGCAGACTATTTCCACTTTGCCCTGCGCGCCGAAGATATCGGCATCGCCAAGCCGGATGCGCGACTGTTTCAGGAAGCGCTGCAACGCGCCGGCGTGGACGCCAGTCAGGCCGTGCATATTGGCGATCACCCCGGCGATGACATCGCCGGGGCGCAGCAGGCCGGGCTGCGGGCGGTGTGGTTCAACCCGACAGGCAAGGCATGGGAAGCGGATAAACGCCCGGATGCGGAAATTCGTAGCTTGAACGAGCTGCCGCCGTTGCTTCGCAGTTGGCAGTAACGCTATCGCGGCACCACTAAAAATCAACATGTGGGAGCGGGCTTGCTTGCGAATGCGGTGTATCAGTCAGCCCATCAGCAACTGACAGAGCACTTCGCGAAAACGCCCGCTCCCACATTTGATGAGTGGAGACCCGTAGGATTTATTACATCCATGAAAAAGCCCGCAGCGACGGCGGGCTTTTTCATGCAAGCGAGCGGCTGACCTCAGATAGGACGGCTACCGTACTTGTTATCCGGCTTCTTCGGTGGATCTGCTACCACGTTGGCCTCGACTTCCTGCACTTTGCCGCCTTTGGCGAGGAATTCTTCCATCGCACGGGCCAGCGCATCGCGCTCTTTGTTCTTGGCTTCAACGCTTGGCAGTTCATCTACCGAAACAGCGGCCTTGGCTTTGCCTTTGGCTGCCGGGACAGGTGCATCATCACCACCGTCGTCGTCAGCAACGTCCTCAGCTGCCGCCTCAAGACCTTCTTCGGCCTCGTCGTCGTCACCGACTTCGAGTTCGTCGTTTTCCAGATCATCGTCGCTCATGTTCTACCTCATGACTTGCGAAAAGCAGATTAGTTATAGCCCAGCTTCACCCTCTGTCGAGGTCGCCGGAAAAAAATCAACATCCACCGGATTACCAGTGGCTTATGCCCCATCACCGTGCAAGGTGGCGAGGACTTTACGAGCACCGCCATGATCACGGTGCTCGCCCAGATAAACACCTTGCCAGGTCCCCATCGCCAAGCGGCCGGCCTTGACCGGCAAACTCAGCTGGCAGCCCAGGAGACTGGCCTTGAAGTGCGCCGGCAGATCATCCGGACCTTCGTCGTTGTGTTCGAACCCCGCACGCCCTTGCGGCACCAGCGAGTTGAAAAAACGCTCGAAGTCACGGCGAACCGCCGGGTCGGCATTTTCGTTGACCGTCAACGAAGCCGAGGTGTGCTGCAACCACAAATGCAACAGGCCCACACGGCACGCCTTCAATTCAGGCAGGCCGGCGAGCAACTCATCCGTCACCAAGTGAAAGCCCCGGGGCTTGGCCCGCAGGGTTATCAGGGTCTGTTGCCACATACAGTTCTCCGCCCATCGGCGCGCATTCTAGCGCGCTCTGGAAAAAAACAAAGTACCGAATACACCTACATGCCTGTAAGAGATTCACACCCTTAAAAGTGCCGTGTGGATCCCATCACAAAGTCGGCATAAACCCGTACACCTTTAGCCACAGACAAACCCCAGACAAAAAAATGCCCGGCAAGCCGGGCATCTTTTTTTTCGCGTACTTACAAGTTGTAGCCGCGCTCGTTGTGTTGTGCCAGGTCGAGGCCCACGGCCTCTTCTTCGTCGGTAACCCGCAGGCCCATGACCATGTCCAGCACCTTGAGGATGATGAAGGTCACGATAGCCGTGTAGATCACGGTGAAGCCGACGCCTTTGCACTGGATCCAGACTTGCGCTGCGATGTCAGTGGTCGCCGCGTTGAAGCCGCCCAGAGAAGGCGCCGCGAACACGCCGGTCAGGATCGCGCCGAGGATACCGCCGATACCGTGCACGCCGAAGGCGTCCAGGGAGTCGTCGTAGCCGAGTTTGCGTTTCAGGGTAGTGGCGCAGAAGAAGCACACTACGCCCGCCGCCAGACCGATCACCAGGGCGCCCATTGGGCCCACGGTGCCCGCAGCCGGGGTGATTGCAACCAGGCCGGCAACGACGCCCGAGGCGATGCCCAGTGCGCTTGGCTTACCGTGGGTGACCCACTCGGCAAACATCCAGCCCAGCGCGGCAGCAGCGGTCGCAATCTGAGTGACCAGCATCGCCATACCGGCAGTGCCGTTGGCCGCAGCCGCAGAACCGGCGTTGAAGCCAAACCAACCGACCCACAGCATGGCAGCACCGACCAGGGTGTAACCCAGGTTGTGAGGCGCCATCGGCGTGGTTGGGAAGCCTTTACGCTTGCCGAGTACCAGGCACGCCACCAGGCCAGCCACACCGGCGTTGATGTGCACCACGGTGCCGCCGGCGAAGTCCAGCACGCCCCAATCGCCCAGCAACGAACCCGGACCGCCCCACACCATGTGCGCAATCGGTGCGTAGACCAGGGTGAACCAGACGCCCATGAAGATCAGCATCGCGGAGAACTTCATACGCTCGGCGAAGGCACCGACGATCAGCGCAGGCGTAATGATGGCGAACGTCATCTGGAAAGTGACGAACACCGCCTCAGGGAACAGCGCCGCAGGGCCGGTGATGCTCGCCGGGGTGACACCCGACAGGAACAGTTTGGACAGGCCGCCCACGAACGAGTTGAGGTTGACGACGCCTGCTTCCATACCGGTAGTGTCGAACGCCATGCTGTAGCCGTAAACGAACCACAAAATGGTGATCAGACCGGTGATGGCGAAGCACTGCATCATCACGGAAAGAATGTTTTTGGAGCGAACCATGCCGCCGTAGAACAGCGCGAGGCCTGGAATGGTCATGAACAGTACCAGCGCGGTGGACGTGAGCATCCACGCGGTGTCGCCGGAATTGAGGACTGGAGCAGGTACTGGGTCCGCCGCCATGGCCAGGGCCGGCATTACGAGGGACAACAGGGCTCCTAGCCCTGCGAATTTACGCAGAGTCATATTGTTTTCTCCTGGGGCGTTGGGGTTTGGCGGCTTAGATTGCGTCGGTATCGGTTTCGCCGGTACGGATGCGAATAGCCTGTTCCAGATTGACCACGAAGATCTTGCCGTCACCGATTTTGCCGGTGTTGGCGGCCTTGGTTATCGCCTCGATAACCCGGTCAAGATCCTTGTCGTCAATGGCGACATCAATCTTCACCTTTGGCAGAAAATCGACCACGTATTCCGCGCCGCGATACAGCTCGGTGTGACCCTTCTGCCGACCGAAGCCTTTGACCTCAGTAACGGTAATGCCCTGCACGCCGATCTCGGACAGCGACTCGCGTACATCGTCCAACTTGAACGGCTTGATGATGGCAGTGACTAGCTTCATGAAAACTCTCTCCCGAATTGGTGGACTTGCCCCAGGAAAACAAACCCGTCTCAAGTCTAAGCGCAGTGCCTGGCTTTGTAACGCGTCGTCGCCTCGGCATTTGCCGTTGCGACGCCAGCGAACCACTGGTGACGAAACCTGTACCCCTGATCCGTCGGCGCACTGCATTCGTCACAGCGACTGCATCAGTGCATGGGTCATGATCGTCTAAGCAGAAACCTTGCCAGCTCCGTAAAAATCACTGAAATCAGTCCTTTGCCCACTTATGCCCACCTGCGGGGCGTTTTGGCGACGCCAATGCGCACAAAAACAGTGCGCGGCTGCCCGAACCACTGCGCGAAAAGCGTGCGCTCCAGGCGGTGAAAAAGACTATAGACGCTGCGTGATACACTGCCCGCCAACAGTTTTTCCGGAATGTTTCCCATGCTCGCGCCCAAAGATCTCCTCGACGCCCTGAGCGGCCACGCCTCTCGCCTGTTCAGCGGCGATACCCCGCTGCCTCGCAACGAAATCGAAAGCCAGTTCAAGGCGCTGCTGCAAAGCGGCTTCAGCAAACTCGACCTGGTGAGCCGTGAAGAGTTTGATAGCCAAATGGTGGTGCTGGCCCGCACGCGTGCACGGCTGGAGAGTTTGGAAGCCAAAGTCGCTGAGCTGGAAGCACGGCTGACGCCACCTGCTGCTGAATAAACGCGGTCAGTGTGGGAGCTGGCTTGCCTGCGATGCGGGCGCCTCGGTGTATCAGTTACACCGAGTCGATGCCATCGCAGGCAAGCCAGCTCCCACATTTGCTCTACCTCGCTCTCCGGATACGTTCTGTAAAACCTCCCCCGCCTCGCTATTCCCTACCTCGTCTACCCTTGAAAAACCCGCAGGAAGCGGCCCCTCTTTCAAGGAACGAGCATGTCCCTCGCCATCGTCCACAGCCGCGCCCAGATCGGCGTCGAAGCCCCTGCCGTCACGGTTGAAGTGCACATGGCCAATGGTCTGCCGTCCCTGACACTGGTGGGCTTGCCGGAAACCGCCGTCAAGGAAAGCAAGGACCGCGTGCGCAGCGCCATCCTCAATTGCGCGCTGCAATACCCAGCCCGGCGCATCACCCTCAACCTCGCGCCCGCCGACCTGCCCAAGGACGGCGGGCGTTTTGATTTGGCGATTGCCTTAGGGATCCTGGCGGCCAGTGTGCAGGTGCCGGCGTTGATGCTCGATGACGTGGAATGCCTGGGCGAATTGGCATTGTCCGGCGAAGTACGCGCAGTGAAAGGCGTGTTGCCGGCAGCGCTGGCAGCCCGCAAGGCCGGGCGCACCGTGATAGTGCCGCGGGCGAATGCCGAGGAGGCGTGCCTGGCCTCCGGGTTGAAGGTGATTGCGGTGGATCACTTGCTGCAGGTGGTGGCGCACCTGAATGGGCAGGTGCCAATCGAGCCCTACAAGTCTGATGGCTTGCAGTACCTGAACAAGCCCTATCCAGACCTGAGCGAAGTACAAGGGCAACTGGCGGCCAAGCGCGCGCTGCTGATCGCTGCGGCGGGCGCGCATAACCTGCTGTTCAGCGGGCCGCCCGGCACCGGCAAGACTTTGCTGGCCAGCCGGCTGCCGGGGTTGCTGCCGCCGTTGAGCGAGCAGGAAGCGCTGGAAGTGGCGGCGATCCAGTCAGTGGTCAGCCTCGCGCCACTGAGCCATTGGCCGCACCGCCCGTTCCGTCAGCCACACCACTCAGCCTCGGGGCCGGCGCTGGTGGGCGGCGGATCAAAACCGCAACCGGGGGAAATCACCCTCGCCCACCACGGCGTGTTGTTTCTGGATGAGTTGCCGGAGTTTGATCGCAAGGTCCTGGAGGTGCTGCGCGAACCGCTTGAATCGGGACACATCGTCATTTCTCGTGCCCGCGACCGAGTGAGTTTCCCGGCACGTTTTCAACTGGTGGCCGCCATGAACCCCTGCCCTTGCGGGTATATGGGCGAGCCCAGTGGACGCTGTCGGTGTACGCCGGAGCAGATTCAGCGCTATCGCAACAAACTTTCCGGCCCCCTGCTGGACCGGATCGACTTGCACCTTACCGTCGCCCGGGAAACCACCGCACTTAACCCGACCCAGCAGCCTGGCGATAACACGGCGAAGGCCTCGGCACAGGTGGCCGACGCCCGCGAGCGCCAACTCAAGCGCCAGGGTTGCGCCAATGCCTTTCTGGATTTGCCAGGGTTACGCAAACACTGCCAATTGGCGAAAGCCGATGAAGGCTGGCTGGAAAGCGCCTGCGAGCGGCTGACGCTGTCGCTGCGCGCGGCACATCGCTTGCTCAAGGTGGCGCGCACGCTGGCAGACCTTGAGCGGGTTGAGAATATTGCTCGGCATCACTTGGCCGAGGCACTGCAATATCGGCCTGCGGCGGTGAGCTAGCCTGAAAACGCAAAATCCATGGCAAGCGGGTTTGGTGTGGCGAGCGGGCTTGCCCCGCGTTGGGCTGCGCAGCGGCCCTAAAAACCGGCGACGCGGTCCAACAGTTGAAACATGGCGGCCGCACTGGGAGCGCTTCGCACTCCAACGCGGGGCAAGCCCGCTCGCCACAAAACGGGACCGCTCTCCACAGGAGCGTGCGGAATGGCGGCCTATGCGGGAAAGTCCAGCAACAGCCTCGCCACTTCCATCACTTCATCCAGTGCCGCCTCTGCCGACTCGGTAGAAGGATTCAGCATCAAGTCATCGGCATACCCCATCGCCATGGCGAAGATCTGCCGGGCTGCGCGTTGGGGCGAATCACAGCGCAAAACGTCGGGCGAGCGCTAAGCCTCAACGAAACCGATCAACCTCATGCCGCAAACCAGCCGCCAGGGTTTCCAGCTCCTTGGCGGTAACGGCCAGGTTCGACACCACTTCACGCTGCTCGCTGTTGGCCAGCGCAATGCTCTGCAAATTGCTGCTGAGCAACGTCGCGGTGCTGCTCTGTTCCTGGGTTGCCGTGGTAATTGCCGCAAATTGCTGACCGGCCGAGCGACTTTGCTCGTCGATACGCGCCAGCGCCGAAGCCACGTCGGCGTTGCGCGACAGGCCTTCCTGCATCAACGCATTGCCGTGTTCCATGGTGCTGATGGCATTCCCGGTTTCCTGCTGAATGCTGTGGATCATCCCAGAGATTTCATCGGTGGCCTGGCGGGTGCGCGAGGCCAGGTTGCGCACCTCGTCGGCAACCACGGCGAAACCACGGCCTTGTTCACCGGCGCGGGCGGCCTCGATGGCCGCGTTGAGCGCCAACAGGTTGGTCTGTTCGGCGATCGAGGTGATCACGCCGACGATCCCGCCGATTTCCTGGGAGCGTTGGCCGAGGGTATTGATCACCGTGGCCGTGCTGTTCAGCGCGGTGGCGATATGTTCCAGGGACGACGACGCCTCTTGCATCGAGGTACGGCCGATGCGCGTCTGCTGGGCGTTTTCCTGGGCCAACCGCTCGGTGTTGCCCATGTTGTCGGCGATGTTCAGCGAGGTGGCGCTGAACTCTTCCACCGCGCCGGCCATGCTGGTGATCTCGCCGGACTGCTGCTCCATGCCCTCATAGGCACCACCCGACAAACCGGACAAGGCCTGGGCTCGGCTGTTGACCTCTTCGGCGGCCTTGCGGATATGCGAGACCATGGTCGACAGGGCTTCACCCATCTGGTTGAAGCTGCGTGCCAATTGGCCTATTTCGTCATTACTGGACACATTGAGGCGCACACTCAAGTCACCCGCGCCGAGGGCTTCGGCTTGACGCACCAGGTCACTCAAGGGCTGCAACTTGCTGCGCAACAGCCAGACCGCCGCGCCCACCGCGAACAACATTGCCAACACGCTGCCAATCACCAGGCGAATACCAACGGCCCAGGTCACCTCGCGAATTTCGGATTTCGGCATGCTCGCCACCACCGACCACGGGCCGCCTTCAAACGGCACCGAGACGCTGTAGAAATCTTCGTTCTTGTCGCTCCAGAAGCGCCCCTCGCCCGGCTTTTTGGCCAGGTCGAGCATCACCGGTACCGCCTGGTCCAGCGCCTGCACGCCGGCCGGGGGCACCAGCCAGTGTTTCTGTTCGTCCAGCAGCGCAAGGGAACCCGTTTTGCCGATACGGAAGCGCTTGAGGTTTTCAAACTGGGCTTTCTGGGCGTCGGTGTAGTCGAAACCGACAAACAGCACCGCAATCACTTTGCCGCCGGCATCGCGCACCGGTGTGTATTGGGTCATGTAGGAGCGGTCGAACAGCACGGCACGGCCGACGTAACTTTGCCCGGCAAGCAGGCGTTGGTAGGCCGGATGCTGGTGGTCCAGCGCCGTACCGATGGCGCGGCTGCCGTCTTGTTTGGTCAGGGACGTGCTGATGCGGACAAAGTCTTCGCCGCTGCGCACAAATACGGTGGCCACGCCGCCAGAGGTGTCCTTGAATTCATCGACCTCATCGAAATCGTTGTTCAACAGGTTGTTGCCCAGGAACAGGCTCGGGGTTTGTACACCCGCCACTGCGACCTGCTGCTCGCCGCGCACACTCAACCCCGCACCGAAGCGCTTTTCAAACAGCCCGCTCAAACGCTGGGTACTTTCGCGCAAGGTGCTGTGGAAGGTATTGAGTTGGTCGGCGAGCAAACGCGCTTCGCTGGCCAGGTGTTCCTCGCGGGTGTCGAGGTTGGCGGAGTCGAGCGACCGCAGGGCGAAAAC
Source organism: Pseudomonas sp. N2-3-1-14 (assembly GCF_041228395.1). Classification (NCBI taxonomy): domain Bacteria; kingdom Pseudomonadati; phylum Pseudomonadota; class Gammaproteobacteria; order Pseudomonadales; family Pseudomonadaceae; genus Pseudomonas; species Pseudomonas sp. N2-3-1-14. The sequence goes on from NZ_CP166199.1 coordinate 6,120,729, forward strand.
CGTACTGCCGCTGATGACGACAGCCAGTATCACGGCTAATGCGAGGCCTAACTGGGAGGCAATCCGAGCGCGAGGTTGAGACATGACAGCTCCTGGCCGAGGCCAGGATCATCCTGATCTCATAGCGCTACTCGGCAAATTATCGAGTGGGAAACGTTGGTGCACGGTTGTTCCAACACACCTTATTCGGCGGGTGCGAGGAATACTTGAGCGATTCACAGGGGTATCGCGCAAACGATTGCACAAATGCTTCAGTCGAGGCGCTCGACCTGGGGCAGCTCCATGGCCTTGACCTCACCCTGGAGAAATTCCGCCAAGCGCCTTAAACGCTCACCACCGGGGCGGGTTTTCGGCCACACCAGGTAGTAATTTTCCCCACTGGCCACGGCGGTCGGCCACGGCAGGCTCAATCGTCCCTGGGCCACGTCTTCGGCGACCATCAGCAAATCGCCCATCGACACCCCGTAACCTCGTGCTGCGGCAATCATGCCCAGCTCAAGCGTGTCGAACACCTGCCCGCCCTTGAGCGAGACCTGAGATGCCAGCCCCATGCGCTGCAGCCAATTGCGCCAGTCGCGGCGGTCGGGCGTGGGGTGCAGCAGCTCAGCGCACGCCAGGCGCGTTACGTCCCACGGCCCGTCTGCCAGCAGGTTGGGGGCGCCCACGGGGATCAGCAGTTCGGGGAACAGGTAACTGGCCTCCCAGTCCGCCGGAAAGTGCCCGTAGCTCAGCAATACCGCGCAATCGAATGGCTCTTGGTTGAAGTCCACTTCGTCCACGCTCATCCACGCACTGGTCAGTTGCACCTCATTGCCCGGCTGCAACGCCCGGAAGCGACTGAGCCGCGCCAGCAACCAGCGCATGGTCAGGGTCGACGGCGCTTTCATGCGCAGGATGTCGTCCTCGGCATTCAGGGTGTGGCAGGCGCGCTCCAGCGCAGCGAAACCCTCGCGCACGCCGGGCAGCAGCAAGCGCGCCGCTTCGGTGAGCTGCAGGTTGCGGCCGCTGCGCTGGAACAGGCGGCAGGCAAAATGCTCTTCGAGTGTGCGGATATGCCGGCTGACGGCACTTTGCGTGATCGACAGCTCCTCTGCCGCGCGGGTAAAGGAGTTGTGCCGTGAAGCGGCCTCAAATGCGCGCAAGGCGTACAACGGAGGGAGACGACGTGGCATAGGGAAACCTCCGACAGAGCAAGCCCAAACCCTACCATGAGTTTTAATCATGCGAACGATCGCTTTTATCCTTTTGTGTAATGCGTTGGGAGCGCCGAGAATCCACCCCTCCCCAACCTTCTGACTTTTTGAGCGTGATGACCATGCAGCATCCGGTGCGTACTGAACTCTGGGCCATTCTGCGGCTGTCGGGGCCGTTGATTGCCTCACAGTTGGCGCACATGTTGATGGTGCTGACCGACACGCTGATGATGGCCCGCCTGAGCCCCGAAGCCCTTGCCGGCGGCGGCCTGGGCGCGGCGAGCTATTCGTTTGTGGCGATTTTCTGCATCGGCGTGATTGCTGCAGTGGGCACGCTTGTGGCCATCCGCCACGGCGCCGGCGACATTGAAGGCGCCACCCGCCTGACCCAGGCCGGGCTGTGGCTTGCCTGGCTGATGGCACTGGTGGCCGGCTTGCTGCTGTGGAACCTAAAGCCCGTATTGCTGATGTTTGGCCAGACCGAAACCAACGTGCACGCGGCGGGGCAATTTCTGACCATCCTGCCATTCGCCCTGCCCGGCTACCTGAGCTTCATGGCCTTGCGCGGCTTTACCAGCGCTATCGGCAAAGCCACGCCAGTGATGGTGATCAGCCTGGGCGGCACGGTGCTCAACTACTTCCTCAACCACGCCTTGATAGAAGGCATGTTCGGCCTGCCGAAACTGGGATTGATGGGTATTGGCCTGGTCACCGCGATTGTCGCCAACAGCATGGCCTTGGCGCTGATGTGGTACATCCGCAGCAACCGGGCTTACGCCGCCTACCCGCTGAGTTCAGGCCTGCTGCGCCTCAACACCCTGTATCTGCGCGAGCTGTGGCGCCTGGGCCTGCCGATTGGCGGCACCTATGCGGTGGAGGTCGGCTTGTTTGCCTTCGCGGCGCTGTGCATGGGCACCATGGGCAGTACGCAACTGGCGGCGCATCAGATTGCCCTGCAAATCGTCTCGGTAGCGTTCATGGTGCCGGCGGGGATGTCGTACGCGATCACCATGCGCATCGGCCAGCATTACGGCGCCGGGCAGTTGCTGCAAGCGCGCATGGCCGGGCGGGTCGGCATCGGATTCGGTGCGGCAGTGATGTTGGGTTTTGCCGCAGTGCTGTGGCTGTTTTCCGATGCGCTTATCGGGCTGTTCCTCGACCATAACGACCCGGCCTTCCATGACGTTATCGTCCTGGCCGTCAGCCTGCTGGCCGTGGCGGCCTGGTTCGAATTGTTCGACGGTGTGCAGACCATCGCCATGGGCTGCATCCGTGGGTTGAAGGACGCCAAGACGACCTTTCTGGTGGGCTTGGGCTGCTACTGGCTGATCGGCGCGCCGGCGGCGTGGTTGATGGCGTTCACCCTCGGCTGGGGGCCGACCGGTGTGTGGTGGGGCCTGGCGTTGGGCCTGGCCTGCGCGGCCGTCAGTTTGACCTGGGCGTTTGAGGCGAAGATGAAAAGGATGATTCGGCGGGAGCCGGAAATTCGCGCTGAATTCCAAGCCATGCAGCCAGACTAGAGACTGTACTCGGTCAATGTGAGAGCTGGCTTGCCTGCGATAGCATCACCTGGATAGGCCTGACACACCGAGGTGCCTGCATCGCAGGCAAGTCAGCTCCCACACAAACCAGTTCAGCCCAGCAAAGCCTGCTGGCTCTTGCCGAACGTCAAATACTCCACCAACTCCGGCAACGGCAATGGCTTGCTGATCAAATACCCCTGCGCCTGATCGCAGCCAAACAAGCGCAACAGCGCCAGTTGCTCAGGCGTTTCCACACCTTCAGCCACCACTTCCAGGTTGAGGTTGTGCGCCAGGTTGATCATGGCGTGCACCAGCTTGCGGTTCTCTTCGCGCTCTTCCATGCCGCCGACAAAGCTCTTGTCGATCTTCAACAAGGCAATCGGCAGGCTGTTGAGGTGCACGAACGACGAAAATCCGGTGCCGAAGTCATCCAGGGAAAACCGCACGCCCAGGCGGCCGAGGGCGTCCATGGTCTGTTTGACCAAGTCACTGCGGCGCATGACGGCGGTTTCGGTCAATTCGAACTCCAGCCACTGTGCTTCCACGCCGCGCTCGGCAATCAGCCGGCTGAGGGTCGAGAGCAGTTGGCTATCCTGGAACTGGCGAAACGACAGGTTGACCGCCATGTGCAGCGGCGGCAGGCCGCGTTCGCGCAGGTCTTGCATGTCGCGCAGGGCACGGGAGATCACCCAGTAGCCCAGCGGCACAATCAGACCGCTCTGTTCGGCCAGCGGCACGAACTCGCTGGGTGGCAACAGGCCGCGTTCGCCATGGCGCCAGCGCACCAAGGCTTCCAGGCCGACAATATGCCCGTCGTCCAGGTCCAGGCGCGGTTGGTAGTGCAGTTCCAGCTCGTCGCGGCGCAATGCGCGGCGCAGTTCACTTTCCAGGTCGGCCAGGCTGCGCGCGTTGCGGTTGATGCGTTCGTTGAAGATATGAAAGGTGCAGCCTTGCGTACTTTTGGCTTGCTGCATGGCGATATGCGCGTGCCACATCAGCGGGTCGGCGCCAGCGCGCGCGCGGGCATGCGCCACGCCCAGGCTACAGCCGATCAACAGGCTTTCGCCATCCACCCAATAGGGTTCGGCCATGGCTTCGGTGATGCGTTCGGCCATCCATTCGGCACGCTGGGGCGCGCGGCGCGTATCAATCAGCAGGGCGAACTCATCGCTGCCCAGACGCGCCAACTGGTCCCCGGCTTCGAGCTGGCTCTTGAGGCGCGAGACCACTTGCAGGATCAACCGGTCGCCGGCCTGATGGCCTAAGGCGTCGTTGGCATGGCGAAAGTTATCGAGGTCGAGATGGCCGAGCGCCAGGCCGCGGCCTTCGTTTTCAACCAGACGCGCCGCCAGCAGGGTCTGGAAACCCTGGCGATTGGCGATCCCGGTGAGCGGGTCCTGTTCGGCCAGGCGCTGCAAGGTGGTCTCCAGCACGCCGCGCTCGCGGACATGGCGCAGGCAGCGGCGCAATGTATCGGCATCCAATACGTCACGGATCAACCAATCGCTGACACCCAGCGGCGAAACCAGAGGTTCCTGCTCCAACAACAATATGCACGGCAAGTTGCAACGGCCGGGGCAGGGTTGCAGGCTGGGCGTGGTCAATAACACGGCCGAGTGGTCGTCATCGAACAGACGACTCACCGAGTCCCAGTTGGGCGCACTGATCAGCACAGCCCCATCGCCCATCGGCGCCAGGCACTCGCGCAACAACGCTGCCCACGCTGGCTCATCGGCCAGTAGCAGCAAACGCAAGGGTTCGACAGGCGTAGACAAGCTAGCTCCCTAGACTCTGCAAAATTTCGTTGGCGGCGGGCATTATGACGCGCGGCCTGATAATCACCAATGATAAGGGTTATCAAATACGCTGACTGTAAGCATTCGTCCCGATCTTCAGGACAGAAGGCCCACACATCCTGCGGCAAAGTATCAAAACCGGCAAATTTAGATCGAGTGGTACGTCACACTGTCGTTCTGTGAGAGCAGAATCCTGCGAGCCTGTTAAAATGCCCGCCCTTTTGAACAACGACTCCCTGAATTCTGTATGTCCCGACTCAATCCCCGGCAGCAAGAAGCCGTGAACTACGTCGGCGGCCCTCTATTGGTGCTCGCCGGCGCGGGCTCCGGCAAGACCAGCGTGATCACCCGCAAGATCGCGCACCTGATCCAGAACTGTGGCATCCGCGCCCAGTACATCGTCGCCATGACCTTTACCAACAAGGCGGCGCGCGAAATGAAAGAGCGTGTCGGCACGCTGCTCAAGGGCGGCGAAGGCCGTGGCCTCACGGTGTGTACCTTCCACAACCTGGGCCTGAACATCATCCGCAAGGAGCATGCGCGGCTGGGCTACAAGCCCGGTTTCTCGATCTTCGACGAAACCGATGTGAAGTCGCTGATGACCGACATCATGCAAAAGGAATACGCAGGCGACGACGGCGTGGATGAGATCAAGAACATGATCGGCGCCTGGAAAAACGACCTGATCCTGCCCGCCCAGGCGCTGGAAAACGCACGCAACCCCAAGGAGCAGACCGCCGCCATCGTCTACACCCACTACCAGCGCACGCTCAAGGCGTTCAACGCGGTGGACTTCGACGACCTGATCCTGCTGCCGGTAAAGCTGTTCGAGGAACACGCCGACATCCTCGAAAAGTGGCAGAACAAGGTGCGCTACCTGCTGGTGGACGAATACCAGGACACCAACGCCAGCCAATACCTGCTGGTGAAGATGCTGATCGGCACGCGCAACCAGTTCACCGTGGTGGGCGACGACGACCAGTCGATCTATGCCTGGCGCGGTGCGCGCCCGGAAAACCTGATGCTGCTCAAGGACGACTATCCGTCCCTGAAAGTGGTGATGCTGGAGCAAAACTACCGCTCCACCAGCCGTATCCTGCGTTGCGCCAACGTGCTCATCTCCAACAACCCCCACGAGTTTGAAAAACAACTGTGGAGCGAGATGGGCCACGGCGACGAAATCCGCGTGATCCGCTGCCGCAATGAAGACGCCGAAGCCGAACGCGTGGCCGTGGAAATCCTCAGCCTGCACTTGCGCACCGACCGGCCCTACAGCGACTTCGCGATCCTGTACCGCGGCAACTACCAGGCCAAGCTGATCGAACTGAAATTGCAGCACCACCAGGTGCCGTATCGCCTGTCGGGCGGCAACAGCTTTTTCGGACGCCAGGAAGTAAAAGACTTGATGGCTTACTTCCGCCTGATCGTGAACCCGGACGACGACAACGCCTTCCTGCGCGTGATCAACGTGCCGCGCCGGGAAATCGGTTCGACTACCCTGGAAAAACTCGGCAACTACGCCACGGAACGCAAAATTTCGATGTACGCCGCCACCGACGAAATCGGCCTGGGCGAGCACCTGGACACACGCTTCACCGACCGCCTGTCGCGCTTCAAGCGCTTCATGGACAAGGTGCGCGAGCAGTGCGCCGGCGAAGACCCGATCAGCGCGCTACGCAGCATGGTCATGGACATCGACTATGAAAACTGGCTGCGCACCAACAGCTCCAGCGACAAAGCTGCGGATTACCGCATGGGCAACGTCTGGTTCCTGATCGAAGCGCTGAAAAACACCCTGGAAAAAGACGAAGACGGCGAGATGACCGTCGAAGACGCCATCGGCAAGCTGGTGCTGCGCGACATGCTCGAGCGCCAGCAAGAAGAGGAAGACGGCGCCGAAGGCGTGCAGATGATGACCTTGCATGCGTCCAAGGGGCTGGAATTCCCCTACGTGTTCATCATGGGCATGGAAGAGGAAATCCTCCCGCACCGTTCCAGCATCGAAGCCGACACTATCGAAGAAGAACGGCGCCTGGCCTACGTGGGCATTACCCGCGCGCGTCAGACGTTGGCCTTCACCTTCGCCGCCAAGCGTAAGCAATACGGCGAAATCATCGACTGTGCCCCCAGCCGGTTCCTCGACGAACTACCACCGGACGATCTGGCCTGGGAAGGCAATGACGACACCCCGACCGAGGTGAAAGCCGTTCGCGGCAATACCGCCTTGGCGGACATACGCGCGATGTTAAAGCGCTAGAATCGACTACTTTTTAATCTACTTTCGGCGCACACCGCGCCATTAGAGGAAGCTTTCCGTGGAAGCACTGCACAAGAAAATTCGCGAAGAAGGCATCGTGCTTTCCGATCAGGTACTCAAGGTCGACTCCTTTCTGAACCACCAGATCGACCCGGCGCTGATGAAACTGATCGGCGACGAATTCGCCGAGCGCTTCAAGGACTCGGGCATCACCAAGATCGTCACCATCGAAGCCTCGGGCATTGCGCCGGCGATCATGACCGGCCTGAACCTTGGCGTGCCGGTGATCTTCGCTCGCAAGCAGCAGTCCCTGACCCTGACGGAAAACCTGCTGTCGGCGACCGTGTATTCCTTCACCAAAAAGGTCGAAAGCACCGTGGCGATCTCGCCGCGTCACCTGACCAGCAGCGACCGCGTGCTGGTGATCGATGACTTCCTGGCCAACGGCAAGGCGTCCCAGGCGCTGATCTCGATCATCAAACAAGCCGGCGCGACCGTCGCAGGCCTTGGGATTGTGATCGAGAAGTCGTTCCAGGGTGGCCGTGCCGAGCTGGATGCGCAGGGTTATCGAGTTGAATCGCTGGCGCGCGTGAAGTCGCTGGCCGGTGGCGTGGTCACGTTCATCGAGTAATGGGCAGCACCGCAAACCCCAAGTGAACACAGATCAAAATGTGGGAGGGGGCTTGCCCCGATAGCAGTGGGTCAGCCAACACATTGGGTGACTGATACACGGCAATCGGGGGCAAGCCCCCTCCCACATTTGGTTTCGTGGAAATTTTTAGTGTGCGGTGGCCTGTAGGCCGGCGAGCAACAGGCGCTGGTACAGATCTTCTTTCAGCCCGTCTGGCTTATCCAGCCGCATCCGTTTGAGATGCTCAGGAAACGCCTCCGGCTCCGGTGCATCCAGCGCCGCCTTGCCCAACTCCAGAATCTCCGTCAGCTTGAATTTGCTTTTGAGCCAGTTCAAAGCGCGCAACAGATCCTTCTCCTCATCCGTGAAGTCAGTGCCCAGCGGATACTCCGGAAACAGCCGGTGATGCCGCGCCTGAATACCCTTGAGCCGCTCGGGCGTATTGTCGGCAAAGCGAGGGTCCAGCTGGAAATCCTTGGGTAATTTGCCGGCCTTTTGCGCCTGTTCGATCAAGTCGTTCTGAAAGCGCGAGTCGGTGATATTCAGCAGCGCCTCGATCACCTTGGCATCTGTCTGCCCACGCAAATCGGCAATCCCGTACTCGGTGATGACGATATCGCGCAGGTGTCGGGGAATGGTGCAGTGGCCGTACTCCCAGACAATATTGGAACTGACCTCGCCAGCCGACTCGCGCCAGCTGCGCAGGATCAGGATCGAACGCGCGCCTTCCAATGCATGGCCTTGCGCAACAAAGTTGTACTGCCCGCCGACGCCGCTGAGCACGCGGCCATCTTCCAGCTGATCGGCCACACCTGCGCCGAGCAAGGTCACCATGATCGCGCTGTTGATAAACCGCGCGTCCAGGCGTTGCAGGCGCTTGAGCTCTTCCTGGCCATACAGCTCGTTGATGTAGCTGATGCGAGTCATGTTGAATTCGAGGCGCTTGGCGTGCGTCATTTCCTGCAGGCGCTGGTAAAAACTGCGCGGCCCGAGAAAGAAACCGCCATGGATCGACACGCCGTCAGGTTGCGCCGCGTCGTCCAGCGTACCGGCATTGGCTTGCGCCTGGGTCGCCACATCCGGGTAAACCTTGCGCCGGATAATGCCGGCGTCAGCCAGTACCAGCAGGCCGTTAACGAACATTTCGCTGCAGCCATACAGGCCACGGGCAAAGGGCGACACACCGCCTTCGCGGCTGATCAGGGGCGCCCATTGATACACATCAAGGTCGGTGAGCAGCAGTCGATAAGCCTCGTTATCCGCCTGGCGCGCCAGCAGGGCGGCGGTCAGCGCATCGCCCATGGAGCCGATACCGATCTGCAACGTGCCGCCATCGCGCACCAGCGTGCTGGCATGCACACCGATAAAGTGGTCCTGCAGGCCCACCGGCATATTGGGTGTGGAGAACAGCGTGGTGCTGTCCTTTGCGTCGATCAGGTAATCGAACGCGTCCATGCCCAGTTCGGCATCGCCCGGCATGTAGGGCAGATCGGAGTGCACTTGGCCAACGATCAGGATGGTTTCGCCATCCTCACGGCGCTTTTCGATCATCGGCAGCAGGTCGAGCGTGATGTCGGGGTTGCAGCTCAAGCTCAGGCGATCCGGATGCTCAGTGCTGCTGGCCACCAGTTGCGCCACCAGATTCAGGCCGGCGGCGTTGATGTCGCGCGCCGCGTGACTGTAATTGCTGCTGACGTAATCCTGCTGCGCCGATGCGCTGTGGAGCAGGCTGCCGGGCTGCATGAAGAACTGCTGCACGCGGATGTTCGCGGGCAGGCTGTCCTTGTGCAGGTCGGCGAGAAAATCCAGCTCGGGGTAGTCGCCAAATACGCGTTCGATGAAGGGCTCGAGAAAGCGCTTCTGCAAACCGTCGCCCAAGGTCGGACGACCCAGGGCCAGCGCGGTGTAGATCGTCAGCGCCCGCTCCGGCAACTTGGCGATGCGCCGGTACAGCGCGTTGACGAACAGGTTGGGCTTGCCCAGGCCCAGGGGCATGCCCATGTGGATATGCGCGGGCAAGCGCGCCAATACGTCGTCAACTGCTTGCTCGATTGAACACAACTGCACCATCCGACCCTCCTGAACATTCCATGATTAGGGGTTGGACCGAGCTTGCCGGGTCTTTGCTGCAATGAACAGCCTGCAAACTTAAATCACGGGCACAAAAAAGCCGCTGGGCAGCGGCTTTTTGGCGAAGATCGGTTTATTTAAGCCCCGACATCTTCTCGATCGCACCTTTAAGCTCGTCGTCCGAGCAATCAGCGCAAGTGCCTTTAGGCGGCATGGCGTTGAGGCCGGTGATCGCCTTGGCGAGCAGGCCGTCGAGGCCGCCCTGGTGATCGGCGCGGTCTTTCCAGGCAGCGGTGTCACCGATTTTCGGTGCGCCCAGCAGGCCGGTGCCGTGGCAGGCGTTGCAGTGCTTGGCGATCACGTCATCCGGCGTTTTTGCACCGCCGCCGCCACCGGCTGCCACCGCCACTTCCATCCCTTTGCATTCCTGGCCCTGAACACAGACTTGGCCGACAGGTTCCAGGCGCTTGGCAATTTCATCATTGGTCGCAGCTTGAGCGCTGACAGCCCATAGGGCCAGTACGGTTGCTGGTGCAGCCAGCATTTTCATAATTAGGTTCACGCGTTCACCCTCAATGGTGGCTATTCACGCCTGCGGCCACGGTTTCGCAGGCGGCGAAAGTATAACGGTTAGCCCGTCCGGCCGAAACAACCCTATTAAATAAAGGGAGATTCAGCCCTGCGGCGTACAGCTACGGGAGTGTCTGCAACGCTGGCAGCACGCCTCTTGTGTCAAAAGTTCGCGGGTGTGGCTGCGCTGATTAGTCGCGCCGGCACGTCGAACGGGTTGCGAAAACGATGGGGCTTGGTGCTTTCAAAGTAGTAGCTATCGCCGGCTTCGAGCACAAAAGTTTCAAGACCGACCACCAACTCTAGGCGACCTTCCACCAGAATTCCGGTTTCCTCGCCTTCGTGGGTGAGCATTTCTTCGCCGGTGTCGGCGCCCGGCGGGTAAATCTCGTTGAGAAACGCGATCGCCCGGCTCGGGTGTGCGCGGCCGACCAATTTCATGGTGACGGCGCCGTCCGATATGTCGATCAGCTCATTGGCTTTATAGACGATCTGGGTCGGTTTTTCCTGGAGGATCTCCTCGGAAAAGAACTCGACCATCGACATGGGAATGCCGCCCAGCACCTTGCGCAAGGAGCTGATTGAGGGGCTGACACTGTTTTTTTCGATCATCGAAATGGTGCTGTTGGTGACACCCGCGCGCTTGGCGAGCTCGCGCTGGGAAAGACCCTTCAGTTTACGGATGGATTGCAGTCGTTCGCCGACGTCCAATGCAGGAGCCTCCTAGGATTCAGGCTTTGTTGTAATTGAGCGTTATCATGGCGACAGCGTTCAGTATTTACAACACTTGGGCCTAAATCCCGGCCAGCTCCACTCGTAGGCCGTGCTCAAGCCCCGCAATAGAGCCTTGGCACGCGGCGCAGGTTGCAGAAGATCTGGTAGGGAATGGTCTCGGCAGCGGTCGCAACGTCGCTGGCGAGAATAGTTTTGCCCCACAGCTCCACGGTGGAACCGAGCCCGGCCTGCGGCACGTCGGTGAGGTCGACACACAGCATGTCCATGGATACACGGCCCAGCAACTGACTGCGCTGGCCCGCCACCAACACGGGTGTGCCAGTGGGCGCATGACGTGGATAACCGTCGGCATAGCCCATGGCGACCACGCCGATCCGCATCGGTTTGGGTGTGATGAACTTGGCGCCGTAGCCCACCGGCTCGCCGGCCGGCAGTTCGCGCACGCAGATGACTTTGGATTCCAGCGTCATCACCGGCTGCAAGCGCGCGGCAATCGCCTGGTCTTCGCCAAACGGCGTGGCGCCGTAGAGCATGATGCCTGGGCGCACCCAGTCGCTGGACACGTTCGGCCAGCCCATCACGGAAGGCGAGTTGCGCAGGCTCACCTCGGCCGACAAGCCTTGGCGCGCCGCTTCAAACACCGCCACTTGTTCATTGCTGCGTACACAATCGAGCTCGTCGGCACGGGCGAAGTGGCTCATCAATACGATTTTCGCCACTTTACCGCTGGCCAGCAGACGCTGATAAGCCTCGTGGTAATCCTTGGGATGCAGGCCGACACGATGCATGCCCGAATCCAACTTGAGCCAGATGGTCAGCGGCTTGCTCAACCGGGCCTGCTCAATGGCTTCCAACTGCCACAGCGAATGCACCACGCACCAGAAATCATGCTCGATGATCAGCGGCAGCTCGTCGGCTTCGAAGAACCCTTCCAGCAACAGCACCGGCGCGCGAATCCCCGCGGCACGCAGCTCCAGCGCTTCCTCGATGCACGCCACGGCAAACCCGTCGGCTTCGGCTTCCAGCGACTGGGCCACGCGCACGGCGCCGTGGCCATAGGCATCGGCCTTGACCACGGCGAGGGCCTTGGCCCCCGTGACTTCACGGGCCAGTTGGTAATTGTGGCGCAGGGCTTGGAGGTCGATCAGGGCACGGGCAGGACGCATGGCGGCAGGCTTCTAGGCGGCAGAGTGAAGAAAAAACCGGCACCGACAGACAGCGCCGGCACCGGGAGAGGGATCGTTGGTTAAGGCAGCGCGGCCACGACAGACAGCTCTACCAGGATTTCCGGTTCGCACAGCTTGGCTTCAACCGTGGCACGGGCCGGGGCAACGCCTTTAGGCAGCCACTTGTCCCACACCGCGTTCATGCCGGCGAAATCGGCGTCGATGTCTTTCAAGTAGATCGTCACCGACAGCAGCTTGGATTTGTCGGTGCCGGCCAAGTCCAGCAAACGCTCGATATTGGTCAGGGTTTCACGGGTCTGCTGTTCAATCCCGGCACTCATGTCATCGCCGACTTGCCCTGCCAGATACACGGTACCGCTGTGAACAACGATCTGGCTCATGCGCTCATTGGTGAGCTGGCGCTGGATTGACATGTTTTGCGGACTCCTGGTGGTTGCCGTAACGGGAAATATCGAGGCCTTCGGCGCTGATCTGCGGAGTTTTCTTCGCCATCAGGTCGGCCAGCAAACGACCAGAGCCACAGGCCATGGTCCAGCCAAGTGTGCCGTGCCCGGTATTGAGGAACAGGTTCTTGAAAGGCGTGGCACCGACAATCGGCGTGCCGTCGGGTGTCGTCGGGCGCAGGCCGGTCCAGAATGTGGCTTCGGTCAAATCGCCGCCCTGAGGATAAAGGTCGTTGACGATCATCTCCAGGGTTTCACGCCGGCGCGGGTTCAGCGACAGGTCAAAACCGGCGATTTCAGCCATGCCGCCAACGCGGATGCGGTTGTCGAAACGGGTGATCGCGACCTTGTAGGTCTCGTCCAGAATGGTCGAGGTCGGTGCCATCGCCGGGTTGGTGATCGGCACGGTCAGCGAGTAACCCTTGAGCGGGTACACTGGCGCCTTGATCCCCAGCGGCTTGAGCAGTTTCGGCGAGTAGCTGCCGAGGGCCAGTACATAACGGTCTGCGGTTTCCAGCTTGCCGTCGATCCACACGCCATTGATGCGGTCGCCTGCGCAGTCGAGGCGCTGGATGTCCTGCTCGAAGCGGAACTCAACGCCCAGCTGCTTGCACATGTCGACCAGACGCGTGGTGAACATCTGGCAGTCGCCCGTCTGGTCGTTCGGCAGGCGCAGGGCGCCAGCAAGAATATCCGTGACGCTGGCCAGGGCCGGCTCAACGCGGGCGATACCGGCGCGGTCGAGCAGCTCGAACGGTACGCCAGATTCTTTCAGCACGGCGATGTCTTTGGCCGCGCCGTCCAGCTGGGCTTGGGTGCGGAACAATTGCGTTGTACCGAGGCTGCGACCCTCGTAGGCAATGCCGGTTTCGGCACGCAGTTCATCGAGGCAGTCGCGACTGTACTCGGACAGGCGGACCATGCGCTCCTTGTTCACTGCGTAGCGACTTTGGGTGCAGTTGCGCAGCATCTGCGCCATCCACAGGTATTGGTCGATATCGGCGGTGGCCTTGATCGCCAGCGGCGCATGGCGCTGCAACAGCCACTTGATCGCCTTGAGCGGCACGCCCGGGGCGGCCCAGGGCGAGGCGTAACCAGGCGACACCTGGCCGGCGTTGGCGAAACTGGTTTCCATGGCAGCGGCTGGCTGACGGTCGACCACGACGACTTCAAAGCCGGCCCGCGCCAAATAGTACGCACTGGTCACACCAATGACGCCGCTACCCAAGACCAGAACGCGCATTTTTATATCCTCATCGCGGGCCTGGCCGCTGACGTGTGTTATTGGAGCAATGATGAGCGCAGTATAAAAAGCAATTGCCAGTGCATTTCACTATATAAATGCCTATATTTGGCGACAATTCTCGGCAAAAACCCTTTTCACAGAGGCGTATCCCCTATGCGTACCAACACCCAGACCAAGCGGGAGCTGGACAAGATCGACCGCAATATCCTGCGCATCCTGCAAACCGACGGGCGCATTTCATTCACGGAGCTGGGGGAAAAAGTCGGGCTGTCGACCACGCCGTGCACCGAGCGCGTACGCCGCCTGGAACGCGAAGGGATCATCATGGGCTACAACGCGCGGCTCAATCCGCAGCATTTGAAGGGCAGTTTGCTGGTATTTGTCGAGATCAGCCTCGATTATAAGTCCGGCGACACCTTTGAAGAATTCCGCCGCGCCGTGCTCAAACTGCCCCATGTGCTGGAGTGCCATTTGGTGTCGGGTGACTTCGACTACCTGGTGAAAGCGCGCATTTCCGAGATGGCCTCGTACCGCAAATTGCTCGGCGACATCTTGCTCAAGTTGCCCCATGTGCGCGAATCAAAGAGCTATATCGTGATGGAAGAGGTCAAGGAGAGCTTGAACCTGCCGATTCCGGACTGACCGACACGATACGGTCAATGTGGGAGCTGGCTTGTGTGGGAGCGGGCTTGCTCGCGAAAGCGGAGGTCAGTCACCAGACTCATCGACTGATTCACCGCCTTCGCGAGCAAGCCCGCTCCCACATTTTGACCGCGTATAGTCGCTAGACCAGCACCTGCCGGGTGCTGGCCATGTACTCATGGATCTGCTTCTCAACCCGCGGATGAATCAGCTCCACCGGCCGCCGCCCGTTGGGGCACGGCAAGGTCTTGGTGGTGCCAAACAACCGGCAGATCAGCGGGCGTTCGTCGTACACCGTGCAGCCGTTGGGCCCAAGGTGCACGCAGTTCAGCTCGTCCATGGCTGCGTCCTGCTCGGCTGCGGTCTTGCGTGGCAGGCGCGACATTTCCTCGGGCGAGGTGGTCACCGGCCCACAGCAATCGTGGCAACCCGGAACACACTCGAACGAAGGAATCTGCCTACGCAGCGCGCTGATTTTCTGACTGTTGCAACTCATCGGAACACATACCGGACGGCGAATAGGCGTGGATTCTGACGCAAAACGCCCTGCGCAGACAGCTTCGTCCGACCGCTGTATCCTGCGTCAAATTTTCCAAACAGGGATGCTCCCCATGACCGCCAGCGCCCGGCACACCGCTTCCTACTACGCCGCCAGCAGCGTCCCACAACCCGATTACCCGGCGTTGACGGGCGAAGTCAGCGCCGATGTGTGCGTGATTGGCGGCGGTTACTCCGGGCTCAACACCGCCCTGGAACTGGCCGAGCGCGGTTACAGCGTGGTGCTGCTGGAGGCGCGCAAGATAGGCTGGGGCGCCAGTGGTCGTAACGGCGGCCAGCTGATTCGCGGCGTCGGCCATGGCCTGGACCAGTTTGCCAACGTGATCGGCACCGACGGCGTGCGCCAGATGAAGCTGATGGGCCTGGAAGCCGTGGAGATCGTGCGCGAGCGCGTCGAGCGCTATCAAATCCCCTGCGACCTGACCTGGGGTTACTGCGACCTGGCGAACAAACCTCAGCACCTGCACGACCTGGCCGAAGATGCCGAAGAACTGCGCAGCCTCGGCTATCGCCATGAAGTGCGCCTGCTGCAAGCCAACCAGATGAGCAGCGTGATTGGTTCCGACCGCTACGTGGGCGGCATGATCGACATGGGCTCCGGCCATTTGCACCCGCTGAATCTGGCCCTCGGCGAAGCCGCCGCCGCGCAGAAGCTGGGCGTGAAGCTGTTCGAGCAGTCCGAAGTAACACGCATCGACTATGGCCCTGAAGTCAACGTGCACACCGCCCTTGGCAATGTGCGCGCCAAGACCCTGGTGCTGGCGTGCAACGCCTACCTCAATGGCCTCAACCCACACCTGAGCGGCAAAGTGCTGCCCGCCGGCAGCT
Organism: Pseudomonas sp. N2-3-1-14; assembly: GCF_041228395.1. Lineage (NCBI taxonomy): Bacteria > Pseudomonadati > Pseudomonadota > Gammaproteobacteria > Pseudomonadales > Pseudomonadaceae > Pseudomonas > Pseudomonas sp. N2-3-1-14. The sequence goes on from NZ_CP166199.1 coordinate 6,136,408, forward strand.
ACATCATCGCCACCGAGCCGTTGAGCGAAGCCCAGGCCGCCCACCTGCTGCCGCAGAACATGGCCGTGTGTGATCAACGGGTGACGGTGGATTACTTCCGGTTGTCCGCCGACCGCCGCCTGTTGTTCGGCGGTGCCTGTCACTATTCCGGACGGGATCCACAGGACATCGGTGCCTACATGCGCCCAAAAATGCTCAAGGTGTTCCCACAACTGGCCGACGTGAAGATCGACTACCAGTGGGGCGGCATGATCGGTATCGGCGCCAACCGCTTGCCACAGATTGGCCGGCTGGCCGATCAACCCAATGTGTATTACGCCCAGGCCTACGCCGGCCACGGCCTCAATGCCACGCACCTGGCCGGCAAGCTGCTGGCCGAAGCCATCAGCGGCCAGCAGCAGGGCCGTTTCGATTTGTTCGCCCAAGTGCCGCACATCACCTTCCCCGGCGGTAAACATTTGCGTTCGCCGCTGCTGGCATTGGGAATGCTCTGGCACCGGTTCAAAGAGCTGGTCTGATCAATCGCGCCAGAACGGTTTCAGGCCTTCCTCGCGCGCTTGCTCGACGCTCAGCCCGACGTCGCGCAGTTGTTCGCGGGTCAAATGCAGCAAAGCCTTGCGCGTGTGACAGCGATGCCAGAACAAACGCCAGCGGCTGATATCCCGCGGCGCCGTCGCGCGCTCTTGCCCTGCCTGCAATTCCTGACTGTGTAACATCAGACGCACATCGCTTATGCCGCTCATTTTGCTGCCCCTCATTTGCTTGTTGCCATGAGTGACTAGCGTGAGCGCAACGGCAAAACCATGACAGATTCAACGCATCTTTATTAAATCCATACAGATACTGCCCATGATCGCCTGAATCCTGTATTTTCCGCCTATCTGTACTGGTCCTCGGGAGCGACCGCCATGACCCTTTACGTCAACCTCGCCGAATTGCTCGGCACGCGCATCGAACAGGGCTTCTATCGTCCCGGCGATCGCTTGCCGTCTGTGCGCGCGTTGAGCGTTGAACATGGGGTTAGCCTGAGCACCGTGCAACAGGCCTATCGCTTGCTGGAAGACAACGGCCTGGCGATGCCAAAGCCCAAATCCGGCTACTTTGTGCCGGTTGGGCGCGAGCTGCCGGCGCTGCCCGAAGTAGGCCGCCCGGCCCAGCGGCCGGTGGAAATTTCGCAATGGGACCAAGTGCTGGAACTGATTCGCGCGGTGCCGCGCAAAGACGTCATACAGATGGGCCGTGGCATGCCGGATGTATTGTCACCGACCATGAAACCCCTGCTGCGCAGCCTTGCACGGGTGAGTCGCCGCCAGGATCTGCCGGGGCTGTATTACGACAACATCCTCGGCTGTATGGAGTTGCGCGAACAAATTGCACGCCTGTCATTGGATTCCGGTTGCCAGCTGACGGCCGAAGACATCGTGATCACCACCGGTTGCCATGAGGCGCTGTCCGCCAGCATTCACGCGATCTGTGAACGGGGCGATATCGTCGCGGTGGACTCGCCAAGCTTTCACGGCGCCATGCAGACCCTTAAGGGCCTGGGCATGAAAGCCCTGGAAATCCCCACGGACCCGATCACCGGCATCAGCCTTGAAGCGCTGGAGCTGGCGCTGGAACAGTGGCCGATCAAGGTCATTCAGCTGACGCCCAACTGCAACAACCCGTTGGGCTACATCATGCCGGAGGCACGCAAACGTGCGTTGCTGACCCTGGCCCAGCGCTTTGACGTGGCGATCATTGAAGACGATGTGTATGGCGAATTGGCCTACAGCTACCCTCGCCCGCGCACGATCAAATCCTTCGATGAAGACGGCCGCGTGCTGCTGTGCAGCTCGTTCTCGAAAACCCTGGCGCCCGGTTTACGCATTGGCTGGGTAGCGCCCGGGCGCTACCTGGAGCGGGTGCTGCACATGAAATACATCAGCACCGGTTCCACCGCGACCCAACCACAAATCGCCATTGCCGAATTCTTGAAAAATGGCCATTTCGAACCGCATTTACGGCGGATGCGCACTCAATACCAGCGCAATCGCGACCTGATGCTCGACTGGGTCAGCCGCTACTTCCCGGCCGGCACACGCGCCAGCCGGCCTCAAGGCAGCTTCATGCTGTGGGTGGAGCTGCCGGAAGGCTTCGACACGCTCAAGCTCAACCGCGTGTTGGTCGAACAAGGCGTACAGGTGGCGGTAGGCAGTATCTTTTCCGCCTCCGGCAAATACCGCAACTGCCTGCGCATGAACTACGCTGCCAAGCCGACGCCGCAAATTGAAGAAGCAGTACGCAAAGTCGGCGCCGCCGCGATCAAGATGCTCGCCGAGACGCCAGACTGACCTTTCGCCGCAATTAGCCGTCATATGCCCACAATCGCCCTGACCTGGAAGCAGCGCCCTTGATGATCCAACGGCTTTTACCGTTTTTCCTGCTGGGCGCTCTGGCGCTGGGCGGCTGCGCAACAGTCGACACGCCGCGCATCCCCAGCGACGCCCTGCCCGCCGCGCAATCCTCATTCGGCCGGTCGATCCAGGCGCAGGCGGCGCCGCATCAAGGCCGCTCAGGTTTTCGTTTGCTGCCCAACAGCAGCGAAGCCTTCATGGCCCGCGCCGAACTGATCCGCAACGCCCAGAGCAGCCTCGACCTGCAGTACTACATCGTCCACGACGGCATCAGCACGCGCATGCTTGTGGACGAACTGCTCAAGGCGGCCGACCGCGGCGTGCGCGTGCGCATCCTGCTGGATGACACCACCAGCGACGGTCTCGACCAGGTCATCGCTACCCTCGCCGCCCACCCGCAGATCGAAATTCGCCTGTTCAACCCGCTGCACCTGGGCCGCAGCACCGGCGTCACGCGGGCCATGGGGCGCCTGTTCAACCTGTCGCTGCAACATCGGCGCATGCACAACAAGTTGTGGCTGGCGGACAACAGCGTCGCCATCGTCGGCGGCCGCAACCTGGGCGACGAGTATTTCGACGCCGAGCCCAACTTGAATTTCACCGATATCGACATGCTCAGCGTGGGCCCGGTGGCCGAGCAACTCGGGCACAGCTTCGATCAGTACTGGAACAGCGCACTGAGCAAACCGATTGATGACTTCGTCTCCAATAGCCCCTCCAAACGTGACCTGGCCGCCGCCCGTGTGCGCCTTCAAGATTCGCTCGCCGAGTCCCGCCAGCAGAACCATGCGCTGTACAACCGCTTGCGCACCTACCAGACCCAACCACGCATGGACATCTGGCGGCGCGAGTTGATCTGGGCCTGGAACCAGGCGCTGTGGGACGCGCCGAGCAAGGTGCTGGCCAAGGCCGACCCGGACCCACAGTTGCTGCTGACCACCCAACTGGCGCCGGAGCTTGAAGGCGTCAACCATGAGCTGATCATGATTTCGGCGTATTTCGTCCCCGGCCAGCCTGGGCTCGTGTACCTGACCGGCCGAGCCGACGCAGGGGTGTCGGTGAGCTTGCTGACCAACTCGCTCGAAGCCACCGACGTACCGGCGGTACATGGCGGCTATGCGCCGTACCGCAAGGCACTGCTGGAGCACGGCGTAAAACTCTACGAGCTGCGCCGCCAACCCGGCGACCCCAGTGCAGGCAGCGGCCCGCATCTGTTTCGCCGGGGCTCGCTGCACGGCTCGGACTCCAGTCTGCACAGCAAGGCGATGATCTTTGATCGGGAAAAGTCGTTTATCGGCTCGTTCAATTTTGACCCGCGCTCAGTGCTGTGGAACACCGAAGTCGGCGTGCTGGTGGACAGCCCCGAGCTGGCCGAACACGTGCGCAACCTGGCGCTGCAAGGTATGGCGCCGGCGCTGAGCTACCAGGCGAAATTGCAGGATGGCCAAGTGGTATGGGTCACTGAGGATAACGGCCAACTGCACACGCTGACCGATGAACCCGGCAATTGGTGGCGCCGGTTTAATGCCTGGTTTGCCACTTCAGTCGGTCTGGAGCGGATGCTGTAGGAACAATGAAGATCCAGTGTGGGAGCGGGCTTGCTCGCGAATGCGGTGGATCAGTCAATATTGCCGTTAACTGACACACCGTATTCGCGAGCAAGCCCGCTCCCACATTCGATCCCGTTTCAAATCAGGCGGGCTGTGCGACGCCAAATGCCCCCTGGCGCAACAGCAGCACCACCAGCCCCAACGCGCCGGCGGCCATCAGCAACGGCAACGCATGCCCGCTGATCCACTGGCTACCCGCACCGGCCACCAACGGCCCTATCAAGCAACCGATGCCCCACAACTGCGCCACGTGAGCATTCGCGCGCACCAGCGCATCGTCGCGGTAACGCTCGCCGATCAGGATCAGCGACAAGGTGAACAACCCACCGGCACTGGCGCCGAAGATCACCCACACCGGCCAGATCAGCGGGGTGTGCATCAGCAGCGGAATCGCCAGGCTTGAGATCAGCAACAGCACCGCACAGCTCAAGAACAGCGTGCGACGCGGCAGGTAGTCAGCCAATGCGCCGATGGGCAATTGCAACAGCGCATCGCCCACCACCACCGTGCTGACCATGGCCAAGGCGACCTCGGCCGTGAAACCCTGTTGCAGGCAATACACCGGCAGCAGCGTCAGAATCATCGCTTCGAACGCCGCGAATAAAGCCACCGCCCAGGCAATCGCCGGCAGGCTCAGGCAAAAACGCCATAAGTCGCCAAAGGTGACACTGAAGGATTCAGCCGTCGGCGCGCCGGAGCGCCCCAGCAACAGCAATGGCGCGACCATCAGCAGGCCTACGCCCACCCAGAAGCCGTAATCATGGTCGGTGCCGATCAGACCCAGCAGCAGCGGCCCCGACAGCTGGCTCAAGGCATAACTGCAGCCATACAGCGCCACCAGGCGGCCACGCCATTGCTCCACCACTAATTGGTTGATCCAGCTTTCACCGAGGATAAACACGATGGTCAGGATCACCCCGATCATCAGCCGCAGCACCAGCCAGACCGGATAGCTGGGCAGGATTGCCAGCAGGCCGATGGACACTGCACCGGCCCACAGGCACAGGCGCATCAGGTTGGCGGTGCCCAGCCATGAGGCCATGCGGCTGGAGACCTTCGCACCCAGCAATACGCCGAAGGCCGGCATGGCCGCCATCACCCCAATGGCGAAACTGCCGTAGCCCCAGCCTTCAAGGCGCAGGGACACCAGCGGCATGCTGACACCGAGGGCCAGGCCGACGCTCAGTACCGAGGCCAGGACGGCGAAATAAGTCGCCCAACGCATGTCCACGCTCCTGTGGATAATTTTCAGGGTTTCAAACGAACTGTAGGAGCGAGCCTAGGTGGGAGCCGGGCTTGCCCGCGATGCAAGCACCTTGGTGTGTCAGTCACACCTCGGTGATGCTATCGCAGGCAAGCCAGCTCCCACAAAAGCCAGCTCCCACATTTGGCCTGCGGTGTTTCCTACAGGGTTACAGCTTGATCCAGGTCGCCTTCAGTTCGGTGTACTTGTCGAACGCGTGCAGCGACTTGTCGCGACCATTACCGGACTGCTTGAAGCCACCAAACGGCGCGGTCATGTCGCCGCCATCGTACTGGTTGACCCACACGCTACCGGCGCGCAAGGCCTTGGCCGTCAGGTGCGCCTTGGAGATATCCGCCGTCCACACCGCTGCGGCCAGGCCGTACTGGGTGTCGTTGGCGATGGCGATGGCTTCTTCGGCGCTGTCGAAGGTGATCACCGACAGAACCGGGCCAAAGATTTCTTCCTGGGCAATCTTCATGGCGTTGGTCACGCCGTCGAAAATCGTTGGCTCAACGTAAGTGCCACCGGTTTCTTCCAGGGTGCGCTTGCCGCCCGCAACCAGCTTGGCGCCGTCGGCGTGGCCAGCTTCGATGTACGACAGCACGGTGTTCATCTGCTGGGTGTCCACCAGCGCACCGACGTTGGTTGCCGGGTCCAGCGGGTTGCCTGGCTTCCAGCCCTTGAGGGCCTCGATCACCAGCGGCAGGAATTTATCCTTGATGGAGCGCTCCACCAGCAGACGCGAACCGGCGGTGCAGACTTCGCCCTGGTTGAAGGCGATGGCGCCAGCGGCGGATTCGGCCGCCGCTTGCAGGTCCGGAGCATCGGCGAACACGATGTTCGGGCTCTTGCCGCCCGCTTCCAGCCACACGCGCTTCATGTTGGACTCGCCGGAACGAATCAACAGCTGCTTGGCGATTTTGGTGGAGCCGGTGAACACCAGGGTGTCGACGTCCATGTGCAGCGCCAGCGCGTTGCCAACCGTGTGGCCGTAGCCCGGCAGCACGTTGAACACGCCTTTTGGAATGCCGGCTTCAACGGCCAGGGCCGCGATGCGGATGGCGGTCAGCGGGGATTTTTCGGACGGTTTGAGGATTACCGAGTTACCGGTGGACAGCGCCGGGCCGAGTTTCCAGCAGGCCATCATCAGAGGGAAGTTCCACGGTACGATCGCGCCGACAACGCCGACCGGCTCGCGGGTCACCAGACCCAATTGATCGTGCGGAGTGGCGGCGACTTCGTCGTAGATCTTGTCGATGGCCTCGCCGCTCCAGCTCAGCGCGTTGGCTGCGCCAGGCACGTCAATGCCCAGGGAGTCGCTGATCGGCTTGCCCATGTCCAGGGTTTCGAGCAGGGCCAGCTCTTCGGCATTGGCCTTGAGCAGCGCGGCGAAACGGATCATGACGGACTTGCGCTTGGCCGGTGCCAGACGTGACCAGACGCCGGAATTGAAGGTGGCGCGGGCATTTTCTACAGCGCGCTGGGCGTCGGCGGCGTCGCAGCTGGCGACGGTTGCCAGCAGGCGGCCATCGACCGGGCTGATGCATTCGAACGTGTCACCGGAAACAGCGGCGGTGTATTCGCCATTGATGTAGGCGCGGCCTTCGATCTTCAGATCCTTGGCGCGTTGTTCCCAGTCGGCACGGGTCAGGGTGGTCATGCGAGTGTCCTCCTCTTATTGAATACAAGGGCCAGGTGATGTCCCCCGGCAGCCTCAAAGAATTCTTGCCCGGCCAGCCTGCTGTTCGGCTCAAGGCAGCTGCCACCCTAAACCAGCGGCTGGGGGTGTTTCAATATATTTGACACAACGCCGGTAAACGCCCTTGCGATGTTCATTTTAATAAACATAGACTTTGGACTCTCCAACCGCAGGCCAGACGGGACACGCACATGAGCATCCAGGACATCGTCGACTTCAGCCAAGCCAATACCGCCCCCGAACGCTACCGGCCTGCTGCCGAAAAAGTCCTCAAGGGCGATCCCGAGCAAACCCTCTACAACCACTACAACAGCCCGTGCGGCCAGATGAGCGCCGGGGTCTGGGAAGGTGAAGTCGGGCAATGGAAGGTCAACTACAGCGAGCATGAGTACTGCGAAATCGTGCAGGGCGTTTCGGTGCTGCGCGATGCCGATGGTAACGCCAAGACCTTGCGTGCTGGCGACCGCTTCGTGATCCCCGCGGGTTTCAGCGGCACCTGGGAAGTGCTGGAACCGTGCCGCAAGATCTACGTGGTGTTCGAACAGAAAGCCTGATCAGCAAATCACAGGCAAAAAAAAGCCCGACTCGTGAGAGACGGGCTTTTTTTCACAAGGAAGAAAATCAATTACTTGATTTTGCCTTCTTTGTAGATCACGTGCTTGCGAACGCGCGGGTCGAACATTTTCTTTTCGAGCTTGTCCGGGGTAGTACGCTTGTTCTTGTCGGTAGTGTAGAAGTGACCAGTACCGGCGCTAGAGATCATTCGAATCAATTCACGCATGATAAAGCTCCTTAGATCTTGCCAGCGGCGCGGATTTCGGCCAGCACGACAGTGATGCCGCGCTTGTCGATGATACGCATGCCTTTGGCAGATACACGCAGGCGAACAAAACGTTTCTCTTCTTCAACCCAGAAGCGGTGATGCTGCAGGTTCGGCAGGAAACGACGACGGGTTTTGTTATTTGCGTGGGAAATGTTATTCCCAGTCACCGGACCCTTACCGGTAACTTGACAGACTCTCGACATGCCTCAGCCCTCTAAAACCACATGCCCAACCCGGCATGGGTTGGCCGCTTAATCTCTCAGTCATTTGGCGCCAGGCGCCGCGTTTCTTTAAGGGTCTTACCGGCTACACCTACAGTGAAGGAACCGGGCCCCTAGAAAAGAGCGCTGCTTTATACCAGAAAGACCAAGGTGCAACAACAGCCCGTGTGTTTTTACCGGCGTAAATCTTGGCGACAGACGCCTGAACCGTTGCCAGGAGTGGCCGCTGTCACAGCCGACCGCTCGTCGCACAGAATGATTTACAGCGCCCGCACGCACGATGAAGTGCGCGGCGAAACGCGCTGAGGCGCCATCAAAACAGCATTTGCGCCAAAAGCACAGGCAAAAATGGACTGGTCATTTATCAATCAGACCACTACGGTAGGCTTTTTCCAGACTGCACTCGCAGATGGGCCTTCGATCTGCAAAGGAAACCGAACATGCGCCTCGCTGCCCTACCGCTATTGCTAGCCCCTCTATTTATTACGCCGACGGCCCTGGCTGCTACCAGTTTGAGCGTGTGTACCGAAGCCAGCCCTGAAGGGTTTGATGTGGTGCAATACAACTCGCTGACCACTACCAATGCCTCGGCCGACGTCCTGATGAACCGCCTGGTGGACTACGACGCCGCCAGCGGCAAGCTGGTGCCGAGCCTCGCGGACAGTTGGGACGTTTCGCCAGATGGCCTGACGTACACCTTCAAGCTGCACCCGGATGTGAAATTCCACCGCACCGAATACTTCACTCCAAGCCGCACTCTCACCGCCGAAGATGTGCGCTTCAGTTTCGAACGCATGCTCGATCCGGCCAACCCGTGGCACAAGATCGCCCAAAGCGGTTTCCCGCATGCCCAGTCGCTACAGTTGCCGACGCTGGTCAAGAAGATCGACGCCCTCGACCCGCTGACCGTGCGCTTCACGCTCGATCACGCCGACTCGACCTTCCTCGCCGCGCTGAGCATGGGTTTTGCCTCGATCTACCCGGCCGAATACGCCGACAAGCTGCTCAAGGCCGGCACCCCGGAGAAACTCAATAGCCAACCGATCGGCACCGGCCCGTTTGTTTTCGTACGGTTCCAGAAAGATGCCGTGGTTCGCTACAAAGCCAACCCGGACTATTTCGCCGGCAAACCGGCTGTGGATAACTTGCTGTTCGCCATTACCCCGGACGCCAACGTGCGCCTGCAGAAATTGCATCGCGACGAATGCCAGATCGCCCTCTCGCCCAAGCCGCTGGATGTAGGCGAGGCCGAAAAAGACCCGGCATTGAAGGTGGAGAAAACCGCCGCCTTCATGACTGCATTCGTGGCCATCAACAGCCAGCATCCGCCGCTGGACAAGCCGGAAGTGCGCCAGGCAATCAACCTGGCTTTTGACAAGAACAGCTACCTCAAGGCTGTGTTTGAAGGCACCGCCGAGGCGGCCAATGGTATTTACCCACCCAATACCTGGAGCTATGCCAAAGACCTGCCGGGTTATCCACAGGACATTGCCAAGGCCAAGACGCTGCTCGACCGCGCGGGGCTCAAAGGCGGTTTCAAGACCACCATTTGGACACGCCCAACCGGCAGCTTGCTGAACCCCAACCCTAACCTGGGCGCACAACTGTTGCAGGCAGACCTGGCCAAGATCGGCATCCAGGCAGAGATCCGTGTGATCGAATGGGGCGAACTGATTCGCCGCGCCAAGGCCGGTGAACATGACCTGCTGTTCATGGGCTGGGCCGGCGATAACGGCGACCCGGATAACTTCCTGACCCCGCAGTTCTCTTGCGCGGCGGTGAAATCCGGCACCAACTTCGCCCGCTACTGCGACCCCGCGCTGGACAAACTGATCAGCGCCGGCAAGACCACCAGCGAGCAAGGCGTGCGCACCAAGCTGTATCAACAGGCCCAGGCGCAGATCCAGCAGCAGGCGTTGTGGCTGCCGCTGGCGCATCCGACCGCGTTTGCCCTGACACGCAAGAATGTCGAGGGCTATCAGGTGAGCCCGTTCGGGCGCCAGGACTTCTCGAAAGTCAGCGTCGAGCCCTGATGACCTGCCCCGCCCTTGTGGGCGGGGCTACATCCACCCGTATTCCGCCATCGACAATGGATCACCATCGCCGACGATGATGTGATCCAGCACCCGCACATCCACCACCTCCAACGCCTTTTGCAGCAACTTGGTCAATTTTCGATCAGCCGCACTCGGCTCGACACTCCCCGAAGGATGGTTGTGACACAGAATCAATGCTGCCGCGTTGTACGCCAACGCACGCTTGACCACTTGCCGCGGGTAAACAATGGCAGTGTCGATGGTGCCCTGGGACAGCGCCTCAAAGCCAAGAACGCGGTGCTTTGAGTCGAGAAACAGGCAACCGAAGATCTCGTGGGGCTCATGGCGCAGCAGCGCCTTGAGGTAATCACGCACGGCCAGCGGGCTTTCCAGCACCGAGTCCGCCCGCAGGCGCTCGGCCATGTGCCGCCGGGACATCTCCAGCACAGCCTGCAATTGGGCAAACTTTGCCGGCCCTAACCCCAAATGCTGGCTGAACAGCGTCTGGTTGGCCTCCAGCAGCGGGCGAAGGCCACCAAATTGTGCCAATAAATGCCGCGCCAGGTCGACCGCGCTTCTGCCCGACACCCCGGTGCGCAGGAAGATCGCCAGCAGTTCGGCGTCCGACAACGTTGCCGCGCCCCATTCCAAAAGCTTCTCCCGCGGACGTTCCGCCACAGGCCAATCGCGAATACTCATCCCACCTCCGTGTGCATGTGCGCCGCTGTTGCCCGGCGGACGCTGTGTTATCTTAAGCCCTCTTTTTTGCGTGCGATTTCTCCTGGGGAGGGGTCATCGCAGGCGTCACTGAACTGGCATCACTGAACTGGAAAGGCAAACCAATGCAGCGTCTGTATCGGAAACGCATCGTTCTCGGCGTCGGCGGCGGCATTGCCGCCTACAAGAGCGCAGAGCTGGTTCGCAGGCTTCTGGACCAGGGCGCCGAAGTGCGCGTAGTCATGACCCGCGGCGGCAGCGAGTTCATCACCCCGCTGACCATGCAAGCCCTGTCCGGCCACCCGGTTCATCTGGACCTGCTGGACCCGGCGGCCGAAGCCGCGATGGGCCATATCGAGCTGGCCAAATGGGCCGATCTGGTACTGATCGCCCCGGCCACCGCCGACTTGATCGCCCGCCTGGCCCAAGGCATCGCCGATGACCTGCTGACCACCTTGGTGCTGGCCACCGACGCCACCGTCGCCATCGCCCCGGCCATGAACCAGGCCATGTGGCGCGACCCGGCGACCCAAGCCAACACCCAGCTTCTGCAAAGCCGAGGCCTCAAAGTGTTCGGTCCGGCGTCCGGCAGCCAGGCCTGCGGCGACGTCGGCATGGGCCGCATGCTCGAAGCCAACGACCTGGCGCTGTGCGCCGCCGAGTGTTTCCAGCACCTGGCCCTCACCGGCAAACACGTGCTGATCACCGCCGGCCCGACTCAGGAAAACATCGACCCGGTGCGCTACATCACCAACCATAGCTCAGGAAAAATGGGCTTTGCCTTGGCCGAAGCGGCGGTTGAGGCAGGCGCACGTGTCACCTTGATCACCGGCCCGGTGCACTTGCCGACGCCTGATCGGGTCACGCGAATCGACGTAGTCAGCGCCCGGGACATGCTGGCGGCCTGCGAGGCAGCCATTCCCTGCGACCTGTTTATCGCCTCGGCGGCGGTTGCAGACTACCGCCCGGAAGTCGTAGCCCCGCAAAAGCTTAAGAAAGACCCTACAAGCGGCGACGGCCTGCTCCTGCAAATGGTGCGCAACCCCGACATTCTGGCAACCATCGCCACGCGTGCGGACCGCCCTTTCAGCGTCGGCTTTGCCGCCGAAACCGAGCACCTGCTGGACTACGCGGCACGCAAATTGAAAGACAAAAACCTCGACCTGATCGTTGCCAATGATGTCGCCAACCCGAGCATCGGCTTCAACAGCGAGGAAAATGCCATCAGCGTGATCGACCGCGAGTTGCACGCCACCGTTTTCGCCCAGACCAGCAAAGGCAAGATTGCCCGCCAACTGATCTCATTTATCGCCCAACGGCTGAACCAGGTTTAATTGACATGCACGCTTTGCAAGCCAAGATTCTCGACCCACGCATCGGCAACGAATTCCCATTGCCGGCCTACGCCACCCCAGGCTCCGCCGGGTTGGACCTGCGCGCCATGCTCAAGCAAGACACTGTTCTTGAACCCGGCCAGACCCTCCTGATCCCTACCGGCCTGTCGATTTACGTTGGCGACCCCGGCCTGGCGGCATTGATCCTGCCGCGCTCCGGCCTGGGCCACAAACACGGCATCGTGCTGGGCAACCTGGTCGGCCTGATCGACTCCGACTACCAGGGCGAGTTGATGGTGTCGTGCTGGAACCGCGGCCAGACCGCCTTCAACATTGCTGTTGGCGAGCGTATCGCGCAACTGGTGCTGGTGCCGGTGGTGCAGGCGCACTTCGAACTGGTTCAGGAGTTCGATGAGACTCAACGCGGCGCAGGCGGTTTTGGGCATTCCGGCAGCCACTGACTAAGCTGAATCAGGCCGGACGCTTTTGTCCGGCCCGATGCCACCGCAAGGCTTTTCAGGACGAAGAATGCGCGGAATTAATCAGCGAGATTTCATCATTGAAATCAACACATTACGCAACCATAAGCACGGAGTGCCAGCTCCGATGGCACTTTTGCACCACGAACTCTCTGCCGAAAACGCCGTCATACCCTTCAGTTTGAGCCTGCCGGTCAGCCACTTTAAGGCCAGCTTTGCCCCCTTCAGATGGAGTTTCCCCCCGCGATGAGTACCGCAGCCCGAGTAGCCCCGACATTTCCCGACAGCATCTTTCGCGCCTATGACATTCGTGGCGTCGTGCCCAAGACCCTGACCGCCGAAACCGCCTATTGGATCGGCCGTGCCATCGGCTCCCAAAGCCTGGCCCAGGGCGAACCCAATGTATCGGTAGGCCGCGATGGCCGCTTGTCCGGCCCGGAGCTGGTGGAGCAACTGATCCAGGGCCTGGCCGACAGCGGCTGCCACGTCAGCGATGTGGGCCTGGTGCCGACTCCTGCGCTGTACTACGCAGCCAACGTACTGGCTGGCAAGTCCGGCGTTATGCTCACCGGCAGCCATAATCCGTCGGACTACAACGGTTTCAAGATCGTCATCGCCGGCGACACCCTCGCCAACGAACAGATTCAAGCGCTGCACGAGCGCTTGAAGACCAACGATCTGACCACCGGCACCGGCAGCATCACCAAAGTCGATATTCTTCAACGCTACTCTGACCAGATCACGGGCGACGTCAAACTCGCCCGCCGCCTGAAAGTGGTGGTGGACTGCGGCAACGGCGCGGCCGGCGTGATTGCCCCGCAACTGCTCGAAGCCCTGAACTGCGAAGTGATTCCGTTGTTCTGCGACGTTGACGGCAACTTCCCTAACCACCACCCGGACCCGGGCAAGCCTGAAAACCTGGTGGACCTGATCGCCAAGGTCAAGGAAACCGGCGCCGACGTGGGCCTGGCCTTCGACGGTGACGGCGACCGTGTCGGCGTGGTGACCAACACCGGCGAGAACGTGTTCGCCGACCGCCTGCTGATGCTGTTTGCCCGTGATGTGGTGGCCCGTAACCCCAACGCCGAAATCATCTTCGACGTGAAGTGCACCCGCCGCCTCACCCCACTGATCAAGGAATACGGCGGTCGCCCACTAATGTGGAAGACCGGCCACTCGTTGATCAAAAAGAAAATGAAGGAAACCGGCGCGCTGTTGGCCGGCGAAATGAGCGGCCACGTGTTCTTCAAAGAGCGCTGGTTCGGGTTCGACGACGGCATTTACAGCGCCGCCCGTCTGCTGGAGATCCTCAGCAAGGAAAAATCCACGGCGCAGGAGCTGTTTCAGACCTTCCCGAATGATATTTCTACGCCAGAGATCAATATCCATGTGACCGAGGAGAGCAAATTCAGCATCATTGACGCACTGCACGATGCGCAATGGGGTGAAGGCGCCAACCTGACCACCATTGATGGTGTGCGAGTCGATTACGCCAAAGGCTGGGGCCTGGTTCGCGCGTCCAACACCACACCGGTGCTGGTCCTGCGTTTCGAGGCGGATACCGAGGCTGAGTTGCAGCGCATCAAGGACGTGTTCCACGCCCAGTTGAAACGTGTTGCCCCTGATCTCCAATTACCGTTCTGATTTTTTACCGGAGCCCTGAATGACCCTCGAACGCGAAGCCGCTGCCAATACTGCCAAGGTCCTGTCCGAAGCGTTGCCTTACATTCGACGCTACGTCGGCAAGACGCTGGTGATCAAGTACGGCGGCAATGCCATGGAAAGTGAAGAGCTGAAAACCGGCTTTGCCCGCGACATCGTGTTGATGAAAGCTGTCGGGATCAACCCGGTGGTGGTGCACGGTGGCGGCCCGCAAATCGGCGACCTGCTCAAGCGCTTGTCGATCGAGAGTCACTTCATTGATGGCATGCGCGTCACTGACGCACAGACCATGGATGTGGTGGAGATGGTCCTCGGTGGCCAGGTCAACAAAGACATCGTCAACCTGATCAACCGTCATGGCGGCAGCGCCATTGGCCTGACCGGCAAGGACGCGGAGCTGATCCGCGCGAAAAAACTGACCGTTACCCGTCAGACACCGGAGATGACCCAGCCGGAAATCATCGACATCGGCCAGGTAGGTGAAGTGATCGGCATCAACACCGACCTGCTGAACCTGCTGGTCAAAGGCGACTTCATCCCGGTGATCGCGCCAATCGGCGTGGGCGCCAACGGTGAGTCGTACAACATCAACGCCGACCTGGTAGCCGGCAAAGTGGCCGAAGCGCTGAAGGCTGAGAAGCTGATGCTGCTGACCAACATTGCCGGCCTGATGGACAAGGAAGGCAAGGTGCTGACGGGCTTGACCACCCAGCAGGTGGACGAGTTGATCGCCGACGGCACCATCTACGGCGGCATGCTGCCGAAGATCCGTTGCGCACTGGAAGCCGTGCAAGGCGGCGTCGGCAGCTCGCTGATCCTGGATGGCCGCGTGCCAAATGCAATCCTGCTGGAAATTTTCACCGATACCGGTGTGGGCACGCTGATCAGTAATCGCAAGCGTCCTTAAGCACTAGAAACAAAAAGGCCCCGCTCAATCGAATTGAGCGGGGCCTTTTTGTTTGCAGGATTTGAAAACACTGCAGATCAAAATGTGGGAGGGGGCTTGCCCCCGATAGCAGTGGATCAGTGCTGAATCAATCAACTGATACACCGCTATCGGGAGCAAGCTCCCTCTCACACAGAGAAATCAGTGTCAGACACCAAATTGCTCGCGATAAGCCTTAACGGCCGGCAAATGCTGCTTGAGCTGCGGATCGTCTTCCAGGAACTGCAACACCTGGTTCAGCGACACAATACTCACCACCGGAATGCCGAAATCACGTTCCACTTCCTGAATGGCCGACAACTCACCGTTGCCGCGCTCCTGACGGTTCAGCGCGATCAGCACGCCGGCGGCCTTGGCGCCATCTTGGGACGCGATGATCTGCATCACTTCACGGATGGCGGTACCGGCGGTGATCACGTCGTCGATGATCAGCACGTCGCCCTTGAGCGGAGCCCCAACCAGGCTACCGCCTTCGCCATGTGCTTTGGCCTCTTTGCGGTTGAAGCACCACGGCAGATCCAGCCCGTGATGTTCAGCCAACGCCACGGCAGTCGCGGCTGCCAGCGGGATGCCCTTGTAGGCTGGGCCAAACAAAACGTCGAAGGAAATGCCGCTTTCAACGATGGCTGCCGCGTAGAAACGACCCAGCTGAGCCAGGGCCGAACCCGAGTTGAACAAGCCTGCATTGAAGAAGTACGGGCTGGTGCGCCCGGACTTCAAAGTGAACTCACCGAAGCGCAAAACGCCGCGATCGATGGCAAAACGAATGAAATCGCGTTGATACGCCTGCATGAAAAAAGCCTCAGATACCACGGATTTAGCTAATTAGGTAGACGGCGTGTATCATACACGCACGCGATTTTTGGGGCCATTTATGCGGATCATCAGTGTGAACGTCAATGGTATTCAGGCTGCAGTCGAGCGTGGTTTGCTCAGTTGGCTGCAAGCACAGAATGCCGACGTCATCTGCCTGCAGGACACCCGCGCCTCCGCCTTTGAACTGGACGACCCAGCCTTCCAACTGGATGGCTACTTCCTTTATGCCTGCGATGCCGAAGTGCCCACCCAAGGTGGCGTGGCTTTGTACTCGCGGTTGCAACCCAAGGCGGTCATCAGCGGCCTCGGCTTCGAGACAGCCGACCGCTACGGGCGCTACCTGCAAGCCGATTTCGACAAGGTCAGCATCGCGACCTTGCTGCTCCCTTCGGGGCAGAACGGCGATGAAGACTTGAACCAGAAGTTCAAGCTAATGGACGATTTCGCCCGTTATCTGGATAAACAGCGACGCAAACGTCGCGAGTACATTTACTGTGGCTCGCTGTACGTGGCGCAACAGAAGCTGGATATCAAGAACTGGCGCGACAGCCAGCAATCCCCGGGCTTCCTGGCGCCGGAACGTGCCTGGATGGACGAGATTGTCGGCAACATGGGCTATGTTGATGCCCTGCGCGAAGTCAGCCGCGAAGGCGACCAGTACAGCTGGTGGCCGGATAACGAACAGGCCGAGATGCTTAATCTGGGCTGGCGTTTCGACTACCAGCTGCTGACCCCGGGGCTTCGCCGCTTTGTTCGCAGCGCACGCCTGCCGCGTCAGCCACGCTTCTCGCAGCACGCGCCGCTGATCGTGGACTACGACTGGACATTGACCATCTAAGGTCTTTTTCCAGGCACAAAAAAACCGACATCGCTGTCGGTTTTTTTGTGGGCGCTCACTATTTGACCAATCGCCAGGTAAAGGGATAGCGATAGGCAATCCCCTTGCTGGCTTTGATTGCGCCGATGATCGTCAGCACCACCGTGGCGATCGCCAGGGCAGTCATCAGGAAAAAACCAATCACCGCAAAGGCCAGCACGATGCAAACCAGCCAGGCAATGGCCACGGTGATCTGGAAGTTCAAGGCCTCCTTGCCCTGATCATCAATGAACGGGTCCACTTCCTTCTTCATCTGCCACAGGATCAGCGGCCCGACGACACTGCCGAAGGGAAACACAAACCCCAGGAACGCCGCGAGGTGACACAACATCGCGCCCTGACGCACTTCGTAAGGAGGCGTGGGCACAGGCAGTTGGTGGTCACTCATGGCGTTGCTCCTTGCGGCCATTTCAGTCAGCCAGTGCGGCGTTCTGCAGTTCGAAGATTTCGGTCATGCCTTTCTGGGCCAGGGCCAGCATGGCGTTCAGGTCGGCCGGCTGGAATGGCGCACCTTCGGCGGTGCCCTGCACTTCGATGAAACCACCGCTGCTGGTCATTACCACGTTCAGGTCAGTCTCGGCAGCCGAGTCTTCCAGGTAGTCCAGATCCAGCACCGGCTCGCCCTGGTACATGCCCACCGATACGGCAGCGATCATCTGCTTGAGCGGGTCGCCGGCTTTCAGGCCGCCACGCTTCTTGATCACTTTCAGCGCATCAACCAAGGCCACCATGGCGCCGGTGATGGAGGCAGTGCGGGTGCCGCCGTCAGCCTGGATCACGTCGCAATCGACGTACAGGGTCACGTCGCCCAGCTTGGACATGTCCAGGGCTGCGCGCAGCGAACGGCCGATCAGGCGCTGGATTTCCAGGGTGCGGCCGCCTTGCTTGCCACGGCTGGCTTCACGCTGGTTACGCTCGCCGGTGGCGCGCGGCAGCATGCCGTACTCGGCGGTCAACCAACCCTGACCCTGGCCCTTGAGGAAGCGCGGCACGCCGTTTTCGACGCTGACGGTGCAGATCACCTTGGTATCGCCAAACTCGACCAGTACAGATCCCTCGGCGTGTTTGGTGTAGTTGCGGGTGATGCGGATCGAGCGGAGCTGATCGGCAGCGCGACCACTTGGACGTTTCATAGGGGATACCTGTACGGAGGACGAAAAACTGCCGAGCATTATAGAGCCGCCAGCCGATTCGGGGCACTTCTAAAAAATTCGGTTACGAATGGCGGGCCTGGCGCCCATTGTTTGGGCGCGTTCGCCTCACTGCGCTACAATCCTGCGCCTTCGCAGCCTGTCGGCTTCAATTTACCCATCAGCCCGTATTTGCGGGACTGCATCGCGAGGTACCTCCATGGTGCACAGCATGACCGCCTTCGCCCGCGTCGAAAAAGCCGGCGCCCAAGGCACCCTGAGCTGGGAACTGCGCTCGGTCAACAGCCGTTACCTGGAGCCGCACCTGCGTCTGCCGGAATCCTTCCGCGACCTCGAAGGCGCCGTGCGTGAAGCGCTGCGCCAGGGCATTTCCCGCGGCAAGCTGGAATGCACCCTGCGTTTTACCGAAGAAACCACCGGCAAGCCGCTGCAGATCGACCGCGACCGCGCCGCGCAACTGGTCGCCGCGGCTGAAACCATTGCCGGCCTGATCAAGCAACCCGCCGCGCTGAACCCGTTGGAAGTGCTGGCCTGGCCCGGCGTACTGGTGGCCGACGCCACCGACCCGCAGGCCCTCAATGCCGAAGCCCTCGCCCTGTTCAACCAGGGTTTGCAGGAGCTCAAGGCTGGCCGCGAGCGTGAGGGCGCCGAACTGGCGCGCCTGATCAGCGAGCGCCTGAGCGCGATCGAGGAAGACGTGGTCACCCTGCGCGAGTTGGTGCCACAGATGCTCGCCACCCAGCGCCAGAAGGTTCTGGACCGTTTCACTGACATGAAGGCCGACCTCGACCCGACGCGCCTGGAGCAGGAAATGGTGCTGCTGGCGCAGAAAAGTGACGTGGCCGAAGAGCTCGACCGCCTGAGCACCCACATCCTCGAAGTGCGCCGCGTGCTCAAGTCTGCCGGCGCCGCTGGTCGGCGCCTGGACTTCCTGATGCAGGAACTCAACCGCGAAGCCAATACACTGGGCTCCAAAGCGTTTGATCCGCGCAGCACACAAGCTGCGGTCAACCTCAAAGTGTTGATCGAGCAGATGCGCGAACAAGTACAGAATATTGAGTAAGGCAACTTCCATGACCCACAGCACCGGCACCCTTTACATCATTTCCGCCCCTTCGGGCGCGGGCAAGAGCAGCCTGGTCAAGGCTTTGACCGACGCTGACGAGCAGATCCGCATCTCGGTCTCGCACACCACCCGCGCCATGCGCCCGGGCGAAGTGAACGGCGTGCACTACCACTTCGTCGAGCGCACCGAGTTCGTCAAGATGATCGAACACGGCGACTTCCTGGAGCGTGCCGAAGTGTTCGGCAACCTCTACGGCACCTCGCAAAGCCACCTGCAGCAGACTCTGGACGAAGGCCACGACCTGATCCTGGAAATCGACTGGCAGGGTGCCGAGCAAGTGCGCCAACTGATGCCGAAGGCGCGTTCGATCTTTATCCTGCCGCCGTCGCTGGAAGCCTTGCACCAGCGCCTGACCAACCGTGGCCAGGACAGTGACGAGATCATCGAAGGCCGCATGCGTGAAGCCGTCAGCGAAATGAGCCACTACGTCGACTACGACTACCTGATCATCAATGACGATTTCGCCAGCGCGCTGGACGATTTGAAGGCGATTTTCCGCGCCAATCAGCTCCAGCAAAAACGCCAACAGCAGCGTTTCGGCAAATTACTCGCCGAACTGCTTGGCTGATTGGCCCTTCCCAAAACCGCTGCAAGGGCTTTACATTGGCACTTGTAGCCGTTTTGCGAGGCCGCGGGAAAATCAGCGCTTCCCTAAACGCTGGTGATTTTTTAAACTGTTCAGTCCGCTCGCCCAGCCGGGCAGCGCGCATCTTGCATTCGCTCCGAGGAATACCATGGCCCGCGTAACCGTTGAAGACTGCCTAGAACACGTGGATAACCGCTTTGAGCTGGTCATGCTCTCTACCAAGCGTGCCCGTCAACTGGCCACTGGCGGCAAAGAGCCCCTGGTCCAGTGGGAAAACGACAAGCCTACCGTTGTAGCCCTGCGTGAAATCGCTGAAGGCCTGATGAGCTACGAGTTCATCGCCAACGCTGAAATCGTTGAAGACGAACCGCTGTTTGCGGCGTTCGAGGACGAGTCCAACGAGGCCGTCTAAGCCTATGCCTGGTCGACGTAGCACGGCGCGGGGTCACAGCCAACGGCAGGAGTTAACACTTTGCCGAGCATAGACGCCCTCGCCGATCGCTTATCGACCTACCTCGGCCCAGACCAGGTCAACCTGGTCCGCCGAGCGTATTTCTACGCCGAACAAGCCCACGACGGCCAACGCCGCCGCAGTGGTGAGGCGTATGTCACGCATCCTCTTGCCGTGGCCAATATTCTTGCCGACATGCACATGGACCATCAGAGCTTGATGGCTGCGATGCTGCATGACGTGATCGAAGACACCGGCATCGCCAAGGAAGCGCTCAGTGCGCAATTTGGCGAAACCGTGGCCGAACTGGTCGATGGGGTCAGCAAACTGACCCAGATGAACTTCGAAACCAAGGCCGAAGCCCAGGCGGAAAACTTCCAGAAGATGGCCATGGCCATGGCCCGAGACATTCGGGTCATCCTGGTGAAGCTGGCCGACCGGCTGCACAACATGCGCACGCTGGAAGTGCTGTCCGGCGAAAAGCGCCGGCGCATCGCCAAGGAAACCCTGGAAATCTATGCGCCCATCGCCAACCGGCTGGGCATGCATGCCATCCGCATCGAATTCGAAGATCTCGGCTTCAAGGCCATGCACCCGATGCGTTCTGCGCGCATCTATCAGGCGGTCAAGCGCGCCCGGGGCAACCGCAAGGAAATCGTCAACAAGATCGAAGAGTCGCTGAGCCATTGCCTGGCGATCGACGAGATTGAAGGCGAAGTCAGCGGCCGGCAGAAACACATCTACGGCATCTACAAAAAAATGCGCGGCAAGCGTCGGGCCTTCAACGAGATCATGGACGTGTACGCGTTCCGGATCATCGTCGACAAGGTCGACACCTGCTACCGCGTGCTGGGCGCTGTACATAATTTGTACAAACCCCTGCCAGGCCGCTTCAAGGATTACATCGCCATTCCCAAGGCCAACGGCTATCAGTCGCTGCATACCACGCTGTTCGGTATGCACGGGGTGCCGATCGAGATCCAGATCCGTACGCGGGAAATGGAAGAGATGGCCAACAACGGCATCGCCGCGCATTGGCTGTACAAGTCCAGCGGCGACGAACAGCCAAAAGGCACGCATGCCCGCGCCCGCCAGTGGGTCAAGGGCGTGCTGGAAATGCAGCAACGCGCCGGCAACTCCCTGGAATTTATCGAAAGCGTGAAGATCGACCTGTTCCCGGACGAGGTCTACGTGTTCACGCCCAAAGGCCGGATCATGGAGCTGCCCAAAGGCTCCACGGCGGTCGACTTTGCCTACGCGGTACACACCGACGTGGGCAACAGCTGCATTGCCTGCCGGATCAACCGTCGTCTCGCGCCGCTGTCCGAGCCGCTGCAAAGCGGCTCCACGGTCGAGATCGTCAGCGCACCCGGCGCGCGCCCGAACCCGGCCTGGCTCAACTTCGTGGTCACCGGTAAAGCGCGCACACACATTCGCCACGCGCTCAAATTGCAACGCCGCTCCGAGTCCATCAGCCTCGGCGAACGCCTGCTGAACAAGGTGCTCAATGGTTTCGACAGCGCCCTGGAGAAGATCCCGACCGAGCGCGTGCAAGCGATGCTCCACGAGTATCGCCAGGAAACCATCGAAGACCTGCTGGAAGACATCGGCCTGGGCAACCGCATGGCGTATGTGGTCGCCCGGCGCCTGCTCGGCGAAGGCGAACAGCTGCCAAGCCCCGAAGGCCCGCTGGCGATTCGCGGCACGGAAGGCCTGGTGCTCAGCTACGCCAAGTGCTGCACGCCGATCCCGGGCGACCCGATTGTCGGCCACTTGTCGGCTGGTAAAGGCATGGTCGTGCACCTGGACAACTGCCGCAATATCACTGAAATCCGCCACAACCCCGAGAAATGCATCCAGCTCTCGTGGGCCAAGGACGTCACCGGCGAATTCAACGTCGAGCTGCGCGTTGAGCTGGAGCATCAGCGCGGCTTGATCGCCCTGCTGGCCAGCAGCGTCAACGCGGCCGACGGCAATATCGAGAAAATCAGCATGGATGAGCGCGATGGCCGCATCAGCGTGGTCCAGCTGGTGGTCAGCGTGCACGACCGCGTGCACCTGGCCCGCGTGATCAAGAAACTGCGCGCCCTGACCGGGGTGATTCGCATCACCCGCATGCGCGCATAGCCGATCTCTTACAAGGAGTCACTCATGACCAAGACTGTTATCACCAGCGACAAAGCCCCTGCCGCCATTGGCACCTACTCCCAGGCGATCAAGGCGGGCAACACTGTCTACATGTCCGGCCAGATTCCACTGGACCCAAAGACCATGGAGTTGGTTGAAGGCTTTGAAGCGCAAACCGTCCAGGTCTTCGAAAACCTCAAGTCGGTGGCCGAAGCCGCTGGCGGTTCGTTCAAAGACATCGTCAAGCTGAACATCTTCCTCACTGACTTGAGCCACTTCGCCAAGGTCAACGAGATCATGGGCAAGTACTTCGAACAGCCGTACCCAGCCCGCGCCGCTATCGGCGTTGCCGCCCTGCCAAAGGGCGCACAGGTTGAGATGGACGCGATTCTGGTCATCGAGTAAAACACCCGGCGCAGCCTCCACAGGCTGCGCCGACTTCGTTTCAGAAGGATTTCGTGATGCGCAAAGCGCTTGTAGCCTCTTCGTTGCTCGCCTTGTTGCTCGGCGGCTGCGCCAGCAACCCCGCCGACCTGGATGTGAGCGGCACCTGGATCAACCAGGCCGCCATCAACGCGGCAGCCAAGGGCGGCCCTTTGCGTGAAGCGCTGCAAACCTATGGTCCGAACCTCGAATGGGAGGTCAACACCAAGGCTTCGCAGGCGCGTTACTACAACGGTTTTGAAGTCGCCGAAGGCAAGCTGCTCGGCGAAAAACCCGGCGCCTGGAGCGTCGATTTCTACGGCAGCTCCGCCACCGAACTCAAGCGCAAAGGCAAACAACTGCTGCAAGTGGCCAACGACAATGAGCCTGAGCAGCTGTTCGCCCGTGCCAATGACCCAGCCCCCGAAGGCGCGCCACTGGGCGCCAACTTCGAGCGCGCCCTGTATGCCGCCTATATGGGTGGCGACTGGAAGATCACCGACGGGAACGGCGACGGCGCCACGGTGCAGTTCCAGGCTGACGGCAAAGTCGCCGGTTTGCCCGGTGTCGATCGGTACTCGCTGTGCCTGGCGGGTGACTGCGCCTCAATGAGCGGCGGCTACGACAGTATCTGGCTGCAACTCAACGGCCAGGGCAACCCGTGGATCTTCGCGCGCAAGGGCAAGCAGCTGGAAATCTTCCAGGCCGTGAACACTGCGCAGGCCGATGAAGTGCCTTCGTTTACGCCGGGGCCACGGCAGTGGTTGTTGGAAAAACAGTGATACAGAACAAAGGAGCCTACCGGCTCCTTTTTCTTTAGTCTGCGCCATGGTTTTTTCACCAGCAGACGGGCCACTCCATGCACACGCTACTCCTCATCAGCCTGATCCTGCTGGGCGGCTGCACGCAGATACAGCAGCAAACCGCGGACATCAGCGGGCGATGGATCAACCAGGCCGCCATCGATACCGCCGCCCAGGGGCGGCCGCTGCTTAAAGCCCTGGACGCCAACGGCATGAACCTGGAATGGAACATCGACACCCGTACCGGCAAAGCGCAATTGAGCACTGCGTTCGAGGTGGGTGAAGGCCAGCTGCTGCCGAAAGCGCCTGGCATTTGGTCGGTGGATTACGACGGCCATGGCAGCGACGAATTGCAATTGAACGGCGAGCAACTGGTCCAACAGACCAGCAAGATTCACGTAGGCCAAACGTTTAGCCGCCCCACCCAACCCGCTGCCGCAGGTGCCAAGTGGGGCACCACGTTCAGGCAAGCCCTGAATTCAGCCTACATGGGCGGTCAGTGGAAAATTATTGAAGGCCAAGGCACAGGCGACCTTGTGAGGTTCAGCGCCGATGGCGGCGTGTCCGGCCTGGGCAATAATGACCGCTACGAATTGTGCCTGGGAGGCGATTGCGCCACTCAAGGTGCCGGCAATGACGTCGTCTATCTGGGTAAAGATGCTGTCGGCGAGGACTGGATTTTCGTGCGCTACGGCAAACAGTTGGAAATTCTGCAGGCGATCAACCTTTCCCAGCCAGACGAAATCCCCCAGCTCAGCCCAGGGCCACGCCAATGGCTGCTGGAAAAGCAATAACAAAAAAGGAGCCTCACGGCTCCTTTTTCACATCTAGCACTTACCTTCAAGGATCGCCGCGTACCCTTCGCGATAAGTCGGGTAGGTCGGCACCCAACCCAACGCCTTGGCTCGGGCATTGCTGCATCGCTTGCTGCCGGCGCGGCGCACACTGGCGTCGTCAGCCCATTCGGTCACGCCCAGGTAGTCGCGCAACCAACCCACCACTTCTGCCAAGGGCGCGGGCGCATCGTCAACGCCGATGTAGATGCTATCCAGCGAACCGCCCTGCTCCACATGCCGCAGCAGGAAGGCCAGCAATCCGGCAGCGTCATCCGCGTGAATCCGGTTGCCATATAAAGGTGGATCAACCGCCACGCGATAGCCTTGGCGCACTTGGGTCAGAAGCCATTCACGGCCGGGCCCATAGATACCGGTCAACCGCACAATGCTCGCCGGAATGCCGCTATTGAGCGCCACTTGCTCAGCTTCCAGCATGATCTGGCCGGAATACCCTTTCGCTTGAGTGTCGGACGTTTCGTCGACCCACTCACCCTTCTGCTGGCCGTACACACTGCTGCTCGACACAAACAGCAAATGCTTGGGCTCCTGGCCGTAGTCGTTCAGCCACTCCAACACATGCTGCAACCCTTGCACGTACGCCGCGCGATAGCCGGCCTCATCGTGGTCGGTGGCAGCGGCGCAATACACCAGGTAATCCACTGCGCCGATTGGCCAAGTGTCAGGGCAATCCTTTTTGAACAGGTCACCGGCGATGCCGATGACACCCTCTGGAAGGCGTGAAATATCACGTCGCAGGCCATGAACCTCCCATTCCGAGGCCAGCAATTGGCTAGCCAGCCGACTACCCACATCGCCGCAACCGGCAATCACAACAGAAGGCGCAGACATCACAAAACTCCATTCTTAAAGGCGCAGATTAGCCGCCGAAGATGACCAGCGGCCAGCAAAAGGACAAATTAAGTAACTGTATTACTTTTGTTAACAAGAATTACTTGCAATAATAACCGCCCATTTGTCCTCGACCCATCAGGGTCTGGCAGGACGATCACTCATTTTTTTCTCTCAGGTCCGGCCAGCATGACACGTAATACAAACCCCGCTTCGCCAACCAAGCCTCTCAGCCCATCTCGCGCCTGGCGTGCGATTGCTGCGCTGCTGTTCAGCGTTCTGCTGGCACCGACCGCCGCATTCGCTGACGCGACCGCCCCAGCCACTCCGGCTGCGGCCCAGCAGAATGCAGCCACGCCGCCAGCTCCTGCCGCAGCACCTGTGGCCACCGACCCGGCCCAGGCCGCAGCCCCTGCGCCTGCCGACGACTCCGGTGTTGTACTGGAAGAAGACAACAGCCTGGGCATGGCCCATGACCTGTCCCCGTGGGGCATGTACCAGAACGCTGACGTGGTGGTAAAAGCCGTCATGATCGGCCTGGCCATCGCCTCGATCATTACCTGGACCATCTGGATCGCCAAGGGCTTCGAGCTGCTGGGCGCCAAGCGTCGTCTGCGCACTGAAATCGTCCACCTGAAAAAAGCCACCACCCTCAAGGAAGCCAGCGACACCGCTACCAAGAAGGGCACCCTGGCCAACCTGCTGGTCCACGACGCGCTGGAAGAAATGCGCCTGTCGGTCAACACCCGCGAAAAAGAAGGCATCAAGGAACGCGTCAGCTTCCGCCTCGAGCGCCTGGTGGCGGCCTGCGGTCGTAACATGAGCAGCGGCACCGGCGTGCTCGCCACTATCGGTTCCACCGCACCGTTCGTCGGTCTGTTCGGTACCGTGTGGGGCATCATGAACAGCTTCATCGGCATCGCCAAAACCCAGACCACCAACCTCGCCGTCGTTGCCCCCGGCATCGCCGAAGCCCTGCTGGCAACCGCATTGGGCCTGGTTGCCGCAATTCCTGCGGTGGTGATCTACAACGTCTTCGCCCGTTCGATTGCCGGCTACAAGGCTCAGGTATCGGACGCGTCGGCAGAAGTCCTGCTGCTGGTCAGCCGCGACCTCGATCACGCCCCTACCGAGCGCAGCTCGCAACCGCACATGGTGAAAGTGGGGTAATCGGCCATGGGCCTGCATTTGAATCAAGGCGACGATGAACTCGTCGAGAACCACGAAATCAACGTCACGCCGTTTATTGACGTGATGCTGGTGCTGCTGATCATCTTCATGGTGGCGGCACCGTTGGCCACCGTGGACATCAAGGTCGATCTGCCGGCCTCCAGCGCCAAGCCTGCGCCGCGCCCGGAGAAGCCGATCTTCCTCAGCGTCAAGGCGGACCAACGCCTGTTCCTGGGCGAAGAAGAAGTCAAAGCTGAAACCCTGGGCCCGGTGCTCGACGCCAAGACCCAAGGCAAGAAAGACACGACGATCTTCTTCCAGGCCGACAAGGGCGTGGACTACGGCGACCTGATGAGCGTGATGGATGCCCTGCGGGCAGCCGGCTACCTCAAGGTAGGCCTGGTCGGACTTGAGACGGCAGCCAAGAAATGATCACGACGCGCCACAAACTGACGCGTTATGGCACCAGCCTCGCCGTCGTGCTGGGCGTGCATGCCGTCGCGATCATCATCGCGCTTCAATGGTCCGCGCCGCATCCGGTGACGCTGCCACCGGCCGCCATGGTCATCGACCTGGCGCCGATGCCGGCACCACCGCCTCCCGCGCCGCCAAAGGTGGTCACGCCGCCACAGCCGCCGGCTCCAGTGGAAGAGCTGCCTTTGCCGAAACTGGCCGAGGCGCCCAAGCCAACGATCCAGGTGCCCAAGCCGGTCAAGCCCAAGCCCAAACCCCAGCCGCCCAAGCCTGTGGAGAAAAAGCCCGAGCCGCCCAAGGAGAAGCCTTCCGAAGAGCCGCCGAGCGAAACCCCACCGACCAATGCGCCGGCTGAAAAATCCGCTCAACCCGTGCCCGGCCCGTCGCCAGCCCAGGTAGCAGCAAAAGCGTCCTGGGAAGGCGCCCTGCTGGCGCACTTGCAGAAGTACAAGAAATACCCGCCAGGCGCTCAACAGCGTGGCAAAGAGGGGCTTAACCGCCTGCGCTTCGTGGTCGACGCCGAAGGCAATGTGCTGTCCTACGAGTTGGTGGGCCGCTCCGGCAACGCCGACCTGGACCGCGCGACCCTGGACATGATTCGTCGTGCCCAGCCATTGCCCAAGCCACCGGCCGACATGTTGAAAGGCGGCAGCGTCGAGATCGTCGCGCCGTTTGTTTACAACATCGAGAAGCGTCGCCGCTAAGGATTGCGAGGCGGGCCCATGTGGGAGCGGGCTTGCTCGCGAAAGCGCAGTGTCAGTCGATACATTCGTCACTGACACCGCACATTCGCGAGCCAGTGCGCTCCCACATTTTGCTTGTTGCCGCTAAAAATCCATTTTTCAGTTAAATCCGAGCCACTCCCCGCTCAATCCCCAGCAAAGTTCTGATAACGTGCGTCTATCGATTGCAGCCGGTATGCTTGGCTCGCAACCTCATGGACGCCCGCTATGACTCTTACAGAATTACGCTACATCGTGACCCTCGCCCAAGAGCAGCACTTCGGCCACGCGGCCGAGCGTTGCCATGTCAGCCAGCCGACGCTGTCGGTGGGTGTGAAAAAGCTTGAAGACGAACTCGGTGTGCTGATTTTCGAGCGCAGCAAGAGCGCCGTACGCCTCACGCCAGTGGGCGAAGGCATTGTCGCCCAGGCCCAAAAGGTGCTGGAACAAGCCCAAAGCATTCGCGAGCTGGCCCAGGCCGGCAAGAACCAGCTGACTGCGCCGCTGAAAGTCGGCGCCATCTACACCGTTGGCCCGTACCTGTTCCCGCATTTGATTCCGCAACTGCACCGCGTCGCGCCGCAGATGCCGCTGTATATCGAAGAAAATTTCACCCACGTGCTGCGCGACAAACTGCGCAACGGCGAGCTGGACGCGATCATCATCGCCCTGCCGTTCAACGAAGCGGACGTGTTGACCTTGCCGCTCTACGACGAGCCGTTCTACGTGTTGATGCCGGCCTCCCACCCGTGGACGCAAAAAGACACGATCGACGCCGGCCTGCTCAACGACAAGAGCCTGTTGCTGCTCGGCGAAGGCCACTGCTTCCGCGACCAGGTACTCGAAGCCTGCCCGACTCTGACCAAGGGCAACGACGGCGCCAAGCACACCACTGTGGAATCCAGCTCGCTGGAAACCATCCGCCACATGGTCGCGTCCGGCCTGGGCATTTCGATCTTGCCGCTCTCAGCAGTGGACAGTCATCACTACGCCCCCGGTGTGATCGAAGTGCGCCCACTCACGCCGCCGGTGCCATTCCGCACCGTGGCGATCGCCTGGCGCGCCAGCTTCCCACGCCCGAAAGCCATTGAGATCCTCGCCGACTCGATCCGTCTGTGCTCGGTGGCCAAGCCGCCTGCTGCGAGCTAAGCCAGGGTATGACTGAGCTGTCGCACGTGTCGGTCACCGCACTCAAGGGTGTCGGTGAAGCCATGGCCGAGAAGTTGGCCAAGGTCGGCCTGGAGAACCTCCAGGACGTGCTGTTCCACTTGCCCCTGCGTTATCAGGACCGCACGCGCGTCGTGCCCATCGGCCATCTGCGCCCAGGGCAGGACGCGGTGGTCGAAGGCACCGTCAGTGGCGCGGATGTGGTGATGGGCAAGCGCCGCAGCCTGGTCGTACGCCTGCAGGACGGCACCGGTGGCCTCAGCCTGCGCTTCTACCATTTCAGCAACGCCCAGAAGGAAGGCCTCAAGCGCGGCACCCGCGTGCGTTGCTACGGCGAGGCACGGCCTGGCGCGTCGGGCCTGGAAATTTACCACCCCGAATACCGCGCCATTACCGGCGACGAACCGCCGCCGGTGGATACCACCCTCACGCCGATCTACCCGCTGACCGAAGGCCTGACCCAACAACGCCTGCGCCAACTGTGCATGCAGACCCTGACCATGCTCGGCCCCAAAAGCCTGCCTGACTGGCTGCCGGTGGAACTGGCCCGCGATTACCAACTGGCGCCGCTGGACGATGCCATCCGCTATCTGCACCACCCGCCCGCCGATGCCGATGTCGACGAACTGGCCCTGGGTCATCACTGGGCGCAACATCGCCTGGCCTTTGAAGAGCTGCTGACTCACCAGCTGTCCCAGCAGCGCCTGCGCGAAAGCATGCGCTCCCTGCGCGCGCCAGCAATGCCCAAGGCCACGCGCCTGCCTGCGCAATACCTGGCGAACCTGGGCTTTGCGCCCACCGGGGCCCAGCAACGGGTTGGCAATGAAATCGCCTACGACCTCAGTCAGAAAGAACCGATGCTGCGCCTGATCCAGGGTGACGTGGGCGCTGGCAAAACCGTGGTCGCCGCCCTCGCCGCCTTGCAGGCACTGGAAGCCGGTTACCAAGTGGCGCTGATGGCGCCCACCGAGATTCTCGCCGAACAGCACTTCATCACCTTCAAGCGCTGGCTCGAGCCGCTGGGCCTGGAAGTGGCGTGGCTGGCCGGCAAACTCAAGGGCAAGGTGCGCGCGGCCGCGCTTGAACAGATCGCCAATGGCGCACCGATGGTGGTGGGTACCCATGCGCTGTTCCAGGACGAAGTGAAATTCAAGAACCTCGCGCTGGTGATCATCGACGAACAGCACCGCTTCGGCGTGCAGCAGCGCCTGGCCCTGCGCCAAAAAGGCGTGGGCGGGCGCATGAGTCCGCACCAGTTGATCATGACCGCAACACCGATCCCACGCACCTTGGCCATGAGCGCCTACGCCGACCTCGACACCTCGATCCTCGACGAACTGCCGCCCGGCCGTACCCCGGTCAACACCGTGCTGGTCACCGACACCCGCCGCGTGGAAGTGATCGAGCGTGTGCGCGGTGCCTGCGCCGAAGGCCGTCAGGCGTACTGGGTGTGCACGCTGATCGAAGAGTCCGAGGAGCTGACGTGCCAGGCCGCCGAAACCACCTATGAAGACCTCACCAGTGCCCTGGGCGAACTCAAGGTCGGGCTGATCCACGGCCGCATGAAGCCTGCGGAAAAAGCTGCGGTGATGGCCGAATTCAAAGCGGGCAACCTGCAATTGCTGGTGGCCACCACGGTGATCGAAGTAGGTGTGGACGTGCCCAATGCCAGCTTGATGATCATCGAAAACCCCGAGCGCCTGGGCCTGGCCCAATTGCACCAATTACGCGGCCGCGTCGGCCGGGGCAGCGCTGCCAGCCATTGTGTGCTGCTCTACCATCCACCGTTGTCACAGATCGGTCGTCAGCGCCTGGGCATCATGCGCGAAACCAACGACGGCTTTGTCATCGCCGAAAAAGACCTCGAGCTGCGCGGCCCAGGTGAAATGCTCGGCACCCGCCAGACCGGCCTGCTGCAATTCAAGGTCGCCGACCTGATGCGCGACGCTGACCTGCTACCCGCCGTGCGTGATGCGGCGCAAGCGCTGCTCGAACGCTGGCCGGATCACGTCAGCCCGTTGCTCGATCGCTGGCTACGGCATGGGCAGCAATACGGCCAAGTGTGACGCCTGACTCACTTATCCAACCAACAGTTGTATCAAGCTGGTTATACTTCGGTGACTGTAAGAAATTGGATCAGGCCATGTCAGAAGTAGCCCTCGCCACAGCCCCACTGACCGCCCCGCCGGTCATTCGGGCTCTGCTCGCAAAGCTCGCCATTCCTTATACGGAAGTCGCCGAACAGGCTGGCCTGAATCCCGCGCGAAAGGTCCAGGCGGTCTTGCTGGAAGATGCCGTTGGCGCCCTCATGGTGCTGTTCCCGCAGAGCCAGTTGCTCGACCTCAACCGACTCGCCGAACTCACCGGCCGCCGCCTAACCGCGGTGTCGCCGGATCGCATCGAGCGCATGTTGGCCAAGCATGAGTTGAGCCTGCTGCCAGGCCTGCCGGCCCTGACCAGTTCGCCCTGCCTGTACGAAGGCAGCCTGCTGAGCGAACCGAGCCTGCTGGTGCATTCAGGCGAAGCCGGGCTGTTGCTGGAAATCGCCAGCAGCGACTTCAAGACCATGCTCACCAAAGCCAGCGCCGGGCAGTTCGGCGAGCCGTTGAGTAACATTCGCCCGAACCTCGACCGCCCCAATGATGACCGCGAGGAAATCACTCAGGCGATGCAGGCGTTCACCGCCCGCCGTATCCAGCAACGCCTGGAAGCGACCATCGAGATTCCACCGCTGGCCGATACCGCGCAGAAGATCATCAAGCTGCGCGTCGACCCCAACGCCACCATCGATGACATCACTGGCGTAGTGGAAACCGACCCGGCCCTGGCCGCCCAAGTGGTGAGCTGGGCCGCGTCGCCGTACTACGCCTCGCCAGGCAAAATTCGTTCAGTTGAAGACGCCATCGTGCGCGTGCTGGGCTTTGATCTGGTGATCAACCTGGCGTTGGGCCTGGCCCTGGGTAAAACCTTGAGCCTGCCCAAAGACCACCCGCATCAGTCCACGCCGTACTGGCACCAGTCGATCTACACCGCCGCCGTGATCGAAGGCCTGACCCGCGCCATGCCACGCGCCCAGCGCCCGGAAGCCGGCCTGACCTACCTGGCCGGCCTGCTGCATAACTTCGGTTATCTGCTGCTGGCCCACGTGTTTCCGCCGCACTTCTCGCTGATCTGCCGTCACCTGGAGGTCAACCCGCACCTGTGCCACAGCTATGTCGAGCAACACTTGCTGGGCATCAGCCGCGAGCAGATCGGTGCCTGGCTGATGCGCTACTGGGACATGCCGGACGAACTGTCCACCGCCCTGCGCTTCCAGCACGACCCGACCTACGACGGGCAATATGCCGAATACCCGAACCTGGTGTGCCTGGCGGTGCGCTTGTTGCGCAGCCGTGGCATTGGCTCCGGGCCGGATGAGGCGATTCCGGATGCACTGCTTGAGCGTTTGGGCTTGAGCCGTGACAAGGCTGAGGAAGTGGTCGGCAAAGTACTGGATGCCGAGGTGCTGTTGCGTGAGCTGGCATCGCAGTTCAGCCAGGGTTAACTGCTTCGCCTGAAAAACCGCTATCGCCGGCAAGCCAGCTCCCACATTCGACCGAGTTCCACCTTTGGAATGCAGTCATAGGTGGGAGCTGGCTTGCCGGCGATGAACTCAACTCGGTCGAACTGAAAGACTTACTTATTTTTCTTCGGCTTCAAATACTTGGTCAGCCCCTGGAACCAGATCACCAACGCCGGGTTGCCCTTGATCTGGATCGACTTGTCCTGAATCCCCGTCATGAACGCCAGTTGCTTGTTCTTCGCCTGCATCGTGGCGAAGCCGTAGGCGGCATCTTTGAAGGCGATAGCAAACGCAGGCTGCGGGTGGACCCCTGAGCGGCTGGTGATGCGCTGGTCTTTAACGATGAAGTGACGGGCAACTTTGCCGTCGAGGGTCTGCAACTGGAACGCCAGGTCTTTGTCACCCAGCTGTTGCTGGAAAGCAGGATTGGTGCGGCTGGCTTTGCCCATCATCAGGCCAAGCACCCACAGCAGAAGACGAAATTTCATGCACACGGCCTCGGTATCATTATTAAGTGGCCGAAGCAGTGTAACGATTTGTTGGAGGAACGCCACCGATCTCGCGCTTTAGCGGGAGATCGGCTGGCGTTTAACACTTATAGCAACATGTTACTTAAACGTTAGGGCAAGGCACCGGCGCCCAGTCGGCCAGGTTTGGATCGCGGCAAGTGCCTTCGATCTGCGCTTTACCGGCGCTGGCGACCTGCTTGCTTTCAGCTTGCTTGGTCTGCGCGGTCTGGATGGTTTTTTCGGTGGCGACCGCTTCTTTCGGCACGGTCGGCAGCGCTGCCTTTTTCGCCGGCTTGACGGCTTTTTTGCCTTTGGCCGGCGTCACCACCGGCGTGGTATCAGCGGTGGCCACGGTCACTACGTCGGCACGCTGCACACCCACTTGTTGCAGGTCTTGCTCGTACGCCTGGGTGTAGTTGTTCAGGTCTTCACTGGCTTTGCCGTTGACCGCGACGATCAGGTCATTGGACTCCTTGAGGCCGGAAACGATTTCCGCCAGGCGCTTGCGGCCTTCGGTGTCGTTGACGGTCTTGGCTTTACGATCAGCCACCAGCTTGGTGAATGCGCTCTGGTAGCACTGCTGCGACGCCTTGGCGTATGCGGTGCTGCGGTCGATGTCCGAGGCGCTTTTGTTGACGTCAGCCGCGTAGGACGCAATGCGCTGGTTGTCATCGCTGATCTGCTTCTGACGCTCGGTGTAGTAACCCGCTGCACCACCCGCCAGGGCGCCGCCCGCGGCACCGATGGCAGCGTTACGGCCGCGCTTGTCGGAGTCGCCGGTCAGCGCGCCCAGCAGAGCACCGCCGGCAGCGCCGATGGCCGCACCGGTAACAACCGACTTGGTCATGTCCGAGTCGGTCGCGCGCAGGTGCTGCACTGGCTCGTAGCAGTTCGGGTAGTACTCGACCTTGGTGCTCGACGCGACCTTGGACGCCGGCGACGTGGCGCAGCCAGTCAACACGGTGCTGAAACCAGCCGCGATCAGCAGCAAGTGACGCTTGGAAACCGCCTTACGGGAAAAAAGCATAGGTGTGTTCTCTGTTAAGTTTGACTTGCCCAGCACGGCCCACCGCCGCCTGAGTCCCTTCCAAGCTCGCCATACAACCAGCGATCAAGACCGCTGACCGCTCGCTGCGAGCAATTCCTTCAAAATCGTTGCCGGGTCGGCCCGCTGTTGTTTGCGGTAGTTGCCGACATGGCGAACGAACAGTGTCGCGCGCGTCACCAGGCTCTTGCCGAGCACTGGCTTGCGATCCAACTCTTCCTTGATTCGTTGAAACTGCGCCTGGATCACCGCGTCGGTGTAGCGCGTGCCGGTGGCCAGGTTGTCGATGTAGATCGCCACTGCGCCGTCGAGCGCGCTGCGGCCATTGTCGATGGCCGTGGCAAACAGCTGCGCGCTGGCCGCGTCCTTGTTGTCCAGAGCCTGCTGACGACTCTTCTGCAAGTTCATCAGGCGGATGTTGTAGTTGCTGATGGTCTCGGCCACCAGCGCGGCCGATTGAATCAGGTTGCCCGCCGCCTCTTCGCGTTGCTGGGCGATCAGCGAAACGTTGCGCTTGAGTTCTTCGTTGACCAGGCCCAGTTCAGCTTGCAGCTTGGGATCGACGCTGGCGGCGATGATGCTGTCCAGGCGCTTGGTCGGGTCCTGGGCGTCGTCGATGGCGTCGGTCAGCGAGGCCAGGCGGCCTTCTTTCTGCCACTGCGCGAACAGCTCCTTGTAGCGCGAACGCGGCGCAGACAACGCCCCAATCGCCACGCGAAAACCGGTGGTCTCGTTGCTCTGCTCGGTGCCGTCGGCGGCGAACAGCGGGTATTCGCGGCGCATGCCAGTGAACAGCGTGCCCTCGCCTTCCAGGTAGTTGCCGCCCTTGACCACAAAACCGCCGTAGGTGCCCTGGCGGCGCCCGGCGTGCACCAGTTGAAACGATTCCTGGACCATTTCCGCCGCATTGCCGATCACATCGAACATGCCAATCGGGTTGGGCAATTTGGTGCCGATGGGCATCAGGCGTGCCGCCTGGCCGGTACCACCGGCGACTTGGTTGAACACCGCGTAATCACCCAGCGGCCCGTCGCTTTCACTGCCTTCGACACGGCGCGGAAACAGCCGCCCTTCGAGGTCCTGACGGCTCACAGCCTGGCCACCGCGCGCGGCGAATTCCCATTCCACTTCGGTGGGCAAGCGCACAAAACCGAGGCCACCGTCTTCGGCCGAAGACCCACGACCACTGACCGGCAGCAAGTCGCGGTGGTATTTCATCAACCAGGCGCTGTACACCGCCGAGAAGCGCTCGGCTTCAAAGCGCGAGAGTTTCACCTTGGGCAAGCGTGCAGCCATGCCGGTCGGCGCATCGCAGGCTGGCGCCGGCTCGCCACTGGCGAGCGACTGTGCCTGGGACATCACTTGGGCATACTGACGCGCGGTGACTTCGTACTTGCCGATGAAGTACAGCATCGGCTTGAGCGGAGTTTTGGCGTCGGTCTTCGGCATCAAGGGCGCAATGACTGCGTTCCAGTCCTTGGGCAAATCCTTGAGCGTGAACTGGCCGTTGATAAAGTCGCGCCGGTAGCCGGAGATAAACGACTGCTGATAACCCGCCTCACCCTCGGCAAAGGGGTAACCGAGGCTGATCTCGCGGTCATCCAGGGTGCCCTGGGCCAGCACATAGGCGTAGCGGAACACCATGTTGCCTTCGCACGGCAGCGGCAGGCTCACGTCATCGGGCAACGGTTTGGGGTTGTCGAGTTTGTCACTCGCCTCATCCGCCCACGCCATTGAAGCCAAGCTCAGCGCCATCGCGGCGCCCAGTAACTTATACATCTCTGATTCCTTCAGAAGCCTGGATACGCGCCACTCGCCAACCGCCACAAGCCGCCGCCACGGCGCTGACGCCGAGGACTGCAGCCAGGGCCAGGGCGTAATGAGGCGCCAACAGGTGGCTGGCGTATTCGCCCGGCACCTGCACGAATAATTTGTTCAAACCCGCCTCGGCCAGGCCATACAACCCGGCACTGAGCACGGCGGCAAACCCTGCGCTGTACAGCGCCTGCAGCACCACAAACAACAACAGCCCGGCAGTGGAAAACCCCAGCAGGCGCAGCACCGACAATTCCCGACGCTTGCGCGCCACGGCGGCCAAAACGCCGGCGAAGATCGCCGCAAATGCGCCCGCCAAGGCCAACCCGGCGATGATCCAGAACACGATCGACAGGTTGCGGCTCAACGACTGCA
This sequence comes from Pseudomonas sp. N2-3-1-14, assembly GCF_041228395.1. Taxonomy (NCBI): domain Bacteria; kingdom Pseudomonadati; phylum Pseudomonadota; class Gammaproteobacteria; order Pseudomonadales; family Pseudomonadaceae; genus Pseudomonas; species Pseudomonas sp. N2-3-1-14. The sequence goes on from NZ_CP166199.1 coordinate 6,172,461, forward strand.
CCTGGGCGATGGCGTTCGCCTGGGTCGACACCAACAGGTTCTGCCCGGCGAAAAACACGCGCAACCGCTCCACATCGGCGAGGTTGCGGGCATACAGACGAAACGCCGGATAAACCCGCTGCTCATTCACACCGACCGCGTCACCGTCCCAACTCAACGCCGGCACCGCGCGGCCGTCGCGGTAATCTTCCGCCGCTTCCAGCAGGCGCAAATCGGCAAACAAACCGTCCCGCGCGAACGCTTCCAGCGGCAGTACCGCCAGCACTTGCAACCGTGTGCGCTGGGCTTCGACGCGCCCTGCCACTTGCCGCGCAAAGCTGGTCTCCAGCCAATCGCCAGGCCGCGCCGCGAGTTTTTCTGCAGCGGTGTGGCTCAGCACGATCTGGTCCAGGCCCCGAGGCATCGGCAACCCCACGAGCAGCGGATCACCCGCTACAGTCGGCAGCATTTCCAGGGTCAGCGTGCCCACCTGCGCGGTCGCCGCAATCTGGCGGGTACGCGGCACGGCAAAGGCCACATCGCGACGCTGGGCAAGTTGCTCGATAAACGCTGCGTTGAATCGACCGCCGCCCAACGGAATAATTTCACGGGTTGCGGGGTCGGTCTCCAGGCGTTCGGTCAAACTGCTAACCAGTCCAAATTTCAGGCCGAATAACACCAGCAACGGCGCGATGACGGCTACCAATGCCAGCACCGAACAAGCCGACAGCCAGGCGTCGTTGCGGTAATCCTGCCAGGCCAGGGACGCCACCAGACCGATGCGCATCAGCACGCCTCCCCGAGGGTGGCCGTGACGCCGCCGTCGGTGTCACGGCGGCAACTGATGCGCCGCACCTGCAAACCACTGGCGCGGGCCAGCGGCTCGTCATGGGTGGCGATCACGCAGGCCGCGCGATGTTCGCGGGCCTGGGCCAGCAGCGCCTGCATCACGCGTTCGGCGTTCAGCGGGTCAAGCGACGCCGTCGGCTCATCCGCCAGCACCAGTTGCGGCGCGTGGGCCAGTGCACGGGCGCAGCTCACGCGTTGGCGTTGGCCCACCGACAGCGCAGCCGGTTTCTTGCCCAACTGATCGCTGATCTCCAACTGCTCGGCCAAACGCGCGACGCTGCCGTCGTCCTTGAGCCCCAGCAGTTGCCGGGACAAGGCGATATTGCTGCGCACATCGAGAAAACCCAGCAGGCCGCCGGTTTGCAGCACATAGCCCAAGTGCGTGCTGCGCAGCGCGGCCAACGTCGACTGCTGATCGGCGCGCCACAGAGCGCCGACATCGACCTGATCAAATTCAAACCGGCCAACCTGATCCGGCGCCAACACCAGCGCCAGCACGTCGAGCAAGGTGCTTTTGCCACAGCCGCTCGGCCCGACGATTGCCAACTGCTCACCCGCGCGCAGCGCCAGCGCCGGAATCACCAGGCTGTAGCGCTGGCTGCCAACGCCGCGGCTTTTGTGCACTGCGCTCAAGTTCAGCATCACGGCAGCGTCGACAAGGGCACGCGGTACAACGCATCGCCCGGCTCGGCATCGCCGAAACGGACCCAGTTGGCCACGTCATTGTGAAAGGTTTCGTAGAGGCGGATTTTCGAATCCAGCTCGTCGATAAAGTCTTCCTGCTCGGCCACGCTCAACGACAACCACAAATCCTGGGTCATGTTCAGCGACTTGCTGCGGTACGGCAGGCCTTCCAGGTATTCGCCGAGGATGCCGCCGTCGGCCAGGTTGCCGCCCTTGCGCAGCGCCTGTGGGTCGCGGCTCATGTAGGCCGAGGCACTGGCGATTTCCTGGAAGAAATCCTTGGGCGAGGTCTGGGTCTTGCGCGCCGCATCGACGATCAGTTTCAGCGACTGCTGCAGGTCGTTGAGCTGCAATTTGGTCAGCATCACACACACCTGGAACGCCGGCAGCGCCGGGTTGGTCAGGTCGCGGTCGGCGGTCCAGGCGCTGACCAGTTGCGGCGCCTGGCTCGCGGTTTTGCGGCCGAGGAAATCCATGTGCATGGCGTAGCCGACGGCCGCGGACTTGTCGGCCAAGGTCGGCGCGGCGCTCAGCAGCGGCACCGGTTGCGGCGTATTGCTGCGCACCTGGTGCACGAGGTTGGCGAATACGCTGCCGATCTCATCGACACGCTCACCCAGCTTGCGCACATCACCACTCGGCACCGGCGTGTAGAGGTCGCCGATCTGCGGGTTGGCGTCGGCGGTGAGCACGCGGTACTGGGTTTCGGCACCGGCATGGGTTTTCTTGCCGGCGTCGGTGCGCAGGTGCAGGGCGTAGATCTTGATCTGCTTGCCCAGCGCGGCCTGGCGCACCTCGGCTTCGTTCATCTGGGTGGCGGCAAACGGGTCGTTCTTGCGCAGTGCGCCAGCGTCGGTGACCAGCAGGATGATGCGCCCACCATAGCCGGACCAGTCCATGCCATCCACGGCCTGCATCACCCCGGCAAACGCGTCTTCGTTGAACGAGTGGCTGGACACGGTGGAGGCTTTGACCTGCCGCGCGATGTCGAGAAAGCGCTGCGGGTCGCGGCCCTGATCGAGGCTGATCAGCGTCTTGGCGACGTACTCAAGCCCTGGGGTTTTCTTGATGCTGTTGCGAAAACCCACCAGCCCGAAGCTGACGCTGTCCAGCTCACCGCGCTCGGCGATACGGGTTTGCAGCTCGTGCACCACGTCGCGGACTTGGTCGATGTAAGGCTGCATCGACACGGTGGTGTCGACCACCAGCACCACGGCGGTGCGGAAGGCGTCGGCGCTGGTGTTGATCGCTCGGGCGGCCGGCTTGGCGGCCGCGCTGCTGCCGGGGTCGATAGAGGCCACATTGAGCAACTGCACCGGCTGGCCGTTTTCGTCGAAGCTCTCTTTGGAGTCGAAAATCGGCAGCAGGTAGAACTGGTCCTGCGGCACCGCGCTGGCCGTCGGCTCCAGCGCCAACACCTGCTGATTGTCTTCGCTGTTCTTCTGCGCCTTGGCCAGAACGCCTTTGGCGGCCGCAGGGTCGGCCAACAGTTTTTCCACCTCGCTGGATTGGCGCAGGAACATCACCGGCGCCCGGCCCGAGCGCTCGGTGAATTTGAGCACCAGGCTTTGCTTCCAGTCGCTGACCTGGGCGGCCGGCAACCAGCCGTCGCTGCGCCCATCGGTGGCAGCGCCGACACGCAGCCACGGGCTGCCATCGACGTCTTTGCGCTGGTAAACGTAGAGCACCGAAAACGCCGGCAGCCCCTCGTTGGAAGCACCACCGGCATCGTGGGACAGCTTGGCGCCCGGCTTGCTCAGCACCCGCTGGAACAGGGTCTTCTTGCCCGCCATCAGCAAGGGGCGCTGGCCGCCGTCCGCATCGGCCACAGCCGTTTTTACTTCAGGAAGCGCGGGCGTTTTCGGCACCACCGCAGCGGGCGGCGCCGCTGGCGTATCGCCGCGGCTCAACCACCAGTAGCTCGCGCCACCGATGGCAAGCGCGACAGCTACTGCGACTGCAGCCAAGGCCAGCACCGGCCCACGGCGCTGCTCGGACACGTTGCTGTGTTGGGTCGGCGTCACCACCGGTTGGCGCACCGGCTGCGGCTGGGGTTTGTCGGTCGGAATGTCGATAGACACCGGCGTCATCCCGGCCAGGTCGAAGCTCAGCGGAATCGGCAACGGCCGCACCAGCGTGGCTTCCGGCGAGTCGGCCGGCAGTTGGTCCAGCGCGCGCAGCAACGCCGCCGCGTCCGGGAAACGCTCCGCCGGGTCCTTGGCCAACAGCTTGCGCAACACCTCCTGATAACGGCCGTGGTGCACCGGCAATTCCGGCAGCGGTTCGGTCAGGTGCGCCAGCGCCGTGGACAGGGCATCGGTGCCGCTGTAAGGCAACTCGCCGACGAGGATTTCATAGAGCACCACGCCGAGTGCGTAGAGGTCAGCGCGGCCATCAATCTCCTGGCCCCGCGCCTGCTCCGGGCTCATGTAGCTCGGCGTGCCCACGGCAAACCCGGCTTGAGTGAACTGGGTACGGTCATCCAGAGACTTGGCGATGCCGAAGTCCGACAGCACGGCGGTGCCGTCAGCGCGGAACAGAATGTTCGCCGGCTTGACGTCACGGTGCACCAGGCCCTGAGCATGCGCATAGCCCAGCGCCGAGGCGATCTGGCGGATCAACGTCACGCCCTGCTCCGGTGTCAGGCCGGCGGCAATGCGCTCTTTGAGCGTGCCGTTGGGCAGGTACTCCATGGCCATGTAATACAGCTCACCGACGTTGCCGATGTCATGGATGGTCACCGTGTGCGGGTGCGACAGGCGCGCCAGGGTCTTGCCCTCGCGCAGGAAACGCTCGCAAAAACTTGGGTCCGCCGCCAGCGCCGCCGCCATCACTTTCAACGCCACCTTGCGCTCCAGCGAACGCTGGGTCGCCAGGTACACGCTGGCCATGGCGCCTTCGCCGATCTCGCCTTCGATGTCATAACCCGGAATCACGATGTTCATGACGAAACCTTCACGACAATGGCGGTGATGTTGTCCGGCGCGCCCCGGTTGAGGCCCAGGTGCACCAGGCTGCGCACGATTTCATCCGGCGCGTCATGGCCCAGCACTTCGCGGATTTCATGATCCTCGACGGTCTTGTTCAGGCCGTCGCTGCACAGCAGGTAGCTGTCACCGGGCGCAATCAGCAGGTCGACCACCGCCACCTCCAACTGCGCCTCCACGCCGATCGCGCGGGTGACGATATTGGCGCGAGGGTGCACACGGGCATCGGCTTCGCTGAGCAAGCCGCTGTCTTGCAGGTCCTGCACGTAGCTGTGGTCGCGGGAAATGCCTTCCAACACGCCCTCGCGCAAGCGGTACAGGCGGCTGTCGCCGGCCCACAAACACACGCCGCGCAAGCCGCGTGCGGCCAGGACCACCACGGTGCTGCCCATCATGGTCACGCCACGGTTGGCGGTTTCTTCGCGCACGGTTGCGTTGATGCGGATCAGGTCATTGCGCAGGGCCGCCGAATATTCGTCGAGGGAACGCCCCACCGGCACAGCACGCAGGCTATCGACGATCAGGCTGCTGACGTAGTCGCCCGCCGCGTGCCCGCCCATGCCGTCGGCCACCACCCACAGACGGTTTTCCGGCAAGTCCAGGCAGGCGTCTTCATTGACCTGGCGGACCATGCCCACATGGCTTTTGCTCGCGGATTTGAACGTCGCCCCCATCTACACCACACCTTCTTGTCCGAGCAAAAACTGCGCAAAATCGCCGGCGGCAGGCAAACCCTGACACCGCAATAAACCTGGGGAAATTACCTGCGAACCCCGCCCCCACCACAGGCTCGCGCCCTCGCAGGCCTGTTCGGCGAGCGCGATCATGCGGCTGTGGGGCACGGTGGCGGCAACGCGTTGCAGGCCGGCAAAGCGGCTGTCCACCGCGCGTTGCTCACTGGCCGGGATGCCGAGTTTGTCGATGCCATCGTTGAAGCCTTCAAAGGTCGCGCCGGCATCCAGTGTGCTGAGCAGCAGCTCTTCGGCCTGCTCAAACCAGGTGTCCGGCCCGCCCACCAGGGATGCGGGGTTGGTGTCGTGATCGAGCAACGCCACCACCGCCAACGGAAAATACCGGCCGACCCGGTCAATGCTCGGCATGACCACCCCCGCCGCCGCGTCCGGCCCGCACACACCCGGCGCCAGCACAAAGCGCCACAACGGGCTGACCAGGTACACATTGAGCCAGTCGCCGCCCAGGCTGTTCTGGCTGGCCAGCAGACCTGCCGCCAGCCAGCTGTCCCACGGGCCGATAAAACTCTGGGGCAAGGCGCGGCTGACAAAGTCACCGCGGCTGGCCAACTTGCCGTAGAAACCCAGCGTCGTCATAACCGCTCCGGCAGGCTGAAGCCACTGAGTACGCGGCTCTTGAACGGGTTGAAGGCGCTGTTGGCGCGCAGCTCGTAGGCGATGCTCGCCCCGTCCACCCTTAGGCGCAGGTTGAAACGGTCCGGCGAGTTGCCGGCGGTGAGGTCCGACTGTTCCAGCAAGCGGAACCAGGCCCACGGGCCGTCCAGGGTCACGCCCGAACGACCGCTGGCCGATGGCGGCATGATCGAAATACGCACCACGCCGATGCTGCCGGGGTTCGGCCATTGCATGGCGACCGGGCGGCTTGGGCCGTGGTCGTAGCTCAATTGCTGGCCATCCAGATCAAGCAGGAACTGGGTGATGGTCGGGTCCATCGACACCGGTTTAAGTTCGAAACGCACAATGGGCTGCGTACCACCGGCGCGGAAAAACGCATCACGAATCGCCGCTGCACGCTGGAACGTCTGCAACACGCCTGGCGCAATCCCGAGCTTTTGCGCGGCGCCTGGCTGCCAGCGCCAGGTCTGCGCGGAGGTGTCCACGTAAGGCTGCAGGTACTTGCGGAAATAGTTGTCCATCACCCCGCCCACGCCGAAGAACTGGCCGAAGTCATCCAGCGTGGCGTCGCGGGCGCTGCCCGGCGACATCGGATAACGCCCGGCCAGCGACTGGCGGTACACGTTGACCACTTCGCTGACCCACGCCGCGTTCAGTTGGTTACGCACGCCGCCCATCATGCTGTTGGTAGTGGAGTTGACCACCGACTTGACCATGCCCTGTACCAGCGGCGGCTGGCGTTCGGCATTCAGGCTGACCCGCGTGGCCGCAGCCGCCGCCTGGTTCTTGGCCTCACCAAGCAAGGCGTCGCCACTGGCGCCGACCATGGCACTGACCTGCACGTACAGCGCGTTCATGTCTGCCAGCAGGCCGTCGATGGCGGCAGGTTCGCCTTCATTCTTGCTGACGATGCTGTTGAGCTCGGCAAAGTGCGCGGTCACCGGATCGTCTGCCGTTTGCGGCGCGTTGGCGGTCGGTTGTTCCTGACCGAGCAGGCTGCCGAGGCGCTCTTTGAGTTTGTCGACGCCGCCTTCCACCGGCACGCCCTTGGCCGCCAATTGGCGCTCTTCGGCTTGCAGGTCGGTTTCCTTGGACACGGCCACCAGCAGTTTTTTCAGTGGCGAGGTCGGGCCGGAAATCACCCGCAGTACATCGGCCGCCTGGGCCACGCTGGTGATCGGCACGAAGTCGACGTCGGCGAGCAAGGCGTCCCATTGGCGCTGGTAGTCCTGGAAGTACAAGCGACGCACGTCGGCAGCGAGGCTGACCACGTTCTGCTGGTCGGCCTGTTCACGGCCCAGCACCCATTGCTCTTCGGCGAGGGTGCCGGTCTGGTTCAGGCTGCTTAGCAAGAACGCCTGGCGATACCCCTTGGCGGTGAAGAACCCACTCAGCGGCTCACCCAGCGGCTTGCCGCTTTTGCGGCTGAACACCAGCGCAGCATCGCGGCCTGCGGCTTCGTTGATGCGAAAGTCCGGGATGCCGTCGGGCAGCTTCTGGCGCTTGACCCGGTCATAGACGCGCTGGGCCACCGGCAGTTGTTGCAGTTGGCGCCGCAGGTCGTCAATCAGCCGTGGGTCCAGGCGCGCGTTTGGCGGGTGGCGTTCGAACAACGCCTGCAAGTGCTCGGTCAGCGCCTGACGCTGATCGGCCGGCAGGTCGCGCGGCAGGTTGCGGTCCCAATCGAGAGCGATCCAGGCCTTGATGAAGTCCGGGTCGTAATGCTCGGCATCGGCGAGCATCAGGTAGGCCTTGAGGCCTTCGTACAGGAAATCGGAATTGCCGCCACCGTGCAGTTGCTCTTCGATGCGCGTCACCAGGCGAGGCGCAAACACGGCGATCAACAGCTTGCGGTAGACGCTGGCAGATTCGGCTTCGAGCATGTCGCCCTGGTACAGGCCCAGCCCTTCGGACCAGCTTGGCGAATCACCCGCGAGGCTCTTCACCGCATTGAGCAACGGCAGCACGGCGAGCACTTCGCGCTGCGCCGGGCTGAGGTTCTGTACAGCCTGGCCCAACGGCGCGACCTTCTGATCCACCTGGGCGATATACGCCTGGTTGGCGCGATAACTCACCCACCACAAACCACTGACCACCACCACCAAGGCGACGGTGGCTGCCAGCACGCCGCGTGCGATCCACTTGCGTCGACGCTCGACTTTGGGGTTCACACCCACCAGGCCGCGCTCGGCGAAGGCCACAGCGGTGAAGAGTTTTTCGATGAAGTAGCTGCGCCCGGTGCCGCTCTGGCGCGCCAGGTGCTGGCGGTCCAGGTTCATGCTTTGCGCCATGGCGCCGATCAGGCGATCAATCGGGCTGCCTTCCTGGGTACCGCTGGTGAAGTACACGCCGCGCAGCAGCACGCGCTCTTCAAAGGCATTGGGTTTGAACACGCCTTCGAGGAAGCTTTGCAGGCAATCCTTCAAAGCGCCGAACTGCTGCGGGAAGCCGTAGATCAGATCGCGCCGGGCCGGGTCGCGCTCCTGTTGCAGGCGCTCCACCAACCGTTCGTTGAGGCGTTGCTCAAGGCCGGCGAACTCGCTTTGCAGCGTCGCCAACGGGCTGTCGCTGTGCTTGCCGTCATCGAGCGCAAAGGTCATGCCCCACACCTGGGCGCGCTCTTCCTTGCTCAGGTTGTCGAAGAACTCCATGAAGCCCGGCACCAGGTCGAGCTTGGTCAGCATCAGGTAAATCGGGAAACGCACGCCCAACTGGGTGTACAGCTCCTGGATACGCAAGCGAATCGCCGCCGCATGGGCAGCCCGTTCGGCGTCCGTGCCAAGCAACAGATCCGAGAGGCTGATGGCGATAAACGCGCCATCAATCGGGCGGCGCGAGCGCTGCTTTTTCAGCAGGTCGAGAAAGCCCAGCCACGCCGCCTTATCCACCGTCGAGTTGCTGTCCTGGGTGGTGTAGCGGCCCGCGGTGTCGAGCAAAACGGCTTGGTCGGTAAACCACCAATCGCAGTTGCGCGTGCCACCGACGCCCCGCACCGCACCCGCGCCCAATTGCGCAGCCAGTGGAAAATGCAGGCCGGAATTGACCAGCGCGGTGGTCTTGCCCGACCCCGGCGGGCCGATGATCACGTACCACGGCAGCTCGTAAAGGTTGCGGCGTTCATCACCACCGAGCTTGGCCTTTTTCAGCAGCGCCAGGGCCTCGTCCATGCGCTGGCGCAGGGTGCTGAGTTCTTCGGCGGTGGCGACACTGTTGGGGTCGACCGGGGTTTCCGCGGCCAGGCTGCGCATCACTTCGGCGGCCTGGCGGCGGGCCTGGATAATGCGGAACACGCGATACGCGATCCACACCGCAAACACCAGAATGATCAGCGCCCAGCGCCGCCCTTCTGGCACCAGCACATCGAGCAGCGGCCCCACAAACCAGATGATCAGGCTCAGGGCGATCAGGCCCAGCACGGGAATCACCCAGCGAATCATGAAACTGAAAAACGCCTTCACTCGACGCCCTCCGCCAATACGGTGATTTCAACCCGACGATTGCGGGCACGGCCTTCTGCGGTGGCGTTGGTGGCCACAGGCTCGGTGTCACTTCTGCCTTCGGCGCTGAAGCGATCCGCCTGGCCGGTCTTGGCGGCCAGGATCTCCAGCACCGACTTGGCGCGGGCTTCGGACAGCGCCCAGTTGGACGGGAAGCGCAGCGTGGCAATCGGGCGGTTATCGCTGTGCCCGGTGACGCGCACCTGGCCCTTGACCTTGCGGATGGCGTCGGCGATACGCAGCATCAGCGGCTGGTAGTCATCGACGATGCTGGAGCTGGCCGAGGCGAACAGCTCATCGCCCCGGATCGTCACCACGGAGCGGTCGACCTTGTCTTCCACCGCCACGCGGCCTGCCTTGATGTCTTCCACCAGGAAACCGGCCAAGCGCGGCCGCTCGATGACTTTGGGCTGCGCCACCGGACGGTCGATGGCCTGCACCGGGATCTCGCCCAGGGCATGAATGTTCTTGAACACCGGCTCGGCATCCGACGCCAGTTTCATGCGCAAGCCGAACAGCAAGGCCAGCAGCAGCGCCAGGCCGATGGCCACGGCGATCCACGGCGGCATGAATTGCGCCAGGCGATCACGCGCCACGGTCACGCCGCGCCAGTGCGGCGACAGCTCGCGCTCGTGCTCGCCACGCGCAGTGCGAATGGCGGCGGCGGTGCGTTCACGCAAGGCTTCAAGCTGGCTGCGACCGTCGTTCATCACGCGGTAACGGCCCTCGAAACCCAGGCACATGCACAGGTACAACAGCTCCAGCAGGTACAGGCGCTCGCGCGGGCTTTGCAGGCAGTGGTCGAGCAACTGAAAGACTTTTTCACCGCCCCAGGCTTCGTTGTGCACCGTGATCAGCAGGCTCTGCTTGCCCCAGTCGCTGGTGCTGCCCCACGGCGTACTGAGCACCGCTTCATCGAGTGCGGTGCACAGCGCGTAACGCGCCAGCAGCACTTCATTGCGCGCCACGCCAGCGGCTTCGGCGCGCTCTTCGAACTGGCGCAGGTAACCCAGCAACTGCGCACGCAGGCTGGCCGGTGCCGGGTGCGCGATGGTGTTGCGCAGCCGCGTCAACAGCGCCAACAGTGGGCCGGCGGCGCTTTCCAGCGGGTTGAGGCCCTGGCTTTTGCCGGTCAGGATCGGCGCGGCCGGCACCGACAGCGGCGCCGGCTCTGCACGCGCAGGTTCCGGCGCACGGCCACCCGGGCGCGGCATGAACTGGGTGCGGTCATCATCATTGGGATGCATCGCGGATTATCCTCGGATCGCCCAGAAGGCCAGGTTCAAACCCGGGAATTGCCCGGCGATGTGGAAGGCAAAGCCGCCGGAGTTATTCAGTTGTTGCCAGTACTCGCTGCCGCGGTCCAGCTCGTAATAGGTGCTGCCTGCGTGGTACGGAATCTGGCGTGGCGCCACCGGCAGCGGCAGCAGGCCGATGCCCGGCAGTTGCAGGTTGACCATGTCGCGGATGTGCTCCACCGAGCCGACTTTGCTCTGCTGGCCGAAACGCGCGCGCAGGGTTTCGCCGGGCACATCGGCGCGCACCACCAGGATGAAACTGGCGCTGTCGAGCAGGGTTTTGTCGGCGAGCATGGCCACGTGAATGCCGTAGGCTTTTTCCACAATCGGGATCGGTGTGGCTTTGCTGTCGATCAGCATCGACAGCGCCTCACGCAACGCTGCCATCACCGGGGTGAAGCTCAGCGACAGGTCATCGTGCTGGTATTGCGGGTATTCCTGGGGGCGACGGCCTGACGTCGAAAAGGTGGAAAACTCGCCGGCCAGGCTCACCAGTTCACTGAAAAAACGCTCCGGGTGCAGCGGGCTCAACTGGCTGAAATGCTGGAGCAGCGGCTGCGCGCGGTTGACCAGTTGCAGCAGCATGAAGTCGGCAATCTCCGACGCGCCCCCGGCGCCCGAGGCGACCACGCGGCCGGCCAGGGCTTCGCCGCGCTGGTGCAGCAGGCCCAGCAACTCGCTGCGAAACGCCGTCAGCGGTTTGCTGGCGGCCACGTCCAGTACCGGCGGGATGTAGGTGTCATCCAGCACCAGCGCGCGGTCGGCGCGTTTTTCCTTGATGCGCACCAGGCCGATGGCGGCGTAGTCGCTGATGCCATCCTGCGCAGTCAGCAGGCGCAACGCACGCGAGCCCACGGCCACGGGCGCGCGGTTTTCGAACGGGGCGTTGTCATCACGCACTTCACGCACCTGGCTGACGTAACGCGCGGCGCCGAGGTCTTCGCCGTCATCGACGGTGTCACGTGCGCCAGCACGCTTGAGCGGCAGGGCCAGGTACACCAGGCCATCGCGCAGGTTGTCGTCGATATTCAGCGGGCTCGGCGCCAGGTCATCCTGGGGAATATTGAACGGCGTGCCATCCGGCAACAGGCCACGGGCCGACACAATCGCCAGCTTGCCCTGGGCCAGCAGGCCCTGGTCGATGAGCAATTCGGAAAACCCCCATGCACCGGCGGACAACGGGCGGCTGCGGGCGTCAATCAGGTTTTCCAGGTAACGGTCATGCTGCTGGAAGTGCTGCGTTCCGATGAACATGCCTTCCGACCAGACCACGCGATTGTTCCAGGACATGGGAGCTCCGTTTGCTTCTTATTGGGCAGGGCTGGATGGGGGAACCGCGACGTCGGCGCGTACGGCGCGCACATCGAGGCTGATCTGGTATTCGGTGTATTGGCGTGCCGGGACAGTGAGCACCGTGCGCCATTGCGCGCGGTCCAGCTCGCGATAGCCCACCAGCAGGCCGATCTGGCGCGTGGACGGGTCAAGGTTGCGCTGGATACTCAGTTGCTGGCCGGGTTGCACCATCACTTCGTCCTGGTCCAGCAGATCGAGGCCGAGCGTGGATTGCGCGCGATCAGCCAGCGCGAAGTAATCGGAGCGGCTGAAGGTGGCGGCGTTTTTCAGTTCGAAGATGCGTACGCGAACCGGAGCGGCCTGGCCGTTGGCGCCGGGGTTGAGCCCGGCAATGGCGTGAAAATGCAGTTCGATGGCGGCGGTGTCCGCTTCGGCTTCAGTGGCCGCCTCGGGCTTGGCGGCATCCTTGGCACACGCCGTCAGCAGCAGCGCCGTGGCGACTGCGAGTAAAAACCTGGGAATCATCCTGCGTCCTCAATGACGTACTTAGCTATCCGTTTTATCCATTACTGCGTTGCGGTTTAGCGACGCTGTCGTGCGCTGTGTTCTTCGTAGGCTCGGCTGAATTCGCGACCGAACAGGTCCTGGAAATCTTCCTGGGCTTCGCGCGAGATATTGCTGTAAAGCTCGGTGAACTGCTGCCAGTACTGGGCCTGGCGCGAGCCGTTGAAAATGCTCGACAGCCCGCCGGGCTTGCCCATGCGCTCTTCCAGTTGCGCCGGCTCAAAGCGCGCGAGCAAGTGCTTGATGGCCGCTTCTACACCGGCCATTACCGCCAGTTGATGGGCGCGCAGGTCGTCGAAACTGTCGCGCACGGCGATGTCCGGCGCCATAAACGCTTGGTTTCCATGACGCAGCAGCAGCAGTAAGGCTTCATCGGCATTGGGCGCAAACTTCAACGGATTGTTTTCGGCGGGCCGGATCATCGTCTGCTGCATGCGGAACTCGCCCTTGAGGCTGGCGCGGGCGCGCAATACGTCGATCAGACCTTCGACCATCAACCGGTAGCTGCGGCCGATGCTCTCCATCTGCGCGCAGGCATCGGCCTTGTCCAGGCGCAACTGGTCGAGGCCGGCGCCGCGCAGGAAGGCTTGCAAAAGGTCGGGCTGTTGGCTGTCAGCCGCGGGGAGCACGGGCTCGACCACGGGCGGCGACTGCATGACTGGCGGCGCGGGAGGCGGTGCAACGGGCGTCGGGCTACTGGCCACGGGCGCGGGTGTGTCGCCAAACACGTCCCAGTCTTCGGGAATCACCGAGCCTGACGGCGCCGGCTTCTCCACCACTGGCATGGCAACGGGGGTCGGCGGGCGAAAGTCGTGTTGCTCGGACGGCACATGGTCCGCCACGGTCGGTGGTGGTACGGCGGTCGGGGTGAGGAAATCGAACAGGTCCGGTAGCGTGTCCATCGACGAGGCGCCATGAAACTGCGGCGCGATCACCGGCGTCGGCGCGGGCGCGTTCACCACCGCGCCCATCAACGCCTCGAAGCTGTTCGGCGAATCGCCGGCAAACGGCTGGCTATCGATGGCTTGCATGTTGAAGTCGATACGCGCCTGAATTTCGTAGTCGCCGATCCGGATCAATTCACCGTCTTGCAACGGTTCGCTGTTCCCTCGGCGCATACGAATACCGGCGTTAACCAATTCAACGCCATTGGTGCTGTTATCGGTTAAATAGTAACGGCCATCTTTGTATTGAATAACGCAGTGTTGCGAGGAGACAAGGCGCTCTGGATCTGGCAATACCCAGTCATTATCAGAACTGCGGCCAATAGCCATCACGCCCTGATTCATGGACTTTTCAGGGCATTGCCCAGGGGTGATCTTGTGATAACTAGTGATAGTCAAGCACAGCGACATCTTGCCTCCTTGCTGATACATCGCGCGCGGTCTATCCAAGGGTCTACCTGAAGGAACCAGGCTTCCCGAGAGATACCGCCAGTCGCGTTAACGACCGTAAAAATAGGCTTTTACCAGCATGATCGGTGATCTTAACTGGCTTCTATGACAAAAATCCTGTCCTGGTGCGCCGTTCGACCCGCCAGTCGCGCAGGGTGTTAAGCACCGCACATCTGTCACAGAGGGCGAATAGCTTACCTTGACAAGGCGTAACTACTACACCAAAAATGCACAACTTCTTGAACATCAGTGATGGCACGGTAGTGGCACTCTGGCTATATGACCAAGAAAACATGCAAAGTTCATCGCGCAACTAATGCATGCATTGCCCGGCATCTAACGGGCTGATAGGGAGATCGAATCAAGTGGATGTGCCGTTGCTGCTCGCCGCCGTTTCCGCGACTTCGCCCTGTGGCGAAGACATGGAATATGACGCGCAATTTCTCCAACTGGAGCGTGACGCCAAGGGCCAACCCGAGCGCAGCATGGGCGACGCTATCCTGCCGGCTGAGCCACCGGAATGGCGCAGCATCCAGCAGCAAAGCCTCGACTTGTTGCAGCGCAGCAAAGACCTGCGCATCACCCATTTTCTGTTGCAAAGCTCCCTCGCCCTTCAGGGTGTGGCCGGGCTGGCCGAAGTCCTCACGCTGATCAACGCGCTGCTGCGCGAGTACTGGGCTGACCTGCACCCGCGCCTGGATGCCGACGACGATAATGACCCCACCGTACGCATCAATGCCTTATCTGGCCTGACCAGCGACGCGACCATTCGTCTGCTGCGTGAAAGTATCCTCACGCGCTCGCGCACGTTCGGGCCGGTGAGCCTGCGTGCTGCGCTGAACGCCAGCGGCTTGATGAGTTTCCCCGACGAACAGCTCGGTGCCCAGCAACTCAACGCCGCATTTCTGGACAGCGATCCCGAACAATTGCAAGCCACGCGCGATGCCTTGAGCGCCGCGCGCGCCGCCTGCGAAGCCATCGAACAACAGGTCAGCGACCAGGTCGGTTCGGCCCAGGGCGTGGACCTCAGCCTGTTGAAGCAACCGCTCAAGCAGGCGCTGCAAGTCCTCAACCAATTTGTACCGAACAGCGATACCAGCAGCGAACCCGAGGCCGTCAGTGACGACAATGCCCCCTCGGTCGATTTCGCCGCTGCCCCCGCCGCACCGCGCCCCACTGGCGACATCGCCAGCCGCGATGACGTGCTGCGCAGCCTCGACAAGATCCTTGCGTACTACACCCGTCACGAGCCTTCGAGCCCGCTGCCGGTGCTGTTGAACCGGGCGAAGAATCTGGTGCACGCCGACTTCGCGGCCATCGTGCGCAATCTGATTCCCGACGGCATGTCCCAATTTGAAAACCTGCGCGGCCCGGACGGCGAGTAAGCCGCCCGGCTGTGCAGTAACAACACCGTCGCTCAAGCGACCAGGAGCAGCAACGTGGCGAAGCAAAGTTCTCAGAAATTCATCGCGCGCAACCGTGCGCCTCGAGTGCAGATCGAGTACGACGTCGAACTTTACGGCGCCGAGAAAAAGGTCCAGCTGCCCTTCGTGATGGGTGTGATGGCCGACCTCGCCGGCAAGCCTGCCGAACCGCTCGCACCCGTGGCCGACCGCAAGTTCCTTGAAGTGGACGTCGACAACTTCGACTCGCGCCTCAAGGCCATGCAGCCACGCGTAGCGTTCCATGTACCGAACGAGCTGACCGGCGAAGGCAACCTGAGCCTGGACATCACGTTCGAAAGCATGGACGACTTCAGCCCGGCCGCCGTGGCCCGCAAGGTCGATTCGCTCAAGCAACTGCTCGAAGCCCGCACCCAGCTGGCCAACCTGCTGACCTACATGGACGGCAAGACTGGCGCTGAAGAAATCATCATGAAGGCGATCAAGGACCCGGCATTGCTTCAGGCACTTGCCAGCGCGCCTAAGCCTGCAGGGGACCAGTAATCATGACCGACAACACCGCCCGCGAAGGCTCCCAGATCCTGGGTGCCACCGAAGAAGCCAGCGAGTTCGCCAACCTGCTGCTGCAAGAATTCAAACCCAAGACCGAGCGTGCCCGCGAAGCTGTGGAAACCGCCGTGCGCACCCTGGCCGAACAGGCTTTGGCACAGACGGACCTGGTGTCCAATGACGCGATCAAGTCGATTGAATCGATCATCGCCGCCATCGACGCCAAGCTCACCGCCCAGGTCAACCAGATCATCCATCACCCGGATTTCCAGCAGCTGGAAAGCGCCTGGCGTGGCCTGCACTACCTGGTCAACAACACCGAGAGCGACGAGCAACTGAAGATTCGCGTGCTCAACATCTCCAAGCCGGACCTGCACAAGACCCTGAAGAAATTCAAGGGCACCGCGTGGGACCAGAGCCCGATCTTCAAGAAGATGTACGAAGAAGAATACGGCCAGTTCGGCGGCGAACCTTACGGCTGCCTGGTCGGCGACTACTACTTCGACCAGTCGCCACCCGACGTGGAACTGCTGGGCGAGCTGTCGAAAGTCTGCGCCGCCATGCACTCCCCGTTCATCGCTGCGGCCTCGCCGACCGTGATGGGCATGGGCTCGTGGCAGGAACTTTCGAACCCGCGCGACCTGACCAAAATCTTCACCACGCCGGAATACGCCGGCTGGCGCTCGCTGCGTGAATCGGAAGACTCACGCTACATCGGCCTGACCATGCCGCGCTTCCTGGCGCGCCTGCCGTATGGCGCCAAGACCGATCCGGTGGAAGCCTTCGCGTTCGAAGAAAACACCGACGGCGCCGACAGCTCCAAGTACACCTGGGCCAACGCCGCCTACGCGATGGCGGTGAACATCAACCGTTCGTTCAAGCACTACG
This sequence comes from Pseudomonas sp. N2-3-1-14, assembly GCF_041228395.1. NCBI lineage: Bacteria > Pseudomonadati > Pseudomonadota > Gammaproteobacteria > Pseudomonadales > Pseudomonadaceae > Pseudomonas > Pseudomonas sp. N2-3-1-14. Next base: position 6,189,213 of record NZ_CP166199.1, read on the forward strand.
GCTGGTGCTCGCGCATCCGTGGCGTGGAATCCGGCGGTGAGGTGGAAAACCTGCCGGCCCACACGTTCCCGACCGATGACGGTGGCGTGGACATGAAATGCCCAACCGAAATCGCCATCAGCGACCGCCGTGAAGCGGAACTGGCGAAGAACGGTTTCATGCCGCTGCTGCACAAGAAAAACACCGACTTTGCCGCCTTCATCGGTGCCCAGTCGTTGCAGAAACCGGCCGAATACGACGACCCGGACGCCACCGCCAACGCCAACCTGGCCGCGCGCCTGCCGTACCTGTTCGCCACCTGCCGTTTCGCGCACTACTTGAAGTGCATCGTGCGCGACAAGATCGGTTCCTTCAAAGAGAAGGACGAGATGCAGCGCTGGTTGCAGGACTGGATCCTCAACTACGTCGACGGCGACCCGGCGCACTCCACCGAAACCACCAAGGCCCAGCACCCGTTGGCTGCCGCCGAAGTGATCGTGGAAGACGTCGAAGGCAACCCGGGTTACTACAACTCCAAGTTCTACCTGCGCCCGCACTATCAGCTCGAAGGGCTGACCGTGTCGTTGCGCCTGGTATCGAAGTTGCCTTCGGCGAAAAGCGCCTAACCCACGGATGAGCTGGCTCTTCTGTGGGAGGGGGCTTGCCCCCGATAGCATCACTGGGGTGTGACTGACACACCGAGGTGCCTGCATCGGGGGCAAGCCCCCTCCCACACAAAGGCACTGCCCATTTGGAGTTACTCAAATTCAGTGGCAAGAGCCACACAGGGAGAAAACATGGCTGTTGATATTTTCATCAAGATCGGCGACATCAAGGGCGAGTCCATGGACAAGGCCCACAAGGACGAAATCGACGTGCTGAACTGGAGCTGGGGCATGGCCCAGTCCGGCAACATGCACGTTGGCGGTGGCGGCGGTGCGGGCAAGGTGAATATCCAGGACCTGTCGCTGACCAAGTACGTCGACAAGGCATCGCCAAACCTGATGATGCACTGCGCCAGCGGCAAGCACATCGACAAGGTCAAGCTGACCGTGCGCAAGGCCGGTGGCGAAAGCCAGGTCGAGTACATGGTGATCAACCTGGAAGAAGTGCTGGTCACGTCCCTGAGCACCGGCGGCTCGGGCACCGATGATCGCCTGACCGAAAACGTCACCCTGAACTTCGCCCAAGTGATGGTCGACTACCAGCCGCAGAAAGCCGACGGCACCAAAGACGGTGGCGCGATCAAGTTTGGCTGGAACATCCGCTCCAACACCAAGCGCTGATAAACCCGGTGGCCGTGGCTCGCCGCCACGGCCCCAGGCATCGGCCCCTCGCAGAAACCGTCCCTCTCACAACCCGTCCGTGGAGCTGCTTTGGTGGTAACTGAAATCGCTTCCCGCGACCGTCTGCAACCGTCCCTGCTGGACCGGTTGACCGACGACGACCCAACCAATCCCAAGGAAAGCGCCGACAAACGCGTGCTGTCCCTGACCCAATTGAAAGCCTCGGTGCTGCGCGATCTGGCGTGGCTGCTCAACACCACGTCGTTGCTGGATGCCGATGCCACGCTGCACACCCCGGCCGGTACGTCGGTGGTCAATTACGGCCTGCCGGCACTGGCGGGCAACAGCGTGTCCAGCGTGGACATCAAGGCACTGGAAGCGCTGATCTACCAGGCCATCGCCACCTTTGAGCCGCGTATTCTGCGCCACACGTTGCGCGTCAAAGCCCGCATCGGCCACGGCGAGATGAACCACAACGCGCTGAGCTTCGAGATTGAAGGCGACCTGTGGGCGCAGCCGGTGCCATTGCGCCTGCTGCTGCAAACCGACCTCGACCTGGAATCCGGCCATGTGCGCGTGGTGAATGCCGACCAGCGGAGGCGCCCATGAACCCGCGCCTGCTGGAGCTGTACAACCAGGAACTGCACCACGTGCGCGAAAGCGCCGCCGAGTTCGCCAAGGAATACCCGAAGATCGCCAGTCGGCTGACCCTGTCCGGTATGGACTGCGCCGACCCGTACGTCGAACGCCTGCTCGAAGGTTTTGCCTACCTCACCGCCCGCGTGCAGCTCAAGCTCGACGCCGAGTACCCGACGTTCACCCACAACCTGCTGGAAATCGCCTACCCGCACTACTTGGCGCCGACGCCGTCGATGACCGTGGTGCAATTGCAGACCGACCCGGATGAAGGCTCGCTGGCCAGCGGTTTCCCGCTGCCGCGCGACACCGTGTTGCGCGCAGCACTGGGCCGCGAAACCCAGACCTGCTGCGAGTACCGCACCGCGCACCCGGTGACGCTGTGGCCGTTGCAGGTCAGCGGCGCCGAGTACTTCGGCAACCCCGCCGCCGTGCTCGGCCGCCTGGCCGCCAGCGAGCCGAAGGCCAAAGCCGGTTTGCGCCTGACCCTGCGCACCGGCGCCGAATTGCCGTTCAACAGCCTCGACCTCGACAGCCTGCCGCTGTACCTCAGCGGCGCCGATGAGCAGCCGTTTCGCCTCTACGAACAACTGCTGGGCAACGCCTGCGCGGTGTTTGCGCGCAAACCCGGCGGTGATTGGGTCGAACGCCTGCCGCAGGACGCGTTGCGTTCGCGCGGCTTTGACGACGCCGACGCGGCCATGCCGGTGGTGGCCCGCGCATTCCAGGGCTATCGGCTGTTGCAGGAATACTTCGCCCTGCCCCACCGCTTCCTGTTCGTCGAATTCGCCGAGCTGAGCCGCGCGGTCAAACGCTGCGACGGCCAGGAGCTGGAACTGATCGTGCTGTTCGACCGCCACGAGCCGAGCCTGGAAGGCAGTGTTGGCGCGGCGCAGTTCATGCCGTTCTGCACGCCGGCGATCAACCTGTTCCCCAAACGCGTGGACCGTATTCATTTGTCTGACCGCGTCAACGAACACCACGTGATTGCCGACCGCACGCGGCCAATGGATTTCGAGGTTCACTCGCTGAGCGGCATCACCGGCCACGGCACCGGGCCGGAGCAGCCGTTCCTGCCGTTCTACGCGGTGCGCGACCCGTCACGCTATGGTCGCGATCAGGCTTACTACACGCTGCGCCGCGAGCCGCGCGTGTTGTCCAGCGACCAGCGCCGCAACGGCCCGCGCTCTACCTACGTGGGCAGCGAAACCTTTGTCAGCCTGGTCGACAGCCAACAAGCGCCCTACCGCCACGACCTGCGCCAACTCGGCGTGACCGCGCTGTGCACTAACCGCGATCTGCCGTTGTTCATGAGCGTGGGCAACGGCAAGACCGACTTCACCTTGGCCGACAGCGCGCCCGTGTTGTCGGTGCGCTGCGTCGCGGGCCCGAGCCGCCCACGCGCCAGCCACGCGCATGACGCCAAGGCCTGGCGCCTGATCAGCCAGTTGTCGCTCAATTACCTGTCGCTGAGCGAACAGGGCCAGGGCGCCGGCGCCTTGCGTGAACTGCTGCGCCTGTATGGCGACAGCAACGACGCGGCGCTGCAATTGCAGATCGAAGGCCTGCGCGAAGTCAGCAGCAAAGCCGTGACCCGGCGCCTGCCGATGCCTGGCCCGATTGTGTTTGGCCGCGGGTTGGAAATTACCCTGGAGTTCGATGAAAACGCGTTTCGCGGTACCGGCGTGTTTCTGCTCGGTGCGGTGCTGGAGCGCTTCCTGGCACGCTACGTGTCGATCAACAGTTTTACCGAGACGGTGATCCGTACCACCGAACGCGGCGAGATCATGCGATGGAAAGCCAAGCCCGGGCGGCGTCCGACCCTGTGAACACACTGGATGCGATGCATCAGGAGCCCTGGGAATACGATTTCTTCCAGGCGCTGCGGCGTATCGAGTGCGAATCGCCGCAGCTGCCGCGCCTGGGCCATTCCCTGCGCCTGGCGGATGACCCGTTGCGCCTTGGGCAGCAGGCCGATTGCACCTTCGCCCCGGCCACTTTGGCCTCGGTCGATCCCGGTGGCGACGGCAAACCGGCGCGGCTGGAGCAGTTCTTCTTCGGCCTCGGCGGCCCCAACGGCCCCTTGCCGCTGCACATCACCGAGTACGTGCGCGAGCGCCAGCGCAACAACGCCGACAGCACCAGCAAACAGTTTTTGGATGTGTTCCACCATCGGCTGCTCAGCTTGTTTTACCGGGCCTGGGCCGAGGCGCGGCCAACGGTCAGCCACGACCGCCCGGATGACGATTACTGGTCCGCACGCCTCGCTGCGCTGAGCGGCCGGGGCATGCCAAGCCTGCTCAATCAGGGGCTGATTCCTGACACCGCGAAGCTGCATTACAGCGGCCACCTGTCAGCGCAAACCCGCTACCCGGATGGCCTGAAGGCGATTCTGAGCGAATATTTCGGCCTGCCGGTGGAGATCGAAGAATACGTCGGCCAATGGCTGGAATTGCCCGAGCGCAGCCGCGTGAGTGTCAGCGCCAACCAACTGGGCGTGGACTTCTGCCTGGGCAGCCATGTGTGGGACCGCCAGCATAAATTCCGCATCCGCCTCGGCCCGCTCACGCTGGATGACTACATGGGCATGCTGCCCGGCAGCCAGCCGTTCAATGAGCTGGTGGCGTGGGTGGCCGAGTACCTGGGCCATGAACTGGACTGGGACCTGAACCTGGTTTTGCAACAACCCGAAGTACCGGCGCTGCAGCTCAATGGCCAGTTCCGCCTGGGCTTCAACACCTGGCTCGGCCAACCCGAGCATGACGCCAACGACCTAATCCTGGCTCGGCATTACGCCGACCACGCCACCACCTCAAGGAATCCAGAGCATGGGTGAAATCAGTCGCGCCGCACTGTTCGGCAAACTCAACAGCGTGGCCTACAAGGCCATCGAAGCCGCCACTGTGTTCTGCAAACTGCGGGGCAACCCGTACGTGGAACTGGCCCACTGGTTTCACCAGTTGCTGCAACTGCAGGACTCGGACCTGCACCGCATCATTCGTCAGTTCAACGTGGAGCCGGCGCGCCTGGCCCGTGACCTGACTGAAGCACTGGACCGCCTGCCACGGGGCTCGACGTCGATCACCGACCTGTCGTCCCATGTGGAAGAAGCCGTGGAACGCGGCTGGGTCTATGGCAGCCTGATGTTCGGCGAAAGCCAGGTGCGCACCGGTTACCTGGTGCTCGGCATTCTCAAGACCCCGAGCCTGCGCCACGCGCTGCTGGGTTTGTCTTCCGAGTTCGACAAAATAAAAGCTGAAGCACTGAGCGAACGCTTCGACGAATACGTCGGCGACTCGCCCGAAAATGCGTTGAGTGCCAGCGACGGTTTCAACGCCGGCGCTGTACCCGGCGAAGCCAGCGGCGCCATGGCACCGAGCGCGATGGGCAAGCAGGAAGCCCTCAAGCGTTTTACCGTGGACCTGACCGAACAGGCGCGCAGCGGCAAGCTCGACCCTATCGTCGGGCGCGATGAAGAGATCCGCCAACTGGTGGATATCCTCATGCGGCGGCGCCAGAACAACCCGATCCTCACTGGCGAAGCCGGTGTGGGCAAGACTGCCGTGGTTGAAGGTTTTGCCTTGCGCATCGTCGCCGGTGACGTGCCGCCCGCGCTCAAAGACGTGGAGCTGCGCAGCCTCGACGTGGGCCTGCTGCAAGCCGGCGCCAGCATGAAAGGCGAGTTCGAACAGCGCCTGCGCCAGGTCATCGAAGACGTCCAGGCCTCACCCAAGCCGATCATCCTGTTCATCGACGAAGCCCACACCTTGGTCGGTGCCGGTGGCGCCGCCGGGACCGGTGACGCCGCCAACTTGCTCAAGCCAGCCCTCGCCCGTGGCACCTTGCGTACCGTGGCCGCCACGACCTGGGCCGAGTACAAAAAACACATCGAAAAAGACCCGGCCCTGACTCGCCGTTTCCAAGTGGTGCAAGTGGCTGAGCCGTCGGAAGACAAGGCGCTGCTGATGATGCGCGGCGTGGCCTCGACCATGGAGAAACACCACCAGGTGCAGATCCTCGACGAAGCCCTGGAAGCTTCGGTGAAGCTGTCGCACCGCTACATTCCGGCGCGCCAGTTGCCGGATAAATCCGTGAGCTTGCTGGACACCGCCTGCGCCCGCGTCGCCATCAGCCTGCACGCCGTGCCGGCCGAAGTCGACGACAGCCGCCGTCGCATCGAAGCGCTGGAAACCGAGCTGCAAATCATCGCCCGCGAGCATGCCATCGGCATCGCCATCGGCGCACGCCAGAGCAACAGCGAAGCCTTGCTGAGTGCCGAACGTGAACGCCTGGCAACCCTGGAAAACCGCTGGGCCGAAGAGAAAACCCTGGTCGATGAGCTGCTCGCTACCCGTGCAACCCTGCGCGAGAAAGCCGGTGTTGTGGACAGCGGCAACGATGAGTTGCGCGCACAGCTTGTGGACCTGCAACAACGCCTCACCGCCCTGCAAGGCGAAACCCCGCTGATCCTGCCGACCGTGGATTACCAGGCCGTGGCCTCGGTGGTCGCCGACTGGACCGGCATCCCGGTGGGCCGCATGGCGCGCAACGAACTGGAGACGGTGCTCAACCTCGACCAGCACTTGAAAAAACGCATCATCGGCCAGGACCACGCCCTGCAGATGATCGCCAAGCGGATCCAGACGTCCCGCGCCGGCCTCGACAACCCGAGCAAGCCGATTGGCGTGTTCATGCTCGCCGGCACCTCGGGTGTGGGCAAGACCGAAACCGCGCTGGCGCTGGCTGAAGCCATGTACGGCGGCGAGCAGAACGTCATCACCATCAACATGAGCGAGTTCCAGGAAGCCCACACCGTGTCGACGCTCAAGGGCGCGCCACCGGGCTATATCGGCTACGGCGAAGGCGGTGTGCTGACCGAAGCGGTACGGCGCAAACCCTACAGCGTGGTGCTGCTGGACGAGGTGGAAAAAGCCCACCCGGACGTGCACGAGATCTTCTTCCAGGTGTTCGACAAGGGCGTGATGGAGGACGGCGAAGGCCGGATGATCGACTTCAAGAACACCCTGATTCTGCTGACGACCAACGCCGGCACCGAGTTGATTTCTCAGGTGTGCAAAGACCCGGCGAATGTTCCCGAGCCGGAAGAAATCGCCAAGGCGTTGCGCCAACCATTGCTGGAAATTTTCCCGCCGGCACTGCTCGGCCGGTTGGTGACGATTCCTTACTACCCGCTGAGCGACGAGATGCTCAAGGCGATCACCCGCCTGCAACTGGGCCGCATCAAAAAACGTGTGGAGACGACGCACAAAGTCGCCTTCGACTACGACGACGCGGTGGTCGATTTGATCGTCTCGCGCTGCACCGAAACCGAAAGCGGCGGGCGCATGATCGACACCATCCTGACCAACAGCCTGCTGCCGGACATGAGCCGTGAATTCCTCACGCGCATGCTCGAAGGCAAAGCGCTGGCGGGTGTGCGTATCAGCACCCGGGATAATGAATTGCACTACGACTTCAGCGACGCCGATTGATCTGACGAGATGCAGTCCAAATGTGGGAGGGGGCAAGTCCCCCTCCCACATTTAGAGCTGGTTTCTTCAGTTACTAGGCAATTTACGGGTTAACCGATGCTATTCAACCAAGCCTCACGCCTGGCCAAAGTCACCAGCCCTCTGGGGCCGGATGTGCTGCTGCTCAATGAAATGGGCGGCGGCGAAGAGCTGGGCAGGCTGTTCAACTATGAGCTGCAACTGACCTCGCTGGACGCCAACATCGACCTCAACCAGTTGCTGGGCAAGCCGATGAGCGTGGGCCTGCAACTGGCAGACGGTGGCGAGCGGCACTTCCACGGCATCGTCGCGCGGTGCAGCCAGAACATCGACCAAGGCCAGTTCGCCAGTTATCAGGTGACGCTGCGCCCGTGGTTCTGGCTGCTCAGCCGCACTTCGGACTGCCGGATTTTCCAGAACCTGAGCATCCCGCAGATCATCAAGCAGGTGTTTCGTGACCTGGGTTTTTCCGACTTCGAAGACGCCCTGAGCCGGCCGTACCGCGAGTGGGAGTACTGCGTGCAGTACCGCGAGACCAGCTTCGATTTCGTCAGCCGCTTGATGGAACAGGAAGGCATCTACTACTTCTTCCGCCATGAACCGGACCGCCATGTGCTGGTGCTGGCCGACGCCTATGGCGCCCACACCACGGTGCCGGGCTACGCGTCGATTCCGTATTACCCCAAGGACGAGCAGCAGCGCGAACGCGACCACATGCACAACTGGCACCTGGCGCACGAAGTGCAACCGGGCTCGCTGGAGCTCAATGACTACGACTTCCAGCGCCCCAGCGCCAGCATCGACGTACGCTCGGCGATGCCACGCCCGCACACCGCCGGCGACTATCCGCTGTACGACTACCCCGGCACCTATGTGCAAAGCGAAGACGGCGAGCACTATGCGCGCACTCGCATCGAAGCCCTGCAAACCTTGCATGAGCAGATCGAGTTCAGCGGCAATGCGCGTGGCCTCGGCTCGGGCCACTTGTTCAGCCTCACCGGCTTCAGCCGCCAGGACCAGAACCGCGAATACCTGATCGTTGGCTGTCGCTATTACATCGTCCAGGAAAGCCTGGAAAGCGGTGGCGGCTCGGGTTCGGCACAGTTCGAAAGCAGCCTCACGTGCATCGACGCCCAGCAAAGCTTCCGCCCACTGGCGAACACCCACAGGCCCATCGTCAAAGGCCCGCAGACCGCCTTGGTGGTCGGCCCCAAAGGCGAGGAAATCTGGACCGACCAATACGGCCGCGTGAAGGTGCACTTCTACTGGGACCGCCACGACCAATCCAACGAGAACAGCTCGTGCTGGATTCGCGTGTCGCAATCCTGGGCCGGGAAAAACTGGGGCTCGATGCAGATCCCGCGCATCGGCCAGGAAGTGATTGTGAGCTTCCTGGAAGGTGACCCGGACCGGCCGATCATTACCGGCCGGGTGTACAACGCCGAGCAAACGGTGCCTTACGACCTGCCGGAAAACGCCACCCAGAGCGGCATGAAAAGCCGTTCGAGCAAGGGCGGCACGCCGGCGAACTTCAATGAAATCCGCATGGAGGACAAGAAGGGGTTGGAGCAGTTGTACATCCATGCCGAGCGCAATCAGGACATCGTGGTGGAGGTGGATGAAAGCCACTCGGTGGGGCATGACCGCAATAAGAGCATTGGGCATAACGAGATGGTGACGATTGGGAATAACCGTGTGCGCATCGTCAAGCACGAAGACATCCTTTCGGTGGGCCTGAGAAAGACCGACAGCATCAGCCAGAGCTACGTGATTGAAGTGGGCGAAAACCTGCGCCTGGTCTGCGGCAAAAGCATCCTGGAGTTGAACGCCAGCGGGCAGATCAACCTGAGCGGCGTCAATATCAGCTTCCACGCCAGCGGCGATGCCGAATTCAATACCGGCGGCGTGCTGCACCTGAACAACGGCGGCGGCCCCGGCGCGACGCCCGATGGCCAGGGCATGAAAGCCAGCATCGACGCCAATATCAACGCCGCATTCCCCGCGCCTAAAAGCTCCTGACGAGACCTGTTTGCCATGACGTACCGAATCAACGAATTCCAGTTCCAACTGCCGGCCGCCGAGCTTCAGGACGCGTCGATCAATATCCTCAAGTTCCCTGAACTGGGCACGTCATTGATCATCAGCCGCAGCTTTCTCACCGAAGGCGAGACCCTGCACAGCAACTTCGATGACCAGCTCAAGCGCCTGGAAAAACAGGTGCAGGACTTGCGCTGCCAACCGAGCGTGACCGTGCGTTTGGGCGCCGCCCAAGAGGTGGAAGGCATTGAACTGCGCAGCCAGTTCAACAAGGGCAATGACAAGGTGTTCCAGTACCAGCTGGCGCTGGTGCTGCCGGGTACGCGCAAGATGCTCGCCTTGAGTTATGTGAAGGCGGAGAAGCTTGGGGATGCCGAGGCGGCGCATTGGGCATTGATAAAAAATTCGCTGTCGTTCGACGCTGTTTCTTGATGAGCAACCTGCATGTCTGACGCGTTATGGGCGGCCCGAATGGGCGATGCGCTGTCCCACACTTCGATGATGGCGGACATCCTTGGCGGTGTGCTGGAAGTGGCGGCCAATATCGCGATCACTGCCGTGGCAACGGCTGCCGTGGTTGCGGCCACCGGTATCACCGTGGCCACCGGCGGCCTCGGCTGCTTCCTGCTGGGTGCGGTGGTGGGCACGATTGTCGGCCTGGCCATGAGCAAGAGTGGCGCGGACAAAGGGCTGACCAAGATATGCGACGCCTTTAGCAACGCGCTGTTTCCACCCACGGTGCAGGCGAATATTCTCACCGGTTCCACCAATACGCTGACCAACAACATTCCCGCCGCCCGCGCGGCTGGGGCGATCAGCTCCCATGTCACACCGGCCGGCACCGAGCTGGAAGAAGCCAAGCCCGAGCCGGAAGCCAGTTACCTGGATATGGCCGCGGGGTTCTTCTCGCAGATGTGGCGCCCTACCGTTGCCACACCTGCGCCGGGTGCCGTGCCCAAGCCGCTGGACCTGGTCGTGTGCATGAAGCACCCACCGATGCCGCCGCAGTTTCTGGCCGAGGGTTCGGAAAAGGTCACGATCAACGGTCAACCCGCCGTGCGCAGTGGTGATCGCAGCACCTGCGATGCGACGGTGGTGTCGTCGGGGCTGATTTCCTCCAACGTGACCATTGGTGGCGGTTCGGTGGTGGTGCGTGAAATTCGCAGCGGCAAGACGCCAGGCGTCGGGCTGGCGGTCACGGCACTGTTGATGCTCAAGGGTGGCAAGGGCAAGTTCTTCAGCAAGTTACCGTGCATGTTGGTCAGCGGCGCGACGTCGATGGCCATCAGCAGCGCGATGGGCGCTGCGGCCAACGCCGCGATGGGCTCGTCGAACCCGGTGCATGCTGCGACGGGCGCAAAGGTACTGGGCGGTGTCGACGACCTGGATTTTGTGCTGCCGGGTATCCTCCCGATTGACTGGCAGCGCTTCTACAACAGCCGCGATGAACGCCAGGGCAGCCTGTTTGGCGTCGGCTGGAGCGTGGCCTACGAAGTGTGCGTCGACATCCAGCCGCATCCCGAGGGCGGCGAAACGCTGGTCTACACCGATGAACAGGGCCGGCCCATCGACATGGGTTCGATTCCGTTGGGCGGCGCAGTATTCAGTGCCGGTGAAGGTCTTGCGGTACGGCGACACCTGAATGGGCAGTTGCTGATCGAAAGTGACGACGGCGTGTACCGCTTGTTCGAGCCGACACCGGCAAACCCGTCGCGACTGCGCCTGAGCCAGTTGGGTGACCGTAACGACAACCGCATTTACCTCGACTATGACGACGCCGGGCGCCTGGTGCGTCTGCGCGATACGTTCGATCTGGTGCAGGTTGAGCTGATCCGTGATCAGGGCCATGTGACCCACATCGAACGCCTCTATCCGGATCAACATCGTGAATTGCTGGTCAGTTATAGCTATGACGCCCAGGGCAATCTGGCACAGGTGCGCGACGCAACCGGCCAGGTGCAGCGACGCTTCGCCTACGATGCCGGGCGGCGCATGGTTGAGCATCAATTGCCCACCGGGTTGCGCTGTTTCTATGAGTGGGCACTGGTTGAAGGCCTGGAATGGCGCGTGGTTAGGCATTGGACCGATGAGGGCGACGCTTACCAGTTCGACTATGACCTGCAGGCCGGTCTTACGCGCATCACCGACGGCCTGCAGCGTGTGAGTACGCGGTACTGGAACACTCAGCACCAGATCATTCAGTACAGCGACAACCTCGGCCAGACTTGGCTGTTTGAGTGGAATGACGAACGTCAGTTGCTCAGCGCTACCGACCCACAGGCCGGGCGTTATGCCTACAACTACGACGAGAGCGGCAACCTGATCGGCGAAACCGACCCGCTGGGCCGCAGTGATTCGACCTTGTGGCTGGAACATTGGGCATTGCCGCTGGTGGAAACCGACGCCGCCGACAACAGTTGGCAGTATCGATACGACCCACGCGGTAACTGCATCGCCGAGACCGATCCGCTGGGCTATATCACCCGTTACCGCTATGACGCGCACGGCCAGCCAGTGGAAATCATCGATGCCACTGGCAAAAGCAAACAACTGCGCTGGAACCCGTTTGGGCAGTTGGTCGAGCATATCGACTGCTCGGGCTACCCGACGCGTTTCAGCTACGACGACCGTGGCTATTTGCAGGTCATCACTGATGCCTTGGGTGAACGCACGCAGTTCAGCTACGACGCCCAGGGCCGTTTGCTCAGCAGCCAATTACCGGATGGGCGCACCGAGCAGTATCAGCGCGACGCCAGCGGGCAGTTGGTGGGCTACACCGATCCCGCCGGGCACACCACGCTCTATCAACACAACCGGCGAGGCCAGGTACGCCAGCGCACCGATGCCCATGGGCGGCAGGTGCAATTTGGGTATGACAGCTATGGGCGTCTGCAAGCGCTGGTCAACGAGAACGGTGAAAGCTATCGGTTTGCATGGGACGCCGGGGATCGGCTGACCGAGCAGTGCAACCTTGATGGCAGCACTAAACGATTTACCTATGACGCCCTCAATAACGTAACGCGCGTCGAGGCCACTTCCGCGCCAGGAAGCGACCACACGCCCATCGAAGCACCGATTATTCAAGATTTGGAGCGAGATGCGATTGGCCGACTGACGGCCCGCATCACACCTGATGGACAGTACCGATTCCGCTACAGCCCGCTGCACCAATTGATTGAAGCTGTCGTCATTGATAATGACGGTAACGAGCAGCGCCTAGGCTTTACATATGACGCGCTGGGTTATCTCGTTGAAGAGCAAAGCTACGCGGGCCATTTGAAACATCATTACGACGAACTCGGTAACCTTATCCAGACACAGCTGCCTGATGGACGCTGGATCAACCGAATGTATTACGGCAGTGGTCACCTGCATCAGATAAACATAGACGGGCATGTGATTAGCGACTTCGAGCGCGACCGCCTGCATCGAGAAGTGATGCGCACACAAGGCGATATCAGTACGCGCAGCGAATATGACCGTAGCGGCCGCTTGCGTATGCGCCAACGTCGGCATGCCAGTCGACCGTCGCTGATACCGACCAACGATAAAGTCTATTTTGAATTTGATGCCAGTGATCTCCTGGTAGCGCGCCTCGAACAACTTCCCAATGGTGAGCAACGCCAACTGCTGCATTACGACGCGACAGGTCGAATCATCGCCAGCCAAAGTAGCCGCCCAACGCAGAATGAGACCTTGCGCTTCGACGCGGCAGCCAACCTCCTTGACGGTACATCCGATGTATCTGGGCGGGTGGTAAACAACCAGTTAATGGTGTTTCAGGATAAACGTTATCGCTACGACGGCTTTGGCCGAGTGATTGAAAAACGCAGCAATCAGTATGGCTTGCAGTCCTTCAGTTACGACTCCGATCATCGTTTGATTGAAGTCCGAACCCGCAAGGCCTGCGGCGAAAGCGTGGTCAGAATGCGCTATGACGCTCTGGGCCGACGAGTTGAGAAAACCGAACATGACAGTCAAGGTCATCTCATTGGTCGCACGCGCTTCGACTGGGATGGTCTGCAGTTACTGCAAGAGCATAAAAATAATCAGACCAGCCTGTATATTTACAACGGCAATGGTCATGAACCGTTGGCCAGGATCGACGGTGTTAACGAAACTCAACGAGTTCGTTACTACCATAACGATCCCAATGGATTGCCCCAGGCCTTGACGGAAAGTGACGGGCACCCGCTGTGGCGTGCTGACTATCAAATATGGGGCAATACCATCGACGAGCCTCGTGAACCGTACTTCATTGAGGAACAAAACCTGCGCTTCCAGGGACAGTATCTGGACCGGGAAATAGGGTTGCACTACAACACGTTCCGCTTTTATGACCCTGATGTGGGACGTTTTACAACTCCCGACCCAATAGGCTTGACAGGCAGCCTGAACTTTTACCGCTATTCGCCAAACCCATTCACTTGGATCGACCCGCTAGGCCTAAAAGAAAACGAAATTATTCGGTATATGGGCAAAAGCGAGACCGTTTCCTCCAAAGCGGCCAACGGCGGGAAAGGAGGCTTGGTTCCGAATATCAGAGGAGAGAAAGCGGTCTGGGTCAACCATGACAGCAATCCTGGGTTCAACCCAGGCAAGGAAGAGTATCGCGTGGTAGCGACCGTCAATAACGAAGGGGTGAGCATGCTCAACGACCATAAGGATATTTCTACCGTTGACTATAAAGAGACGGGCCTCAAAGATGGCGTACTCTCCAAGACCAATGAGCCCAAGGCAAAAGGTGTAGGTTTTCGGATACTCGACAAATTCAACAAAACCATCACCTCTTTTCGCGTCGAGAAAAAAGGGGCGAACGGAAAGTGGAAGACTTGCGGATAACGACAAAATGGATATCTTCAATCTCATTTCATACAAGCTTGAAAGTTTCCTGAATATCCGCCCAGTTCCTCAGGCACTGGGCGTTATTTTTTATCAGGAAGACGAACCCTTATTACTCTCCGCTGCCGCCAAGAAAAGCAATGGGACAACGCTTTATGTGAGCCGTTGGCACGATCTTTTTTCCGCGAGCGCTTTTGAAAAAGCCATGTTGAAACAGGGATTTACGGAGGCAGATTGCTATGCCCTTCTACTCGTCCTGTCTCGTTTTGGTCATTTGTTGGACATCGACAATCGTCAACGCACTAATAAAGACTATTTTATTTTCTTCTATCTGATCCAGCTGATCAGTCTAAAAAATAGCCCTATCGATGAGGACGCGGCGTTCAGGAACCACATGCTCACGTTCCTGCTTTTCGAATTGAGCATTGATGACGAGGTGTATCGCAGGTTCAGTATCAAGGATAACCAGCTGCTGATGGTGACCGAGGCTTTTGGATCTATAGCACTGCTGGACCTGATTAACGTGGTATACAAGACGATTAAAGCAGACACCAGAAAAGAACACGCACTGCTGAGCACTTTGAAAGCGTTCCAGACAAACATCGTTAAACTTTTGGTTACGCCGGACAATAAAAATTATCGCTTAAATTTTAATGATCGTTACAGCGAACTCATGTATCCCGACGTGTTCCTGTATGCCTACACCCACCACAGGCAGCAGGCTTTTGAAGCCTTGGTCGATACCGTCAACCCACTGCAATCAACCGAAAACCTTTTCGTTTCTAGTATTATTTTGATGAATTATGCTTTTTATATCCTGCGAACCCACCCACGAGAGATTCTGAAGCTAAAAAAATTCGTCGATGATGATGCGCTATTCGGCAAACTGCTAGAAGCCGTGATCAAGCGTCGAATGGCCGTTACTAAAGTGCAATTTGAAAAGATTCCAATAGGCCACGATCTGTCACTGATAAACGATAAGCAAACCTCTTTCTACAATATTTTGTACAGTCTTTAGCCTATATGCCTGACGCGTTATGGGCAGCCCGGATGGGCGATGCGCTCTCCCACACCTCGATGATGGCGGACATCCTCGGCGGTGTGCTGGAAGTGGCGGCCAATATCGCGATCACTGCCGTGGCAACGGCTGCCGTGGTTGCGGCCACCGGTATCACCGTGGCCACCGGCGGCCTCGGCTGCTTCCTGCTGGGTGCGGTGGTGGGCACGATTGTCGGCCTGGCCATGAGCAAGAGTGGCGCGGACAAAGGGCTGACCAAGATATGCGACGCCTTTAGCAACGCGCTGTTTCCACCCACGGTGCAGGCGAATATTCTCACCGGTTCCACCAATACGCTGACCAACAACATTCCCGCCGCCCGCGCGGCTGGGGCGATCAGCTCCCATGTCACACCGGCCGGCACCGAGCTGGAAGAAGCCAAGCCCGAGCCGGAAGCCAGTTACCTGGATATGGCCGCGGGGTTCTTCTCGCAGATGTGGCGCCCTACCGTTGCCACACCTGCGCCGGGTGCCGTGCCCAAGCCGCTGGACCTGGTCGTGTGCATGAAGCACCCACCGATGCCGCCGCAGTTTCTGGCCGAGGGTTCGGAAAAGGTCACGATCAACGGTCAACCCGCCGTGCGCAGTGGTGATCGCAGCACCTGCGATGCGACGGTGGTGTCGTCGGGGCTGATTTCCTCCAACGTGACCATTGGTGGCGGTTCGGTGGTGGTGCGTGAAATTCGCAGCGGCAAGACGCCAGGCGTCGGGCTGGCGGTCACGGCACTGTTGATGCTCAAGGGTGGCAAGGGCAAGTTCTTCAGCAAGTTACCGTGCATGTTGGTCAGCGGCGCGACGTCGATGGCCATCAGCAGCGCGATGGGCGCTGCGGCCAACGCCGCGATGGGCTCGTCGAACCCGGTGCATGCTGCGACGGGCGCAAAGGTACTGGGCGGTGTCGACGACCTGGATTTTGTGCTGCCGGGTATCCTCCCGATTGACTGGCAGCGCTTCTACAACAGCCGCGATGAACGCCAGGGCAGCCTGTTTGGCGTCGGCTGGAGCGTGGCCTACGAAGTGTGCGTCGACATCCAGCCGCATCCCGAGGGCGGCGAAACGCTGGTCTACACCGATGAACAGGGCCGGCCCATCGACATGGGTTCGATTCCGTTGGGCGGCGCAGTATTCAGTGCCGGTGAAGGTCTTGCGGTACGGCGACACCTGAATGGGCAGTTGCTGATCGAAAGTGACGACGGCGTGTACCGCTTGTTCGAGCCGACACCGGCAAACCCGTCGCGACTGCGCCTGAGCCAGTTGGGTGACCGTAACGACAACCGCATTTACCTCGACTATGACGACGCCGGGCGCCTGGTGCGTCTGCGCGATACGTTCGATCTGGTGCAGGTTGAGCTGATCCGTGATCAGGGCCATGTGACCCACATCGAACGCCTCTATCCGGATCAACATCGTGAATTGCTGGTCAGTTATAGCTATGACGCCCAGGGCAATCTGGCACAGGTGCGCGACGCAACCGGCCAGGTGCAGCGACGCTTCGCCTACGATGCCGGGCGGCGCATGGTTGAGCATCAATTGCCCACCGGGTTGCGCTGTTTCTATGAGTGGGCACTGGTTGAAGGCCTGGAATGGCGCGTGGTCCGGCACTGGACCGATGAGGGCGACGCCTACCAGTTCGACTACGACTTGCAGGCGGGCCTGACCCGCATCACCGACGGTTTGCAACGCGTCAGCACTCGGCACTGGAACACTCAGTATCAGATCATTCAATACAGCGACAAACTCGGCCAGACCTGGCTGTTCGAATGGAACGACGAACGCCAGTTACTCAGCGCCACCGACCCGCAAGGCGGCCGCTATGAGTACAGCTACGATGAGAGCGGCAACCTGATCGGCGAAACCGACCCGCTCGGGCGCAGCGACACCACCTTATGGCTGGAGCACTGGGCGTTACCGCTGGTGGAGACCGACGCCGCCGACAACAGTTGGCAGTATCGCTATGACCCGCGCGGCAACTGCATCGCCGAGACCGATCCGCTGGGTTACATCACCCGCTATCGTTATGACGCCCACGGCCAGGTCGTGGAAATCATCGACGCCACCGGCAAAAGCAAACAACTGCGCTGGAACCCGTTCGGGCAACTGGTCGAGCATATTGATTGCTCGGGCTACCCAACGCGCTTCAGCTACGACGAGCGCGGTTATTTGCAGCTCATCACCGATGCCCTCGGTGAGCGTACCCAATTCAGCTACGACGCCCAGGGCCGATTGCTCAGCAGCCAACTGCCGGACGGCCGCACCGAACATTTCCAGCGCGATGCCAGCGGGCAGTTGGTGGGCTATACAGATCCCGCCGGGCACACCACGCTCTATCAACACAACCGGCGAGGCCAGGTACGCCAGCGCACCGACGCCCATGGTCGCCAGGTGCAGTTCGGCTACGACAGCTACGGGCGTCTGCAAGCGTTGGTCAATGAAAACGGTGAAAGCTATCGGTTTGCGTGGGATGCCGGCGATCGGCTGGCGGAACAGCAAGACCTCGACGGCAGCGCCAAGCGCTACGACTACGACCGGCTGGACAACATCACAGCGGTGACTGCCGTTCCAGCGCCTTATGGCAATGGCTTGGCGGTGGTCCCCGAAACGCCGCCAGCGCCCATCGTTCATCGGCTGGAGCGTGATGCGGTCGGCCGACTGGTCGCCAAGACCACCGACGATGGCCGCACTGAGTACAGCTACGATGCGGTGGATCAGCTCACGGCGGTCACCTTCACTGATCTGCAAGGCAATGCCCAGGCGTTGGGTTTCGCCTACGACGCTGTCGGCCAGTTGCTTGCCGAACAAAGTGCCGGCGGCAAGCTGCAACATCACTACGACGAACTCGGCAACCTGATCCAGACCCAACTGCCGGACGGGCGCTGGCTCAATCGCCTGTACTACGGCAGCGGCCACCTGCACCAGATCAACCTCGACGGCCAGGTCATCAGCGACTTCGAACGCGACCGCCTGCACCGCGAAGTGCTGCGCACCCAAGGCCAGCTCAGCACCCGCAGCGAATACGACCGCAGCGGCCGCCTGCGCTCACGCCAACGCCGCCTTAACAGCCAGCCATCGCTGATGCCTGCGGCGACGCAAAAGCAGTTCGAATACGACCCCGCCGACAACCTGATCGGCAAACTCGACCAGCAACCCGCGGCACAACACCGTCAACTGCTGCACTACGACGCCACCGGCCGCATCATCGCCAGCCAAGACAACCTGCACGGCCAGCGCGAAACCTTCGCCTACGATGCCGCCGCCAACCTGCTCGACGGCCCGCAGACGGGCGCCGGGTTGGTGGTGCATAACAAACTGCTGACGTATCAGGACAAGCGTTATCGCTACGATGCGTTTGGACGGATGATCGAGAAGCGCAGCGCCAAGCGTGGCGTGCAGCGGTTTGTGTATGACGCCGAAAGCCGGTTGGTTGAAGTGCGTAATGAAAGCGGTAGCGTGGTCAGGATGGCGTATGACCCGCTGGGGCGGCGGGTTGAAAAAACCGAGCATGGCAGCGATGGGTATCCGTTGGGGGAAACCCGGTTCATGTGGGATGGGCTGCGGTTGTTGCAGGAGCACAAGCACAGTCAAACCAGTCTTTATGTGTATGAAGACGACGGCGGCTATCAACCGTTGGCCCGCGTCGACGGTGACGGCCCACTGCAGAAAATTCGTTACTACCACAACGACCTGAACGGGTTGCCGGAGCAACTGACTGAAGCTGACGGACACAGCGTCTGGCAAGCGACTTATCGGGTGTGGGGCAACACGCTGGAAGAGGTGCGCGAGCCTTATTACATCGAGGAGCAAAATCTACGGTTTCAGGGGCAGTATCTGGACCGGGAGACGGGGCTCCATTTCAATACGTTCAGGTTTTATGATCCGGATGTGGGGCGGTTTACGACGCCGGATCCGATTGGGTTGGCCGGGGGTCATAACTTCTATCAATATGGGCCGAACCCGGTCTCATGGATCGACCCTTGGGGATGGGCCAGCTCAAATCCCGGGGTCTATGACGTATCGTACGAAGCCCACATCAACAAAGAAATCTGGCGCTCAAAGGACTCTGTACATTTCGCCGAATCCAACAGACAACTGCATTACGCGATGAAGAACGATCCCGCATTGCAAGCAAGTGTCGAAGCAAAACACCCAGGCATCTCAAAATGGGTTGCGCCGAAGAAAAATGGCAAGTTCAGAACAACAGCAATGAAGGGCTCGACCTGGCATCACCACCCTGTAGTAGGTGGCAATTTGCAGCTGGTCAGTCACGAAGACCACAAAAACCGTCACGGCGACTACCACCCGAAAGGCCGTAACGGAAAACGAGTAGGCGGCAGAAAAACCTGGGGTGGCGGGTCATCTTGTAGAAAATGAGGAGTTACTGATGAAAAAGATGCAAGGCATCACCAACCTGTTCAGCACCGTCAACTCCCATACCGATAACGACTGGGTCTATACCAACTTGGATAAATGGGAAGAAGAACCAGAGAAAGCAATTTTCTACCTCATTTCCGAGGACGAAATTGACGATCTCGAGGAAGACGATAAAACAGTCGAGAATTCTGCCGGCGAGCTTATCCCCAAGTCCCTGGAAAAAGAAAACGTCGAAACCTGGCTGGATGTGCAAACGCTTCAAGCCATATTCGAAGTTATTCAAAAGAAGGTTAAGGCGCCAGATAGTGATATTTTGATCCGAGCAATCAATCACTATCGGGAATACGACGACTTCATGGAAGTCTGATTCCTATCCAAAAAAATGGGCACCCAACCCAGTCGGCGTGCCCATTTTTTCCTATCCCGCCTCCCTTCAGACGGTCCCGCGATTACGGGTTGACGCTGTCTTTGAGCGACTTGCCCGGCTTGAATGCAACGGTGTTGCTCGCCTTGATTTTCACTGGCTCACCGGTTTGCGGGTTTTTGCCGGTGCGGGCGCCGCGGTGGCGTTGCAGGAAGGTGCCGAAGCCAACCAGGGTGACGCTGTCCTTGCGATGCAGGGCGCCGGTGATTTCTTCGAGAACGGCGTTGAGTACGCGGTTGGCCTGTTCTTTGGTGAGATCCGCTTTTTCAGCGATGGCGGCTGCGAGTTCTGGTTTACGCATAAGTGAAGCCTCTTTGACGGTTTTTTGTTGTTATGTCCGTGCTGCTCTCTTGTGGAGCAGCGCCCAAGGCGCCGCAGGCTCTACTCTGCGGCAGACGGGAGTGAGGATGGCATGCCCACGCACGCTCCGCCAGTCTCGCGGCGACCTTTATAGAGGTAAGAACGTGCTGATTCCGACAGAACGACCGGTATTTACGCCAGTAACGGCGGAAGTTCTTTGTTCAGGGCCAGTTTTTCCATTACGGCGCTGCCGGTCAGCGCGTAGCCGAGCAGGCGGCCGCTGGCGTCGCGGCACAAGGCCTTGATGTCGGCGCCCTGCCCTTCGACGCTCCACACGCCTTCGGTGCCGCGTGGCGGTGGGGAAACCACCAGCGGGCAGATCGGGGTTTTCACGGTGATCGGCATCGGCCCGTAGCTCACGGCCGTGGCGTTGCCGGCCAGGGTCTGAGCCAGGGCGCGGGCGCAGCTCATCAGCGGCATCACATAAAGCAGGTTCAGCCCATCGACCTCTGCGCAGTCGCCCAGCGCGTAGATGTTGGCGTGGGAAGTCTTGAGGTGGCGGTCGACCATGATTCCACGGTTGATTTGCAGGCCGGCGGCGGCAGCCAGGTCCACCCGTGGGCGCAGGCCGATGGCCGAAACCACCAGGTCGCAGTGAATCACTTCACCGTCGGACAGGTGCGCTTCCAGGCCATCAGCCGTGCGCTGCAGGCGATTGAGCACCGGGCCCAGGTGGAAACGCGCGCCGAGGCGTTCCAGCCCGGCTTGCACGGCGGCGGCTGCCGCCGGGTGCAGCAGGGTCGGCATGACCTGCTCGCACGGCGCCACCAGGTCGATTTCGTAGCCGCCGAGGATCAGATCGTTGGCGAACTCACAGCCGATCAGGCCGGCGCCCAGCAGCAGCACCCGGCGTTTGCCGGCGGCGGCGGCGCGAAAGCGCGCGTAATCTTCGAGGTCGTTGATGGGGAAAATCAGCTCAGCCGCGTCGCCTTCAACCGGGACACGCACGGTTTCTGCGCCCCAGGCCAGGATCAGGTCGCGGTAGATCACCGCTTCCTCGCCGATCCACAGGCGTTTGTGGCCCGGGTCGATGCCGCTGATGCGGGTGTGGGTGCGCACTTCGGCCTTGAGTTGCTCGGCCATGGCGCCCGGTTCGGCCATGCTCAGGCCGTCGGCTTCCTTGTTCTTGCCAAAGCCGGTGGAGAGCATGGGCTTGGAGTAGGAGCGCCCGTCATCTGCGGTGATCAGCAGCAACGGGGTCTCGCTGTCGAGCTTGCGAAACTCCCGGGCCACGTTGTAACCGGCCAATCCTGTGCCGATGATCACGACAGGTGCGTTCATTCCTTTCTCCTTGAAGTACGTTTCAAAAATCGATGATTAACCGATTTCGATCATTTCGAAATCCATTTTGCCCACGCCGCAGTCCGGGCACAGCCAGTCTTCCGGAACGTCCTGCCACAGGGTGCCCGGTGCGATACCGTCATCCGGCCAGCCATCTTTTTCGTCATAGATCAGGCCGCAGACTACACATTGCCACTTCTTCATTACTTGCTTCCTCAGGGTCCAGGCATCTTGGCCGACGGTCGATAGACCAACGTTGCCGTGCGGCTCAGGGCGTTTTGTACTGATCGGAGCCGGCAGATGCAAGCATGTTCGGCGCAAACGGCCGGTTCAGCCCGGCAAAAGCTCAGGATGCCATGGTAAGCTCGCCGCCTCTTTTGCTGCCAATACTGACTCACCGTGCCGCACTCAATCGCCCCTCCCGATGCTTGCCAATGGCTGACCCAGAGCCTCCTGAGCCCACTGCCCGCGCCCTTGACCCTTGACTGGCTGTTCGACGAAGGCTCGCTGACGCGGCGGCTGACGGGGCTGTCCGACGATGGCTTCAGCGTGACGCCGCTGTTCGAAGGCTGGCAGCCGTTGCGCGACGATGAATGCGCGGCGCTGAGCCTGGCCCCGGCCACTGTCGGTTGGGTGCGCGAGGTGTATCTGCGCGGCCATGGTCAGCCGTGGGTGTTCGCGCGCAGCGTGGCGGCGCGCAGTGCCTTGCAAGGCGACGGGTTGCACATGGACGAACTGGGCAGCCGTTCGCTGGGCGAGTTGCTGTTTTGCGACCACGCCTTCACCCGCCAGGCCATCGAGGTGTGCCACTACCCACGGCAATGGCTGCCGACCGCGGACCAGGCCGACGGGTTGTGGGGACGCCGCTCGCGCTTTGATCGCGGGTCGCTGAGCGTGCTGGTGGCGGAAATTTTCCTGCCGCGCTTCTGGCAGGCGTTGCATGACCGTGCGGAGAACTGCTGATGTATCAACGTCTGCTCAAGTCCCTGAACCACCTGAACCCCAGGGCCTGGGATTTCATTCAGTTGACCCGCATGGACAAGCCCATCGGCATCTACCTGCTGTTGTGGCCGACGCTGTGGGCGCTGTGGATTGCCGGCAAGGGCTCGCCGTCCTTGCTCAATATCGTGATCTTCGTGCTCGGCGTGGTGCTGACCCGCGCCGGCGGCTGTGTGATCAATGACTGGGCCGACCGCAAGGTCGACGGTCACGTGAAACGCACTGAACAACGCCCACTGGTGAGCGGCAAGATCAGTTCCAAAGAGGCGCTGGTGTTTTTTGCGGTGCTGATGGGCATCAGCTTCCTGTTGGTGTTGCTGACCAACGCCACCACCATCCTGCTGTCACTCGGCGGCCTGGCGTTGGCGGCGAGCTACCCGTTCATGAAGCGTTATACCTACTACCCGCAGGTGGTATTGGGCGCGGCATTTTCGTGGGGCATGCCGATGGCGTTCACCGCTGAGACCGGTCACCTGCCTGCCACGGCGTGGCTGCTGTACATCGCCAACCTGTTGTGGACGGTGGGCTATGACACGTATTACGCGATGACCGACCGCGACGACGACTTGAAGATCGGCGTGAAATCCACTGCCATTCTGTTTGGCGATGCCGACCGCGTGATCATCCTTACTTTGCAAGGCCTGTCGCTGGTCTGCCTGGTGCTGGCGGGTATGCGATTCGAGCTGGGCGGCTGGTTCCACCTGGGGTTGCTGGCGGCGGCAGGCTGCTTTGCCTGGGAGTTCTGGTACACCCGCGACAAGGACCGCATGAAATGCTTCAAGGCGTTTTTGCACAACCACTGGGCCGGGTTGGCGATTTTTGTCGGGATTGTGGCGGACTACGCGTTCCGTTGACCCTGTGGCGAGCGGGCTTGCCCCGCGTTGGGGCGCGCAGCGGCCCCTCTCAGGGCCACTGTGTTTCGTCAGAAAGACCGAGGCGTCAGGTTTTGGAGCTGCTTCGCAGCCCAACGCGGGGCAAGCCCGCTCGCCACAACAAGCCCTCAAACCATAACAAGCCTGTTAGCCCTAACAGGCCTGCTCGCCACAATTAGCTCACTGGCCGCTAAGCGATCAGGGCTTGGCGACCTTCCAGGCACCGTCCATTTTGCCTTCACCGGTCATGTCACCGGCCTTTTTGTCCATCACGAAGGTGTAAAGCGGCTTGCCGCTGTAGGCCCATTGGCTTTTTTGGTCATCACGGGTGATCACGGTCCACTTGCCCATTGGCTTGTCGGTGGATTCGGCCATCAACGGCGGCCAGTTGGTGGCGCACTTGTCGTTGCACATGGACTTGCCATCGGCGTCTTTGGCAAAGGTGTAGAGCGTCATGCCCTTGTGGTCCACCAACATGCCGTCTTTGGTCATCGCAGGGTCTGCCGCGAATGCCAGTGTCGGCAGCGTCAACGCGGCCGTTACCAGCAGGGCTTTCCAGGAAAAAGTAGTTTGAGTCATCGGAACCTTCCTTTTGTGGTTGTCAGGATTCGGACCCAAAGGGTAGTCCAGAGTGCCGAGAATTGCCCAAGCGACTAAATTACTGTCACACGACTGCAATAATTCCGTTATCTAATGCGGCGCAAGACAGTTAAATGACAAGAGGATTTAGGCATGGTTGGCAGGAGCATTCTGATCGTTGACGACGAAGCGCCCATTCGCGAGATGATCGCCGTTGCGTTGGAAATGGCCGGCTATGACTGCCTGGAGGCGGAGAACTCCCAGCAGGCCCATGCCATCATCGTCGACCGCAAGCCGGACCTGATCCTGCTGGACTGGATGCTGCCCGGCACCTCCGGCATCGAGCTGGCCCGCCGCCTCAAGCGTGACGAGCTGACCGGGGACATCCCGATCATCATGCTCACCGCCAAAGGCGAAGAGGACAACAAGATCCAGGGCCTGGAAGTGGGCGCCGATGACTACATCACCAAGCCGTTTTCCCCACGCGAGCTGGTTGCCCGCCTGAAGGCCGTGCTGCGCCGTGCGGGCCCTACCGATGGCGAAGCGCCGATCGAAGTCGACGGCCTGATCCTGGACCCGATCAGCCACCGCGTGACCATCGATGGCAAGCCAGCCGAGATGGGCCCGACCGAATACCGTCTGCTGCAATTTTTCATGACCCACCAGGAACGCGCCTACACCCGTGGCCAACTGCTGGACCAGGTGTGGGGCGGCAACGTGTACGTGGAAGAGCGCACCGTCGACGTGCATATCCGCCGCCTGCGCAAAGCCTTGGGCGATGCCTACGAGAATCTGGTACAAACCGTGCGCGGCACCGGCTACCGCTTTTCCACCAAAGGCTGAGCCAGCCCTTCCCTTTCCTTAACAGCTGACAAGGACGCATGTTTAAGTGAACCAGAACTGGCATGGCACCCTGATCCGCCACATGCTGTTATTGATCACCGGCTGCCTGGTGGTCGGCCTGGTCAGCGGCCAATACGGCTGGAGCCTGGCCGTCGGCATCGGTCTGTACCTGGGCTGGACCCTCAAACAGCTGCTGCGCCTGCATGAATGGCTGCGCCAGCACAAACCCGACGAAGCACCACCCGACGGCTACGGCCTGTGGGGCGAGGTGTTCGACAGCATCTACCACTTGCAACGTCGCGACCAACGCGTTCGCGGGCGCCTGCAGGCGGTGATCGACCGTGTGCAGGAGTCCACCGCCGCGCTCAAGGACGCGGTGATCATGCTCGACAGCGATGGCAACCTGGAATGGTGGAACCGCGCCGCCGAAACCCTGCTGGGCCTCAAGACGCCCCAGGACAGCGGCCAGCCGGTGACCAACCTGGTGCGTCACCCGCGCTTCAAGGAGTACTTCGAGCAGGACAATTACGAAGAAGCCCTGGAAATCCCCTCGCCCACCAATGACCGCGTGCGCATCCAGCTGTACCTGACGCGCTACGGCAACAACGAGCACCTGATGCTGGTGCGCGACGTGACCCGCATCCACCAGCTGGAACAGATGCGCAAAGACTTCGTTGCCAACGTCTCCCACGAGCTGCGCACGCCATTGACGGTGATCTGCGGCTACCTGGAGACGCTGCTGGACAACGTCGACGAGATCAACCCGCGCTGGAGCCGCGCCCTGCAGCAAATGCAGCAGCAAGGCTCGCGCATGCAGACGCTGCTCAACGACCTGCTGTTGCTGGCCAAGCTTGAGGCCACCGATTACCCGTCGGACAACCATCCCGTCGCCGTGCAGAGCCTGTTGCAGACCATCAAGAATGACGCCCAGGCGCTTTCCGGCGAGCGCGGGCAGCAGATCACCCTGGAAGCCGACCCGTTGGTGCTGCTCAAAGGCAGCGAGGGCGAATTGCGCAGCGCGTTTTCCAACCTGGTGTTCAACGCCGTGAAGTACACCCAGGACAAGGGCAATATCCGCATTCGCTGGTGGGCCGATGAACACGGCGCACACCTGAGCGTGCAGGACTCCGGCATCGGCATCGACGCCAAACACTTGCCGCGCCTGACCGAGCGTTTCTACCGTGTGGACTCCAGCCGTAACTCCAACACCGGCGGCACCGGACTGGGCCTGGCCATCGTCAAGCATGTGCTGTTGCGCCATCGCGCACGGCTGGAAATCAGCAGCGTGCTGGGGCATGGCAGCACGTTTACCTGCCACTTTCCGCCGACACAGGTGACCCGTTCGCGGCTGGTCGGGAATGATGAATAACCTGAGAACGATGCCGAGCTAAGTGTGGGAGCTGGCTTGCCTGCGATGGCGGTGGGTCAGCTGAACATACCCCCAACTGACAGTCCGCTATCGCAGGCAAGCCAGCTCCCACATTGGATTTGGATCGTTTCTGCAGGCCCCGCCCGGCAGCGGGCACTAGGCAAGCGCCCCGTCAGCCGCTACATTGGCCGACTTGCGCCTGCCTTTCAGGCACTTCTGTCACCCCTTATTGAACACACGGAACCTGCAAAACCCCATCATGGACCCTTCCCCTGGCATCACCCTCGCTACACTCTTCGCCGACTTCGGCATGATTCTTTTTGCACTGATCCTGGTACTGCTCAACGGTTTCTTCGTTGCGGCGGAATTCGCCATGGTCAAACTGCGCGCCACCCGGGTCGAGGCCATCGCCCACAAGAACGGCTGGCGCGGGCAGATCCTGCGCACCGTGCACAGCCAGCTCGACGCCTACTTGTCGGCCTGCCAGTTGGGTATCACCCTCGCCTCCCTGGGCCTGGGCTGGGTCGGTGAGCCGGCTTTTGCGCATATCCTCGAGCCGTTGCTGGGCGCGGTGGGCGTAGAGTCGCCGGAAGTGATCAAGGGCGTGTCGTTCTTTGCCGCCTTCTTTGTGATCTCCTACCTGCACATCGTGGTGGGTGAATTGGCCCCTAAATCCTGGGCTATCCGCAAACCCGAGTTGCTGTCGCTGTGGACCGCGGTGCCGTTGTACCTGTTCTACTGGGCGATGTACCCGGCGATTTACCTGCTCAACGCCAGTGCGAACGCAATTTTGCGTATTGCCGGCCAAGGCGAGCCTGGCCCGCACCATGAGCACCATTACAGCCGTGAAGAACTCAAGCTGATCCTGCACTCCAGCCGTGGCCAGGACCCGAGCGACCAAGGCATGCGTGTACTCGCCTCCGCCGTGGAAATGGGCGAACTGGAAGTGGTGGACTGGGCCAACTCTCGCGAAGACCTGGTCACTCTGGACTTCAACGCCCCGCTCAAGGAAATCCTCGCGCTGTTCCGCCGCCACAAATTCAGCCGCTACCCGGTGTATGACGCGGTGCGCAATGAGTTTGTCGGCCTGCTGCACATCAAGGATTTGCTGCTGGAACTGGCGGCACTGGACCACATCCCCGAGTCGTTCAACCTGGCCGAGCTGACCCGCCCGCTGGAGCGCGTATCGCGCCATATGCCGTTGTCGCAGTTGCTGGAGCAGTTCCGCAAAGGCGGCGCGCACTTTGCTCTGGTAGAGGAAGCCGACGGCAAGATAATCGGCTACCTGACCATGGAAGACGTGCTGGAAGTGCTGGTCGGCGATATCCAGGACGAACACCGCAAGGCCGAGCGCGGCATCCTCGCCTACCAGCCGGGCAAACTGCTGGTGCGTGGCGACACGCCGCTGTTCAAGGTAGAACGCCTGCTGGGTGTCGACCTGGACCACATCGAAGCCGAAACCCTCGCCGGGCTGATCTACGACACCCTCAAACGCGTGCCGGAAGAGGAAGAAGTGCTGGAGGTTGAAGGCTTGCGAATCATCATCAAGAAGATGAAAGGGCCGAAGATCGTGCTGGCCAAGGTGCTGTTGCTGGATTGATCAGATAGAGCGCGGGGGGTGAGCGATTCGCCCCCGCGTCGATGATCAGGCCGGCAGCGGGGAGAAGCAGATATCGACTTCCAACTGCGCTGCGGCAGACAAATTGACCAATGCGTCCAGCGAGAACTTGTCGATCTTGCCATTGAGGACGTCATTGAGCCGAGGCTGGCTGATATTGAGCCGCTCAGCGGCCGCTTTCTGAGAGAGCTCCCAACTGCGGATGGTGTTGCACAACGCCAGCAGCAACTTTGAGCGCAGGCGCATATTGGCGGCTTGCTGGGGAGTGTCCTCCAGAGCATCCCAGACGTTGCTGAAGCGTTCGGTGTGAATCTTTGGGTCTGTCATAGGCTTAACCTAACTCCTGCAATCTGGCACGCGCCAGTTCGATATCGCACCCTTCGGTTTTCTGTGTGGTTTTGCGCAGCGCGTGCAACACATAGACAGCCTCTGGGCGATTGACCACATAGAACACTCGAAACGCGCCTGATTGCTCAGTGATCCGAATCTCACTGACGCCCCGTCCGATAGTTCTCATGGGCTTGCAATCAAAAGGCTGTTCGCCCTGTTGCAGAAGATCCAACTGAAAACCGGCTGCCCTTCGGGCGTCGAGAGGAAACTCCTTGAGGTCCTTGAGTGAGCTTCCTAGAAACACCACATCCTTGTGCCTGGGCACTGGCTTCTCCTTTGCTGGAAAGAAAAAGCGTAATAGACGATTCAGGCCATGGCGGTGGAGCTTTGTTTCAAGGCATAGCAAAAGCTCGATAACACTGATGCGTTATCGAGAGCCTATATCGAAACAGATATAAATCAAGCCAAGCACCGGGAATCAGACGGTCGGTTGATTCCCGTTATGCAGGCAATCACGCACCCGGCACAAAGTGCTTCTGCGCCGTGCCGCGTGCGATCAGGCGGGAAATGTAGTCGAGTTTCTGCGCGTCCTGGTCGATAAACCGGAAGGTCAGTTGCAGCCAGTCGCTGTCGGGCTTGGGCTCGTAGGCGACGACGGCGTGCAGGTAGCCGTTGAGACGTGCCACTTCGGCGTTGTCGCCTTGCTCAAGGTCGAGCACCGCGCTTTCCAGTACCTGCGGCAGGACTTCACCGCGACGCACCACCAGCAGCGCTTCCTTGATGCTCAGCGCCTTGATCACGCATTGCTGGGTGCCGCTGGACAGGCGCAGCTGCCCTTGACCACGGCCGCCGGCCGGCGCTGCCGCTGGCGTTTGCACCGGCGGGCTGTTGAGCAGGCCTTTGCTTGGCGCAGCCACCGGCGCCGGTTTGACGGCTTCAGGCTTGCCGCCGGTCAGGGCACTCAGGGAGTCGTTGCCGAAAGCCGAATTCATTTTGGTCGGCGCACTGGCGATCAGCGCGTCGAGGCGGCCGATCTTGTGCAGGGCCTGCTTGACCTTGTTCAGCAATTGCTCGTTGGTGAACGGCTTGCTGACGTAGCCGGAGACGCCGGCCTGAATGGCCTGCACCACGTTTTCCTTGTCGCCACGGCTGGTCACCATCACAAACGGCATGGCTTTGAGATGGGCCTGCTCACGGCACCAGGTCAGCAACTCCAGGCCCGACATCTCGGGCATTTCCCAGTCGCACAGCACCAGGTCGAAGGTCTCGCGCATCAGGATGGATTGCGCCTTTTTGCCGTTCACCGCATCTTCGATCTTGATCCCCGGAAAGTAGTTGCGCAGGCACTTCTTCACCAGGTCGCGAATAAACGAGGCGTCGTCCACCACCAATACACTGACTTTACTCATCGACCCTTCATCCTATAAAAACTTCGGCACGCAAAACGCCTGACTGATGGCATTTTGCCAAAACTCGCGATTCACAGAAGGACTTTATTGTTCCTGCCGCGCAAAAAATTCAGATGCCGCAAACGAAAACGCCCGCCCAAAGGCCGGGCGTTAATTTCTCGGGCAACCTTACTTATCGTCAGATTCGCCCGGAACATTAGGGATTTGATCGGCCGTGCCTTCAACTTCGGCTTTCATGCGCTTGAGGCCCATGTGCCGCACGTCGGTACCGCGTACCAGGTAAATGACCAGTTCCGAGATATTGCGCGCGTGGTCGCCGATACGCTCCAACGAACGCAGCACCCAGATGATGTTCAAGACCCGCGAGATAGAGCGCGGGTCTTCCATCATGTAGGTGGCCAGCTCGCGCAGTGCGGTCTTGTATTCGCGGTCGATGGTCTTGTCGTACTGCGCTACCGACAATGCCAGCTCGGCGTCGAAGCGCGCAAAAGCGTCGAGGGCATCGCGCACCATGTTGCGCACCTGGTCGCCGATGTGGCGCACTTCCACGTAGCCGCGCGGCGCTTCGCCTTCTTCGCACAACTGGATGGCGCGACGGGCGATCTTGGTGGCTTCGTCACCGATGCGCTCCAGGTCGATCACCGACTTGGAAATGCTGATGATCAAACGCAGGTCAGACGCCGCCGGCTGACGACGCGCCAGAATGCGCAGGCATTCTTCGTCGATGTTGCGTTCCATCTGGTTGATCTGGTCATCAATCTCACGCACTTGCTGGGCCAGGCCCGAGTCGGCCTCGATCAGCGCGGTGACGGCGTCGTTGACTTGCTTCTCCACCAGCCCGCCCATCGCCAGGAGGTGGCTGCGCACTTCCTCAAGCTCGGCGTTGAACTGCGCGGAGATGTGATGGGTAAGGCCTTCTTTGCTAATCATGGGTTTGCTCCGCAAAAGCTGTAAGCCGCAGGCTACAAGCTGCAAGCTGATGTGTGTCGTTGATCAAACTGCTTTTACTTGCCGCTTGAAACGTGCGGCGTGCAGCTGGGGCTAGCCATAGCGACCGGTGATGTAGTCTTCGGTCTGCTTCTTCGCCGGGTTGGTGAACAGGGTATCGGTGTCGCCAAATTCCACCAGCTTGCCCATGTACATGAACGCGGTGTAGTCGGAAACCCGCGCCGCCTGTTGCATGTTGTGGGTCACGATGACGATGGTGAACTTGGATTTGAGTTCGTAGATCAGCTCTTCGACTTTCAATGTGGAGATCGGATCGAGTGCCGAGCACGGTTCGTCGAGCAGCAGCACTTCCGGCTCCACGGCGATAGTGCGGGCGATCACCAGACGTTGCTGCTGGCCGCCGGACAAACCGAGGGCCGACTCGTGCAGGCGGTCCTTGACCTCATCCCACAGTGCCGCGCCTTTGAGCGCCCATTCAACGGCCTCGTCGAGGATGCGTTTCTTGTTGATGCCCTGGATGCGCAGGCCGTAGACCACGTTTTCGTAGATGGTCTTGGGGAACGGGTTGGGCTTCTGGAACACCATGCCCACCCGGCGGCGCAGCTCGGCCACGTCCTCGCCCTTGCGGTAGATGTTGGTGCCGTAGAGGTTGATCGCGCCTTCTACACGGCAACCGTCGACCAGGTCGTTCATGCGGTTGAAGGTGCGCAGCAACGTCGACTTGCCGCAGCCGGACGGGCCGATGAAGGCGGTCACGCGCTGCTTGGGGATATTCATGCTGACGTCGAACAGCGCCTGCTTTTCACCGTAGTACAGGCTCAGGCCCGGCACTTCGATGGCCACGGTTTCCTGGGCCAGGCTCAGGCTCTGCTTGTCGCGACCCAGGGCCGACATGTTGATGCCGTGGGTATGGGTTTCGTGTTGCATGGGATGCTCCCTGTGCTACCAATTCGTTTGGTTGAACCGCCGGGGCGGTTTACTCAAAAATCTGTGTGTGACGCGGTTAAGTGTGGGAGCTGGCTTGCCTGCGAAGGCATCACCGCGGTGTACCTGTTCAACCGAGTTGCCTGCATCGCAGGCAAGCCAGCTCCCACATTGGGCCGTGTTAACTGTCCAGTGCCTTGTATTTTTCGCGCAGGTGGTTACGGATCCACACCGCCGACAAGTTGAGCGTGGCGATCACCAGCACCAGCAGCAAGGCGGTGGCGTACACCAGTGGCCGCGCAGCTTCGACGTTGGGGCTCTGGAAGCCGACGTCATAAATATGGAAGCCCAGGTGCATGATTTTCTGGTCCAGGTGCAGGTACGGGTAATTGCCGTCCAGCGGCAGCGACGGCGCCAGTTTCACTACACCCACCAGCATCAGCGGCGCCACTTCACCGGCGGCGCGGGCCACGGCGAGGATCATGCCGGTCATCATCGCCGGGCTGGCCATTGGCAGCACGATCTTCCACAGCGTTTCCGCCTTGGTCGCGCCCAGTGCCAAGGAGCCCTCGCGCACGGTGCGAGGAATCCGCGCCAGGCCTTCTTCGGTGGCCACAATCACCACCGGCACCGCCAGCAGCGCCAGGGTCAGCGAGGCCCACAGCAGGCCCGGCGTGCCGAACGTGGGTGCCGGCAGGGCTTCGGCGAAGAACAGACGGTCAACCGAGCCACCCAGCACATACACAAAGAAGCCCAGGCCGAACACACCGTAGACAATCGCCGGTACGCCCGCCAGGTTGTTCACCGCAATGCGGATAATCCGCGTCAGGGTGTTCTGCTTGGCGTATTCACGCAGGTACACCGCCGCCAGTACACCGAACGGCGTCACGATCATCGCCATGATCAGGGTCATCATCACGGTGCCGAAAATCGCCGGGAAGATCCCGCCTTCGGTGTTGGCTTCCCGTGGGTCATCGCTGAGGAATTCCCAGACCTTGCTGAAGTAGAAGCCGACCTTGGTCATCGTGCCCATGGCGTTCGGCTGGTAGGCGTGCACCACTTTGCCGATGCCGATTTCCACTTCTTTGCCGTTAGCGTCGCGCGCCGTCAGGCTGTCGCGGTTGAACTGAGTGTGCAGGTCCGCCAGGCGCGCTTCGATGTCCTTGTAGCGGTTGTTCAGTTCTGCGCGGTCCGAATCCATATCAGCTTGGGCGGTAGCGTCGAGCTTGCCTTCCAGCTCCAGCTTGCGACCGTGCAGGCGGATACGCTCCAGCCCGGCGTTGATCGCGCCGATGTCGGTTTTTTCCAGACTCTTGAGTTGCGCAGCCAGCTTGTTCACGCGGTCAACGCGGGCCTGCAGCTCCGGCCACGCGGCCTCGCCTTCGGCGATGACCTTGCCGTCCTGTTTGACGTTGACCAGGGTGCCGTAGAAGTTGCCCCACTCACGCCGCTCGATGGCCATCAGGTTGGCCGGCTTGGTCTGGTCCTTGAGCCACTCGCCGACGATCCAGGTGAAGTCGTTGCCGTTCAGGTCGCGGTTGCCGACCTTGATCAGCTCGCGGGTCATGAACTCCGGGCCCTGGTCGGGCACCGGCAGGCCAGCGCTTTTCAGGCGCTCGCGGGGCACTTCTTCCTTCTGCACCACTTCGCCGATGACGATATGGTTTTCCTGGCCCGGCACGTTGTAGTTGGCCTGGATCAGGTCGGCCGGCCAGAAGTGGCCCAGGCCACGCACGGCAATCACGGCCAGCAAACCAATGGTCATGATGACCGCGATGGACACCGCGCCACCGCTGATCCAGACGCCCGGGGCGCCGCTCTTGAACCATCCATTCAGGGAGTTCTGTTTCACAGACTTCTACCTTTCTTAAAGCGACGAGTATTTCTTGCGCAGACGCTGACGAATCAGCTCGGCGAGGGTGTTCATGATGAAGGTGAACAACAGCAGCACCAGCGCCGAGAGGAACAGCACGCGGTAGTGGCTGCCGCCGACTTCCGATTCGGGCATTTCCACTGCGACGTTAGCCGCCAGGGTGCGCAGGCCTTCGAACAGGTTCATCTCCATCACCGGGGTGTTACCGGTGGCCATCAACACGATCATGGTTTCACCGACCGCACGGCCCATGCCGATCATCAGCGCCGAGAAAATCCCCGGGCTGGCAGTCAGGATGACGACGCGGGTCATGGTCTGCCATGGCGTGGCGCCCAGGGCCAACGAGCCCAGGGTCAGGCCGCGCGGCACGCTGAACACGGCGTCTTCGGCGATGGAGTAGATGTTGGGGATCACCGCAAAACCCATGGCCAGGCCGACTACCAGAGCGTTGCGCTGGTCGTAGGTGATGCCCAGGTCGTGGGAGATCCACATGCGCATGTCGCCGCCAAAGAACCAGGTTTCCAGGTACGGGCTCATGTACAGCGAGAGCCAGCCCACAAACAGGATCACCGGGATCAGGATCGCGCTTTCCCAGCCATCGGGAACGCGCAGGCGGATCGACTCAGGCAAGCGGCTGAACACGAAGCCGGCCACCAGAATGCCAATCGGCAACAGCATCAGCAGGCTGAAAATCCCCGGCAAATGCCCTTCGACATACGGCGCCAGGAACAGGCCGGCGAAGAAGCCGAGGATCACCGTCGGCATCGCTTCCATCAGTTCGATCACCGGCTTGACCTTGCGGCGCAGGCTCGGGGCCATGAAGTAGGCGGTGTAGATCGCAGCGGCCACCGCCAGTGGTGCGGCCAGCAACATGGCGTAGAACGCGGCCTTCAGGGTACCGAAGGTCAGCGGCGCCAGACTCATCTTGGGTTCGAAGTCGGTGTTGGCGGCGGTCGATTGCCAGACGTATTTAGGCTCGTCGTAGTTTTCGTACCAGACCTTGCTCCACAACGCGCTCCAGGACACTTCCGGGTGCGGGTTGTCCAGCAACAGCGGTTGCAGCTTGCCGCCGGCTTCGACGATGACGTGGTTGGCGCGTGGCGACAGGCCGAACACGCCTTGGCCATCGACCACCGGGTCGACCAGCAGCGTGCGGTGCGCGGTGCTGTGGAACACGCCGAACTTGCCGGACGCGTCGAGGGCGGTGAAGCCTTTGCGACGTTCTTCAGCGGTGATTTCAACGATAGGCGCGCTGCCCAGCTGGAAGGTACGGATCTGTTTCAGGCGTTGCTCGCCGTCCGGGTCGCGGGCCATGAACCACTGGGCCAGGCCGCCTTTGGAGTTACCCACGATCAGCGAGATACCGCCCACCAGCTGAGTGCTGGCAGTGATTTCGGCGTTGCCGTCTTCGAGCAGTTTGTAGCGACCGTTGAGACTCTTGTCGCGCAGGCTGAAGACGTCAGCAAGGGCACGACCGTTGATCACGTACAGCCACTGCTGGCGTGGGTCGATGAAGATCGCCTTAACCGGCTCGGTCATTTGCGGCAGCTCGATACGCTTCTGCTCGCTGGTGACTTCGCCAGTCATCATGTTTTCTTCGCGGCTCAGGCTCAGCACGTTCAAGTAGGAACCTGCGGAACCGGCAACGACCAGCGAGGAATCGGTGGCGTTAAGTGCGACGTGCTCCAGCGAGCGACCCTGCTCGTCGAGCACGATCGGCGTTTCGCCGTAAGGGTATTCAATGGCCGGGGTGATGGTTTTCTTGCCGTCCGGGTAGGACACCTTATAAGTGTGGCGGAACACCAGGGACTGGCCATTCGACAAACCCAGGATCACCAGCGGGCTGCCCGGCTGGTCTTCACCAATGGACGCAACGCTGGCGCCTGCCGGCAGCGGCAAGTCGACACGCTTGAGTTCAGCACCCGTGTCCACATCAAAGAACAGCGCCTGGCCCTTGTCGGAAACCCGCATAGCAACCTGGTTCTGCTCTTCGAGGGAGATCATCAACGGCTTGCCGGCGTCCTGCATCCAGGCGGGCGTCAGCGCATCTTCCTTGGTCAGCGAGGCGCCCTGGAACAGTGGCGCGACGACGTAGGCAAGAAAGAAGAAAATCAGGGTAATGGCGCCGAGGACGGCGAGGCCGCCGATCAACACGTACCAACGGGTCAGGCGATCCTTGAGCGCGCGAATGCGGCGCTTGCGTTGCAGCTCAGGCGTATTGAAATCAATGCGCTTGGGAGGAGAAGTCGTCGTCATGGTGGAATTGGCCAGATCATTCATGCGCACACCCTAGCGATCCTGTATGACAGAAAGATGACAATGCAGTGACGCAGCAAAGCCGCCGCGTAGCAGAGCTGGCAGCGGACTAAAAAATTAGCGGTGTAGACGGTTTAATGTGAGAGCGGGCTTGCCCGCGATGGCATCAATGCGGTCTCAACGCTACACCGCGTCGCCAGCATCGCGGGCAAGCCCGCTCCCACACAAAAGCATGCATCTACACCAGGTCTTGCAGGCTTAGTTGCCTTCTTTCAAACCCAGGTCAGCCAGGGCCTTGGCGGCCACTTTGGCTGGCAGCGGGATGTAGCCGTCTTTGACGACCACTTCCTGGCCCTGTTTGGACAGAACCAGCTTCACGAACTCAGCTTCCAGCGGAGCCAGAGGCTTGTTCGGGGCTTTGTTGACGTAGACGTAGAGGAAGCGCGACAGCGGGTATTTGCCGTTCAGGGCGTTTTCTTCGCTGTCTTCGATGAAGTCAGTGCTGCCTTTCTTGGCCAGAGCGACGGTCTTCACGCTGGCGGTTTTGTAACCGATGCCCGAGTAACCGATGCCGTTCAGCGAGGAGCTGATCGACTGCACAACCGACGCCGAACCTGGTTGTTCGTTCACGTTAGGTTTGTAGTCGCCTTTGCACAGGGCTTCTTCCTTGAAGTAGCCGTAGGTGCCGGATACCGAGTTACGACCGAACAGTTGCACCGGCTTGTTGGCCAGGTCGCCGGTCACACCCAGGTCGCCCCAGGTTTTGACATCAGCTTTGGCGCCGCACAGACGCGTCGAGGAGAAGATCGCGTCGACTTGTTCCATGGTCAGGTGCTGGATCGGGTTGTCCTTGTGCACGAACACGGCCAGGGCATCCACGGCAACCGGGATAGCGGTTGGCTTGTAGCCGTACTTCTGCTCGAAGGCCGCCAGTTCGGTGTCCTTCATCTTGCGGCTCATCGGGCCCAGGTTGGAGGTGCCTTCAGTCAGCGCAGGCGGTGCAGTGGCGGAGCCGGCAGCCTGAATCTGGATGTTGACGTTCGGGTATTCCTTTTTATAGGACTCAGCCCACAGTGTCATCAGGTTAGCCAGGGTGTCGGAACCAACGCTGGACAGGTTGCCCGATACACCGGTGGTCTTGGCGTAAGCCGGAATTGCCGGGTCAACACCAGCGGCTACCGCGTTAGCGGTCGCAACGCCAGCAGCGACAAAAGTCATTGCCGCCATCAAACGTTTCAGTTTCATGCCTTGCTCCTAGCAGATAGGGATAGTTGGATCGGGGCCAAGTATCGGTAGGCCGTGTGAACACTCTATGTCCGCAATGTGACAATTAGATGAAAGGCCAGCATTTGTGAAAAACCTGACAGGAAGGGGAAAGATCAGTAAATCCGGGACTTGCGAGGAGGTTGAAGCGCATGAAGCGGTGTTTCAGAAATACTCTGTAATCGTTGGCCAACCATAAACCCTGTGGCGAGCGAATGCCCTCGCCACAGCGTCATCGCAGGCTTTTAGCGCCCGCGCTTCCACAGGTAGCCACCCACCAGCATCCCCATCACACACAGCACGGCGACATAGTAGGCCGGGCCCATCGGGCTTTCCTTCATCAGCAGCGACACCGCCAGCGGCGTCAAACCACCAAACACGGCGTAGGCGACGTTGTAGGAGAACGACAACCCGCTGAAACGCACCACCGGCGGGAAGGCTTTCACCATCACGTAAGGCACCACGCCGATCACCCCGACAAACAGGCCGGTCAGGGTGTACAGCGGGAAAAGCCAGTTGGGGTGATCGATCAGGCTGTGGTACAGCGTCCACGACGTTGCCAACAGCAACAGGCAACCGATGACCAGCACGCGGCCAGCGCCAAAACGATCAGCCAGGGCGCCGGAAGCGATGCAGCCCAGGCTCAGGGTCACGATGGCCAGGCTGTTGGCTTGCAATGCGATGGTCGGGCTGAAGTGGTAGACGGTTTGCAGCACGGTCGGGGTCATCAGGATGACCACGACAACACCGGCCGACAGCAACCAGGTCAACAGCATCGACAGCACGATGGCGCCACGGTGGTCGCGCAATACCGCGCGCAATGGCAGCTCGGCGGCCAAGGTTTTGCGTTGCTGCATTTCGGCGAAGATGGGCGTCTCATGCAGCCAGCGGCGCAGGTACACCGAGAGCAGGCCAAACACGCCGCCCAGCAGGAACGGGATACGCCAGGCGTAATCGGACACTTGTTCCGGGCTGTAGAGCGTGTTGATGGCGGTGGCCACCAGCGACCCCAACAGGATGCCGGCGGTGAGGCCGCTGGTCAGGGTGCCGCAGGCATAGCCGATGTGGCGCGGCGGTACGTGTTCAGAGACAAACACCCAGGCGCCCGGTACTTCGCCGCCGATGGCCGCGCCCTGGATGACGCGCATCAACAGCAGCAGAAGCGGCGCCCACAGGCCGATCTGCGCGTAGGTCGGCAGCAGGCCCATGATCAGGGTCGGCACGGCCATCATGAAGATGCTCAACGTGAACATCTTCTTGCGGCCGAGCAGGTCGCCAAAGTGCGCCATGATGATGCCGCCCAACGGACGAGCCAGGTAGCCGGCGGCGAAGATGCCGAAGGTCTGCATCATGCGCAGCCATTCCGGCATATCGACGGGGAAGAACAGTTTCCCGACCACGGTGGCGAAAAACACGAAAATGATGAAGTCGTAAAATTCCAGCGCCCCGCCCAAGGCAGACAGCGACAGGGTTTTGTAGTCGTTGCGGGTCAGCGGACGCGACGGTTGCGCGCTGCTTGCGGGCACGGAGGACATGGCAAGGCTTCTCTTATAGTAATGACGGCAAGCCCGGGACTTGCGGCGGGTCTGGCAAGATAGCAAATCGCCTGAAAAAGCACAGCGCCCACCGAATAACACTTTGCAGGCGCGCGTTATTCCCCGTTTCTTCCCTTTATTAGCCATCAGAAGCACAGTTGCGGGAAAAAGCCGCATTACAGCCAGGATTTGCCGACCAAATGAGCGCCGGGAGGTCGTCGTGGCGCCAGCGTCTCGATATACTCGGCCCCTGCAAGCGCAAGAACCCCAGTCTTGAGGGGCTGCTGTGCCAAAACGCCGTTGGGTGCCATCCAGCCGATTTGGCAGAGTTTCCCTTTAGTACGCCTTACGAGAAACGCATCGAGCGGTGTATGTTGGTGCTGAAACGTTTTTCCAGAGACGGCTATCCACTTGAAATACCCATGAAGCGTCACGGGTCAGAGGCACCCTCGGCATGATCGAACTCGAACAAGAAGATCCTATCCCGCAAGGCGATCTCGCCCTGCAAATCACCGCACTCCCGCGTGAAACCAACGGTTTTGGCGATATCTTCGGCGGCTGGCTGGTCGCGCAGATGGACCTGGCCGGCACCGCCATGGCCAGCAAAGTGGCCGGCGGACGTGTCGCCACGGTGGCGATCGATCGCATGGCGTTTCTGGTGCCGGTGGCGGTCGGCGCGCAATTGTCCTTCTATACCCAGGCCCTGGAAATCGGCCGCAGTTCGATCCAGATGATGGTCGAGGTGTGGAGCGACGACCCGCTGTCCAGCGAATGGCGCAAGGTGACCGAGGCGGTATTTGTGTTTGTCGCCATCGACGGCAGCGGCCGTACCCGCTCGGTGCCATCGCGCGCGCGTTAAACATCGCCGGGTTTTGACGGTCAATTGCCCCATTGCCTGCTATGAGAGAGCACTGCTATGCCTACGCCCCACGTTGAAACCGTGAAAATCGACGAGCTGGACTGCTGGCGCGTCCGCCACAACGGCGCCGAAGTCATGGTGGCCCAACAGGGCGCGCACATCTTCAGTTACCAGCGCCAGGGCGAGCAGCCAGTGATCTGGCCGAACCCTGAGGCGGTTTTCAAGCAGGGCAAAGGCATCCGTACCGGCGTGCCGGTCTGCTGGCCATGGTTTGGCGTATTCGACCGTAACCCGCAAAGCGTGAAGGCGATGCGCCAAAGCGACCAACTCGCGGGGGCCCATGGTTTTGTGCGCACGGCACTGTGGGAATTGGCTGCGACCGAACTCGAAGGCGAGGCATTGCGCGTCGACCTGGTATTGCCGGTGCCGGCGGGCGGCTTCCCCGGCTGGCCGCATCAGGTCGACCTGAAGCTGAGCCTGCTGCTGGACGATCAACTGCATATCCGCCTGACCAGCCACAACCGTGGCAGCGACACCGTGACCCTCAGCCAGGCGCTGCACACCTATTTTGCCGTGAGCGACGTACGCAACGTGCAGGTCGAAGGCCTGGACGGGCTGGCCTATATCGACACCGCCGACGGCTGGAGCCACAAACAGCAATCCGGCCTGCTGCACTTCAGTGCCGAGACCGACCGCATCTATCTGGACACGCCGGCGCAGTTGAGCATTGTCGATAAAGACTGGCAGCGTCGTCTCCAGCTCACCAGCCAAGGCTCGAACTCGACCGTGATCTGGAACCCCTGGACCGAACGCGCCAAGGCGTTCGACGACATGGCCGATGACGGCTGGCAGGGCATGCTGTGCATCGAAACGGCGAATGTGCTGGATGATGTGGTGGCACTGGCGCCGGGTGAAAGCCACACACTGGGCGTGAGCATCACAAGTCTCGCCTTGTAAATAACGAGCAAAATGTGGGAGCTGGCTTGCCTGCGATAGCATCACCTCGGTGTATCAGTCACACCAAGGTGGCTGCATCGCAGGCAAGCCAGCTCCCACACTGATTTGTGTTGTGGCTTAGAGATCGGATTCCTTCACC
This sequence comes from Pseudomonas sp. N2-3-1-14, assembly GCF_041228395.1. NCBI lineage: Bacteria > Pseudomonadati > Pseudomonadota > Gammaproteobacteria > Pseudomonadales > Pseudomonadaceae > Pseudomonas > Pseudomonas sp. N2-3-1-14. The sequence continues at coordinate 6,229,765 of NZ_CP166199.1, forward strand.
GCTCGCACCTTCCCCGCATCCAGCGCATATGCCGCATCCGCCAAATCGTTATTGACCTTCTCCACCTTCAGCGTGCCGGTAACCCACAACGGCGTGTAGATGTCATCCAGCTTCAACCCCTTGGGATAACGCACCAGCACCAACTGGTTGGGCGGCGGAGGCGGCACGTGGATGCAGGCGCCTGGGTACGGCACCAAAAAGAACAGCGTGCTGCGGCCCTTGGCGTCGGTTTCCAGGGGTACCGGGTAGCCGCCGATGCGGATGTTCTTGCCATTCATGGCGGCCACGGTCTTGGTCGAATACATCACCGCCGGCAAGCCTTTGCTTTGCTTGAGGCCGCCTTTGTCGGTGAACGTGCCTTGGGCTTCGGGGGAGTTGTGGTCGATCTCGGGCATGGCTTCGAGGGCTTTCTGGTCCGACAGCGGCATCAGGTCGAGCCAGTCGGTTTCCGGCAGTTCGCCAGCGTGCGCCAGGCCAGAGCCCAGCAAGAGGAGAGTCAACAGAAGACGGCGCATGATGAGGCTCGGCAAATACAGGTGACGAGCATTCTAGCCCTCTGCGCCTGCGCAGCGCAGAGGGCTTTGTCGCTTAATTACTTTTTACGCAGCAGACCGTAGATCACCAGCAGCACGATGGCGCCGATCAGCGCACCGATAAAGCCTGCGCCTTGACCTGCCTGGTAGATGCCCAGGGCCTGACCACCGTAGGTGGCGACCAGAGAACCTGCGATACCCAGCAGGATGGTCATGATCCAGCCCATGCTGTCGTCGCCTGGCTTGAGGAAACGCGCCAGCAGGCCGACGATCAAGCCGATAAAGATGGTTCCGATGATACCCATGGCATTTCCCTCTGATTGAATGTGAGTCATGGCAAAGCCTAGTCAGGCTTTGCCATCCTGCAATCAGAGAGACGGCGGTGACCAATGGTTCCCGCCGATCCTCAGGTTATTGCTCGGCGATCAGCGCTTCGACCTTGAGGATCTGGGCTTGCAGCGTCGCACGGTCCTTGCAGCGCAGGTTGGCGTGGCCGACCTTGCGTCCGGCCTTGAAGGCCTTGCCGTAGTGATGCAGATGGCAATCATCGATCGCGATCACGCGCTCAACCGGCGGCACAAGGCCGATGAAGTTGAGCATGGCGCTTTCGCCGACCTTGGCCGTGGAGCCCAGCGGCAAGCCCGCCACCGCCCGCAGGTGGTTTTCGAACTGGCTGCACTCGGCGCCTTCGGTGGTCCAGTGCCCGGAGTTGTGCACACGCGGCGCGATTTCGTTGGCCTTGAGGCCACCGTCGACTTCAAAGAACTCGAATGCCATCACACCGACATAATCCAGCTGCTTGAGCACACGGCTGGAATAGTCTTCGGCCAGGGCCTGCAACGGGTGATCGGTGCTGGCCACGGACAGCTTGAGGATGCCGCTGTCGTGGGTGTTGTGCACCAACGGGTAGAAGCGGGTTTCGCCATCACGGGCACGCACGGCGATCAGCGAGACTTCGCCGGTGAAGGGCACGAAGCCTTCCAGCAGGCAGGCGACGCTGCCCAGCTCGGCGAAGGTGCCGACCACATCAGCGGCGGTACGCAGCACTTTCTGGCCCTTGCCGTCATAACCCAGGGTGCGGGTTTTCAGCACAGCCGGCAGGCCGATGCTGGCAACGGCAGCGTCCAGGTCCGCCTGGGACTGGATGTCGGCGAAGGCCGGCGTCGGAATGCCCAAGTCCTTGAACATGCTCTTTTCGAACCAGCGGTCGCGAGCGATGCGCAAGGCTTCGGCGCTCGGGTACACCGGCACGAACTGCGACAGGAAGGCCACGGTTTCAGCCGGGACGCTTTCGAATTCGAAGGTCACCAGGTCGACTTCATCGGCCAGTTGGCGCAGGTGATCCGAGTCGCTGTAGTCAGCCCGCAGGTGTTCACCGAGGGCCGCCGCGCAAGCGTCCGGCGCCGGGTCCAGGAAAGCGAAGTTCATCCCCAGCGGGGTTCCCGCCAAGGCCAGCATGCGGCCCAGTTGGCCGCCACCGATTACACCGATTTTCATCAATCAATAACCTCAGGCGATGCGTGGGTCTGGATTGTCCAGCACGCTGTCTGTCTGCTCAGCACGGAATTTTTTCAGCACCGCGTGAAACTGCGGGTGCTTGGCGCCCAGGATGCTGGCAGACAGCAAAGCGGCGTTGATCGCGCCGGCCTTGCCGATCGCCAGGGTGGCCACCGGGATACCGGCCGGCATCTGCACGATGGACAACAGCGAATCCACGCCCGAGAGCATCGACGACTGCACCGGCACACCGAGCACCGGCAGGTGGGTCTTGGCCGCACACATGCCTGGCAGGTGCGCCGCACCGCCGGCACCGGCGATGATCACCTCGATGCCACGGGATTCTGCTTCATCGGCATACTGGAACAGCAAATCCGGGGTGCGGTGGGCAGAGACCACTTTCACTTCATACGGAATGCCGAGTTTTTCCAGCATATCGGCGGTGTGGCTAAGGGTGGACCAATCGGACTTGGAGCCCATGATCACGCCAACCAATGCACTCATCGTCGTGCCTCTTCTCTCTGGGCGCCCGCAGGCGCGTCAAAAAACAACAAGCCACGCAGGAAATCCGGCGTGGCTTGTTGTACGAAATTTGGCCGGTTGGACCGGCCGAAGGCCGCGCAGTATACCGTAATAATCCAGATAAACAGCCCCTGGAATGACCATCTGTCCAGTGGCGCAAACCAGCGGTTTTATTGACTCCTGGGTCAGCGAAACCAGCGCAAATTCCCCATGGAAACGGGGTCAGTGTGGGAGCTGGCTTGCCTGCGACAGCATCACCTGAATATGCCTGATGTACCGAGGCGTCTGCATCGCAGCGGTGCGGCGATCCGACAAGCCAGCTCCCACACTAACCGCGTTCAACTGGAGGGGACTGCGCCGCGCCACCTTCCAACTTGCGCCACAACAACCGTACGTTGGCCTTGCGCACCAACGCGCAGCGATACAAACGAATCTCCAACGGCACATGCCATTGCGGCCCGCCGCACACCACCAGTTCGCCCCGCGCCAGTTCGGCACGCACACTCAGTTGCGGCACCCAGGCAATGCCCAGCCCTTCCAGCGCCATGCTTTTGAGGCTATCGGCCATGGCGGTTTCGTAGATGGTGGTAAAGCGCAGGGAGCGCTGGCGCAGCAGCAGGTTTACCGAGCGCCCCAGGAATGCCCCGGCGCTGTAGGCCAGTAACGGCACGCTGCCCTCGCCTTCCAGGTCAAACAGCGGCTTGCCGTCGGCATCGGCGGCGCACACCGGGAGCATTTCGGTGTTGCCCAGGTGCAGCGACGGGAAGATTTCCGGGTCCATTTGCATGGCCGCGTCCGGGTCGTAGAACGCCAGCATCAAATCGCAACCGCCTTCGCGCAGCGCATGCACCGCGTCGCCGACGTTGGTGGCAACCAGCCGCGTGGCGATGTTCAGGCCTTCATTGCGCAGTTGCGCGATCCAGCGCGGGAAGAAGCCCAGCGCCAGGGAATGCGCTGCCGCCACTTGCATGACCTCGCCCTGCCCGCCTTCCAGATGATGCAAATGGCGCAGCACTTCGCCGAGCTGCTCGACCACCGTACGCGCGGTGACCAGAAACAGCTGCCCCGCCGCGGTCAATTCGACGGGCGTGCGCGAGCGGTTGACCAGGGTCAGGCCCAGCGCGGCTTCCAGGCTGCGAATACGCCGGCTGAAGGCCGGCTGGGTGACAAAGCGCCGCTCCGCCGCCTGGGAAAAGCTGCGGGTCGCCGCCAAGGCGCTGAAGTCTTCCAGCCATTTGCTCTCAAGGTTCATCACTTCCTCCCACGGGTACGCACCATTTTGGCACGCACGCCCGCCATGATAACCGGGTCACACCGACATTATGCCGTTTGTGCATAGGCCAGTGTTTAACAGCATTGGCCCAAAAACTCCCACAAGCCTAGCATTCGCAGCGTTCCGGCCAGTTCCGGGTCCATATCGAGATGATTTCCGTCATGTCCTCCGCTGCATCATTCCGCACAGAAAAAGACCTGCTTGGCGTACTCGAAGTACCTGCTCAAGCGTATTACGGCATCCAGACCCTGCGAGCGGTGAACAACTTCCGCCTCTCGGGCGTTCCGATTTCGCATTACCCGAAATTGGTGGTCGGCCTGGCAATGGTCAAGCAAGCAGCCGCTGACGCCAACCGCGAGTTGGGCCAGCTCAGCGAAGCCAAGCACGCTGCCATCAGCGAAGCCTGTGCCCGTCTGATCCGCGGCGATTTCCACGAAGAGTTCGTGGTGGACATGATTCAAGGCGGCGCCGGCACTTCAACCAACATGAATGCCAACGAAGTCATCGCCAACATCGCGTTGGAGGCCATGGGCCACAACAAGGGCGAATATCAGTACCTGCACCCTAACAACGACGTGAACATGGCGCAGTCGACCAACGACGCCTACCCGACCGCGATCCGCCTGGGTCTGCTGCTGGGCCACGACGCACTGCTGGCCAGCCTCGACAGCCTGATCCAGGCGTTCGCCGCCAAAGGCGTCGAATTCAGCCACGTGCTGAAAATGGGCCGCACCCAACTGCAAGACGCCGTGCCGATGACCCTCGGCCAGGAATTCCGTGCCTTCGCCACCACCCTGGGTGAAGACCTGGCCCGCCTGAAAACCCTGGCGCCAGAGCTGTTGACCGAAGTGAACCTGGGCGGCACCGCCATCGGCACCGGCATCAACGCCGACCCGCGTTACCAGGCCCTGGCCGTACAACGCCTGGCCGTTATCAGCGGCCAGCCAGTGGTCCCGGCTGCCGACTTGATCGAAGCTACCTCTGACATGGGCGCCTTCGTGCTGTTCTCCGGCATGCTCAAGCGTACCGCGGTGAAGCTGTCGAAGATCTGCAACGACCTGCGCCTGCTGTCCAGCGGCCCACGCACCGGCATCAACGAGATCAACTTGCCGGCGCGCCAGCCAGGCAGCTCGATCATGCCCGGCAAGGTCAACCCGGTTATCCCGGAAGCCGTGAACCAGGTGGCGTTCCAGGTAATCGGCAACGATTTGGCCCTGACCATGGCAGCCGAAGGCGGCCAACTGCAGCTGAACGTGATGGAGCCGCTGATCGCCTTCAAGATCTTCGACTCGATCCGCCTGCTGCAACGCGCCATGGACATGCTGCGCGAACACTGCATCGTCGGCATCACCGCCAACGAAGCGCGTTGCCGCGAACTGGTGGAGCACTCCATCGGCCTGGTGACCGCGCTGAACCCGTACATCGGCTATGAAAACGCCACCCGCATTGCGCGTATCGCCCTTGAAAGCGGCCGCGGCGTGCTGGAACTGGTGCGCGAAGAAGGCTTGCTCGACGATGCCATGCTCGACGACATCCTGCGCCCCGAAAACATGATTGCCCCACGTCTGGTCCCGCTGAAGGCCTGACGGTTGTTGCACTGCTCACCAGGTTGAGGGACTAGACACCTCTCACCTTTTGAGGGCCTGAAGGCTCGTTCTTCAGGCCCTTTTTTTTGCCCCAAGGTTGTGAAATGACGCCCATAAAAAATCCAATATCGCCCTGCAAACCCTCCTTGCCTGCAACAGCTTGGCTGAAACCTTTAATCGCCCCGTGCAGACGGATCACGCTCTCCTAGGTATAGTGCCGCCCCTCTTCGCGTCAGAGATTGTCGGTAACGAGGTCCTGGACAGCGCGAAACCGCATGAATAACAACACCCGCAAAAGGATTGGGGTCGAAGCGTCGTGCACTGCCTGGTGCCGAGCGATGCGTCGCACCGTCCTGCGTTTTTGCCATTAGAAAAATCAGCGAGGAACACTCCATGCTCGAAGTCATCAACGACTTCCTCTCAGGGAAAGTACTGATCGTGCTCATTGTCGGGCTCGGCGGCTATTTCACGATTCGCTCGCGTTTCGTTCAGTTGCGCCACTTTTTCCACATGTTCTCGGTGTTCAAAGACAGCCTGAAGAGCAGCTCCGGCCAGCTCAGCTCGTTCCAGGCGCTGATGCTCAGCCTGGCCGGCCGTGTGGGTGCCGGTAACATCGCAGGCGTCGGTATCGCCGTGACGCTGGGTGGCCCCGGTGCCGTGTTCTGGATGTGGGTCACCGCGCTGGTGGGCATGTCTTCGAGCTTTATCGAGTGCTCCCTCGGCCAGCTGTACAAGCGCACCGATGCTGAAGGCACCTACCGTGGCGGCCCGGCCTACTACATTCAGCACGGCCTGCAGAAGCGCTGGCTGGGTATGGTCATGGCGTTCCTGTTGCTGGTGACCTTCGGTTTCGCCTTCAACGGCCTGCAAGCCCACGCTGTGACCCACTCGCTGAACAACGCGTTCGGCCTGGACACCACCTACACAGGCCTGGCGCTGGCGGTATTGCTGGGCCTGGTGTTCATTGGCGGGATCAAGCGTATCGCCTCGATCGCCGACCTGCTGGTGCCGGTCAAGACGCTGGTCTACATCGCCGTGACCCTGTACGTGATCGTGCTGCAATTCGACCACGTGCCGGCCATGCTCGCGACCATCGTCAAGAGCGCCTTCGGCCTCGACCAGGCCTTCGGTGGCCTGGTGGGCAGCGCGATCATCATGGGTGTGAAGCGCGGCGTGTTCGCCAACGAAGCCGGTTTGGGCAGTGCGCCTAACGTGGCGGCAGTGGCCTCGGTAGAACACCCGATCGCCCAAGGTGTGGTGCAAGCGTTCAGCGTGTTCCTGGACACCTTCGTGATCTGCACCTGCACCGCGTTGCTGATCCTGCTCTCCGGTTTCTACACCCCGGGCTTTGAAGGCGACGGCATTGCCCTGACCCAGAACTCCCTGGCGGCGGTCGTCGGCGACTGGGGCCGGATGTTCATCTCGGTGGCCCTGGCGTTGTTCGTGTTCACCTCGATCATGTACAACTACTACCTCGGCGAGAGCAACCTGCGCTTCATCGTGGGCGACAACCGCAAGGTGCTGATGGGCTACCGCGCGCTGGTGCTGGTGCTGATTTTCTGGGGTTCCATCGAGAACCTCGGCACCGTGTTCGCCTTCGCCGACATCACCATGACCCTGCTGGCGTTCGTCAACCTGTTCGCCCTGGCGTTCCTGTTCAAGATCGCCATGCGCATCCTGAACGACTACGACGGCCAGCGCGCGGCGGGCATCAAGACGCCGGTGTTCGACTCCAGCCAGTTCCCTGACCTGGACCTGGACCGCAAGGCCTGGCCTGCGAACCCGGTGAAGCCTGAGCCTGGCGCTCAAGCCTCGGCTGAACTGAACGCTCAAGCGCCACGCTGAGCGCAGCAAGCCTAGATAGATGACACGCCGCCCGGCCTTGGGCATGCTCTGGGCCCGGCGGCGTTTTTCGTTCAGGAGAAGTCTCGATGACCACAGCTAACACCATCATGGTGCTCTACACCGGCGGCACCATCGGCATGCAAGCCAGCGCCAACGGCCTGGCCCCGGCATCCGGTTTTGAAGCGCGCATGCGCGAACAGCTTGCCACCCTGCCACTGCCTGCCTGGCGCTTCCGGGAAATGGCGCCCCTGATCGACAGCGCCAACATGACCCCGGCCTACTGGCAGCGCCTGCGCGTCGCGGTGATTGAAGCCGTGGACGAGGGCTGCGACGCAGTACTGATCCTGCACGGCACCGACACCCTGGCTTACAGCGCGGCGGCCATGAGCTTCCAGTTGCTCGGCCTGCCGGCGCCGGTAGTGTTCACCGGTTCCATGCTGCCCGCCGGCGTGCCCGACAGCGACGCCTGGGAAAACGTCAGTGGCGCCCTGCACGCGTTGGGCGAAGGCCTGTCGCCGGGCGTTCAGCTGTATTTCCATGGCGCGCTGATGGCGCCGACCCGTTGCGCGAAAATCCGTAGTTTCGGTCGCCACCCGTTTGCTGCCCTGCAACGCAACGGGGGTGTCGCCCAGGCCGAAATGATCCCGGCCGCCCTGCATTACCGTCAGCCCAAAGCGTTGGCCAACGTCGGCGTGCTGCCGCTGGTGCCGGGTATCGCCGCCGGCCAACTGGATGCGCTGATCGACAGCGGCATTCAGGCGCTGGTGCTCGAATGCTTCGGCAGCGGCACCGGGCCGAGTGACAACCCGGCCTTCCTCGCGAGCCTCAAGCGTGCGCAGGACCTGGGTGTGGTCGTCGTCGCAATCACCCAATGCCATGAGGGCGGCGTGGAACTGGACGTGTACGAAGCTGGCAGCCGTCTGCGCGGCGTGGGCGTGCTTTCCGGTGGCGGCATGACCCGCGAAGCGGTGTTCGGCAAGCTCAACGCCTTGCTCGGCGCCGGCCTCGAAATCAGCGAGGTCCGCCGCCTGGTAGAACTGGACCTGTGCGGCGAACTGAGCTGACCGGCATGTAACTTGCTCCCCTTCCAGCCATCCCCTGGCTGGAAGTTCCCATGCTGCACTCCCACCTCACCACCCTCAATGCCGTCTCTTTGGTGCTCAACACTTTCAAGGCCGAAGGTTTGCCGTTTGAGGCGCTGCTGGCCGGCAGTGGTATCTGCGCGGCGGACCTGAGCCGCTCCGACACGCGCATCACCACCAATCAGGAGATGCGTGTGTGTGCCAACGCCGTGGCCCTGCGCCAGGATGTCGGCCTGGAGCTGGGGCGCCAAATGCATGTGTCGGCCTACGGCATGCTCGGTTACGCCCTGCTCACCAGTGCCACCTTCGGTGACGCTTTGCGCCTGGCCCTGCGTTATCCGGCGCTGTTGGGAACACTTTTCGAGCTGAGCCTTGAAGAGGACGGCGATCGCATCTGGTTCACCGCCAGCGACTACCGCGAAAACCCTGCGCTGGAAATGTTCAACGTCGAACTGTGCCTGGCCTCGCTCAAGGTGATCTGCGACGACCTGCTCGGCCAGCCCCTGCCGCTGCTCGCCGCGCGCTTTAAACATGACGCCCCGGACTACCGCACGCGCTACACCGAGCGCTTCCCTTGCCCGTTGCAGTTTCAGGCCACCGCCAACGCCTTTGCGTTCGACAAGCACTGGCTCGACCGGCCGCTGCCGCTGGCTGACGCGATTACCCACCAGGCCATGGCCGAGCGCTGCCGCAAACAGAACCTGGAGTTCACCGGGCGCCAGGCCTGGCTGGGCAGGATTCGCCAGCTGCTCACCGCCCAACTCAACGCAGCACCTGGCCTGGAAGGCCTGGCCGAGCAGATGAACTGTTCGGCACGCACCCTGCGTCGGCATCTGCACGACTTGGGCTGCAGCTATCAGGAACTGCTCGACGAGCTGCGCTTTGAGCGCGCCAAGCAACTGCTGGCCGAAGACCAATGGCCGATCTATCGGATTGCCGAGGCGTTGGGCTTCAGCGAAACCGCGAGTTTCAGGCATGCGTTTGTCCGCTGGAGTGGCGTGGCGCCGAGCCAATTTCGACCGTGACGCCCCATTGAGGGGCGAATTTCGGACAGACAATTTGGCCATATTCATCCCCTTTTGGCCGCTCCTGCCATTCTCATAAACCGCGTCCGCCGCAAGACTGCATCCACCGATACAGCCTGCGGAGAACAACAAATGCTGACGATCTACTCGGACGATCACCACCTGCACCACGGCCGTTGCGAACTGATGGACGGGCAACTGATGCCGTGCTTTGAGATGCCCTCGCGTGCCGACCACGTGCTGCAACGGGTCAAGGACCGTGAACTGGGGCCGGTCAACGCGCCACAGGACTTTGGCCTGGCACCGCTGCAACGCATTCACAGCCGTGACTACCTGGATTTCTTCAAAGGTGCCTGGGAGCGCTGGACCGAATTTGGCCAGGACGGCGACCTGCTGCCCTACACCTGGCCCGCCCGCACCTTGCGCCGCGTGTTGCCCACCAGCCTGCACGGGCAGCTCGGTTACTACAGCTTCGACGGCGGCGCGCCGATTACCGCCGGCACCTGGCAAGCGGCCTACAGCGCAGCGCAAGTCGCCCTCACCGCCCAGGCCGCCATCCAACAGGGCGCCCACAGCGCCTTCGCCCTGTGCCGCCCGCCGGGGCACCACGCCGCCAGCGACTTGATGGGCGGTTATTGCTACCTCAATAACGCCGCCATCGCCGCCCAGGCCTTTCTCGATCAGGGCCACAAAAAAGTCGCGATTCTCGATGTGGATTACCACCACGGCAACGGCACCCAGTCGATTTTCTATAAGCGCAGCGATGTGCTGTTCACCTCGATCCACGGCCACCCGGAAGCGGAATTTCCGTTTTTTCTGGGTTATGCCGATGAGCTGGGCGAAGGCGCGGGTGAAGGTTTCAACTTCAACTATCCACTGCCCGCCAGCTCCGGCTGGGACACCTGGAGCGCCGCGCTGGAGCAGGCCTGCCAGGAAATTACGCGCTACGGCGCCGACATCATCGTCGTGTCCCTGGGTGTGGACACCTTCAAGGACGACCCGATCTCGCAGTTCAAGCTCGACAGCCCGGATTACCTGGCCATGGGCGCGCGTATCGCCCGGCTGGGCAAGCCCACGCTGTTCGTGATGGAAGGCGGTTATGCGGTGGAAGAAATCGGCATCAACGCCGTCAACGTTCTCGAAGGTTTTGAAGGGGCAGCCCAATGAACATGCTCAAGTCACTCGTGCTCTGCGCCGCCGTTATCAGTGGCGCGGCGCATGCCGAAGAGAAAACCCTGCGGGTCTACAACTGGTTCGACTACATCACGCCCAAAGCGCTGGATGACTTCAAGGCACAGCACTCCGACATCAAGCTGGTGTACGACATTTTCGACACCAACGAGGCGCTGGAAGCCAAGCTGCTGACCGGCAACTCCGGCTATGACGTGGTGGTGCCGTCCAACGTGTTTCTGGCCAAACAGATCGAAGCCGGCGTATTCCAGCCGCTGGACCGCAGCCAACTGCCGAACTGGAACCACCTCGATCCCAAGCTGATGAAGCTGATCGAAGCCAACGACCCGGGCAATAAATTCGCCGTGCCCTACATGTACGGCACCATCCTCATCGGCTTCAACCCGGCCAAGGTCAAGGCCGCGCTGGGTGACAACGCACCGGTGGACAGCTGGGACCTGATCTTCAAGGAAGAAAACATCAGCAAGCTCAAGCAGTGCGGCGTCGCGCTGCTGGACTCGCCTTCGGAGATTCTGCCGCTGGCCCTGCAACACCTGGGCCTTGACCCCAACAGCAGCAACCCCAAGGACTATGAAAAAGCCGAAGCGCTGCTGATGAAAATTCGCCCCTACATCACGTACTTCCACTCCTCCAAATACATGGCCGATATCGCCAACGGTGACATCTGTGTGGCCGTCGGCTATTCCGGCAGCTTCTCCCAGGCCGCCAACCGCGCCAAAGAGGCGAAGAACGGCGTGACCGTGGACATGCGCCTGCCCAAGGAAGGTGCGCCGATCTGGTTCGACATGCTCGCCATCCCCAAAGGCGCCAAGAACCCGCAGGACGCCTACACCTTTATCAACTACCTGCTGCAACCGCAGGTGATCGCGCCGATCAGCGATTTTGTCGGCTACCCCAACCCCAACAAAGACGCGACCGAGCAGGTGGACCCGTCGATTCGCAACAACCCCAATCTGTACCCGACCGAGGCGGCTATGGCCACGCTCTACACCTTGAAACCACTGGGGCGCGACGCCGAGCGCGCTCGCACGCGGGCCTGGACCAAGATCAAGTCGGGCACCTGACACCCCTCCGCCACGGACAGTCAGTGCCCCTGAGACTGACTGTCCGCCACCCATCTGCTCACAAGAGAACCTGCCACCCGAGCAGCGCTGCAAGCCTGCCTGGTCGCCGGGCCCGTCGGCCACCGGCAACGCACACTCCCCGCCGCCGCTAACTAAGTAATGCCCGCCCCCTCCTCATCGCGCCTAACGTGAGCGCGATTGTCGCCGCAAGATCAGCCAGGAACCGCTACAGCCAGGGTCTGCGCGCTGAGGCCCACGGGCGACCTCGCGTATTTCTCAAGGCCAAGGAGTGCCCATGAAAGACCTCGTTCCAACCGAAAACAGCGGATTACTAGCGCAGCTGGCCACCGGCCCGTCCCTGCGTGAAGTGGCTTGCACCACCTTGCGTGCGGCGCTGCGCGAGCTGTATCCGGAGCTCGATATCAACCCGGACCTGGCCATCGTCAACGCCCCGCAATGGCTTGAACTGGGCGGCGACATCATCCCCGCCAAGCCTGCAACGGACACCCTCACCGGCGCCCTGACACGCAGTGCAATCTCCCGCATGCCCGTGACTTACCTTGATCGCGAACACTACTTGGCGTACCCTCAGGCAATGGCCCTGACGTGCACCTGCCCGTCAGGATCGACGCGATAGGCCGACTGATCAATGAGCTGGCGCCGCTGCTGTTCGTGGCCTTCCAGGAGCAACAGATAGATTTCTGGAACCAGAGCGCAGGCACCACCGGCCCACGCTGGCAGCTATTTGCCCAGTCGCTGCGCGATGTGTGGAACGTGCAGGAGGTTCATGGCTGGAACGCCGACGACTGCGCCGTGGCGCGGGCGGTGTTCCACTGTCCCGAGTTCGTCAAGCGCCAGCCCCACGACCCGTACGCGACACGCGCCTACCTGGTGGACATCGATGCGCAGGACGCCAGCGGCGCCCAGCACATCAGCGTTACGGCCATGGCCGTGCTGATCGCGCATCACGGTGAACAGACCATCATCCTCAGCTACTCGATCGATACCGGCTATGCAAAATTTGCCAGCCTGGAGGCCTTCGGCCAGGCACTGCTGCCCTATATCGCCGACCTGCCGGCAAAACCCTGAACTGGCGCTTGCTGGAACCGGACGGCAACTTTTTCGAACACCAGGCCTGCAGCCTGATCGGCTTGCAAATCGAAGCCATGGGCGATCTCGACCTGGCCGATGCGGCCCCCAAATCGCTGTTGCCCGCCCGCGCTATCGGCATGCAAGGGGCCGAGCTGGCGCTTCTCGATCAGTCGCGTATTGGCACCACGCGACGGGCATTGCCGGCCTGGCTGCTGCAGGCCTCGGAAACCGATCAGTCGGCCTACGGGCGCTACATGATGGACCTGGCCGCGCTGAGCCTTCAAAGCAACGGCAAGACCTTCATGGACGAACTGCCAACCCTCACCGACTTCACCCGTACGGCCTTGCGCACGGCGCTCATCAAGGACCATCCGCAGGCCTCATCACTGGATCTGGACCGCGTGACAATAACGATCACCAGCCAAGTCGTGTGGGGGACCGTCGCGCTGCCTGGCCAGACGCAAACCCTGACCTTGAGCCTGGTCGAGCTGGCCTTGCAAAACCTCGTCGCGCTGCCGCTGGGCAACAAGACTGTGAGTTACCAGGACGGCAGCCCGACACCCGCGTGGATGACCGCAGACTACCTGGAGCAACTGGTCACCCAGGCAGACATCGGCAAGCACTACCCCGAGCGGGTCAACACACTGCTGCTGGCCAATCCCGAGCAAGCCTTGCGGCGCCAACAGTTGTACGCCGGACAACTGAGCCTGCAACTGCCCTTGCTGGCGCTGCAGTACAAGATTCGAGGCCTGTTCGACGTTGACGAACAGGGTTATCGCTACGTGCACGCGGTCATGGCCAGCAGCGCGCAACACCGCCGAGTGGATGGCGTCACCGTGGTAATCCGGCCGCTGACACTGCGCCCCCGGTGGCGCGTGAGCGGCGCCACCGACAGCGTCGATAACATGTTTCTCATTGGGCCACAGGACCCTGCGAGTGGCCCTTGCCTGTTGTATCGACCATTGTCCAACGAACCCTTGGTGCAGTTTCCCTCACAGGCCAACCTGCTTTACGCCATCAAGCAGGACACGCCGTTACGCCAGTCGGTACTGGCCTGGTTGCCCGACGCTGTGCGCCAGGATTACGCCCAGTTTGTCTTCCCCGGCAGCGTGCTTTCACCCTGGGTCCTGCCGACGCTGCTCAGCGAGCCGATGAGTTCGATGGTGATGAGCGGCCCGATTGAGTTCGGCACCCAGGCGCTGGGCGCGGACTGCCTCGCGGTGCTGTACAACGCCAACGCCCGCGCCCTGGTGACACTGGCCGACCGTCAATCGGTGTCCAATGCCGAGGCTCGCTGGGAAAGCTTCAAGCATGCAGGCTGGATTGTTCTGAATGCGGCGCTGCCGTTCATGGGCCGCACAGCGGGCGCCGCAGCCTGGATCTGGCAACTCATGGATGACCTGCAGCAGGTTATCGAGGCCCGAGAAAGCGGCGATCAAACGGCGGGCGTGAGTGCTGCCGTGGACTTTTTTCTGACCCTGGGCATGGCCCTGGCGCTGCACATCAGCCTGCAGCGCGCGCCGGTGCGTGCGCCTGAAAAACGCCCGCCGCCGGCAGCGTCGTTACCGGCCAAACCGTCGATCATCCAGCACCCCACGCTCGACACCGCGCACCTGCCGACTGACCATGACATCAACCTCCACACCCGCGGCGCCCTCACGCGTAACCGCAACAGCCTGGACGCGACACTGGACAGTTTCAGCCTGGCCAAACCTGCAGGGCTGGGCGACATAATCACCCAGCCCGGCCCTCATCTGCACCTCTACCCCAAGGGCCAGGCGTGGTACGTCCCGGTGGCGCAGCGCTGGTTCGAAGTGACGCTCGATGAAAACGACACCGTGCTGATCATCGACCCCAAGGACCCGAAACGCGAAGGCCCGGCCTTGATTGGCAACCGTCTCGGCCAATGGTTTGTCGACACCCGGTTGCGCCTGCGCGGCGGCGGAATGCGCAGCCGGCGACAGAAAGGCCAGCGCCTGAGGCCGCCGAAAATCCGCGAACTGCGTGAGCAACTGGCAGCCTTCGACACACAGGTCGAACAACGGCGCCAGGACATGATGGGTTTGCAGCAGGCCATCGATCACGCGCCACCGGCCGATCGCGCAGAGGCCCGCACCACCTACCTGACGCACGTCAGCAGGCGCCTTGAAGAATTGGACGTACCGATTGCCCAGCTCAAATCGCTGAACATTCTCGATACCGTGCCGACGTATCAGGAAGCCATGCTGGGCTACCTGCATGACCAGATGATCCTGGCGCGAAGTGCCACCGCCGAACAGATGATCCGCTTTCGAGACGGGCTGCACACCGTGTCTGAATACCTGGACAACGAGGACTTGCCAGACACCCCGATGGCCCTGGAAGACTGCCGTGCCGTCGACGCGTCGACCCAGGCCATGGTCGAGCGCATCAGTTACCTGCAATCACGGTTCAAGGAGGCCCGCGCCCTGGGGGTCAAAGGCGTGGAACTGGTGCTGCGCCACGAACAGGTGCTGCCCAAGATAACGCTGGATGACCTCAAGGCGTTCCGGATCACCCTGTCACGCTTCCTCTGCGTGAATGAAGCCGCCTCGGCCAGCAAAGACACTGCCCGTTCGGTGATCGCCCAGATGGTCGACCGGGCGGAACTGGCGGTACAGAGCCTGTGCGAAGCCTTGCAGCCAGACAATCTGGCCACGCTGGATGAACAGATCGAGGTCCTCGACAGCCTGGTAGACCAGTTCACTGGCCTGGATCAAAGCCTGGCCGATTTGCCGGCCGATTTTCCACTGGACGTGCATCGCCCGGCCCTGGAGACCTTGCAGCAGCTCACCGAAGAGTTCGCCCAACGGGCGGTCAAGCAAATGACCACGCTGCTGCGCGAGCGCAAGGCCTTGGAGTCGGCGATTGCCGGTCCCTCGACGCCTGTGCCCAGACCGCAGAAAAAGGTGATCAAGACCCGCTTCCAGGGCATCGTGGTCGGCGAAGAACGCCCGCCACAACGGGGAGAACCGACCCCATTGGTGGAGGTCAAGCAAGCACTGACCGGCAAGGTGATTGCCCTGTTTCATAAAAAGGACGGGGTATGGGTTGAGCGTGAGCGTACGGGCGCGCGGCCCACTGCGCGGGCGCAGCCGCGAAACGTGGCCGCCGGTATCGCCAGTGCTCAGGCGCTGCTCGACGATGTCGAACAGTTCATCACGCGCACCCAGCGCCTGGCCGGCGAGGCAAGACGCCTGCCCGTGGAGATTGAAGAGCGTTTCCACCGCCGCGCCGCGCAGCTGGCCCAGGCCGGCGAGGACATTGAGGAGGCATTGACCGCCAGCAATATGACCGAAAGCGGCTCACCGTCGGCCGCCTTGATCAACCGCAGCCTCGATGCCGCGATCAAACGCCTCTACGCCGAGGGCCTGCGCACCCGGCTCGACATGCTCAAGCAGCGCCCACCGACGGCCGCGCATGTCGAACTGCTGTACCGTGAAAACGAGATCATCATCAAACCGCTGCCAGGCCCACGCAGCAAGCTTTCCGGCCGCCACAAGGGCTATTTGAAGGAGTACGAAATCCTCGACGCCAAACACTCGAATGCGCTGTGGTACGCCCACTTTCACTACAAGGACCTGGTCAGTCCCGAGGAGGCCTACACCGCCGCGCACCTCAAGACCCAATCGCAGCGGCGTCTGGGCGGCAAGTATGAAGCGCCGGCCAAGGCCGATGACCGCGACAATATCGCGGTGTACCGCAGTGAGATCGGTCCATTGCTGGCGCGATCACTGTTCTTCAAGACTGCCGCCTTGCCGGTGCCCCGGCGCTGAAGGTGGTGGCTGACAACCCCAAGCGCGGTACAACCGTCCAAGCGCCTGCGCGATGCTCGCCGGCGGCACGGCGGCAAACCCCAAGACCAGACCGGCGCGCTGGTCGGGAGGTGTGCTGGAGTCCGGCAGCCAATAGGCGCTCAAGCCATTGACCTCGACCCCCACGGCGTGGGCCTGCGCCACCAGTTGCTGTTCGCGGGCGAGGCTGTCCACTCGCACCGTGAGGTGCAAGCCTGCCGCGACAGTGGGCAGGCTGCTCACGCCCGGCAGCTCACCGGGCCAGCCGCTCAACAGCGCGTCACGCCGGCTCAGCGCAGCGCGTCGCATACGCCGGATATGCCGCTGAAAGTGCCCCGCCGCCATAAACTCCGCCATCACCGCCTGGGTACTGACCTCCGAGTGGCGCATGTCGACCGCACGGCGCCGCGCAAACGCATCCACCAGGGCCGGCGGCAACACCAGGTAACCCAGACGCAACGCGGGAAACGCCACTTTGCCGAATGTGCCCACGTACAGCACCCGCCCCTTGCGATCCAGCGCGGCCAAAGGCGACAAGGGTGCGCCGCTGTAACGGTACTCGCCGTCGTAATCATCCTCGATGATCCAACCGCCCGTGCGCTCGGCCCAGGCCAGCAGTTCAAGGCGGCGGGCCAGGCTCATGACCACGCCCAACGGGTACTGGTGGGAGGGGGTGACATACGCCACGCGACAATCGCTCAGGGTATTGAGCACCTGGCAGTCAATGCCCTCGCCGTCCACGGGTACGCCGTGCAGGCGCCCACCGGCCAGGGCAAACGCGTGACCGGCGGCGCGGTAGCCCGGATTTTCTACCGCCACGCCATCGCCCGGCTCTACCAGCAACTGTGCACAAAGGCTGATTGCCTGTTGCGCGCCGCAGGTGATCACAATTTGCTCAGCCGCACATTGCATGCCCCTGGAGCTGCGCAAATAAGCGGCAATCAGACCGCGCAGGCGCGCGTCACCCGCCGGGTCGCCGTAGCACAGCTGCTCAAGGTCCGGTTTGCGCCAAAAAGCCCCATTCAGCTTGGCCCAGACCTCAAACGGAAACAGATCAAAGGCAGGCACACCCACGCGAAATGCCCGTGGCGGCCCCGACGGAGGCTGGGACAGATGGTTGGTTTTTACCCGCGCCAGGCTCGTGCTGTGGATAACTTCATGGTCCAGATCTTCCGGCAAATCCGGGCATTTTGTGGATAAGGCTGGGGATAAGCCTGTTGAAAACCCTGTGGATACTTTTGTGGATAGTTTTTTCGGCGTGGGCAACTGGGCAACGTAGGTGCCGTCGCCAACGCGGCTCTCGATAAATCCCTCTGCATACAGCTGGTCATAGGCACGTACCACACTGTTGCGAGAAATCGACAACGCCGCCGCCAGGTCACGGGTGGCGGGCAACCGCGTGCCGCTGACCAGCCGCCCGTCCAACACGCGCTGGCGCAGGGCGTCATACAGCTGGCGCGTTAAACCCAGGCGGCGATCCAGCTCAATCCCAGCGGGGTTGAATGACAGCGGCGGCGTGATGCACGACATATTGGACCTATGAAATTGGCGCCAGTTGGCTCTTACAACAGACCAATAGCCTGCCTAGGATGCAGGCATTCGCCAAGGATTATTTCCATGTACACACCCCGCGCCTTTGCCCTCGACGATTTGCCCGAACTGCAGCAACTGATCCAGCACACTCGCCTGGCGCAGTTGGTGACTTTTGGCGAGCAGGGCCTGCAAGCCAGTCACCTGCCGCTGCTGCTCAACCCCGATCAAGGCCCGAACGGTACGCTTTACGGGCACATGGCCAAGGCCAACCCCCAATGGCGCGACCTGCAAAATGGCAGCGAAGCCCTGGTGATCTTTGCCGGCGCCGACGCCTACATCAGCCCGGCGTTTTACCCGGCCAAGGCCGAGCACGGCAAAGTGGTGCCCACCTGGAATTACATCGCCGTGCATGCGTACGGCAAGGCCGAGGTATTTGCCGATGCCGAGCGCTTGCTGGCGGTGGTCACGGCGCTGACCGACCGCCACGAAGGCAACCGCGCCCAGCCCTGGAGCGTCAGCGATGCCCCCGCCGACTACATTGACGGCATGCTCAAGGCCATCGTCGGCTTCGCCCTGCCCATCGAGCGCCTGATCGGCAAACGCAAACTCAGCCAGAACCGCAGCCAGGCCGATATCAACGGCGTACGCGAGGGCTTGGCCGCCAGCATTGATGTGCGCGATCAGACGCTCGCGCGCTTTATCCCTCAAGGAGGCACAGAATGAGCCAGATCGATATCCGCCCCGTCACCGCCGCCGACCATGCCGCCTGGCTACCGCTGTGGCAGGCGTACTTGAGGTTCTACGAAACCCAATTGCCCGACGCCGTCAGCCAAAGCACCTGGCAGCGCCTGATCGATGCCAGTGAGCCGACCCATTCCGCCCTGGCCTGGCAGGACGGCAAGGCGGTGGGTATGGTCAACTTCATCTACCACCGCTCCAACTGGAGCATTGAAAATTCCTGCTACCTGCAGGACCTGCTGGTGGAGCCGGCCCAACGCGGCAGCGGCGTGGGTCGCAAGCTGATCGAGTTTGTCTACGCCACCGCCAAGGCTGACGGTTGCTGCAAGGTCCACTGGTTGACCCACGAGACCAACGCCACCGCGATTCAACTCTACGAACGCATTGCCGAACGTCCTGGCTTTATCCAATTTCGCAAAGGTCTTTAAGGAGCCCCGCATGCCTATCTCACCCGCCGACTGGAAAGGCGTTCCCGCGCCCACCGTCCAAGTGCTCGAAGGGCGTTTCATCCGCCTGGAAAAACTCGACCCCGCGCGCCATGGCGATGGCCTGTTCCGGGCCCTTGAAGGCCCGGGCGCCGATCCGAAGCTCTGGGACTACTTGCCTTACGGCCCCTTCCCCGAGCGCGCCGCGTTTGATGCCTGGCTCACCAACCATGCCCAGCACAGCGACCCGTATTTCTTCAGCGTGATCGACCGCCAGAGCGGCGAGGTGCAAGGCATCCTCAGCCTGATGTCCATCGTCCCGGCCCAGGGCCGCATCGAAATCGGCCACGTGACCTTCGGCGCACCGATGCAACGCTCGCCCAAAAGCACCGAGGCGGTGTACCTGCTGGCCAAATACGCTTTCGAGCAGGGCTACCGTCGCCTGGAATGGAAGTGCAACAACGCCAATGCCCGTTCCAAATACGCGGCGCAGCGCTTGGGCTTCAGCTTTGAAGGCGTGTTCCGCCAGCACATGGTGGTCAAGGGACAGAACCGCGATACGGCGTGGTATTCGATCCTGGATTCGGAATGGCCAACCCTTGGAGCGGGGTTTGAAGCGTGGCTGTCCGAGGCGAACCAGCATGGTTCTGGCCAACTGAAAACACTGGCCGAGTGCCGGGCCTGATTCTCAGCCACAACGCAAAACCATTGTGGGAGCGGGCTTGCTCGCTCCCACAGTTGATCTGCAGCGGGCCCACTGCTGTCATCTCAGCGACACATTCCTGCAACCACCCTTCGCTATACAGGTCGACTCGTTTCCATAACAAGGTCGTCCGCCATGCCCCCGTCGCCCCACCGCCTCGCACTCGCCATCACGTTATTGGCCAGCGGCCTTGCTGAAGCGGCGCCTGCGCCGACCAAAACCGTGCAGATCGACACGCCCACCACCACGGGGCAAACCCTGACCGGCAGTGATTCGTTGACCACCACAGCGGCGGGCAGCCTCACCACCTCCGGCGTGGCCGTCACGCTCAAGGACGGCACCAGCGGCGCGGGCGTGGTGATCACCAACGCGGGCAAGCTGGTCTCCAGCGGCGGGCGCGCTATCGACAGTTCGGGCACGCTCACCGGGGCGCGCAACTACAGCGTCTACAACCTCGCGGGCGGTGTGATCCAGGGCGCCAATGACGCGCTGCGCATCAACAGCAATTTTGCCAGCGGCAGTTTGTTGATCGACAACAGCGGCACCATTCGCTCGGCCACCGGCCAAGGGCTGGACCTGGATGCGGTCCGCAGCGCCAACGTGACAACCACGATCATCAACCGCGCCGGTGGGTTGATTCGTGGCGATGCCAGTGACGGCATGAAGACCGGCGCCAACGCGAACATTACCAACTACGGCGAGATCTCGACCGGCGACACGTTCTCGCGCGATGACAAATTCGACGGCGTCGATATCGACTCCGCCACCGGTGTGACGGTGACCAACTACGGCCTGATTTCCGGCGGTCGCCATGGCATCACCACCGACCTGGGTGCGTCGCTGACCAACTACGGCACGGTGATTGGCCGCAACGGCTCGGGCTTTGGCTCCGACGGCGACGGCACGGTGATCAACCACGGCACCATCACCGGCGCGTTCTCCGGTTTGCAGCCGGATGGCGACGGCGATGGCGTGGACATCGACAAAATCGCGCATATCGAAAACTACGGCATCATCCAGGGCATCGGTGCCGGCGGTGTCGACAAAAATGGTTTTGCCAACGGCAGCGAAGGCATCGCCCTGGGCGGCGGCTATGTGTACAACGCCAAAGGTGCGCGGGTCAGCGGCGCCAACAACGCGATCCTGGTGGACGACGGTAGCGACGGCCCGGGCGTTGCCGCGACCACCCTGGAAAACCACGGCGTCATTGAGGGTCTGAATGGCTTTGGCGTGAAGTTTGTCGGCAACTTTGCCGACACCGTGATCAACGGCGGCACCATCAGCGGCAGCAATGGCCTGGCTCTGGATCTGGGCGGCGGCGATGACACGCTGGTGTTGCTCAATGGCAGCCGCTTTGTCGGCCTGGTGGATGGCGGCGCCGGCTACGACCGACTGAGCCTGGATGATGCTGCAGGCGGCAGTTTCGGTGACAGCCGCAACGTCGAATGGCTGGCCGTGAAACAAGGCACCTGGACCCTCACCGGCAGCGGCGATTTCAGCGACGGCGGCGAGATTTACAGCGGTGCCAAACTGATCAACCAGGGCGGCATTGCCGGTAACGTGACAGTCGATGCCGGCGGTATTTACGCCGGGGGTGGCTCGGTGGGCAGCCTGGTGGTCAACGGCACGCTGCAAACCAATACCGCGCTGGGCACCGCCACCATCGCCCGCGACTTGACCATGGGCAGCGGCGCGACCCTGGCCTATGGCGTGAATGCCGATGGCAGCAGCGCGCCGCTCAAGGTCGGCGGCACGGCCAACCTCAATGGCGCGACGCTGGCAATCAACCCTGCCAGCGGCACGTACCCATGGCAGAGCCATTACACCGTGCTGCAAGCCGGCAGCATCACGGGTCAATTCGGTACCGTCACCAGCGACTATGCATTCCTCACGCCGAGCCTGGATTACAGCCCGACTCAAGTCGGCCTCACGTACACCCGTAACGACATTGCTTTCAATCAGTTCGCCAGTACCGGCAACGGCGCCAGCGCGGCCAACAGCCTGGCAGGCCTGGGCACTCACAATCCGCTGTATAACGCCTTGCTCTCCACCACCACCGCCACGGCAGGTGCAGCCATCGAGCAATTGGCCGGCAGCAGCACTGCCAACCTCACGGGCGCCACCCTCGGCGCCAGCGCCCAAGTAGGCAACAGCATGCTTGCGGCGATGCATCAATTGGGCGGCGGCGCGGGCTTGATGGTCGGGCTTGATCAGCGCGACACCCCAGTGCTCGCCGCCAGCGGCGTACCCAGTGAGGCGCGCAACCTCAATGACCCGAACGCGCGCGGTCGCCTGTGGCTGCAGGGCATCGGCAGCTACGGCAAGCTCGATGGCGAGCACGGCAGCAACGGCCTGACCCAACGCACCAAAGGCACGGTGCTGGGGGCCGATTGGGCCCTCGACAGCGACTGGCGCGTGGGTTTGCTGGGCGGTTATTCGAAGACCGACCTGGACACCTCCGGCGTGGACGGCAACGTCGACAGCTGGCACGCCGGCGTCTATGCCATGCGCCAGAGTGGGCCTCTGGCCTTGCGCCTGGGCGCGGCTTACAGCGGGCACCAGGGCGATAGCAAGCGCACGGTGGCCTTCAACGGTTTCAACGACCGCCCCAAAGGCGACTATGACGCCAACAGCCAGCAGGCCTTTGCCGAACTCGGTTATGCCATGGGCAGCGGCCACCTGAGTGCCGAGCCATTCGCCAACCTCGGCTACCAGCGCTACCAGCGTGACAGCTACAACGAAAAAGGCGGCGCCGCCGCGCTGCATGTCGACGGTCAGATCCAGGACAATTTCAGCAGCACATTCGGTTTGCGCCTGGCGCACCTCAGCCAACTGGACAACGGCATCAGCCTCACGCCCCGTGTCAGCGCCGGCTGGAAGCACACCTACGGCGATGTCGACAGCAGCACGCGTCAGGCTTTCCTGGCCGGCGGCACGGCGTTCAATGTCGAAGGCAGCGCCCTGGACCGCAACAGCCTGCTACTCGAAGCCGGGCTGGACGTCGGCTTGTCGGCGCGCCACAGCCTGGGCCTGGGCTACACCGGCGAGATGGGCAGCAACAGCCGCAATCACGCGTTGGTCGGCCAATGGCAGATGAGTTTTTAATCGCTCAGCACTAAAGACAACTCCCGCGAATCAGGGGTCGGTAGCCTGACAGTTATCGCCCCGTCATCTCGCTAAATTCCCGGCCTCTTATTCCATGAGGCTGGATTTACATGTCACTTGCACAAAAACAGTTCGCTATAGCCCTTACCCTCATGCTGGTGGTCACTGCTGCTCCGTTTGCACAAGCGCAGAGGAACCTGGAGCACGACAGCGGCTGGCTTAACGAGATCCCTCTGGGCGATCAGCCCGCCGTGCACGACCGCGCGCCTCCCGCGCCTGGCGATGAGTTCTACTTCGTCGAGCATGCCACCACCCATAACGGTAAACAGGCGGCGATCATGCTCGATTACGCCATTGATCAACTGTTGGAGTCTGGCGCGCTGGGCAAGCGGGAACAGGATGCACTTGAGCACCTGGGCAGTTACCTGGGCAGCCTGGCGCCAGGCAACGTCGGCGCGGTGCTTGAGCAATTGGCGGGCAGCCAGCATGCCAACCTGGGCACCGCCACCCAAGACAGGCTGAAACAGCTGAACGCCAACCTGCTGTCGGCGATCCGCGAGCTGAGCGGCCAGACACGCGAAGGCGCTCGGGTGTGGCTCAACGGCCTGGGCAACAGCGGCGAGCTCGACGACCAGCGCGGCAGCGCCGGTTTGCAGCAACGCACACAAGGCCTGATGGTCGGCGCCGACTGGTCGGCGAACCCCGCCTGGCGCGTCGGCGTCATGGGTGCCAAGTCAGGCAGCAACCTGAACGCCAAACGTTTCAAGGCCGAACTGCAAAGCTGGCACCTGGGCGCCTATGCCCTGCGCCAGGACGGCCCGCTGGCACTGCGCCTGGGGGCGATTTACAGCCACCACGACGGGCGAAATAAACGCAGCGTCGACGTCGATTTCCTCAACTTGCGCAACCAACTCAAGGGCAAGTACAGCGCTCAGAGCCAGAACGCATTCGTCGAGTTGGGCTATCAGCTGGGCGGTGCCGCAATCAGCATCGAACCCTTTGCCGGTCTCGGTTGGCAGCGCTATCACCGCGACAGCTTCACGGAAAAAGGTGGCGTGACGGCCCTGAACGTCGGCGAACAAACCCAACAGAACCTGGGCAGCACCTTCGGCCTGCGCCTGTCGAGCCTGTATGCCCTGGGCAATCAGATGAGCCTCACGCCCCACTTGAGTACACGCTGGCAGCACCTCTATGGCGACGTCAGCAGCACGGTTCGCCAATCTTCGGCATGGGATAAACGCGATGATTTCGACAGCGGCTTCACCCTAAAAGGCACCGCCCTGGATCGCAACAGCCTGGGCCTGCGCGCCGGTCTCGACCTTGCACTGTCGGCCCAACACACGCTGGGCCTGACCTACACCGCTGACGTTGGCAGCAACAGCCGCAATCAGGGGTTGATGGGCCAATGGGCCATGGGCTTTTGACCCACACTTTATTTCAGACGAAAAAAAAGGGGGGCACCTGCCCCCCCGAGGATTAAGCGGTCGTCTTGAAGGCTGTTATTCAGCCTTCGATTTCAATCAGGATTTCGCCAGGGTTGACCCGGTCGCCCTTGGCCACATGAACGGCGCAAACTTTGCCGGCAATCGCGGCCTGCACTTCGGTTTCCATCTTCATGGCTTCGGTAATCAGCACGGCCTGGCCAGCCTTGACCACGTCGCCTTCCTTGACCAGCACGTCGACGATATTGCCCGGCATTGCCGTGCTGACATGGCCCGGCTCGGTCGCGTGCTTGCGCTTGCTGCCGCCGCTGCTGACGAACTCGTTGAGCGGTTCGAACACCACTTCTTCGGGCATGCCGTCGATGGACAGGTAGAAGTGGCGCTTGCCTTCGGCCTTGACGCCAACCCCGGTGATGTCGACGCGGTAGCTTTCACCGTGCACGTCGATCACGAACTCGGTCGGCACGCCTTCGCCACCGGCGCGCGCTACGCCGCCGGCCTCAGGAATCGGCAACAGCACTTCCGGGCTCAAGGTGCCGGCGTCACGCTCCTCAAGGAACTTGCGCCCGATGTCCGGGAACATCGCATAGGTCAGCACGTCTTCTTCGGACTTGGCCAACGTGCCGATTTCGCCGCGCAGCTTGGTCATTTCCGGCTTGAGCAGGTCAGCCGGGCGGTGGTCGATCACCTCTTCGCTGCCGATGGCCTGGCGGCGCAGTTTTTCATTCACGGTGCCTGGCGCCTTGCCGTAGCCGCCTTGCAGGTAGAGCTTCACTTCATTGGTGATGGTTTTGTAGCGCTCGCCAGCCAGCACGTTGAAGAACGCCTGGGTGCCAACGATCTGCGAGGTCGGGGTAACCAGCGGCGGGAAACCGAGGTCTTCACGCACGCGCGGGATTTCGGCCAGCACTTCACTCATGCGGTTGAGCGCGCCCTGCTCTTTCAACTGGTTGGCCAGGTTGGAAATCATCCCGCCCGGCACCTGGTTGACTTGCACGCGGGTGTCGACCGCCGTGAATTCGCTTTCGAACTGGTGGTATTTCTTACGCACGGCGTAGAAATACAGACCGATTTCCTGCAGCAGCTCCAGGTCGAGGCCGGTGTCGAACTCGCTGCCTTTGAGGGCGGCAACCATCGACTCGGTACCTGGGTGGCTGGTGCCCCAGGCGAAGCTGGAGATGGCGGTGTCGATGTGGTCGGCACCGTTTTCGATGGCCTTGAGTTGGCACATCGCGGCCAAACCCGCCGTGTCGTGAGAGTGGATAAAGATCGGCAGGCTCTGCTCGGCTTTGAGCGCCTTGACCAGCTCGCCCGTGGCGTACGGCGTCAGCAGGCCGGCCATGTCTTTGATGGCGACCGAGTCGCAGCCCATGGCTTCCATCTGCTTGGCCTGGGCCACAAACGCGTCAATGGTGTGCACCGGGCTGGTGGTGTAGGCGATGGTGCCTTGGGCATGTTTGCCGGCGGCTTTCACCGCTTCGATGGCCACGCGCAGGTTACGCACGTCGTTCATGGCGTCGAAGATGCGGAACACGTCGATGCCATTCACGGCCGCCTTGGCGACGAAGGCTTTGACCACGTCGTCGCTGTAGTGGCGGTAGCCCAGCAGGTTCTGGCCGCGCAACAGCATTTGCAGGCGCGTGTTGGGCAATGCGGCGCGCAGTTTGCGCAGGCGCTCCCACGGGTCTTCTTTGAGGAAACGTACACAGGCGTCGAAGGTCGCGCCGCCCCAGACTTCCAGCGACCAGTAGCCGACTTTGTCGAGCTTGTCGCAGATCGGCAGCATGTCGTCGGTGCGCATGCGGGTCGCCAGCAACGATTGGTGGGCGTCGCGCAGGATGGTGTCGGTTACGAAGATCTTTTTAGTCATTGGAATATTCCTCACAGGCCTGCGTGGGCGGCGATGGCGGCGGCGATGGCCAGGGCCAGCTCTTCGGGTTTGCGCTTGATCGAGTAGTTGGTCAGCTCAGGATGGCTTTCCACAAAACTGGTGTTGAACTGGCCGCTGCGGAATTCCGGGTTACGCAGGATTTCCTGGTAATAAGCGGCGGTGGTCTTCACGCCTTGCAGGCGCATGTCGTCCAGGGCACGCAGGCCGCGGTCCATGGCTTCTTCCCAGGTCAACGCCCACACCACCAGCTTCAGGCACATGGAGTCGTAGAACGGCGGGATGGTGTAGCCGGTGTAGATCGCCGTGTCGGTACGCACGCCGGGGCCGCCGGGCGCGTAGTAACGGGTGATCTTGCCGAAGCTGGGCAAGAAGTTGTTTTTCGGGTCTTCGGCGTTGATGCGGAACTGCAACGCGAAACCACGGTGCTGGATGTCTTCCTGTTTTACCGACAGCGGCAGGCCCGAGGCGATGCGGATCTGCTCACGCACGATGTCGATGCCGGTGATTTCCTCGGTGATGGTGTGTTCCACCTGCACGCGGGTGTTCATCTCCATGAAGTACACCTCGCCCTCGGCGAGCAGGAACTCCACGGTGCCGGCGTTCTCGTAACCCACGGCCTTGGCTGCGCGCACCGACAGGTCGCCGATGTAGGCGCGCTGTTCCGGGGTCAGCTGCGGACTTGGAGCGATTTCGATGAGCTTCTGGTTGCGGCGCTGGATTGAGCAATCACGCTCGAACAGGTGCACCACGTTGCCAAAGCTGTCACCGAGGATCTGCGCTTCGATGTGCTTGGGATTGACGATGCATTTTTCCAGGAACACTTCCGCCGAACCGAAGGCCTTGGTGGCTTCGGAAATTACGCGAGGGAAGGCTTGTTCGAGTTCTTCGCGGCTGTTGCAGCGACGGATACCACGCCCGCCGCCACCGGAGGTGGCCTTGAGCATCACCGGGTAACCAATGCGGTCACCTTCGGTGAGGGCTTCGGCGATGTCGGCAACGTTGCCTTCGGTGCCGGGCGTCACGGGTACGCCGGCCTTGATCATGCTGCGGCGCGCTTCGGTCTTGTCGCCCATGCGGCGAATCACTTCGGCCGATGGGCCGATGAATTTGATCCCGCGTTCGGCGCAGATGTCTGCCAGTTCGGCGTTTTCCGACAGGAAACCGTAGCCGGGGTGCAGCGCATCACAGCCGGTTTCCACGGCCAGGTTCACCAGCTTGCGCGGGTTCAGGTAGCCGGCCAGAGGCTCGGCACCAATGCTGTGGGCTTCGTCGGCACGTTTGACGTGCAACGCATGGCGGTCGGCGTCCGAGTAAACCGCGACCGAGCGAATGCCCATCTCGGCGCAGGCACGCACGATTCGTACGGCAATCTCACCACGGTTGGCGATCAGGATCTTTTTTATCACTTGGAAATTCCCTTGAGCCGATTGCTGCGTCTTCAACCCGCTGAGTCCGGGTCGGCGCGTGACCAAATGTTTCATGACAGTCGCGAGACACACACTAGGCGCAACGGAGGATTAACAAAAATCAATAATTATTGGGTTGTGTATAAGTAAACACTTATAGTTGGCCGAACGGCCTGGGGCGAGAGGATTCAAATAATGCGTAAGTCATTGATGCGTATGACATTACGCCAGTTGCAGATTTTCAACGAAGTCTGTGATTTGCGCTCCTACAGCCGTGCCGCCGAGGAAATGTCCCTCACACAACCGGCCGTAAGCCTACAAATTCGTCAGCTGGAAGAGCTGATCGGCCAGCCGCTGTTCGATTACGTCGGCAAAAAGCTCTACATGACCGAGGCCGCCGAAGCCTTGCAACGCGCCAGCCGGGATATTTTCGGGCGCCTGGAAAACCTCGATATGCAGCTGTCGGACATGCAGGGCTCGCTGCAGGGCCAGCTGAAGCTGGCGATCGAATCCAGTGCCAAATACTTCGTGCCGCACCTGTTTGCCGCCTTCAAGCGCCAGCACCCCGAGGTGCAGTTGCACCTGACGGTGGTCAATCGCGCTCAAGTGATTCGAAGGCTTTCAGACAACCGTGATGACTTGGTGATCATGTCCATGGTGCCGCAGGACATGGGCCTGGAATTTCTGCCGTTTCTGAACAACCCGATTGTCGCCGTGGCGCCGCTCGACCACCCCTTGAGCCTTCAAGGCCCGCTGCGCCTGCAGGACCTGGAACCGTACACGCTGCTGGTGCGCGAGCCGGGTTCCGGCACGCGACTGGCCTGCGAGGAGTACTTCAAGGAAAAACGCGTGCACTTCACCCAAACAGTGGAAGTGGCCTCGGCCGAGGCGCAGCGTGAATGCGTGAGCGCGGGGTTGGGCGTGGCGCTGCTGACGCGCCACGCGATCAACCTGGAACTGGCCACCGGCGGGCTCAAGGAGCTGCCGGTGGAAGAACTGCCGCTGTACCGCAGTTGGTGCCTGGTGCAGGCCAAGGCCAAGCGCCTGTCACCGGTGGCCCATGCGTTCCTGGGCTTTATCCGCAGCGAGCGGGTGCAGATCAGCGCGTTGGCTGAGCGTTTCGCTGGGCAGCCGCGGGTGCCTGCCAGTGGAGTTCAGGGTAGTCCGTGATGCTCTGGAGCAATTGGCGCTCTTCGCAACGGTCTTCGATTGCGCGACGAAACGCCATGCGGCGCTGGTCTTCTTGCTGACGACGGGTTTTGACGGTGCTGCTGTCTTCGTATTGCCGGGCCATGTTGAGTCTCCCAATGCGAGTACGGGGAGTTCAGGATGGGCGCGGCGGATGACGGTTTGGCGGCGTGGGGGTTACAGGACGATGAATATTCCGGAATTGAAGGAGATTCCCTGTGGGAGCTGGCGTGCCTGCGATGCAGGCACCGCGGTTTTTCAGTTAAACCGAGGTGACGCTATCACGGGCAAGCCAGCTCCCACATTTTGACCGGGTGCGACCTTGAATCAGTCGTCGAGGGCTTTGACCGATTTTGGCGAGAGACGCAGGCTGCGCAAGCTGCGCTTCACGCTCTTGAGGTGGTTGACCAGGCTCGGGCCGCGCGCCATGGCCACGCCCATCGCCAGCACGTCAATCACCACCAGGTGGGCGATGCGCGAGGTCAGCGGGGTGTAGATTTCGGTGTCTTCGTGCACGTCGATCGCCAGGTTGACCGTCGACAGCTCTGCCAATGGCGTCTGGCTTGGGCACAGCGTGATCAGCGTCGCGCCGCTTTCACGCACCAGGTTGGCGGTGATCAGCAAGTCTTTGGAGCGACCGGACTGGGAGATGCAGATCGCCACGTCCGTCGGCTTCAGCGTGACCGCCGACATCGCCTGCATGTGCGGATCGCTGTAAGCCGCTGCAGTGAGCAGCAGGCGGAAGAATTTGTGCTGGGCGTCTGCAGCAACGGCGCCCGACGCACCGAAGCCGTAAAATTCGACGCGCTGGGCCTGGGACATTGCGGTCACGGCCTTCTGCAACTCCACCGGGTCGAGTTTTTCTCGCACTTCCATCAGGGTGTGCAAGGTGGTGTCGAAGATTTTCAGGCTGTAGTCGGCGACGGAATCGTCTTCGTGAATCGCAAATTGCCCAAAGCTCGCACCCGCCGCCAGGCTCTGGGCCAGCTTGAGTTTCAAGTCCTGAAACCCGGAGCAACCGATGGCGCGGCAAAAACGCACGATGGTCGGCTCACTGATACCCACGCTGTGGGCCAGGTCGGCCATGGAACTGTGCATCACGGCCGCAGGGTCAAGCAGCACGTGATCGGCAACCTTGAGTTCCGATTTGCGTAACAGGTGGCGCGACTGGGCGATATGTTGCAACAGGTTCAAAGGGCAGGACTCTTGTTATTGGCAGGCGCCAGGGATGTAGCAAGCTTGTAGTTATACTACAAGAATTGCCGTTTTGCCCGTCCGATGCATCACTAAATCGCCCTGATGCCCTTTGAATCAGCGGGCAGCCGCCGTGTAGCCACACAGGCGGGCTGGCCGTCTTTAAGGAAAGTCTGCATTTTTGCGTAACAAATCTGCCAGCCCCTCGGCCTCCACCGGCCGACTGATCAGATAGCCCTGCACCTCGTCACAGCGCTCCCCTCTCAGGAAATCCAGCTGCTGCTGATCTTCCACGCCTTCGGCCACCACCTTGAGCGCCAGCCCATGGGCCATGGCGATGATTGCGCGCGTAATCGCAGCGTCCTCACGGCCCTGGCCCAGGCCGCGAATAAACGTCTGATCGATCTTCACGTAATCCACGGGAATACGCTTGAGGTAGCTGAGGGACGAGTAGCCGGTGCCAAAGTCGTCAATGGCCAACTTCACGCCCAGGTCGCGCAGTTGCTGGAAGGTGGCAATGATGTGCTCGACGCTGTCGAGCAACTGGCTCTCGGTCAGCTCCAATTCGAGGTATTGCGGGTCAAGGCCGGTTTCTTCGAGCACCTGGCGCACCAGGCTGACCAACTTGCCCTGGCGCAACTGGTGCACGGAAAGGTTCACCGACACCCGAATCGGCGCCAACCCCTGGCGCTGCCATTCACACGCCTGCCAACAGGCTTGGCGCAAGACAAATTCGCCCAGCGGCACGATCAGGCCTGTTTCTTCGGCCAGACCAATAAAGTCCCCCGGCGGCACCATGCCCCACTGCGGATGCTCCCAGCGAATCAGCGCCTCGGCGGCGTTCAGCTTGCCGGTGGCCAGGCACAGTTTCGGTTGATAGAACACCGTGAGCTGGCGTTCGTCGATGGCCTTGCGCAAGTGGTTCTCCAGCTGCAAACGCTCAAGCGTGCTGGCTTGCAGGCTGTCGGTGTAGAACTGGAAGTTATTGCCGCCCAGGTGCTTGGCATGTTGCATGGCCATGTTCGACTGACTGACCAACGCGGAAATTTCCCGCGCATTGTCCGGCAGCAGGCTGACACCCATTGAAGCGCTGACCACCAGCTCATGCCCGTCTACCGTCACTGGCACCCGCAGCTTTGCCAGCAGCCGCGTGGCCACTCGCGCCAGGCTCGACAGGTTGCCGTAGGCGTCGAACAGCACGGCGAACTCATCGCCGGACAGACGCGCAATGGTGTCAGCCTCGGGCAACGCGTTGATCAGACGACGCGCCATTTTCTGTAACAGCTGGTCGGCGACTTCATGGCCCAGGCTGTCGTTCAGCAACTTGAAGCGGTCCAGGTTGATATGCAGCAACGCCAGGCTACGCCCGCCCTGACGCACACGCGCATGGGCTTCGCGCAGTCGCTCGCGGAACAGCGAACGGTTGGCCAGGCCCGTCAACTCGTCATAGTGCGTGAGGTAGCGCATGCGCTCCTCAGACTCACGCCGCGCCGACAGATCAGCGAAGAAGCCCACAATATGGCTGACATTTCCGCGAACATCGCGCACCACGTTCAGTTGCAGCCATTGGGGGTACAGTTCGCCATTCTTGCGTGTTTCGACCAGCTCGCCCTGCCAGGTACCGTGGCTGAGCAGGGCCTGGCGAATCACCGGAAAGTGACGACGGGCGTCGCGGCTGCTGGGCAGTTCCACGACGTTGCGGCCGAGCATGTCGTCGATTTCAAAGCCGGTGACACGGCTGAAAGCCTGGTTGACGGCGATCAGCGCATAGTTCGGGTCAAGAATCACAATGCCTTCGCTGGCCGCCTCGAACACGGTCGAGGCCAGCCGCTGCTGTTCTTCCAGGGCCTTGCCGGCGCTGATGTCGCGGCGGGTGCCAAGCATGCGCGTTACCCGCCCACTGGGCGAGCGCTCCACGGCGCGGCCGCGGTCTTCGATCCAGACCCAGTGACCGTCGCCGTGGCGCACGCGGTATTCAACCTGATAGTCCTCGGTACGGCCTTTGAGATGCTCCACCAGTGCGCGCTTGAGCAGCGGCAAGTCGTCGGGGTGTAGCCGCGGCTTGAGGTGGCTGAGCATTGCCGTGACGTATTCAGGTTCAAGGCCGAACAACTCTTTGAGCTGAGTGTGATGGACTTCGTCGGTTTGCAGGTTCCAGTCCCACAGCCCCAGTTCGCTGGCCTGCAGCGCCATGGCCAGGCGCGCTTCACTTTTGTTCAGGGCCAGGCTGGCGGCGTCCAGTTCCTGGTTGCGTTGCGCCACGCGGTCTTGCAGACCGATCTGGGCCTCGCGCAGGTCCTGTTCGACCTGGCGGCGCTGCTCTACTTCGCGCACCAGCTCCTGATTCAACTGCTCGCTGCGCTGCTGCGCCTGCTGTAAATGCTCGATCAGCGCCTGGTTCTGAAAGCGTCGCAGCAGGCCACGCTGGATCAGGCGGTTGACCTGCCACGCCACCAGGCTCAAAGAACCCAGCAGGATCAGGCCAAGCACGCCCCAACCTTGCTGCTGCGCCGTGCCGTTCCAAAACAGATAGAGGATGGCCGGCACCAGACACGGCACGGCAAAGGACAGGAATGCGGGCAGGCTCACCGCGTAGGCGACGCTGGCCGACAGCGTTGCCGCACCGATCAGGCCGAACACCCAGGCCTGCTGCATGAAGCTGTCCGCCGGCACCAGCGCGATGGCAGCGGTGGCTAACGTCAGGCCACTGACCGCCGAGCCGAGCATGAACATGCGCCGCCAGATCGGTTGGGCCTGGCGGCTGGGCATGGCCGAGTCAAACGCGGCGACTTGGATCACGCGCAAGGCCACCAGGGCGAGCAGCCAGACCAGCCACACGCTGTCCAACAGATATTGCTTGGGGTTCCACAGCAACCAGGCGCAGACCAGGCCATTCACCAACATCAATAAAGTCGGCAGCAATGAGCCCTGGTACAGCAGGCGAGTGCGTTCGACCGCCATCTCGGTTGCGTAACGTTTACGAATGATCTGCGCAGGCGCCGCCGAGGGGCCGAACAGGTCAGGACTGAGAGTCATAGGCAGTGTTCTTATAATGGTGAGCCCGAAACGTGCACGGAGCATACACAAGCAAACGCTTGGGCCAAACTGCTCCAAGTCATAAAAACCGCACGATAATCCGCCGCAAAACTCGGAGCCAGACAGCTTGAGCGAGGTGCTGCGCGGGCTGTGGCCTATGACCGACCGGTCATCAGCCCCGCCAGAATGTTTGTCCGGCTCCAAACACGCCCGACGTTTTCGAGTGACCACCCGGCATTGGGATTTGCCCCACTCCCCCGGGCACCCTAGAATGCGCCGATGCGCGATGATCTCTCCCTTTTGCTGAACTCCCTCAACGATGCCCAACGCCAGGCCGTAGCAGCCCCCGTTGGCCGTCAGTTGGTCCTGGCCGGTGCTGGCTCCGGTAAAACCCGAGTGCTGGTGCACCGTATCGCCTGGTTGATCCAGGTTGAAAACGCGTCCCCGCATTCCATCCTGTCGGTGACCTTCACCAACAAGGCGGCTGCCGAGATGCGCCACCGCATCGAGCAGTTGATGGGTATCAGCCCGGCCGGCATGTGGGTGGGCACCTTCCACGGCCTGGCGCACCGCTTGTTGCGGGCGCATTGGCAGGAAGCGGGGCTGAGCCAGACCTTCCAGATCCTCGACAGCGATGACCAGCAGCGCCTGGTCAAGCGCGTGATCCGCGAGCTGGGCCTGGACGAACAGCGCTGGCCCGCGCGTCAGGCGCAATGGTTTATCAACGGCCAGAAAGACGAAGGCCTGCGCCCGCAACATATCCAGGCCAGTGGCGATTTGTTCCTGGCCACCATGCGCAGCATTTATGAAGCCTACGAGGCCGCCTGCGTGCGTGCCGGCGTGATCGACTTCTCCGAGCTGCTGCTGCGCGCCCTCGACCTGTGGCGCGACAACCCAGGCTTGCTGGCGCATTACCAGAAGCGCTTCCGCCATATCCTGGTGGACGAGTTCCAGGACACCAACGCCGTGCAGTACGCCTGGTTGCGCTTGCTGGCCAAAGGTGGCGACAGCCTGATGGTGGTGGGCGATGACGACCAGTCGATCTACGGCTGGCGTGGCGCGAAAATCGAGAACATCTACCAGTACTCCGACGACTTCCCGGACGCGATCACTATCCGTCTGGAGCAGAATTACCGCTCCACCGCCGGCATCCTCAAGGCTGCCAACGCACTGATCGCCAATAACACCGGGCGCATGGGCAAAGAGCTGTGGACCGACGGCGGCGAAGGCGAAGCGATCAACCTGTACGCCGCGTTCAACGAGCACGATGAAGCGCGTTATGTGGTGGAAACCATCGAAAGCGCGCTGAAAACCGGGCTGGCGCGTAACGATATCGCCATCTTGTACCGCTCCAACGCCCAATCGCGGGTATTGGAAGAAGCCCTGCTGCGCGAACGTATTCCGTACCGCATCTATGGCGGCCAACGCTTCTTCGAGCGTGCGGAAATCAAGAACGCCATGGCGTACCTGCGCTTGCTGGAAGGCCGTGGCAACGATGCGGCGCTGGAGCGGGTGATCAATGTTCCGGCACGTGGCATCGGCGAGAAAACCGTCGAGGCCATCCGCGACCACGCACGCCACGCCGATGTGTCGATGTGGGAAGCCATGCGCTTGCTGATCGCCAATAAAGGCCTGACCGGCCGCGCTGCCGGTGCCTTGGGTGTGTTCGTTGAGCTGATCGAGAACCTGGCCGCCAAATGCGCGGAAATGCCGCTGCATTTGATGACCCAGACCGTGATTGAGCAATCGGGCCTGATCGCCTATCACGAAGCGGAAAAAGGCGAGAAGGGCCAGGCGCGGGTAGAAAACCTTGAAGAACTGGTCAGCGCCGCCCGCGCGTTCGAAAACACCGATGACGATGAAGAGCTGACGCCGCTTGCCGCCTTCCTCGGGCATGCGTCGCTGGAAGCCGGTGATACCCAGGCCGATGAGCATGAAGACAGCATCCAGCTGATGACCTTGCACAGCGCCAAGGGCCTGGAGTTCCCGTATGTGTTCCTGGTGGGCATGGAAGAAGGCCTGTTCCCGCACAAGATGAGCCTGGAAGAGCCCGGCCGCCTTGAGGAAGAGCGCCGCCTGGCTTACGTGGGCATCACCCGTGCCATGCAGAATCTGGTGATGACCTACGCCGAAACCCGACGCCTGTACGGCAGCGAGACCTACAACAAGGTGTCGCGCTTCGTACGTGAGGTGCCGAAGGGACTGATCCAGGAAGTGCGCCTGTCCAACAGCGTCAGCCGCCCGTTCGGCGGCGGCCAGCAGCAAAACTCCTGCACCCTGTTTGCCGGCTCCGAGATTCCGGAAACCCAGTTCAGCCTTGGCCAGCAGGTCAGGCATTCGGTGTTCGGCGAAGGTGTGATCCTCAACTTTGAAGGCGCGGGTGCCCAGGCGCGGGTGCAGGTGAATTTCGCCGAAGGCAGCAAGTGGCTGATGATGGGCTACGCCAAGCTCGAAGCGATCTGAAACACTGCATGCTCACTGTCAGGCGCCCGGCTAGCCGGGCGCCTGCAATGTGAAGAATCGTGCCCCTCCCTTGTTTTTCGCCCGCTCGGGCCAATATCTGTAACTAGTCCTACAGACCCTTCGGAATTGGTCTTACGTAAAAGCCCGAAACATTATGCCGCTAGCCACTGTCACGACACCTGTGCAACATGGCGCGCGTGCAATCCACAAATGGGAATTCCCTTTATGAAACGTTTTCTTAGCATCGCCATGGCGTTGTGCATCGGCCTGACGATGAGCCTCGACGCCAACGCCAAGCGCTTCGGTGGCGGCAAAAGCATGGGCTCGGCACCGACTCACCAGACCAGCCAAATGGCTCCTTCCGCCGGTGCCGGCGGTGCTGCGGCAACTGCAGGTGCAGCCGGTGCTGCTGGCGCGGCTGCCAAGGCCGGCGGTGCTTCGCGCTGGTTAGGCCCTCTGGCCGGTATCGCCGCCGGTGGCCTGCTTGCGTCCATGTTCATGGGCGGCGGCTTCCAGGGCATGCAGATCTTCGACATCCTGATCATGGCGGTCATCGCCTTCCTGATCTTCCGCTTCATCGCCGCCCGTCGCCGCAAGCAGCAGGAGCACATGGCTCCAGCCGGCGCGCCGATGCAGCGTGAAGTATTCGAGCAAAAACCAGCCATGGGTTCGATCTTCGGTGGTTCGGGTGCACCTGCTGCCGCCCGTCCGGTAATCAATGCACCGGCCTGGTTCAACGAAGAGCGTTTCGTCGAAGCGGCCCGCAGCCACTTCCAGTCCCTGCAACAGCACTGGGACGCCAACGAAATGGACAAGATCTCCGAGTTCGTGACCCCACAACTGCTTGAGTTCCTCAAGCGCGAACGTGCCGACCTGGGCGACGGTTTCCAGTCGACCTACATCGACGACCTGCGCGTACAACTGGAAGGTGTGGATGATCGCGCCGACAAGACCATCGCCACCTTGACCTTCAGCGGCGTGTCGAAGACTTCGCGTTTCGACCAGGGCGAAGTGTTCAGCGAAAGCTGGAACATGGAACGCGCCCAGGGCGACAACCAGCCTTGGCTGGTCGCCGGTATCCGCCAGAACGGCTGATAACCGCACGCTTGAGCACCTGGTAATAAAAACCCCGGACATGTTCCGGGGTTTTCTATTTCGCGGTTGCACTTATAGCGAGCTACTGTATAAAACGCCCTATTAACCGCGCCAACTAGCAAGAGGATCCCGGCCGTGGAAGAAATCATCGAACAATTGCGTGAAGCCAACGAACCGGTCCCGGTTCCTCTGGAACTGCCTGACGAAGACCAAATTGTGGAAATCGAAGAACAACTGTTCATCGACATCCCGTTTGTCTTCCGCGAATTCCTGCTCACCGTCAGCGACGTGGTGTATGGCAGCCTGGAGCCGGTGACGGTTACCGACCCGCAGTCCCACACCTACCTGCCGGACGTGGCCGCCAACGCCTGGGATGCCGGTGTTGACCGCAGCATGATCCCGATCTGCCAGGACGGTGACGACTACTACTGCGTCGAAGAAGACGGCACCGTGGTGCTGTGGTCCGGCGAAGAAGAACTGGTTACCGAAGAAACCTGGGAATCGGTGTGGCACTGGGCGCGGGACGTCTGGCTGGAAAGCTGATTCCGCAAAGCTTCTGTGGCAAGGGCGCTTGCTCGCGCTGGGCTGCGAAGCGGCCCCAACCAGGGCGACGCGTTCTTTCAGATGTTGCAATGTGGCGGTTTTAGGGCTGCTGCGCAGCCCAACGCGAGCAAGCTCGCTCGCCACAAGAATGCGCCACTCGGCTTAGTGCTCCGGCGTGTCCTTGTGGTTATCCAGGGTCTCCAGCAAGGCAACCTGCATCCGCGTATGCACGCGGATGAACCACCGCCAGAGCACCGCCGCCACCGCTGCCGCCACCACGGCGATCAGCACCAGCAACTTGTTGGTTGGCAAGATACTGGCCGACAAGGCTGCCAGCAGCAGGAAAATCACCAGCAGCGACAGGATGGGGATCAGTTCGGCGATCACTCGTCGTACGCGCTGGGTATGCCTTCCGGCCATTTCCGGCTTGACGCTCATCTCTGCCAGCAACATCGACAGCGCCTTGAGCTTGCGATACGCCGCAATCAAAAACGGCAGCGACAACAGCAACGCCCCGCCCCAGATCAACGCCTTCTGCCAGCTTGGTTCGCTGATCCAGCCCTCCAGATACCCACCGATGCGCGCCGCAAAAAAGCTGCCGGCAAAAAAGATCGCCACCACCAACGCCAGGTTTACCCCCACTTGCAGGATGATCTTGCGAATCATCGACGCCAGCATTGCGCCCTCGCCCTGAGGCTGGATGCTGCGCAACCATTCGCCATACATACCGAACACCCGGCTCATGCGCTTGGGCATCACCGCCGCAATCTTCAACGATAACGGGTCGGCGCCGCGAATCAGGTACGGCGTGAGCAGCGTGGTGATCGCCGACACCGCCACGGCCACCGGGTAGAGGAAGTCGCTGGTCACCTGCAAGGTCATCCCCAATGCGGCGATGATGAAGGAAAACTCCCCAATCTGTGACAGCCCCATGCCTACGCGCAGCGAGGTGCGGCCGTCGTTGCCGGCGATAAACGCCCCCAGGCCACAAGACAACATTTTGCCCAGCACCACCGCCACGGTGATGACCGCGATAGGCCAGGCGTATTGCAGCAGGATCTGTGGGTCGATCATCAAGCCAATCGCGACAAAGAAGATCGCGCTGAACATGTCGCGAACCGGCTCTATAAGGCGTTCGATCTTAATCAACTGACGGGACTCGGCCATGATCGCGCCGATCAGGAATGCCCCCAGCACCATGCTGTATTCGAGCTTCACCACCAGCAGGCAGAAGCCGAAACACAGGCCGAGCACAGTGATCAGCAGCATCTCGTTACTGTCGAACTTGGCCACATAGGCCAGCAGGCGCGGCACCAGCAGAATGCCGATGACCAGCGCGACGATCATGAACAGCGAGAGTTTGCCGACGGTGGAAAACACCTCGCCGGAACTGACCGTGCCGCTGACGGCGATGCTCGACAGCAAGGCGATGATGCCGATACCGAGGATGTCTTCTACGATCAGCACGCCGAAAATCAGCTGGGCAAAGCGCTGGTTTTTCATCTTCAGGTCGTTGAGCGCCTTGACGATGATGGTGGTTGAGGAGATCGCCAGGATGGCGCCGAGGAACAGCGAGTCCATGGTGTTCCAATCGAACCAGCGGCCGATTTCGTAGCCGATCCAGATCATCAGGATGATCTCGAGGAATGCGGCGATAAACGCCGTGGCCCCGACCTTGAACAGTTTGCGCAGGCTGAACTCCAGGCCCAGGCAAAACATCAGGAAGATCACCCCCAGTTCGGCGAGGGTCTTGATGGTGTCTTCGTCGTGGATCAGGCCGAACGGTGGCGTGTGAGGGCCGATGATGAACCCGGCGACGATATACCCCAACACCACCGGTTGCTTGAGGCGGTGAAACAGGATGGTGACAACCCCTGCCACCAGCATGATCACGGCCAAGTCCTGGATAAAGCTGATGGCGTGCATGGCGAGGGGCTCCTTGAGGGTACTGGCGCTTTTCCCACTTCCACCGGCGCCTATGAACGGTCGCAATAAGCGGAAGGAAAAGTCGGCCTTAATCGTAAGAAATGCCCTGAGACGGGCTTTTGAAGGTTAACACCGCGACTTCCGGCAGAAAGCCGGTGCAATATATGGAAACAGATCGGTGCAGGCGTGACGGCAAGCCGCCCACCGGCGTCCCGTTAGGGATGGCGCTGCAAAGATTTCAGCACCCGCAGAGGTGCCACCCCAACCGATGCCTACAACCCGTGAGTGTGCTATGGAACCCGGAAACGCCCAGCTGTCGATGACGGTACTGATGACCCCTGACATGGCCAACTTCTCAGGCAATGTTCACGGCGGCACCCTGCTCAAGTACCTCGACGAAGTGGCCTACGCCTGTGCGAGCCGTTATGCCGGTCGCTATGTAGTGACCTTGTCGGTGGACCAAGTGATTTTTCGCGAACCGATCCATGTCGGTGAGCTGGTGACCTTCCTCGCCTCGGTCAACTACACCGGCAACACGTCGATGGAAGTGGGCATCAAGGTGGTGACCGAGAACATCCGCGAGCGCTCGGTGCGCCATACCAATAGCTGCTTCTTCACCATGGTGGCCG
Source organism: Pseudomonas sp. N2-3-1-14 (assembly GCF_041228395.1). Lineage (NCBI taxonomy): Bacteria > Pseudomonadati > Pseudomonadota > Gammaproteobacteria > Pseudomonadales > Pseudomonadaceae > Pseudomonas > Pseudomonas sp. N2-3-1-14. Next base: position 6,269,604 of record NZ_CP166199.1, read on the forward strand.
TGGACGACCAGCGCAAACCCGCCGCCGTGCCGCCACTGCAGCCGCACAACAGCGAAGACAAGCGCCGGTTCGTGCAGGCGCAGCAGCGCCGGCAGATTCGCCAGGAGCTGGAAAAGCGCTATCAGGAAATCAAGGCAGACGGGCCGTAAGACCCGAGCTGTAAACCAGATCAAAATGTGGGAGCGGGCTTGCCCGCTCCCACATTGGGTTTTGTGGGTTTACAGACCGATCGGTGTGGCTTCGAAGCGCACGCGAGGATGGGCGATGCGGTCCTGGGCGCGGACCAGTTCTAGCTCGTAGCTGGCGCAGGCCTGGGTTTCCAGCAGCACTTCATGCACCGCGGCGGCGGTGAATTCGAAGGCTGCCAGCAGGCTGTCACCCAGCAGCACCCGCGCCAGGAACAGCCCCGACGTCAGGTCGCCCACGCCCACCGGCTGACGCGGGAACGCCAGCAGTGGCCGACGCAAGTGCCAGCTGCCATCGGCAGTCACCAACAGCATCTCAAAACCGTCCGGCAGCTTGCCCGGATAATCCAGGTGCTTGACCAGCACGGCCTTGGGCCCGCGCGCCAGCAGCGCCTTGGCCATGCCCAGGCAATCGAACAGCGATTGCGGCTTGCGCCCGGCAAAGCTGTCCAGCTCCAACTGGTTGGGGCAAAGGAAATCCGCCATCGCTGCCGCTTCGTCCAACAGGAAATCGCTGACTTCCTGGGGCACGATGCAACCCTTTTCCGGGTGGCCCATCACCGGGTCGCACAAGTACAAGGCCTTTGGGTTGATGGCCTTGATGCGCGCCACGCCGGTCAAAATCGCACGGCCTTGGGCTGCGCTGCCGAGGTAGCCGGACAGCACTGCATCGCAGTTACCCAGCTCGCCAATTGCGGCAATCCCTTCCACCAGCGCCGGAATCTGCTGCGGCGCCAACACTTCGCCCGCCCACTGACCATACTGAGTGTGATTGGAGAACTGCACCGTGTTGAGCGGCCAGACATTCACCCCGACCCGCTGCATGGGGAACACGGCGGCGCTGTTTCCGGCGTGGCCAAAAACCACATGAGACTGGATCGCAAGCAGATGAGGTGTGCGTTTCATGCGGGAGATTTCCGTAAAGCCATTGAAATTCTGGCCGCGCAGTATGCGACTAAACACGGCCTGTACGACAGACCAGAGACACAGTTAAGCTGCTCTCACTTTGTTGGAGTTCATCGCATGCTGACCCTGGGAAACATCTTTGTGTTGATGCTGCTGGCGACCGGCGCCGCCTGGGTCTGGCACAACCACGGCCTGCGCGAGCGGGCGCTGGAGCGGGTCAAGCAGCATTGCGCCAAGCTCGATATCGAGCTGCTCGATGGCGCGGTGGCGTTGAAACGCATCGGTTTTGTGAGGGATGCCAAGGGTCGGCGCCGTCTGGCGCGCGTCTACAATTTTGAGTTCACCGTGACCGGCGAAGCACGCCATCCCGGGACGATCACTCAGTTTGGTGCTCACAGCGCGCAGATCGAACTGGCGCCCTACCCGTTCGAGATCAAAACGCCGTTGCCCAGCGCTGAAGTGATCGAGCTGAGCCAATGGCGCCAGGACCACGCCAGCAAGAACCGTCACTGACGGCAGGCGGTCAAGGCGTCCTGCAATGCAGCCACGTCCTGTGGCTGACTGAAGATCAATTCAATACGTGAGTCACGGCGCCATTCGCTCAGTTGCCAGAGGAGTGCGCCGTTATCCACAGCGTTGGCGCTGAGCCAACCTTCAGGGCTGTGGATAACCAGTTTGGCGCGGCGCCACACCAGACTTGTCAGCCAGCTGTTCAGGCGCACGGTGTCGAATTGCTGACTAGGGTGCCAACGCCAGCCGATGCTCCAGCCGCCCTCTTGAGCCTGGCTGAGGCAGATTGGCAGCGTCGGATCGGTCCAGATGGCCGGCATCTGCGCTAAGCCTTTGGGCACTTCGACTTTATCCACAGCAGTGCGGCCTTGCGCGTCCAAGCCGGGCAACAGGTCGAGCGGCACGTGCGCCTGGCGCGTCCAGTAAAGCGGGCAGTCGGGTAATTGCTGTTCAATGGCCTGGCGCTGCGCGGCATCCAGCGCCTCATCCTTGTTCAACACCAACAGCCCGGCACTGGCCAGCGTCTCGCGTTGCGCATCAGGCAAGGGTTTACCCGCCGCCAGCGCCTGGGCATCCAGCACCAGTACGCACGGCTGAACCGCCAGCACGTCCTGCCACGGCGCCTGCCGCAGTTGCTTGAGCAACTGCGCCGGGTGGCCCAGGCCCGAGGGTTCGATAAACAGCCGATCAGGCTTGGCCTTACGCAGCAGGCGGCCCAGGCCTACCTGGAACGGTGCACCATTCACACAACACAGGCAGCCGCCGGCCACCTCGCCCAAAGCAATGCCGTCATCATCCTGAGTGAGCAAGGCAGCGTCCAGACCGATCTGCCCGAACTCGTTGATCAACACGGCCCAGCGCTCGTTGGCCGGGCGTTGGGCCAGCAGGTGTTTGATCAGGCTGGTCTTGCCGGCGCCCAACGGCCCGGCAATCACGTGGGTGGGAATGTTCTGCAGCATCAGTGGCATCATTCAGACCGTGTAGAGAGCTTGATCCTACCCGGTTATGCGAGCCAATCCAGCGTCAGGATCAACCGTCGCTCATCAGCCTTGAGTGCAGGCGAGCGATGAATCAAGCCGTGAGCTTCGTTGCCATGCCATTGGGTGCCCTTGAGCATGGCGACTTCGCCACAGAGGATCTGCTCGATGCGCTCGGTGGGTTGCGCGTCCGACTGGGCCAGTTTGCGGCGGTCCATAACGCCTTCGCGCAGCCACTGGCTGCCAATGCCGGCGTAGGTGGTGATCAGTCGCACCGGCACGTGGTCAACGTGAAAACGCGGGCACATGGCCTTGTCCAGCAGCCGCAAGCGCACGCCAATGCGCTTGGCGCCAAGCAAACAGGCAAACGCGCTGACCAACCAGGACACATCGGCAATAAAGCCTTCGTAGCCTTCAAGATCGCGGCAACTGGATGCCAAACCCTGCAAATTCGGTACAGCGTCTTCGTTGTTGAGCTCAATTACCCTGGAATCGGCCAGCGGCTCATTGAGCGCCACCAGCAGGGCACCGAATTCGGCGATATGCAGCGGCAGTTGACGCTGCCAAACCGCCAGGTTCACCCCGTCTTCCAGAATGTCAGCCAGCGCCAGCGGGGTTTCACCGCACATTTGGCGGATCACGGGGCGCAATGGGATAACCGGGGCCAGCATCAGGCTACCTGCTCGAGCCAGGGGCCAAAGGGGTCAGCCAGCAGGCGCCAACCTTCAACGCCAACGGCCATTTCTTCATCGGTGAGCAAGCAGGCGTCCAGTTCGGTACGCATGTGGTTGAAGTCGATGTTTTGCCCGATGAACACCAATTCCTGGCGGCAATCACCGGTACTCAGCTGCCAGTTGGCCATGATCGCCGCCACGCTTTCTTGATCCTGCGGCCATTGGCTTTTCGGCACAAAACGCCACCAACGCCCGGCAAAACCATGGCGCATCAGCCCGCCAGCCTGGGACCAACTGCCGGCATCCTGATGCTTGCTGGCCAGCCAGAAAAAGCCCTTGGAGCGCAGCAGTTTGCCGTTCACCCACGGGCGGTCGATAAAGTCGAAAAAACGCTGAGGATGAAACGGCCGGCGCGCGCGATAAGCCGTGGAGGCAATGCCGTATTCTTCGGTTTCCGGCACATGTTCACCGCGCAGTTCCTGTAACCAGCCCGGCGCCTGGGCGGCGCGCTCGAAGTCGAAGCGACCGGTGTTGAGGATTTTGTTCAGCGGCACTTCGCCCATGACCATCGGGATAATTTCGGCCTGAGCGTTGAGGCGTTCGAGAATCGCCATCAGTTCCTCGCGCTCACGGCTGCTGATCAGGTCGATCTTGCTGATCAGGATTACGTCAGCAAATTCGATCTGCTCAATCAGCAGGTCAGTGATTGAGCGTTCGTCCTCCTCTCCCAGGGTCTCACCGCGTGAGGCCAGGCTTTCGGCGGCCTGGTAGTCGAGCAGGAAGTTCATGCCGTCGACCACGGTGACCATGGTGTCCAGGCGCGCGATATCGGCCAGGCTTTGCTCGTTTTCGTCGCGGAAGGTGAAGGTCTCGGCCACGGGTAACGGCTCGGAAATGCCGGTGGATTCGATCAACAGGTAATCGAACCGACCTTCTTTGGCGAGTTTTCCGACTTCTTCCAGCAAGTCTTCACGCAAGGTGCAGCAGATGCAGCCGTTGCTCATCTCCACCAGTTTTTCTTCGGAGCGGTTGAGGGTGACGTCGCGCTGCACCTCGCTGCCGTCGATGTTGATTTCGCTCATGTCGTTGACGATCACCGCCACCCGCAAATTGTCGCGATTGCGCAGGACGTAGTTGAGCAGCGTGCTTTTGCCGGCGCCGAGAAAGCCGGACAACACGGTAACGGGGAGACGATTGGGCATCAGGTGTTCCTCATCAGGGTTGGCCGGTCAAATCGCCCGTTGATGGCGTTCGCGCAGCTCTTCACGTTCTTTGGCTTCGATACTCAGGGTCGCTGTGGGCCGCAGCAGCAGGCGTTTCAGGCCAATGGGGTCGCCGGTTTCACGGCACCAGCCGTATTCGCCACGGGCCAGCAGTTCAAGCGCGTCGTCGATCTTGTCCAGCAGCTTTTTTTCGCGCTCCAGCAGGCGCAGTTGCCATTGGCGCTGTTCTTCGGCGCTGCCCACATCGGCGGGGTCGCTGTTGGTTTCCTGCTCGCGCAGCACCAGGAACTCGGCTTCGATGCGCGCTTGCAGTTCAAAACGCTGGCCCAGCAGCAGCTCGCGGAAGAAGCCTTGCTGGGCTTCATTCATGTAATCGTTGGGCGATTGGGCAAGGAGGTCTTGTTCAGTCATGGAGAACAGTTCACGGGTCAGGCTGTGTCTTTATGTTATAGTATAACAACACAAATAAGCCAATCCCCTTGCTCGTCACGACGGAGGGCGCAATGCTTGAGCCCGTTCCAGCCCCCGAGAAACCTTATGAAATATCTGCTGTGCGCCCTGTTATTGGCAGTGGCAGGACCTGCCTGCGCACAAACGCCGAGCCTGGCGGCTACCTGCGTGCGCAGCGCCAACCTGCTGGCTTGCGTGGATCCGCTGGGGAATGCCTACAGCGTGGCGACTGCCGGCAGCACCACGTATTTGCGCGGTTTCGAGGTGATCGGCAAACGCTACTGGGCACAGACCAACAGCCGCTATGGGCAGCTGACGTTCTTTACCGGGTTGGCGTCCGATGGTGAGGCGTGGGTCGGCTACACGCGCCGAGTGGGCTGGACCACCATCAACCGGTTTTCCAGCTCAGGTGGCACCCGTGCGAAGTTCACGTGCAGCCGTATTACCGGCTGCTAGACCTGGCCGTTCTTCTGCTCCTGAACCCACGCCATGTAGCTGTTCATCGGTGGGTTCTTCTCGAAGTACTTTTTCAGGCCTTCGAAAAGCCCATCCGCCACCGCCTGTTGATGGCGCGCAGTGACCAACCGCTGAGCGTCCTGGGTGTTGGAAATGAACCCGGTCTCGACCAGGATCGACGGCACATCCGGTGACTTGAGCACCGCAAACCCTGCCTGTTCCACGCGCTTCTGGTGCAGCGTGGTGATGTTTTGCAGGCTGCCCAACACCGAGCTGCCAAGCTGCAGGCTGGAGGCGATGGTGGCGTTCATCGACATGTCGAGAATCACCCCGGCCAGCATCGGGTCCTTGTCCTTGAGATTGAGCAAGGTGGTGGCACCCAGCAAGTCCGCACCATTTTCACGCTGCGCCATGAAGCGCGCCGTGGCGGAGGTGGCGCCGCCTTCAGACAACGCATACACCGACGCCCCGGAGGCCGTGAGCCGTGGCGCGGCGTCGGCGTGCACCGAGATAAACATATCCGCCTTGTGCTGACGGGCGATGTCCACGCGCTTGCGCAGCGGTACGAAGAAGTCATCGTTGCGCACCAGTTTCACGTCAAAGCCTTTTTCACGCTTCAAGCGTTTGGCCAGCAATTGGGCGATGGACAACACCACGTCCTTTTCGCGCTGGCCCTTGGAACCGATTGCGCCTGGGTCTTTGCCACCGTGGCCGGGATCGACCACTACGATGATGTCTCGCTTGGGATGCGCCTTGTCCACCGGCGCCACCAGAGGCTGCGGCTGCGCGGCGATCTGGCGCGGCGCTTGGGTGGCGCTGCTCAGGTCGAGTACCAGGCGATGACCTTGGCCATCCTGCGGCGGCAACAAGAAGCTGTTGACCTGCATCGGTGCGGCCAGGTCCAGCACGATGCGCGTATCACCTTTGCCAAAATGCCCGGAGCGGATCGAAGTAATTCCGCTGTTCTTCAACGCCAGTTGCGAGAAATCGCCGCTGAGTCCGGCGCCGCTCAGGTCGATGATCAAACGCTCCGGTGAGGCCAGGGAAAAGGTCTTGTATTGCACCGGGCCGCTGAGGTCGAACACCAGCCGCAGTTTGTCGTCGGAGCGCCACAGGCGCGCATTGCGAATCTGCGTGGCAAAAGCCCCCAATGGAAAGGTGAACAGAGGGCTGACCAGCAGCAGGTTGAGGAGCTGACGTCTGTGCATGACATATACCGCGAATAGAGGAGCGTCCCTGCTCGACATGACTGAAGAAAGGCTGGAGCAGAAAAATCATCGTCGACTCAATAGTTATAATATAACATGTCTTTTTATTTCCAACGATGGACCTGCTCATGAATGCGCTGACTCTGCCGGATATCGCCGCGCAGGCTTCACGCCAAGCCTTGCCGCTCGACTGGGTAGGCATGTGCGGCATCGCCTTGCCCATTCTTATCGACGGCCAACGCCTGACTGCCACCGCCGATGCTGGCGTCAGCCTGGACGACGGCGAGGCCCGCGGCATTCATATGTCGCGCCTGTACCTGGCCCTGGAAATGCTCGACCAGCAGCTTCTTACGCCTGCACTTCTGCGTAATGTACTGCAGCGCTTTCTTGAGAGTCATGAAGGATTATCTAAGAACGCCTACCTACGAATTCACACGGATTTGCTGCTCAAACGCCCGGCATTGGTCAGCCCATTGGCTGGCTGGAAAGGCTACCCGGTGTGCATCGAGGCACGTCTGGAAAACCAGATGTTCCACGTGGAACTAAAAATTGACGTTACTTATTCCTCAACCTGCCCCTGCTCCGCTGCGCTCGCCAGGCAATTGATTCAGCAGCAATTTCTTGAAGATTTCGCCAACACGCCGCTGCAGCACGAAGACGTACTGACCTGGCTCGGCAGCGCCAACGGCATCGTCGCCACGCCCCACAGCCAACGCAGCAGCGCACAACTCTCCATTGAGCTGGACGCCAATCAGTCCACCTTGCCGCTCACCGACCTGATCGATGACGTCGAAGCCGCGCTCGGCACCGCCGTGCAAACCGCGGTGAAACGTGCGGACGAACAAGCCTTCGCCCTGGCCAACGGGCAGAACCTGATGTTCTGTGAAGACGCCGCACGCCGCCTCAACCTCGCCTTGAAACGCTCGGATGCCGTCAAAGCCTTCCACCTGAAAGTGATCCACGCCGAAAGCCTGCACGCGCACGATGCCGTGGCTGAAAGCCGCTGGACGAGAGACTCTGCATGATCACCTGTAACGCTTTGCGCTGGGGTGCACCTGGGCAACCGCTCACCCCGGCACTGGATTTGACCCTAAAAAAAGGTAGCCTCACCGGCATCATCGGCGCCAACGGCACCGGCAAAAGCAGCCTGCTCAAAGTGATCGCCGGTTTGCAAAAACCGCTGGCGGGCAAGGTCAGCGTGGAGGTTCCGCGCCGGGGTGGCCTGTCGTTCCTGCCGCAGCAGCAGCACTTGGATCGCCAGTTCCCCATCAGCCTGCAAGAGCTGGTCGCCGCTGGCTTCTGGGGCACCCAGCTCACGCCAGCCCAACGCAACGAACGTCTGCAGGCGGTGCTGGAGGACTGGTGCCTCAGTGGGCTGGAACATCGCCCGCTGATGGCCTTGTCCGGCGGCGAACTGCAACGCGCCCTGCTCGCCCGCATGAGCCTGGCCGAAACGCCCGTGTTGTTACTCGACGAACCCCACGCCGCCCTCGATGAAGACGGACAGGCGCTGTGCTGGAAACACATTCACGCCTGGCACGACCAGGGCCGCACGATCATCGTCGTCTGTCACGACCTGGCCTCGGTGCGCCACCACACCCAGCACGTGGTGCAGATCAAAAGCACCGGGTGCGTGTTCGGCCCCAGCAAAGAGCTGATCCGCCCCCAACCCCAAATGCAGGTGGCCTGATGCACTTTGCCGCCCACCTGTGGATGCCCTTTTTCGACTTCGTGTTCATGCGCCGCGCACTCATCGGCGGGCTTGTACTCGCCTGCAGCACCGCGCCGCTGGGTGTGTTTCTGATCCTGCGGCGCATGAGCCTGATCGGCGACGCGGTGGCTCACGGCATCCTGCCCGGCGCCGCGCTGGGCTTCTGGTTTGCCGGGCTCAGCCTGCCCGCGCTGACCATCGGCGGCCTCGGTGCCGGCCTAAGCATGGCCGGTTTATCCGCGTGGATCACTCGCCGCACCGGCCTGCGTGAAGACGCCAGCCTTGCCGCCATCTACCCGATCTCCCTCGCCGCCGGCGTGCTGATTCTCGGCATCGCGGGCAAGCGTCTGGACTTGCTGCACCTGCTGTTCGGCTCCGCGTTGGCCGTGGATGAAACCACCCTCACCGGCATGCTTTGGGTCTCCGGTTTCAGCCTGATCGCCATGGCGCTGATCTACAAACCGTTGCTGCTCGACACCCTCGACCCACTGTTCCTGCAAACCGTCAGCCGCCTCGGCCCACTCGCACACGGGTTATTTCTGACCTTGGTGGTGCTGAACCTGGTGATCGGTTTCCAGGCCATCGGCGCGTTGATGGTGGTGGGTTTGATGATGTTGCCGGCGATTGCTTCACGCTTCTGGAGCCGGCGCCTGCCGGTGTTGATTGCAGTATCGGCGGTGCTGGGATGCCTGTCGGTGTGGTTCGGTTTGTTGCTGTCGTTCTACTACTCACTACCCAGCGGCCCGGCCATCGTGCTGGTGGCGGGCGGCGGGTATTTGCTGTCCGTGGTCTTCGGTCCGGTGCACGGCTTGCTGCGCCGCCCGCCCTTGCTTACATCCCAATGAGGTGTTTCCCGATGCGCGCTCTACTCGTGATGTTCAGCCTTCTGCTGCCCTTGTCGATGGCTCAGGCCGCCGACAAACTTCAAGTGGTGACCAGCTTCAGTATTCTGGATGACATCACCCACCAGATCGGTGGCGATCACATCCAGATCAGCAACATGGTCGGCCCGGACGCCGACGCCCATACCTACGAACCCACGCCAGACGACGCCAAGGCGCTGCTCAAGGCCCGGGTCATCATCAAGAACGGCCTTGGCTTCGAGCCCTGGCTGGACCGCCTGGTGACCAGCACCGAAACCAAAGCCACGGTCGTGACCGCCAGCAAAGGCGTGATCTCTCACACCATGGAAGAAGACGGCGAAACCATCCCCGACCCGCACGCCTGGCATAACCTGGCCAACGTCGAAATCTATGTGAACAACATCACCAAGGCGTTGATTGCCGCCGACCCGGCCAACAAAGCCGATTACCAGCGCAACAGCCAAACCTACCTGAAAGAAATCTACCGCCTGCTGGCCGAGGCCAAGACCCGGTTCGGCGCGCTGCCACCGGGCAACCGTCGCATCGTCACCTCGCATGACGCCTTCGGTTACCTGGGCCAGGCCTATGGCATTCAGTTCCTCGCGCCCCAGGGTCTGTCGACTGAACGCGAACCGTCTGCCGCCGAAGTCGCGGCGCTGATCACCCAGATCCGCAAAGACAAGGTCAAAGCCGTGTTCATGGAAAACATCAAGGATTCGCGCCTGCTCAAGCAGATTGCTGACGAAAGCGGCGCGCAGATTGGCGGCACGTTGTACTCCGACGCCCTCGCCGCCCAAGGCCCGGCCAGCACCTTTACCGGGCTGTTCGAATACAACCTCAACACCCTGTGCGCGGCCCTGAGCAAGCCATGACCCTGAGCATGCTCGACCTGGAAGAGGCTGCCATGGGCAGCCGCTTTCCACTCCACACCGTGCTCGACGCCGTGGCGTGGAACAGCGACGGCCTGATTGCCGCCGTCGCCCAGCAACACGGCAGCGGTGAGGTGTTGATGCTGGCCTGGATGAACCGCCAGGCCCTCACCGAAACCCTGGCCACCGGGCAAGTCTGCTATTGGTCGCGCTCGCGCAGGCAGCTGTGGCGCAAAGGTGAAAGCTCCGGCCACTGGCAACAGCTGGTCGAGGCCCGGCTGGATTGCGACGGCGACGCCGTGCTGCTGATCGTCGACCAACAAGGCCCGGCCTGCCACACCGGCCGGCCCACCTGCTTCTACAACGCCATCGACGGCGCCTACGTTCACATCATCACCTCGCCCCTAAAAAAGGAGCCCGCTGCATGATCCGCAAGAACCCTTCCGGCGATCTGCCGGTGATTGCCGAATCGGCCTACGTGGATAAAACCGCAATCATCTGCGGCAAGGTCATCATCGGCGAGAACGTCTTCGTCGGCCCTTACGCCGTGATCCGTGCTGACGAAGTCGACGCCACCGGCGACATGGACCCGATCACCATTGGCGCCAATTCAAACATTCAGGACGGCGTGGTCATCCACTCCAAATCCGGCGCGGCGGTGACCATTGGAGAATTTACCTCCATCGCGCATCGCTCCATCGTCCACGGCCCCTGCACCGTCGGCGACCGCGTGTTTATCGGCTTCAACAGCGTGCTGTTCAACTGCGCCGTCGGCGATGGCTGCGTGGTGCGCCACAACTCGGTGGTCGACGGCCGCGACTTGCCCGCCGCCTTCTACGTGCCCTCCACCACCCGCATCGGCCCGAACACCGACCTGTCGCAATTTCCGCCGGTGAGTGTCAGCGCCTCAGAGTTTTCTGAAGACGTGGCACATACCAACGTCGACCTGGTGCGTGGTTACAAAGCCCTGCAAAACGAGTTCTGAACCATGAGCCGCCTGCTGATTCGCAATGCCCGCCTGGTGAATGAAGGCCGGGAGTTCGATGCCGATGTACTGGTCGCCAATGGCCGCATCGAGAAGATTGCCGCCAGCCTCGAAGGCTACAACGAGCCGGTGGAAATTGACGCACAGGGTCAATGGCTGCTGCCAGGCATGATCGACGACCAGGTGCACTTTCGCGAACCTGGCGCGCCCGACAAAGGCAGTTTTTACAGTGAATCCCGCGCGGCGGTGGCCGGTGGCATCACCAGTTTCATGGACATGCCCAACACCCACCCTGCCACCCTGAACCTGGAAGCCCTGGCCGATAAGAAGCGCCGCGCCGCATTGCACTCGGTGGCCAACTACGGCTTTCACTTTGGCGTGAGCAACGACAACCTGGACATCGTCGCCGCCCTCGATCCGCGTGAAGTGGCCGGGGTGAAAGTGTTCATGGGCGCCTCCACCGGCAACATGCTGGTGGACGACCCGCGAATTCTCGAGCGGCTGTTTGCCGAAGTACCGACCATCCTTCTCGCCCACTGCGAACACACGCCGAGCATCCTGGCGAATGAGCAGCGCCTGCGTGAGCGCTTCGGCGAGCACATTCCCGCCGTCGCCCACCCGCTGATCCGGGATGCCGAAGCCTGTTTTCGCTCATCGTCTTTTGCGGTGGAACTGGCCCAGCAACACGGCACGCGCCTACACGTGCTGCACCTGACCAGCGCTCGCGAGTTGGCCCTGTTCGAAGACAAGCCTTTGGCCGAGAAGCGCATCACTGCCGAGGTTTGCCTGCACCATCTGCTGTTCGATGACCGCGACTATCACCGCCTTGGCCACCAGATCAAATGCAACCCGGCGATCAAGACCCGCGCCGACCGCGACGCGCTGCGCCTGGCCTTGCTGAGTAATCGTCTGGATGTGATCGGCAGTGATCATGCGCCGCATACCTGGGCGCAAAAACAGTTGGGCTATCGCGAAGCGCCGTCAGGCCTGCCATTGGTGCAGCACGCACTGCCGGCGTTGTTGGAGCTGGTGATTGACGGGCATTTGCCGCTGACCACACTGGTGGCAAAGACCAGTCACCGTGTGGCCGACCTGTTCGCGATCCCGGATCGAGGCTATCTACGTGAGGGTTATTGGGCCGATCTGGTGCTGATCAAACCTGAGCCCGAAGGCAAACCCGTCAGCAGCCAGCCGATTCTCGCACGCTGCGGCTGGACGCCCTTCGCCGAGCGCAGCTTTCGCCACAGCGTCAGCACCACCCTGGTGTCCGGCCACCTGGCGTGGCACAACGGCCAGGTGATCGACAGTTGCCAGGGGCTGCCCCTGCACTTTCTGCGTTAAGCGCGGGGTTTGACCGTACCGCAATCGTTGCCCAGCCATTGGGCGTGAGTGTCCAGGCTGCCCTTCTGCTGAACGCCGGTGGCATTGAAGGTACCGTTGACGGTGGTGGTGAATTCCTGCTGGCTCTGGAAGGTCGCAACGCCAGTGCCCTGGGCTTTCGGGCAGCTGAAACGGAATTTCCACTGGTTGCCGGTTTTGTCGGTCACTTGCTGTTTGCAGCCCGATTGCGGGTCGGTCAGGGGAATGGAGTCAGACGCGACCTGGGCAGGCGTCAGGCAAACCTGCACGCCTTTGCCGGCCATGGTGATGCCCTGTTTTTCGAGCATGGCGCGCTGTTCGGGCGTCATCTGTTGCTTGAGCTGACCGAGGATCAGCGACAGGTCGGGCAAGTCCTGGTTATCGACTTTCATATTGCTGGTGGTCAATTCCCACAAGCCCGGCGCCAGCATCTGCGCCTGAGCCGCCACGGGCAGCGTCAATCCAACAACCATGGCCAAACCAAGCAGACGAGCATTCATCGGGTAACTCCTGGGTAATTGTGGGCGTTAGACGCTGCAAAGGCGCCAGTGTTGCACGGCAAATAAAATAGCGACATTCGTCGTCGAACATGGTCTGTTAGGGCACTGGATTGCCTGGAGTGATGTCGTTCATGGATTTTTTTGGCCCGCACCTGCTCGCCTACTTCATTGCCACGCTGCATTTTCTCGGGACGCTCGCCGCGATCCACGCGGTGCTGACCGTCAGGACCGCCCAAGGCTCGATCGCCTGGGCCTTGTCGCTGATGTTCATGCCTTACCTGACGCTGATTCCCTACCTCATCTTCGGCCGCAGCACCTTTGACGCGTACATCCAGGCGCGTCGCCAGGCCAACCAGGAAATGCACACCGCCATCACCGCGCTGAACTGGCGCCCGTGGGTCGAAGAAGCCCTGACAGCGCGCAACTCCCACGCCTATGCGTCCTTGCGCGCGATGCCCAAATTGGGTCGCATGCCGTGCCTGGCCAACAATGACGTGCGCTTGCTGATTAATGGCGATGCCACGTTCAGCGCGATTTTCGCGGCGATTCGCCAGGCTAAGACGGCGGTGCTGTTCCAGTTTTTTATCATTCATGACGACGATCTTGGCAGGCAGTTGCACACCCTGCTGAAGGAAAAAGCTGCCGAAGGTGTAGATATTCACGTGCTCTACGACCGCATCGGTAGCCACGCCCTGCCCCACAGCTATGTGCAGTCGCTGCGCGACGCCGGGGTCAAAGTCAAAGCGTTCGCCACCCGCAGCGGCTGGCTCAATCGGTTCCAGGTCAACTTTCGTAACCACCGAAAGATCGTGGTGGTCGACGGCCTCACCGGCTTTGTCGGCGGGCATAACGTCGGCGATGAATACTTGGGCAAAAAACCGCCACTGGCGCCGTGGCGTGACACCCACGTGCAGGTTACCGGCCCGGTGGTGGCGTGCCTGCAGGAGTCGTTTGCCGAAGACTGGTTCTGGGCCGCGCGCGAGCTGCCGCCGCTGATCCTGCCTGACGCCTACCCCGAAGACGGCGTGCTCTGCCAATTGCTCGCCAGCGGCCCGGCCGATCCGTATGAAACCTGCTCGCTGTTTTTCGTCGAGGCTATCCATGCCGCGACCGAGCGCGTGTGGATCACCAGCCCGTATTTCGTGCCCGATGAAGCGGTGTTCGCCGCCCTGCGCCTGGCGGTTTTGCGCGGGGTCGATGTGCGCCTGCTGCTGCCGTCGCGGCCTGATCACCGTATCGTCTACGCCGCCTCCAGCCTCTACGCCATCGAAGCCGTACGCGCTGGCGTGCGCGTGTTCCGCTACAAGCCGGGCTTCCTGCATCAGAAAGTGGTGCTGGTGGACAGCGAAATCAGCGCAATCGGCAGTGCGAACATGGACAACCGTTCGTTCCGGCTGAATTTTGAAGTGATGTTGCTGACGGTCGATGAAGCGTTTGCCAGCCAGGTGGAGCAGATGCTGCTGGACGACTTCGCACAAGCCCATGAAGTCAGCCACGAAGAAAGCCGCGAGACCCGCCGCCTGCAACAGCTGGGCATGCGGGTGGCGCGTTTGATCTCACCGATTCTCTAACAAACAACACAGAAACAAATGTGGGAGCGGGCTTGCCTGCGATGGCGGTGTATCAGTCGACCCATCTGGTCCTGATACACCGCTTTCGCAGGCAAGCCAGCTCCCACAGTTTTTTGATCTGCAGTGTGCTGAAGATCAGCGGTAAATATCTTCCCGCGTCCACGGCAGTTCATGGCTGCCATCAGCGTGAGGCTTCACTGCCAATATCTGGTGCAAGTTGATCCAGCCCCGCGCAAACGCATACGCGCACCCGGCCAGGTACAGCCGCCAGATCCGCAACGCTTGCTCCGGCACCATCTTGGCGGCCGCCTCGAGGTTGTCTTCCAGGCGTTCACTCCAATGGTCCAGCGTGCGCGCGTAATGCAGGCGCAGGCTTTCGACGTCGACCACTTCCAACCCGACTTCGCTGATTTCCGCCGTCATCATCGCCAGGTGCGGCAGCTCGCCGTTGGGGAACACATATCGCTCGATAAAATCGCCGGCGCCACGGCCTACGGGGCGACCGTCGGTGTGCTTGGCGGTGATGCCGTGGTTCATCACCAGGCCGCCTTCGCGCACGGCGCCAAACAGCACCTTGCAGTACTCCGCCAGGTTGGCGTGGCCGACGTGCTCAAACATGCCCACGCTCACCACCTTGTCGAAACGACCGTCCTGCGGCAGATCGCGGTAGTCGAGCAGTTGCAGGTCTACCTGGTCTTCCAGCCCCTCGGCCTTGACCCGTTCACGGGCCAACGCCAACTGTTCTTTGCTCAGCGTGATCCCAAACACTTTGACGCCGAACTCGCGCGCCGCAAAACGCGCCAACCCACCCCACCCACAGCCGACGTCGAGCAAATACTCGCCTGGCTGCAGCCGCAACTTGCGGCACAGGTGGCGAAATTTGTCTTGTTGGGCCTGATCGATGGATTCGCTGCCGGTTTCGAAATAACCGCAGGAGTACGCCATGTCCTGATCCAGCCACAGCTGGTAGAACTCGTTGGACAGGTCGTAATGGTAGGAAATGGCCGCGGCATCAGTGGCCTTGTCGTGGATCGAGCGTACCGGACGACTCTCCTCGTCGTCTTCAATCAGGGCGTGACTCAGCTCGTCGCATACTCGGATTACTTCGCTGATGGAGCCTTCCAGCTCCAGTCTGCCCTCGACGAAGGCTTCGCCCAATGAGTCCAGCGTTGGATGAGTCAGGCTGGAAACGACCGTGGGGTCCTTTACCACGATCGTCACACTGGGCTCGGGGCCCAGGTTAAATTCATGGCCGTCCCAGAGTCGAAGACGCAGCGGTAGCTTGAGATTCTGTAAGGCCGGTGGAAGTTGCGCGAGCATGAGTAGTCCCCCCTTGTTTCAGACGTCTGGAATGAGGGTAGACCATCCGAAGACAAAGTAGGAGGCTATCGATTTAATAGCACTTAACTATGAGGCTCGATGCTCGAGCAAACCGTCCTGGATCCACTGTTTCAGCCAGGTCACCGCTTGCAGTGGCGCCCCCTCTCCATAAGTGACTGCCAACCCTGTGCACAGTTCTGAAAAATTCCAGCCGGTGGTCACCATTCCCGCCAGCGCACAGGCTTCAGCCGGCTCAAGGCTGCGGTAATGGCACACATTCTGGTGACGCCACACCAGGCACATCTGCGCCCGTTCCAGCGCCTGGCTGTCAGGGAAATCCGACTCATCCTTGCTGGCCCGCCAGATCGCCACGCTATTGAACTGACACAGCACCTGTTGCACCGAAGGCGCCAGGCCTACCTGCAAACCCGGCCAGTTTTCGGGGGCCAGCTGCGCCATGTCATTCACACCCAGCGGCTCACCCTGCGGCGCATCGAACGCCAAGGTAAACGCCCACTCCAACCGCGCCAACTCGGCCAGCGGCGCGCTGTGCTCTTGCACCAGATACTCGACGAGAAACGCCGGGAACCGCTCGCCCAGCCAACGCAGGCTGTAATGGGCCGACGGATAGCGGCGCACATAGGCGTCCGTCAGTAATGCAAACTCGTCGTCACCCAGCCAATAGCGGATGGCGCCGAAGTCATGCCGCAACACTTCCTGAAGCCGCGACACATAGGCGTTGTGGTAAATCGCCAGGCCCGTGTCCACATTCAGGGTCGGCCCACCCAGCAAGGTCGCGGCAAAACCACTGTTGGCCACCGAGCTTTCTGACAATAGATGCTGCTCAAACGCCAGCTGCCAGTCGATCAGGCGCATAACGCCCTCCTGGCCAGCGCACTGGCGCCCAGTTCACGGGCCTTGCTCAACTCGGCGAGCAGCTCTTCGAACGGCGGGAAATGGTCATCGCGCTCCAGCAATGTCGAGACCGGCCCCAACAGCTCCAGCGTCTGTTGATACAGCGCCCACACCGGATCGCACACCGGGTGATCATGGGTATCGACCACGTAGTCGCCGTAATCCCTATGCCCGGCCAAGTGCAGTTGGCGGATGCTTTCAGGCGGCAGGCTGCGGATAAACGTCCAGGCGTCGAAGCCGTGGTTACGCGAGCTGACATACACATTGTTCACGTCCAACAACAGCTGGCAGCCGGTCAGGTGGGCCAGGGCCTTGAGGAATTCCCACTCGGTGAATTCGTCGGCCTTGGAACGCACATAGCTGGAAACGTTTTCCAGCACCAGCGGACGCTGCAAGACGTCTTGCACTTGGCGTACGCGGCCGGCCACGTGGTAGAGGCTTTCTTCGGTGTAGGGCAGCGGCAGCAGGTCATGCAGTTGATGGGCGTTGCCGCGGCTCCAGCACAGGTGATCGGAAACCCACGCCGGCTGAATGCGCTCGGCGAGCTGCTTGATGTGTTTCAGGTAATCGATATCGAGGGCATGCGGCCCGCCGATGGACAGGGACACACCGTGCATCACCAAGGGATAGCGCTCGGCTATCGCATCCAGGTAGTACAAGGCTTTACCGCCCTGGACCAGATAATTCTCGGAGATCACTTCAAACCAATCCACGGCCGGCGATTGTTCAAGGATCTGCTGGTAGTACTCACTGCGTAAACCCAGGCCGTAACCCAGACTTGGAAGGGACGCGGACATGACTCACTCCAGGGCAAAGTGTCCGCAGCGGTGGGGGGCGTCCGCTGCGGGTGCACTCGGTGCCGGTTACTCGTCGACGGTGCCGCCAGCCTTCATGCAGGCAGCAGCGGAGGGCTTGGCGAGGAAGCCCTGGCCTTTGCAAGAACCCTGACCTTTGCAAGCATGGTCCTTGGTTTTACAGTCGTTCTGGCCTTTGCACGCGTTGATTCCGTAGCAGTGCACAGCCGTGTCAGCGGCTTGAGCCTGGGTCACAACACCAGCAAACAGGGTAGCGGCGGCCATCGCAAGGGCGGCACCAGCAGCAGCGGATTTGAAGTTCATTTTTAGAGTCCTCATGATCGGTAGGGGTGCCGGTCTGAATGGAGTGTTCAGTCTCGACATACCACTAGAGTGAGGACCCTTATCGGCGTTACAGCTGTATGCAGATATTTCTGAAATTATTCTTCAAGCTTCAAAAGTGGCTCCTGAAAGCGCAGCAAACGCCCGGCATTGCCCAGTACCAGCAAGGTGCTCAAGTTATGCAACACCGCCGCAATCATGGCGCCGGCCGCGCCCAGCCAGCCAAACGCGGCAAACACCACGATAGCCAGCGTCCAGCCCAACCCGATGATCACGTTGACCTGCAACGTGTGGCGGCACTGGCGACTCAAGCGCACACACGTGCCCAGGCGCCGCAGGTCGCTGCCGATCAACACCACATCCGCCGACGCCAGCGCGATGTCCGCACCGCCCGCGCCCATTGCTACACCGACCACGCCCGCCTTGAGCGCCAGCGAGTCATTGATGCCATCGCCGACGACCATTGGCCGAAAGCCACTGCCGATTTCCCCAAGCACGCGGTTGAGCTTGTCTTCCGGCAGTGCCTGGGCTTCGACGTCGCTGATACCGACATCCAGCGCCAGGCTGTCGGCCACGCTTTGACGGTCACCGGTCAGCAGCAGTTGGCGGCCCAGGCCCAAGTCGCGTAGCTCCTGCAGGGCCTGGCGCGCTTCCGGCTTGACGCTGTCGGCGAGCAGCAGCCAGGCGAGGAACTGGCCGTTCAGCGCCAGACCGGCAATCGGGCCGTCATGATCAGGGACGCGGGTGGTCACGATGCCCAATTGCTCAAACAACTCCGGGCGCCCCAAAGCCGCTTCGCCCTGCTCGGTCTGCGCCACCACGCCCAGGCCCTGGCGTTCGCGAATGTCCGTCAGCCCCAGCATTTGCTCCTGCGTTGCCAGCCCCGCCAACGCACGGCTGACCGGGTGGTTGCTGGCCGAACCCAGGCTGGCGGCAAGGTTCAACACCACCTGCCGATCCGGCGCCGTGGTGTCGATGGATTGCAAACGCAGCGTGCCAAACGTGAGCGTGCCGGTCTTATCCACAACCAGCGAGGTCAGGTCCGCCAACTCCTCGAGAAATGCAGAGCTGCGAATCAAAATTCCGTGCCGCGCCGCCACTGCAATCCCGGCAATCGCCGTGGCCGGGGCCGACAGCACCAAGGCGCATGGGCACGCCGCTACCAGCACGGCCAACATCGCCTGGGCGTCATTGGTCACAAACCAGGTCACCGCCGCCAGCAGCAACACCAGCACCATATAACTGCCGGCGTAACGCTCCAGCAGCCGCGTGATCGGCGGCTTGGAACGTTCGGCGTTCTGCATCAGCGCAATGACTTTGCCCAGGGTCGATTCGTTACCGGTGCGCGTCACTTCCAGGCGCAGCAAGCCGTCGAGGTTGATCGCGCCACCAAACACCTGCACGCCCACGCTGGCTTCCAGCGGCACCGACTCACCGGTGATCGGCGCCGTGTCCAGGCTCGCCTGGCCCGACAGCACCACGCCATCGGCCGGCACACGGTCACCGGCACGCACTTCGACGACATCGCCGGTGTTCAGCGTGCCGTTATCCACTTCCACAATGCTGCCGTCGGCCTGCACCAACCGGGCATGGCTGCGGGTCAGTTTGCCCAGGGCATGAATCGCTTCCTGGGAGCCAATCACACTGCGCTCTTCCAGCACGTGGCCGAAAATCATGATGATCGGCAGCAACGCGGCGGTGAGCAGATCGCCCGTGGCCCACGCGCCGATCATCGCCAGGGCGATCAATTGGTCGGTGATGCCATGCAGGCTCGGGTAACGCAGGCTGTACCAGGCCGAACGCATCACCGGCACGGCCACCAGCAAGGAAGCGACGCCGAGCAGCAGTTGGCTGACACCGTTCTGGTCCGGCGCCAGCCAGCGCCACACCAACCCCAATACCAATAAGCCCAAGGCCAACATGGCCAGGGTCAATTGCCGGGCAGCACTGCGCTGCTCGGCGGACGTCAACATAGGCGCGCTCATTGTTCGGCTCCCTGGATGATCAAGCGGGAGTCGTCTTTGGGATCGACCGTGGTCACTGAACCGGCCTGGCCGAGAATCTTCGGCAAGCGTTCGCGGTACAGACGCAGCATGAGGCCTGGGTCTTTGACCTGGGCCAGGCTGGCGACGGTGGCCGTTTGCGCTTGGGCATTGGCCAGGCGTTCGCTGGCTTGGGCGTGGGCCACTTGTACGACTCGGTCAGCCTCCTGATTGGCGGCTTGGGTGAGTTTTTCCGCGTCGGTGCGCGCATTGGCCACGGCTTTATCGGCTTGTTGGCTGGCCGTCAGCACTGCGTTGAAGGCATTCACCGCCGGGCCCGGCAGGCTCGATTGCACATCGACACGCGTCACTTCGATGCCCAACCCCAAACCGGTGGAGGCCAAGTCTGCCAAGCGTTTATTGATGCCTTGCACCAGATCGCCGCGCAGCCGCTCACGGCGTTCGGCGGCGCCGTTATCGCTGCCGATCAATTCCGGGCGCGCCACCAGAATGGTGTCCAGGTCGCGCGCCGCCGCCAGCGCCACGGCGCTGCGCGTCACCAGGCGATCCAGCGCCGGCAGCACGTGCTCGCCCTGCAGCACAAACGCGTAGGGTTCGGTGACCTTGTAGAACACCCGCACATCCAGCTGCACCACACCGGCATCGCCGGTCAGCAGGTAGCCGGAGCCTGCCAGCGCGTCGCTCAACGGCGCGGCAAAGGTGGCCACGCGGTCGGCCTGGGTCGCCGCGTCGGAGCGCAGCAGGTTCTCCACCCGACGCTCAATCACACGGTCGGCTGCCGGCAGCAATACCACCTGCTCGAACGGCTGCGGCCACGCCAATAAAAGGCCGGCGTTTTGAATACGGTCCAGCGCGCCGAAGTGCAACACCACGGCGCGGTTCTGCGGGTCGATCTGGCGCACATTGGAAAACGCCCAGGCCAACGCCGCCAACACCGTCACCGCGTACAGCGCCAGGAAGGTCAGGCGCCCAGCCTGGATCCATGGGCTGTCCGGGCTGTCACGCTCACTCATGGCTGAACATCCTTCGGCCCATCCACCAGTGCGCGGAACGGCGCGGCGTCAGTGCGCAGGATGATTTTGGTGCCCGGCGTCACCACCGTGCCCAAGGTGTCCAGCGAGCGCAGCAGGTTGTACAGCTGCGGATTGCCGGCGTAGGCACGGCCATAGATCTGTGCCGCTTCGACCCGCGACTGCGCTTCGATATCGGCGGCTTTCACCGTGGCATCGGCCTGCACGATGCGCGCATCACGTTCGGCGGCGGAGCGAATCTGCGCCGCTTCACGTTTGCCCACGGCGGTGCGTTCGGTGGCGATGGTCTCGCGCTCGGCGCGCATGCGGTCAACGGTGGCGGTGAGGGTGACCGACGGCAGGGTCAGACGCTCGACACCGACTTGCGCCACGCGCACGCCATAAGTGGTGAGCAATTGTTGATCAATCTGCTGGCGCAACTGTGCCTCAAAATCAGCGATGCGCACTTGGCTGGCGTCGGTGTTGACCAGGCTGGACAGGTCAAAGCTGGCCGCAGTGGTCTCCAGCGCCGAGCCGACGAAGGTGCGAATCTGCCGCGCCGCTTCATCCGGCTGGTTCTGCACTGCGCGCATAAAGCGCTGCACATTGTCGGCATCGCCCTGCACCTGCCACGCCACGTAGGCCTGCACGATAATCCGCAAGCCGTCGCGGGTGCCCACGTCCTGCAAACCGCTGGAGGTGGTGCGCAGGCGCAGGTCCACCGGGATCGCCGCTTCGAACGGCGCCGGCCAGCGCCAGCCCAGGCCTGGCTCCAGCAGCACCCGCGACGGGTTGCCGAACCGCGTAATCACCGTGGCTTCGCCGGAACGCACCTGCACCAGGCTGGCGGCCGCCACCGCAAACAGCACCAGCAACACCGCCCAGGCCATGCGCCGCCAAGGAAACGGGCCAGCGGCTTGTTCATCACCGTGGTGGTGATGGTGGTGGCCGTGATGATGACCATGATCGTGAGAATGAGCGCTCAACAGACAGACTCCTTATTGAACGGCTTTACGCGGCGCCCTAGGGTCGGCCGGCAAGGTAAAAGAACGCAGATCGATCGTCGGTGCGCCGTCGGCGCCCAGGCGGTGATCCAGAATAAGCAGCTTGGCGTGGGCCAGGCCTTGGCTGAGTTGGCCGAGGTACTGTTCCAGCACGAATGCCTGGCCAGCGGTGGCGTAGGCCTTTTGTTCGGCGCTGAACCGCAGGTCGGCCGCTTGCGCGCCAGCATTCACTTCGCGCGCGGTGGCCAAGGCCTGATCGCGAGCAGTGCTGGCCTGCAGCAAGGCCTGGTTGGTCTGTTCGCTGGCAGCGCCGCGTTCGCGGGAGATCAGCGCCTGGGCGCCGATCTGCGCAGCCTGCACGGCGTGGTAGGCATTGGCAGCGCCGGCCGGTGGGTGAATCGCTTCGACCACCGTGGCCAGAATCTCCACGCCGCTGTTGAGTTTCTGCAAGTCCGCCTGCACCGAGCGGCCGATTTCGTCGGCCAGTTGGGTGCGTTGCTCACCGAGCAATTCGTCGAGCGTGCGCGAGGCAAAGTCGTGCACCAGGATGCGGCTGGCGGTGCTGCGAATCAGCGTCGGCACATCGGCGCTGTTATAGGTGGCGGCCAGCGCCGCCTGATCGGTCAGGCCAATGCGGTAGACGAACCGCACGTCCATATTGACGATCTGGAAGCTCTGCTTGTCGCCGCTGCTGCTGGCGATCACTTGGGATTTGTCATTCACATGGCTGGCGTCCCACAACCGGTTGGCGATCGTCGGCGCCGGGCCTTCGGCGGCGGCCAGCTCCGGTGTAGCCGCCTCGCTGACGCTGGTAGCGAGTTCATGCACCACGCCATTTTCGATAGCGATGACGCGGCCCAACGGCCACGGCAATCCGGCATGCAGGCCAGGGCCGAACACCGCCACAGGTTTGCCGAAGCGTTCATAAATCCCACGGCCTTGCAGGGGCACTTCGTGCACGCCGGTCAGCGCCCAGCCTACGGCCAATACCACCAGCAGCACCGGCAGGAATGCCCGGCGCATGTAGGTAAACGCCCAGATCTGGCGCAAGTCGATACCGAAGCGGTTGTGCAGCTCGTGCTGCAGCGCCTGCAAGGGTTGTGGCGGCCAACGCAGCAAACCGGCAATAAAGCTTTGCGCCATCAAGCGTGGTTCGAGGCGCGGCTGGCGTGGGCTGAACAGCGACAGTACGGCCCTGAGCAAAAACTCCACGGCAACCAGCCCCGGCAGCAGGCCGATCAACACGGCCAGGCGCAAGGGCCATACAGATTGCGCGCCGGCAAACAGCAGGCAGATCGCGCTGACCACCAGGCACGCAATCGCCACCCGGCTTAACTGCGCCAGTTGTGAGGCTTCCGGCCATTGCGCAGCCGTTTCCTGCGCCAGGCGGCGCTCGAACACCAGCAAGCCAAAGGCCAATGCCAGCCCCAGCGCGGCGCCAACGCTTGCCGATTGCCCCACGGCTGCAGCGGGCAGTGCCAGGTTCCAGAATTCGACAATGCTCAACAGTGCCAGCAACGACCAGCTACTCAACCACAGCACCGGCGCGCCAATCTGCGCCAGCAGGCTGCTGCCGAAACGTCCGGCAAACCGCGCGTACCCGCCCGTGTCTTCAAGCCGCGGCTCGATCAATTCCAGCGTCGGCTCTTCCAGCGCCTGCGCCCGCCAATCGGCGACCCACCACGCCGATTGCAAGCCGGCCACCAACACCAGCAAGGCCGACGCGCAGTTGATCAGCACCACCGGCCAGATCGACAGCGGCGCAAACAGAGCGACA
This sequence comes from Pseudomonas sp. N2-3-1-14, assembly GCF_041228395.1. Lineage (NCBI taxonomy): Bacteria > Pseudomonadati > Pseudomonadota > Gammaproteobacteria > Pseudomonadales > Pseudomonadaceae > Pseudomonas > Pseudomonas sp. N2-3-1-14. Next base: position 6,293,216 of record NZ_CP166199.1, read on the forward strand.
AACAACGCCAGCACCCAAGCGCAAACGGCCAGCGCCGCCAGGCTGATGCCGGCCTGGCGCAATCGACGGGCATGAAACAGCCCCTGCTGAAAACGCGGCAAGCCTTCAACCGAAGCGCCGTCAGCCTCTAGATCCACTTGCATCCACTCACGCCCGTTTGTACACAATTCGTTACGATATAACACGCGACGTGAAATTTTTGTTCGAAAACAACCTGGTTGAACCCTGCAGAGAATCCCTGTGGGAGGGGGCTTGCCCCCGATGACGGTGTGTCAGCAACAGATCAGCTGACGGCCCCACCACTATCGGCAGCAAGCCCCCTGTCACATTCGTACGTCATTACCTTCGAGACCGTGACTAACCCCCCATAAACACGAGCCATCACTGGTGCAGCCGCCGATTAATCGGCACACTCCAACACAGTTTTTTCGCGGGTAAACGGACAAGGAAGCGTCGCCTCCCATGATTTCGATCTATCAGCTCAAGCCGCGCTTTCAAAACTTACTGCGCCCACTCGTGCAGCGCCTCTACGACAACGGCACCACGGCCAACCAGATCACCGTGCTGGCCGGCGTGGTGTCCTTACTGGTCGGCCTGCTCATCGCAGGCTTTGCCCAACACCTCTGGCTGTTTGCCCTGATCCCGTTGTGGATGATCCTGCGCATGGCCCTCAATGCCATCGACGGCATGCTCGCCCGGGAATTCGGCCAGCAGTCGCGGCTGGGCGCCTACCTCAATGAATTGTGCGACGTGATCGCCGACAGCGCGTTGATCCTGCCCTTTGCGCTGATCCCCGGCGTGAGCCTGGCGCCGGTGCTGCTGGTCACGTTGCTGGCGGTGTTCAGCGAATACGCCGGGGTGCTCGGCCCAATGGTCGGGGCGTCGCGGCGCTACGACGGGCCGATGGGCAAGAGTGATCGCGCGTTTGTACTCGGCGTATTGGCCACCGGCGTGGCGCTGGACTGGCTCGGCGCGGGTTGGGTCAACGCGGTGATGTGGCTGGTCGCGGCGCTGCTCGCCTACACCTTGGTCAACCGCGTGCGCCAGGGCCTCAAAGAAACGACGTCCCCTTCTGCATAAGGAATTTGCGATGCGTGAACAGCAAGAGCACAGCTTCAGTACCCACGATGGCGTCGAGCTTTTCTACCGGCACTGGCCGGCCACTGCGCCGCTTGGCGACGAGCCGCGCAAGGCGATCCTGCTGTTCCATCGCGGCCACGAGCATTCGGGGCGCATTGCCCACCTGGTCGATGAACTGGACCTGCCGCACTTCGACTTCTTTGCCTGGGACGCCCGTGGCCACGGCCAGTCGCCCGGCGCGCGCGGCGACAGCCCAAGCTTCGCCACCAGTGCCCGCGACGTGCAAACCTTTCGTGACCACATCGGTGCCACTTACGGCATCGAAGAAGACAATTGCGCGGTGATCGCCCAGAGCGTCGGCGCGGTGATCGCAGCCACGTGGGTGCACGATTACGCGCCGAAAATCCGCGCACTGGTGCTCGCCTCCCCGGCGTTCAAGGTCAAGCTCTACGTGCCGTTCGCGCGGCCAGGCCTGGCGCTGATGCGCACATTTCGCGGCAACTTTTTCGTTAACAGCTACGTCAAGGCCAAGTTCCTCAGCCATGACCCCGAGCGCATCGCGTCCTACGACAGCGACCCGCTGATCACCAAGGCGATCTCGGTGAATGTGCTGCTCGGCCTGTACGAAGCTGCCGACCGCGTTGTCGCCGATGCCCAGGCGATCCAGGTGCCGACCCAGCTGCTGATCTCCGGCTCGGACTTTGTGGTGCACCGCAAACCCCAGCAGCAATTTTTCGACCGCCTGGGCAGCGTGAAAAAAGAACTGCACATCCTGCCCGGCTTCTTCCACGACACCCTCGGTGAACGCGACCGTGCCGTGGCCGTGAGCAGCGCCAGGCGCTTTATCCTGCAGAACTTTGCGCACCCGCTGGACCGCGCCTCATTGCTCGACGCCGACAAGCTGGGCGCCACCTGCGCCGAGTCCGAATCCCTGGCCGCGCCGCTGCCGCGCAACTCTTTGCGCGACCTGTACTGGCGCATGACCCGCGCCAGCATGGGCCTGGGCAAGAACCTCTCGGACGGGGTCAAACTGGGCTTTGACACCGGCTTCGATTCCGGCAGCACACTGGATTATGTGTACCGCAACAAACCCACCGGCAAAGGCGGGCTGGGGCGGATGATCGACACCAACTACCTCAACTCCATCGGCTGGCGTGGCATTCGCCAGCGCAAGCTGAATGTCGAAGAGCTGTTGCGCCTGGCCATGGCCAAGTTGCGTAGCGATGATCGCCAAGTGCGCATTGTCGACATCGCTGCGGGCCATGGCCGCTACATTCTCGAAGCCTTACAGGGCGTATCGCCGCTGCCGGAGTCGATCCTGCTGCGCGACTACAGCGACATCAACGTGCGCGACGGTGGCGCGCTGATTCGCGAAAAAGGCCTGGGGGATATCGCGCAGTTCGTCAAAGGCGATGCGTTTGATCGCGCGGCTCTGGCGGCGCTCGACCCCAAGCCGACCTTGGCGGTGGTGTCCGGGCTGTATGAATTGTTTGCCGATAACGCCATGGTCGGCGGTTCGCTGGCCGGCCTTGCCGAAGCCGTGGAGCCCGGCGGTTACCTGGTGTACACCGGCCAGCCGTGGCACCCGCAGCTGGAACTGATCGCCCGCGCGCTGACCAGCCATCGTCAGGGCCAGGCCTGGGTGATGCGCCGTCGCAGCCAGGCAGAAATGGATCAACTGGTCGAGGCCGCAGGCTTTCGCAAGATCACTCAGCGTGTGGACGAATGGGGCATTTTCACGGTGTCTCTGGCACAGAAGATCTGAGCATGCGCGAACCCGGTTTATTGAAACCTGCGGTCCTGTGGTTGCTGCTGTTGGCGCCGCTGTTTTTCAGCACCTACGGCTTTGCCACCTGGGTCACCAGCCAGCGCAGCGACGTCGGCACACTGGTGTTCGGCTGGGAAACCCATATGCCGTTCTGGGCCTGGACCATCGTGCCCTACTGGTCCATCGACCTGCTCTACGGCTTCTCGCTGCTGCTGCCCACTAGCCGCCATGAACTCAAACAACACGCGCTGCGCCTGCTGACCGCCCAGGTGATTGCCGTGAGCTGCTTCCTGATCTGGCCGCTGCGGTTCACCTTTGAACGGCCGGCGCTGGATGGCGTATTCGGCTGGCTGTTTGCCGTGCTGGCAGGCTTCGACAAACCGTTTAATCAGGCACCGTCGCTGCACATCGCGCTGCTGGTGATTCTGTGGATCATGTACCAGCGCCACAGCCAAGGCTTCTGGCGCTGGATGGTGCACGGGTGGTTCGCGTTGATCGGTATTTCGGTGCTGACCACTTATCAACATCACTTTATCGACTTACCCACAGGCGCCCTCGCCGGCTGGCTATGCGTGTGGCTGTGGCCGCTGGAGCACCCGAGCCCGCTGTTGAATGCGCGGCTTACGCGGGATCGAAAACGCTGGCGGCTGGGCGTGCGCTACGGCCTGGGCGCGCTGGCATTGGTGATTGTCGCGTTAACACTCGGCGGTTGGTGGCTGTGGCTGCTGTGGCCGGCGGTTTCCCTGGGTTTGATCAAGGCCAATTACTTGGTACTCGGCGCGCCGGGCTTTCAAAAACGGCTCGACGGCATGCTGACGCCTGCCGCGCGCTGGCTGTATGCGCCTTACCTCGCGGCCGCGTGGCTCAACTCACGCCTGTGGACACGCAAGCATCCACAGCCTGACCTGATTGTGGATAACGTCTGGCTCGGTCGAATACCCGCCGCACGCGAGCAAGGTTCATTCAAGGCGATCGTCGATCTGTGCGCCGAATTGCCGATTAATCCACAGGGCCGCGCTTATGCATGCGTCCCCGTGCTGGACCTGATTGCGCCGACACCCGCCGAATGCCTGCAAGCCGCCCAAGCCATTGAGCGCCTGCGCGCAAGCGGGCCATTACTGGTGTGCTGCGCCCTCGGTTACTCACGCAGCGCCACCGCCGTTGCAGCCTGGCTGCTGCACAGTGGGCGCGCCACAACGGTGGACGAGGCACTGGCTATTATTCGTACAGCGCGGGCCCATGTGGTCCTGCACCCCGCTCACCGCGAAGCTTTGGAGGGTTTAGCCCATGCCCGCTGATATGGAACTCCAGGTGGTCGCCAGCCTGCTGCGCCGTGGTCGCTCGCTGGATCAGTTATCCACAGGCCTGACGCTGCTCGGCGTGCTTTTCGGCCTAGCCCAACTGCTGATGGCGAGTGTCGCGCCAATCTGCCTGCTGCTCAGCCTGTGGATGATTGTCCTCGGGCTGCTGCAAAAGTACTGGGCGCTGCGCGTCGCCTTTGATGCCGACCTGTTCGCGCTGCTCGCTCGCGACACCGAGCGCACCCCCGACCTCGACCAGGCCCTGCAAACCCTTGGCCTGCAATCGGCCAAGCGGGTCGGTCGGCCCTGGACCGAACGCCGTCGCGGCGCCCTCAAACTGCTGCGCAAGCAGGCCTGGCTGCTGGGCGCACAAATGCTGCTGACCCTGGCCGTGATCCTCGCCAGCCCTTGGCTACCTTTCGCCGGATAAGGAATCCCCATGTTCGAACCTGTGGTTGCCACCCTGATCACCTCAATGGCCCGCACCGTAACCGGCGCCCGCAGCCTGTGGCTGGGGTGCGCGCCGGTGCCGGTGCAGCGCATCTATTTCGCCAACCACAGCAGCCACGGCGACTTCGTGCTGGTGTGGGCATCCTTGCCGCAAAACCTGCGCACGTTCACGCGTCCGGTGGCCGGCAGCGACTACTGGAACAAAAGCGCCCTGCGCCGTTACATCATCAACCGCGTGTTCAACGGCGTGCTGATCGACCGCGAACGCAAAGACCCTGTGGATAACCCACTGCAGCCTATGCTTGCCGCCCTGGAAGGTGGCGACTCGCTGATTATCTTCCCGAAGGCACGCGCAATCTCGAAGACGGCTTGCTGCCCTTCAAGAGCGGCCTGTACCACTTGGCAAAAAGTTACCCACAGGCCGAATTGATCCCGGTGTGGATCGCCAACCTCAACCGGGTCATGCCCAAGGGTCGCGTACTGCCGCTGCCATTGCTGTGCACCACCAGCTTTGGTGCTCCCCTGCAATTGGAAGATAACGAAGACAAAGCCGCCTTCCTCGCCCGCACCCGCGACGCCCTGCTTGCCCTTGCCCGGAGCATGTCTGACATGGATAGCCAAACCCTGATGTTGTTCGGCGGGATCGGCGCCATCCTGGTGCTCGCCTCGCTGATCGGCCTGATCCTCAAGTTGCGCACCCGCGGTACGCCAAATGCGGTCGTCGACAACCTCAACGCCCGTATCAATGCCTGGTGGGTGATGGTCGTGGTGATCGGCATCGCCTTCTGGCTCGGCACCGGTGCGGTGATCCTGCTGTTCTACGCGGTGTCGTTCTACGCCCTGCGCGAATTTCTCACCCTCACGCCGACCCGGCGCAGCGACTACCCGGCGCTGGTGGCCGCGTTCTACCTGGCCTTGCCGCTGCAATACCTGCTGATCTATTCCGATTGGTACGGGCTGTTCTCGATCTTCATCCCGGTGTACGTGTTCCTGCTGCTGCCGATCCTCGCTTCGCTGGGGGGCGACAGCACGCACTTCCTGGAGCGCGCGTCGAAGGTGCAATGGGGCCTGATGATTGCAGTGTTCTGCGTGTCCTTCGTCCCGGCCCTGCTGACCCTCGACATTCCTGGCTACGAAGGTCGCAACCTGTTGCTGATCGCCTACCTGGTGATCGTGGTGCAGCTGTCGGACGTGCTGCAATACGTGTGTGGCAAGCTGTTCGGCAAACACAAGATCGCGCCCAACCTGTCGCCGTCCAAAACCGTCGAAGGCTTTGTTGGCGGGATCCTGCTGTCATCCCTGATCGGCGCAGCGCTGTGGTGGACCACGCCGTTCAACCCGTGGCAGTCGTTCTTGATCGCGCTGCTGATCAACCTGCTGGGCTTTGCCGGCGGCATTGTGATGTCGGCGATCAAGCGCGACCGAGGCGTGAAAGATTGGGGCCATATGATCGAAGGTCACGGCGGGATGCTGGACCGGCTGGATTCGGTGTGTTTTGCCGCGCCGATTTTCTTCCACCTTGTTCGCTACTGGTGGACCTGAGACATACCACCTCAAGCTCAACGCGGATCACCTGTGGGAGCAGGCTTGCCTGCTCCCACAGTGGTTTTGCGGTGTTTTCAAGTGTTCAGCCTGGCAGGTGCCCCAAAGGCAAGGCGCCTGGGGTTTTCACGGTCTGGATCGCAAAGTTGCTGCGGATGTCCCTCACGCCCGGCAGCTTCAACAGGCTGCCGGTGACGAACCGCTCGTACCCACGCAAATCCGGCACCACCACCTGCAACAGAAAATCCGACTCCCCCGACACCAGAAATGCCGAGATCACCTCGGGCAGTGCGGTCACCGCCTCGCGAAAGGCATTGGCCTCGGTGTCGTTGTGCCGCTCCACCTTCACGCCGACGAACACCATCATGCCCAGGCCCACTTCATCGCGATCCAGGGTCGCTTGATAGCCGCGAATCACGCCGGCTTCTTCCAGCAGCCTCACACGGCGCAAACAGGGTGAGGCAGACAGGCCGATCTCATCCGCCAGTTGCACGTTACTCAGGCGCCCATCGCGTTGCAGGGCTTCAAGAATCTTGCGGTCAAAGGCATCAAGTTTCAGATTTGGCATAAATGAATGGCCGCAAGCTTAATCAATGGCAGACAGTGCCAAGAATAGACGCCTTTTAAGCTGAATACGCAAGCACCTGCCCCGGCCTTCCCTCCTAGAATCAGCCGACACATCAAGGGGGTGGAACATGACAGAGCTGTGGCTATTTCTGATGGCGCTTTCGGTGGCGTTTCTGCTGCCGGGGCCGGACATGATCCTGTTGCTGCAAACCGGCGCACGCCAGGGCAAAGCGCTGGCACTGACCACGGCCATCGGCCTGGGCCTCGCCCGGGCCTGCCATGTGGTGTTGGCGGGCATGGGGCTGGCGACCTTGTTCAAGGTGGCGCCCTGGACCTTCGACGTGGTGCGCCTGGGCGGTGCGGCCTACCTGTTATGGCTGGGCGTGCAATGCCTGCGTGCCAACGGGCTGCCATCGCTCGACGCCTCTCACGGCGCACCACCCGCCCATGCCTGGCGCATGGCCTTTCAACGCGGACTGCTGACGAACCTGCTCAACCCAAAGGCCCTGGTGTTCTGCTCGGTGCTGCTGCCGCAATTCATCAACCCGCAAGCCGGCCCGGTGGCGGCGCAGTTTGCATGGCTGGGGGTGATGCTAGTGACGGTGGGCTTCGCGTTTGACTGTTGCTACGCCCTGGCCGGCGCGCGCATCGGCCGCTGGCTGGCCAGCAATCGCTCGGCGCAGCGCCTGCAGCAGTGGTTGTTCGGCAGCCTTTTGATCGGTTTTGCGGTGCGTCTCACTTTTGTGCAACACGCCTGAGCGTTTGCGGCATATTCACGTCATCTTTTGTATCAAAGACGCGTGTAAGATACGCCGCACTTAGCCAGGGATGCTCACCATGTTCGATGCGTTGAAAGCGATCAGCCGCCGTTTTCTCGGCCTGTTAACCACGGTGGTGAGTGCCCTGTTCGGCCAATGGCAGCCGCCTTTCTGGCTGCGCGCCATCGGCCGAGGCCTTGCGAACCTTGGCCGCAACGCTCGCGCCTATCCGCGCCAGGCCGGCGCCGGCGTGTTGGGCCTGGTGTTACTGGCTGGCGCAGGATTCTACGGCTGGCACTGGTATTCAAACCTGCCGCAGCCGCACACCGTTGGTTATTCGTTGCACAAGCCAAACCTGACGGATTACACCCAGCAACCGCCGGTGGTGGATAACTTGCAGGTGCGTTTCGCCGAATCCGTGGCCCCCTTGGCGGCGATTGGCAAACCGGTGACTGAGGGCATCACCCTCAAACCCACCGTGGCAGGCGCCTGGCGCTGGTCCGATGACCGCACTTTACTGTTCGTGCCAGAAAAAGACTGGCCAGTAGACGCCCACTACACGCTCGACCTGGCGAAGAAAAACCTCCTGGCCGACGGCGTGTTGCTCAGCCAGTACAGCAGCCAGTTTTCCACCCAGCCATTCCGCGCCACCCTGGCACAAAACGAGCTGTATCAAGACCCGTCCAACCCGACGCTGAAACAGCTGGTCGCGACCTTCCACTTTTCCCACCCGGTGGATGAAGACAACCTGCGCAAGCGCGTGTCTGTGACCCTCGGCAAAGGCCTGGCCTACCGCGACGCGCAGTTGCCCAACCGCCCGGAAATCACCTTCGACGACAACAAGCTCAACGCCTACGTACGCTCCGCCGCCCTCGCCACGCCACTGGAAAGCACGCCGGTCAGCGCCAAGCTCGACGAAGGCATCAAGGCCCGTGACGGTGGCAACGCCAGCACCGCGCCGCTGGTGTCGGAAGTCACCGTGCCCGGCCGTTATCGCCTGACCTTCACCGGCGCCGACGTCAGCTTTGTCGACAATGAACGCGGTGAACCGGAACCGGTGCTGATGTTCAGCAGCTCCAGCGCCGTGGCCGATGACACCATTGCCGGTAAGGTCCAGGCGTGGCTGCTGCCGGAAAAAGCCCAGGACGACACCCGCCCCTATACCAGCAACGACATCGACGACGCCCTGCTCGCCCGCAGCACCAAGATCACCCTGACCCATGTGCCCAGCGTCGAGCCGCTGAACACCTTGCACGCGTTCAAGTTCAAGGCCCCGGCCGGTCGCGCGCTGTATGTGCGCGTGCCCGCCAACCTGGAAGCCATGGGCGGCTATCTGGCGAAAAACCCTACAGCCTCGTTGATCAGCATGCCGGCGTATCCGCGCACGCTGCAGTTCCTGTCCAACGGCGCGCTGCTGAGCCTCAACGGTGAAAAACGCCTGGGCTTCATGGCCCGTGGCGTGCCCGGTGCCCATGTGGAAATCGCCCGGCTGCTGCCCAACCAGTTGCAACACCTGGTAGACCAGAGCAGCGGCAGTTTTGCCCGGCCCAATTTCGGCAACGAATACTTTGATCGGATGGTCGAGCGCCAGTCGCTGGATATTGCGCTGTCGTCCAATGACCCGGCGAAAACCGTCTACGACAACGTCGACCTGAGCCACTACCTCACCGCCAACGGCGGGCGTCGTGGCATTTTCGTGCTCAAGCTCAGCCCTCAGGATGACCCTGCAGAACGCACGTTCGAATACGACCGCAGCAGTACCAGCGACCTGCGCTTTATCGTGGTGACTGACCTGGGCATCATCGCCAAGCGCTCCAGCGACGGCAGCCATGATGTGTACGTGCAGTCGATCGGCAATGGGTCGCCGGTGGCCGACGCACAGGTCGACATCATTGGTCGCAACGGCCTGCCGGTCAGCAGTGGCCGTACCGACACCGAAGGCCATGCGCATTTCGCCAAGCTGGATGAACTGCGCCGTGAGAAAACGCCGCTGATGTATGTAGTCACTCGCGGCAATGACCAATCCTTCCTGCCAATTGCCCGTCAGTCGCAGCAGCTGGATTTGTCGCGCTTTGATGTAGGCGGTTTGGAAGAAGACGGCGCGATTGATCGCCTCAGCGCCTACCTGTTCACCGACCGCGGCCTGTATCGCCCTGGCGAGACTGCGCACTTGGGCATGATCGTGCGCAGCGGCAACTGGAAAGGCGCCCTGCAAGGCCTGCCGGTGGAGCTGCAAATCACCGACCCGCGTGGCCTGGAAGTGATTCGCCAACCCCTGAAGTTATCCACCAGCGGTTTTGAAACCTTTGATTTCCCCAGCAGCGACGTCGCCCCCGCAGGCGATTACACCGCGACCTTGCAATTGATTGGCGAGAAAAACACCCGCACCGACCTGGGCAGTGTCAGCTTCAAGGTCCGCGATTTCGAGCCGGACCGCATGAAGGTCAGCCTGAGCCTGCACGACACGCCCGTATTGGGCTGGATTCCACCGGACCAGGTGGTGGCCAAAGTCACTGCAATGCACTTGTTCGGCGCCCCGGCCGCCGGCCGCCGGGTGACGGCGAAGATGTCCTTGAGCCCGACGCTTGCGGCCTTCGACCGTTATCCCGATTACCGCTTCCGCCTCAACAACTCATTGGAAGACGCCAGCACCGAAGACCTCGCCGAAACCACCGTCGAAGATAACGGCCAGGCCGTGCTCGACCTTAACCTGCAACGCTTCGCCAACAGCACCTATCGCCTGCAGGTCATGACCCAGGTGTTCGAGGCTGAAGGTGGGCGTAATGTGGCGGCGCAAAGTGCGCTGCTGGTGTCGTCCGCGCCGTATCTGGTGGGTGTGAAAAGTCAGGATTCGCTGTCGTACGTCGCCAAGGACGCCCCGCGTCAGGTGCAGTGGCTGGCCGTCGCGCCGGACCTCACGCCATTGGCGGTGGACGGCCTGACCAGTGAAGTGGTCGAGCACCGTTATGTGTCGGTGCTGGTGAAACAGTCCAATGGCACCTACAAATACGAGTCGCGCATCAAGAACATCAGCCAGCCCGCCTCGCCATTGACGATGACCAAGGACGGCGCCAAGCAGACCCTGAACACCGGTACGCCGGGCGATTTCACCCTGCAACTCAAGGATGCCAACGGCAACCTGCTCAACCAGATCGACTACAGCGTGGCCGGACGTGGCAACACGTCGCGCTCCCTGGAGCGTAATGCCGAGTTGCAGCTGCGCCTGGATAAACGCAGCTACGCCACCGGCGATGAGATTGCGATCAGCATCCGCGCGCCGTACACCGGCGCGGGTTTGATCACCATCGAGCGCGACAAGGTTTACACCCAGCAATGGTTCAAGGCCGACAGCACCAACAGCGTGCAACATATCCGCGTGCCTGCAGGCCTTGAGGGCAATGCCTACGTCAACGTGCAGTTTGTGCGCGACATCGGCTCGTCCGAGGTTTATATGAGCCCGCTGTCCTACGGCGTGGTGCCGTTCAGCATCAACCTCGATGCGCGGCGCATGGCGCTGAAGGTCGAAGGCCCGGCGAAGATCGAGCCGGGGCAAACTCTGGACATCAAGGTCACCGCCGACCGCCCAGGCCGCGCGGTGGTCTACGCGGTGGACGAAGGCATTCTGCAAGTGGCGCGCTACCAGACGCCAGACCCGTTGGGTTTCTTCTTCCAGAAGCGCGCACTGGAGGTCGGCACCAGTCAGATTCTTGACCTGATCCTGCCGGAATTCAGCCGCTTGCTCAGTGGGGCGGCGCCCGGTGGCGATACGGAAGGCGCCCTGGCCAACCACCTCAACCCGTTCAAGTGTAAACATCAGCCGCCCGTGGCGTGGTGGTCCGGGCTGGTGGACCTGCCGGTCGGTGAAACGGTGCTGCATTACCAGGTGCCGGACAGCTTCAACGGCAAGCTGCACCTGTTTGCGGTGGCGGTGGATGCCGACAGCGTGGGTGTCAGCGAGGCCAACACCGAGGTGCGTGGGCCGATCGTGATCACACCGAACGTACCGGCTTTTATCGCGCCGGGGGATGTGTTCAACGTGAGCGCCGGGGTGTTCAGCAACCTCGACGCGGCAGCCGACGTGAAGTTTGAAGTGCAGACCAGCGACGGCCTCACCGTGCAGGGCGACAAAGGCAGCACCTTGTCATTGCAACCGCGCAAGGAAGGCACCGCCGAGTTCAAGATCAAGGTCGGCGAAACCCTCGGTTCGGCGGACCTGCGCTTTATCGCCGTGCTGCCAGACGGCAAACGCATCCAGGTAGCAGAAACCACCTCGATCCGCCCACTGAGCGAACACCGCGTGGCCCTGAGCCTGGGTCGTTTCGACAGCGCCAGCAAAGAGCTCAAGCCAACGCGCGAGCTGTTCAGCCAGCTGCGCGACGTGCAACTGGGCGTGGCAGCCTCGCCGCTGGTGTGGGCCAACGGCCTCAAGCATTACCTGGACGACTACGGCTATGCCTGCACCGAGCAATTGGTGTCCAAGGCCATGCCGGCGTTGATCTGGGGCGGCACGGCGCCCGAGGCCGAGCAAGCGTTCACCAGCGCAGTGCGTATGTTGCGCCAACGCCAGAACCAGGCCGGTGGTTTCGGTTTGTGGGCCGCCAACCCGGATGTGGCGCCTTATGCCAGCCTGTACGCCACCGACTTCCTGATCGAAGCCAAAGAACGCGGGCTGCCGGTGCCGGAAGATTTGCTGGTGCGCGCCAATGCTTATCTGACAGAACTGGCCAACGGCCCGAGCGAAGGGCTGTCGGAATTGCGCAACCGTGCCTACGCCAGTTACCTGCTGAGCCGTCAGGGGATTCTGGTGAGCGGCGCCTTGAGCGATATCCGCGAGCGCTACGAGAGTTACTTTAAAGACACCTGGCAGAACGACCTGGGCGCCGCGTACCTGGCCGCCAGCTACAAGCTGCTCAAGCAGGACCGCCAGGCCGATACGCTGTTCCGCAAAATCCCATGGCGCTCCCTTGTGGATAAGTGGGACAGCGACGGCCTGTATTACGACCCGCTGGTGCACGACGCCGAACACCTGCACCTGCTGGCACGCCACTTCCCTGAGTTGCTGGACGATGTACCAGCAGCCTTGCTGGATAAGCTCGGCAAGCGTCTCAACGAGCAACGTTACAATTCGCTGTCGGCCGCCCTGCTGCTGCGAGCCCTGGACAACTATGGCCAGCGCGCGCAAAGCGACATGACCCTCAAAGCCACCGCCTGGCTGGGCGACAAGCAGCAGCAACTGCTGGAAATGGCCGGTCAGCCGCCACGCGCCGCCGTACCAGGTGCCACGCAAAAACTGGTGATGGAAAAAACCGACGGCCCGGCCGCGTTCTACATGCTCAGCGAGGCCGGTTTCGACAAGGGCGCCAAGCTCAAGCCGATCAACAATGGCCTGGAAATCATCCACGAATACCTCGACCTCAAAGGCGAGCCGGTGAGCAAAGTGGCGGTCGGCGATGAGTTCCTGGTGCGTCTGCGCCTGCGTGCGACCGACCGCGACCAAGTGCAACAAGTGGCCGTGGTCGACCTGCTGCCCGGCGGCGTCGAGCCTGTGTATAACTTGCCGCCGGAGCCGGAAACCGCCAGCGCCGATGAAAGTGAAGGCGACGATTCGGAGTACGTGGAAACCGCCGACGGGGATGAAGCGGATGCCTGGCAGGCGCCTATCGGCGAAACCGAACTGAGCAACTGGCAGCCGGACTACGTGGACGTGCGCGATGATCGGGTGGTGTTGTACGGCACCGCGCTGCGCGATGTGGGCACTTTCGTCTACCGCGTGCGCGCCACCAACGCCGGCACCTTCAACACGCCACCGGCCTACGCCGAAGGGATGTACGAAACCACCCTGCAAGGGCGCGGCAAAGTAGGCCAGCTTGAAATTACCAAGCCTTAAACGCCTGACGCCGCTGCTGGCAGCGGCGGTGGTGCTGGTGGGCTTGCGGTTGTGGCCGCACGCCCCGCTGGAACAGGCCGTCACCTCTTCGCGGGTGGTGTTGGCCGACGACGGCGCGCTGCTGCGCATGACGTTGGCGGATGACGGCCAATACCGGTTGTGGCTGCCGCTTGCGCGCATGTCGCCGTCACTGGTCGAGGCGTTGCTGCTCAAGGAAGACCGCAATTTTTATTGGCACCCGGGGATCAATCCCCCGGCGTTGCTGCGCGCGGCCATGGCCACCTACAGCGGCGGCCAACGCCAGGGCGGTTCGACCTTGAGCATGCAACTGGCGCGGCGCTTGTGGGATTTGAACACTCGCCAGGTGCCGGGCAAGTTGCAGCAGATGGCCTTGGCGTTGTGGCTGGAGGCGCGCTACAGCAAGCACGACATCCTCGAGGCCTACCTGAATCTGGCGCCCATGGGCGGCAATATCGAAGGCGCCGAGGCGGCCAGTCGCATTTACTTTGGCAAATCGGCAGCACAGTTGTCGTTGTCCGAAGCACTGGCGCTGGCGGTGATTCCCCAGCAACCGGGGCGACGCGCGCGCTTCGGGCCCTCGCTGCAAAACGCGCGGCTGCGCTTGATGGCCGACTGGCGCGAGACTTATCCACACGACCCACGAAACGACAGTTTGCTCGACTTGCCGCTGGAGGCGCGCAACCGCCAGCAAATCCCGTTTCTGGCGCCGCACCTGAGCGAACAGTTGCTGGCTTCACAGGCTGGCAACGAGTTGAACACCACGCTCAACCTGCCGCTTCAGCAACTGCTCGAGCGCCTGATTACCGGATTTATCGCCGAGCGGCGCAGCACAGGCGTGGAGAACGCCACAGCGATCCTGATCGACAGCCGCGACCAGAGCGTAAAAGCGCTGGTGGGCTCGGCGGATTACTTATCCACAAGCATTCACGGGCAGGTCAACGGCGTGTTGGCGCGGCGCTCGCCGGGGTCGACCCTCAAACCGTTTCTGTATGGGCTGGCGCTGGATCAGGGTGTGATCCACCCCATGAGCATCCTCAAGGATTTGCCGAGCAACTTCGGCTACTTCCAGCCGGAAAATTTCGACGGCAGTTTTATCGGGCCGCTGACAGCGCGGGATGCTTTGATCCGTAGTCGCAATATCCCGGCGGTGTGGCTGGCCAGCCAAGTCAAATCACCCTCGCTGTATGGTTTGCTACAACGCGCCGGCATCCAGGGCCTGCGCGGCGAAAGCCATTACGGCCTGGCGTTGGCCCTCGGCGGTGGTGAGATGACGCCCGAGGAGCTGGCGCGGCTGTATGTGATGCTGGCCGGTGACGGGCATCTGCGGCCGTTACGGTATTTGCAGGAACAGCCGCCATCCACTGGACCGCAACTGCTCACGCCGCAGGCCGCGTTTATGGTGCGCGACATGTTGCGCCGCAACCCACGGCCGGATGGCTTGCCGGGCCGCCATTGGCGCACCGCGTGGAAAACCGGCACCTCGTGGGGGTTTCACGATGCGTGGAGCGCGGGTCTGGTCGGGCCGTACGTGCTGGTGGTGTGGGTGGGTAATTTCGATGGTCGACCGAACCCTGCGTTTATCGGCGCCAAGACCGCTGCGCCGTTGTTCTTTCGCATCGCTGACGCCCTGCCGCTGGCGCTGCCCAACGTGGTGATAAAACCTGACAAGCCACCCGCCGGGTTGGTGCGCATCGACGTGTGTGCCGCTTCCGGTGAGTTGCCCAACCGCTGGTGCCCGCAAACCCGCAAGACCTGGTACATCCCCGGTGTGTCGCCGATTCGTGTGTCGAACCTGCACCGCCCGGTGCTGATCGACACCCGCACTGGCAAGGCCGCGTGCCCGCCGTTCGATGCGCAATACACCCGTGAAGAAGTCTTCGAATTCTGGCCAAGCGATGTGCAGCGCCTGTATCGCGCTGCCGGCTTGCCTCGGCGCACGCCGCCTAATGTAATGAAAAATTGCCAGCCCAACCGCATCAGCGACCAAAGCGAAGCCCCGCAGATTCGCTCGCCGCTGACCCAGGTGAGCTACCAGTTGCGACTGTCCCAGCCGCAGGAAAGTATCCCGCTCAATGCCAACGCGGCCAGCGACGCAACCACGCTTTACTGGTTTGCCGACCAGACGCTGATAGGCCAAGGCCCGCCGCAAACCACGTTGAACTGGCGGCCGGGCAAGTCGGGCGAATACCGGTTGCGGGTCAGTGATGATCAAGGCCGCAGTGCGAGCCGCGGGTTGAAGGTGGAGTTTGTGCCGTGATCACAGGGTACTTGGCTGGATAAGCGCAGATCCCCCCTGTGGGAGCGGGCTTGCCCGCGAAGACGGTGGCCCAACAAACAGTGATGTTGACTGACCCACCGCTTTCGCGGGCAAGCCCGCTCCCACATTTGATCTCCTGCGCGACGCCCTGATCAGGCGTCTTCATCGCCGAAGCTGGCTTTGCCGGCATCCTTGGAAAAATGCTTGAAGGCCGCACCCAGCTTGCGTTGCTCGAAGATCGAAAACACCAATGTGCCGAGCAAGATCAGCATCCACACCAGAAACAGCTTCAAGGTATCCACCTGAGCCACAAACAGCAGCAGCGTGACCACGCCGCCGATGACCATGCCCAATCCCATCCACGCACCCAGCACCCGACCCACCGCCAGGCGCATGCCCTTGGGCAGCACCAGCCGGGTCGCCACCATCACCACGATGATCGTCAGGAAAAAACCAAACGCCGCCATGAACGGAATCGGGAAACCGCCCTCGCGGTACAGCCAGGCCAGCAGCCGATACACGGGGCCCAGTGGCGCCATTTGCTGATACGTGTCGGGACCGGGTAAATGCAGTTGGGCGAAATGCGCGGGCGTCATGGCCATGATGCCCACGCCGATCATCCCGACCACGGCGGCATAGAAACCACCGGCACGCCACAGCGGCGCCAGCACGCGAGTGTTTTCCACATCCTGGGTCAGCGCCAGGCCGAACACCGCATTGCGCTGTTTGCCCTGGGCAATCGCAGGTTTGCCGTCGCGCTCACAGGCATCGCCAATCAGCATCACGTCCAGGTCCTGGACCAGCAGGATTTCGCCTTGGCGTCGGGAACTGCCGACGAGTTCGTAGTCGTCGGGGGCCTTGTTGCCGAACAGATCAATGCCTTCGGCGATCACGCGGATCTCACCCGTTGCATCCTGCAGGCGAAAGTCATTGCAGCGCGCCTCGCCGGATACCCGGCTCCAGTTCCAGCGCCCGTCGTCGTCTTTCTTGCCGTCCTCGACAACCCAGACATAGCCCACGCACGGCTTGCCATTCACCGGCGACAGCTGGGTTTTGTCGGCAATCACTTTGCCGCGCACTTCCACCAGGCCCATCGCCAGCGAACGAATCTGGCTGGTGGCCAGCCGCTGTTCGGTTTTATAGAAGTTGGGCCCGAAGCTGAGCAGCAGGCCGACCAGAATGCCCACAGGGAAAAACAGCGCGATAAAAATGTGCGGTGCGTAAGCAATCAAGCTGATGAAGCCTGCGAGCAACACCAGCGCCAACGCGGTTTTCCACTTGGGTTTCTTCGCGACGACGCCTGCCTGGGTGGTTTTCATGCCCCCGGCACCTCAAGCTTTACGCCTTCGTAGCGGGTTTCTTCGGCGCTGATCGCCAGCAACGGAATACGCTGATAGCTGAGCATTCGCGCAAAGAACAGGTCGGGGAACACCGCGATGGCGATGTTGTAGAGGTTGACCGACTCGTTGAAGAACTCACGCCGGTCGGCAATGCGCTCCTCCACCGCCGAAATGGCCTGCTGCAATTCGACCATGTTCGGCCCGGAGATCAACGCCGGATAACTCTCTGCCACCGCAATCACCGACTTGAGCGCGGCATTGAGCTGGTTGGACGCATCCACCTTGTCGTTGAGGCTGCTGGCATTCAAGTATTGGTTACGCGCGTCGCTCAGCCGCGTAAACAGCGCGTTCTCGTGGTTCATGGCGGTCTGCACCACGCGCATCGGGGATCTGGTCGGCCCGTTGCTTGAGCAGCACGTCAATGTTGGCGAACGCCTTATCCACATCGTTACGCCGCATGACCAGGCCGTTGTAGACCCCGACCATCCAGCCGATCACGCCCACGACAATGATCAGCACGACGATGCCGGCGATTAGCAGTTCTATGTTCATGGAAGGCATCCCTGGCTGAGTTATCCACAGGGAGGCATTCTAGGGGGAACCTGACAGGCGTATGCGGTATTGGCGCACAAAAACGATAAACGCCGATGACCGGTTGCTTCGGCGGTTTTCTACACGTTTTTCGCCCATAAAAAACCCTCGATTGCCGAGGTTTTTTTAAGTGATGCCTTACGAGTCCAACGTATTACTCCACCGTCACCGACTTCGCCAGGTTACGCGGCTGGTCCACGTCGGTGCCCTTGAGCACGGCAACGTAGTAGGACAGCAACTGCAGCGGGATGGTGTAGAGGATCGGTGACAGGGTGTCGTGGATGTGCGGCATGTTGATGACGTGGGTGCCTTCGGCGTTGGTCATGCCGGCTTTTTCGTCGGCGAACACGATCAATTGGCCGCCACGGGCGCGCACTTCCTGCAGGTTGGATTTGAGCTTTTCCAGCAGTTCGTTGTTCGGCGCGACGGTGACCACTGGCATGTCATCATCCACCAGGGCCAGTGGGCCGTGTTTCAGCTCACCGGCTGGGTAGGCTTCGGCGTGGATGTAGGAGATTTCCTTAAGCTTGAGCGAGCCTTCCATCGCCACCGGGTATTGCGCGCCACGGCCGAGGAACAGGGTGTGGTTTTTGTCGGCGAACAGTTCAGCGACTTTTTCCACGGTGCTGTCCATGGCCAGGGCTTCGCCCAGGCGGGTTGGCAGGCGGCGCAGTTCTTCGACCAGCGTGGCTTCGACGCCTTCGGCGAGGGTGCCGCGGACTTGGCCCAGGGACAGGGTCAGCAACAACAAGCCAACCAGCTGGGTGGTGAAGGCTTTGGTGGAAGCCACGCCGATTTCGCGACCGGCCTGGGTCAGCAGGGTCAGGTCGGATTCGCGCACCAGCGAGCTGATGCTGACGTTGCAGATCGCCAGGCTGGCGAGGAAGCCCAGCTCTTTGGCGTTGCGCAGGGCCGCCAGGGTGTCAGCGGTTTCGCCGGACTGGGAGATGGTCACGAACAGGGTGTCGGGTTGCACCACCACCTTGCGGTAGCGGAACTCGCTGGCGACTTCGACCTGGCACGGGATGCCGGCCAGTTCTTCGAGCCAGTAACGCGCAACCATGCCGGCGTGGTAGCTGGTGCCGCAGGCGACGATCTGCACATTGCGCACTTTGGCAAACAGCTCGGCAGCTTGCGGGCCGAAGGCGTTGACCAACACTTGGCTCTGGCTCAGGCGGCCTTCCAGGGTGCGTTGCACCACAGACGGTTGCTCGTGGATTTCCTTGAGCATGAAATGGCGGAATTCGCCTTTGTCAGCGGCTTCGGCGCCGTCGCGGTATTGCACGGCTTCGCGCTCGACGGAGTTGCCGTTGACGTCCCAGATCGCCACGCTTTCGCGACGGATGTCGGCGATATCGCCTTCTTCCAGGTACATGAAACGGTCAGTCACCTGGCGCAGCGCCAGTTGGTCGGAAGCAAGGAAGTTTTCGCCCAGGCCCAGGCCGATCACCAACGGGCTGCCACTGCGCGCGGCGACCACGCGGTCTGGCTGGCTGGCGCTGACCACGGCCAGGCCGTAGGCGCCGTGCAGCTCTTTAACAGTGGCCTTGAGGGCGACGGTCAGGTCGCCGAGGTCCTTGAGCTTGTGGTTCAGCAGGTGGGCGATGACTTCGGTGTCGGTGTCCGAGGTGAACACGTAGCCCAGGCCTTTGAGCTGCTCGCGCAGCACTTCGTGGTTCTCGATGATGCCGTTGTGCACCACCGCCAGGTCACCGGAGAAGTGCGGGTGGGCATTGCGTTCGCACGGCGCACCGTGGGTGGCCCAACGGGTGTGGGCAATGCCCAGACGGCCAACCAGCGGCTCGCCGAGCAGGGCTTGCTCCAGCTCACTGACCTTGCCCGGGCGACGCATACGCTCAAGCTTGCCGGCGTTGGTAAAGACCGCCACACCGGCGCTGTCGTAGCCGCGGTATTCCAGGCGCTTGAGGCCTTCAAGCAGGATGGCGGTGACGTTGCGTTCAGCGACTGCGCCTACAATTCCACACATGGTTTTCTCCTAGATGATTGCCGCGCATATCAGCGTAATGCCGCGGGCTTGGATCTGGTCGCGGGCCTCAAGCGGCAGGCGATCATCGGTAATAAGGGTATGGACGCTGCTCCAGGGCAGTTCCAGGTTGGGAATCTTGCGGCCAATCTTGTCGGACTCGACCATCACCACCACTTCACGGGCGACCTCGGCCATCACGCGGCTCAGGCCCAGCAGTTCGTTGAAGGTGGTGGTACCGCGCTGCAGATCGATGCCGTCGGCACCGATGAACAGTTGATCAAAGTCGTAGGAGCGCAGCACTTGCTCGGCCACCTGGCCCTGGAACGAGTCCGAATGCGGGTCCCAGGTGCCGCCGGTCATGAGCAGCACCGGTTCGTGTTCAAGCTCGCTCAAGGCGCTGGCCACGTGCAGGGAATTGGTCATCACCACCAGGCCGGGCTGATGGCCCAGCTCGGGGATCATGGCGGCGGTGGTGCTGCCGCTGTCGATGATGATGCGCGCGTGTTCACGCAAGCGCATCACGGCCGCACGTGCGATGGCGCGCTTGTAAGCCGAGATGGGTTGGGCGGCGTCGCCCACCAGCTCCTGAGGCATGGTGATGGCGCCACCGTAGCGGCGCAGCAACAGGCCATTGCTTTCCAGCGCGGCCAAGTCCTTGCGGATGGTGACTTCCGACGTTTCGAAACGCTTGGCCAATTCGTCCACGCTGACTTCGCCCTGTTCATTGAGCAAGGTCAGGATGTTGTGGCGTCGTTGGGGAGTATTTCGTTTCGACATGGTGATGATAAGTTTCGTTTCGAAAGATAACGAAGGCAATCAAAACCTATTGGCGAAAGATCGTCAAGCAGCGCGAACAAAATTTTTAAGCCCACCACACTGCAAATGTGGGAGGGAGCTTGCCCCCGATAGCAGAGTGTCAGTCGATTCGTAAGCTGACTGATCTACCGCCATCGGGGACAAGCCCCTCCCATATTGATTGTGGATAACTCAGGTCTTTTTGATTTTGACCGGGCGTTTCCAGCCGTCGATGTTGCGCTGACGGGCGCGGGCTACGGCCAGTTGAGACTTATCCACATCCTGGTTGATGGTTGAGCCCGCGGCAGTGTTGGACCCGTCGCCGATAGTCACGGGGGCAATCAGCGAGTTATTCGAGCCGATAAATACATCCTCACCAATCGTCGTCTGATACTTGTTCGCACCGTCGTAGTTGCACGTGATCGCACCCGCACCGATGTTGCTGCGAGCACCAATCACCGCATCGCCCAAATAAGCCAGGTGGCCGGCCTTCGCGTCGTCGCCCATGCGCGCGTTCTTCAATTCGACAAAGTTACCCACATGCGCCCTGGCCCCCAGCACGCTGCCCGGACGCAAACGCGCGAACGGCCCGGCATCGCTGCCCTCGCCCATCACCGCACCGTCGATATGGCTGTTGGCTTTGATCACCACGCCTTTGCGCAAGGTGCTGTCCTTGATCACGCAGTTCGGGCCGATCACTACGTCGTCTTCAATGATCACGCGGCCTTCAAGGATCACGTTGATGTCGATCAGCACGTCGCGGCCGACGGTGACTTCACCGCGTACGTCGAAGCGCGCCGGATCGCGCAGAGTCACGCCCTGGGCCATGAGACGGCGGCCTTCGCGCAGCTGGTAATGACGCTCCAGCTCAGCAAGCTGCTTGCGGTCGTTGGCGCCCTGCACTTCCATGGGGTCGTGGGGCTGCTCGGTGGCGACCAGCAGGCCATCACTCACGGCCATTTCGATCACGTCGGTGAGGTAGTACTCGCCCTGGGCGTTGTTGTTGGACAGACGGCTCATCCAGTCAGCAAGCTTATTGGCCGGCACCGCGAGAATCCCAGTGTTGCCTTCAGTGATGGCGCGCTGGGCATCGCTGGCGTCTTTGTGCTCGACGATAGCGGCCACCTTGCCGCCCGCATCGCGCACGATGCGGCCGTAACCGGTGGGGTCATCCAGTTCGACGGTGAGCAGCCCCATTTGGCCGGGCACGACGTGCTTGAGCAGGCGTTGCAGGGTTTCCACTTCGATCAACGGCACGTCGCCGTAGAGGATCAGCACTGTGTCGGCGCTGATGAACGGCACGGCCTGCGCGGTGGCGTGGCCGGTGCCCAGCTGTTTGTCCTGCAACACGAAATTCAGGTCATCCGCCGCCAGGCGTTCACGCACCACGTCGGCGCCGTGGCCGATCACTACGTGAATCCGCTCGGGATCCAGTTGCCGGGCGCTGTGGATAACATGGCCGAGCATGGAATTACCCGCGACCGGGTGCAGCACCTTGGGCAGGGCCGAACGCATGCGAGTGCCTTGGCCTGCGGCGAGGATAACGATTTCAAGAGACATGAATGGCTACCAATCCTGGGCGGTCCGGCTTCAGACCAGAGAAGTGTTTTGCAAAAAAAGAAAAAGGGTAGCCGAGGCTACCCTTTTTAATCAATCGCACATGAAGCATGACGGCTGGGCCGCTTACTTCTTGCGGATCTGCTGGAGCGTGCGCAGCTGGGCTGCAGCCTCGGCCAGACGTACAGCAGCAGCGCTGTAGTCGAAGTCCGCGCCCTTTTCGTTCAGGGCCTTCTCGGCAGCCTTGACGGCTTCCTGAGCGGAGGCTTCATCCAGGTCGCCAGCACGTTGCACGGTGTCGGCAAGTACCTTGACCATGTTCGGCTGAACCTCGAGGAAACCACCAGAGATGTAAAACACCTCCTTTTCCCCGCCTTGCTTGGTCAGCGTGATCGGACCTGGCTTCAAGCTGGTGATCAACGGCGCGTGGCCCATGGCAATACCCAGGTCACCGAGTTCGCCGTGTGCAATCACCATTTCTACCAGACCGGAGAAGATTTCCCCTTCCGCGCTGACGATATCGCAATGGACTGTCATAGCCATCTGATTGCCTCAACCTGATGAGCGCCCGTTGCCGGGCGCCGGGATTACAGTTTCTTGGCTTTCTCGATCGCTTCTTCGATGCCGCCGACCATGTAGAACGCTTGTTCTGGCAGGTGGTCGTAGTCACCGTTGAGGATGCCTTTGAAGCCAGCAATGGTGTCTTTCAGGGAAACGTATTTACCCGAAGCACCGGTGAAGACTTCAGCCACGAAGAACGGCTGCGACAAGAAGCGCTGGATCTTACGAGCACGGTTTACCAACTGCTTGTCGGCTTCCGACAGCTCGTCCATACCCAGGATCGCAATGATGTCCTTCAGTTCTTTGTAACGCTGCAGCACGTACTGAACGCCGCGAGCGGTGTCGTAGTGCTCCTGGCCGATCACGTTCGGGTCCAGCTGGCGCGAAGTCGAGTCGAGTGGATCGACCGCTGGGTAGATACCCAGGGAAGCGATGTCACGGGACAGAACGACGGTGGCGTCCAAGTGGGCGAAAGTGGTCGCAGGCGACGGGTCAGTCAAGTCATCCGCAGGTACGTATACCGCTTGGATCGAGGTGATCGAACCTTCTTTGGTCGAAGTGATACGTTCTTGCAGAACGCCCATCTCTTCAGCCAGGGTCGGCTGGTAGCCTACTGCCGAAGGCATACGGCCCAGCAGTGCGGATACTTCAGTACCGGCCAAGGTGTAACGGTAGATGTTGTCGACGAACAGCAGAACGTCGTTACCTTCGTCACGGAACTTCTCGGCCATGGTCAGGCCAGTCAGTGCTACGCGCAGACGGTTTCCCGGCGGCTCGTTCATCTGACCGTAAACCAGTGCCACTTTGTCCAGAACGTTGGAGTCCTTCATCTCGTGGTAGAAGTCGTTACCCTCACGAGTACGCTCACCCACACCGGCGAACACGGAATAACCGCTGTGCTCGATGGCGATGTTACGGATCAGTTCCATCATGTTTACGGTTTTGCCTACACCGGCACCACCGAACAGACCGACTTTACCGCCTTTGGCGAACGGGCAAACCAGGTCGATAACCTTGATGCCGGTTTCCAGCAGATCGTTGCCGCCAGCTTGTTCGGCGAACGAAGGTGCTGGACGGTGAATGCCCCAGCGCTCTTCGGTGTCGATCGGGCCAGCTTCGTCAATCGGGTTGCCCAGTACGTCCATGATCCGGCCCAGGGTCGCTTTACCGACCGGTACGGAGATGGCTGCGCCAGTGTCGACAACGTCCAGACCGCGCTTCAAGCCTTCGGTGGAACCCATCGCAATGGTACGAACTACGCCGTCGCCCAGCTGCTGCTGAACTTCCAGAGTAGTTTCCGCGCCTTGTACTTTCAGCGCGTTGTAGATGCTCGGTACGCTGTCGCGTGGAAATTCCACGTCGATAACGGCGCCGATGATTTGAACGATACGTCCGCTACTCATAGCTGGATCCTCTGAATATTTGAACCGTTAAACCGCGGCAGCGCCGCCGACGATTTCCGAGATCTCTTGGGTGATCGCAGCCTGACGCGCCTTGTTGTAGATCAGCTGCAAATCGCTGATCAGATCACCGGCGTTATCGGTAGCGTTTTTCATCGCGATCATCCGCGCCGCTTGTTCAGCTGCGTTGTTCTCGACCACCGCCTGGTACACCTGCGACTCCACGTAGCGCACCATCAAGCCGTCAAGCAGCTCTTTGGCGTCTGGTTCGTAGAGGTAGTCCCAGTGGTGCTTGAGTTCCTGATCCGGAGTCGCCACCAGTGGAATCAATTGCTCCACGGTTGGCTGCTGGGTCATGGTGTTGATGAACTTGTTGGATACCACGGACAGGCGGTCAATCCGGCCTTCCAGGTACGCATCCAGCATCACCTTCACACTGCCGATCAAATCATTGATCGACGGCTCTTCACCCAGGTGGCTGATAGCTGCAACGACGTTACCGCCGAAGTTACGGAAAAAGGCCGCACCCTTGCTACCAACAACACACAGATCGATCTCGACGCCGTTTTCGCGGTTTACCGCCATGTCCTTGACCAGGGCCTTGAACAGGTTGGTATTCAGACCACCGCACAAACCACGGTCACTGCTCACTACCACATAACCCACACGCTTAACGGCGCGGTCGATCATGAACGGGTGGCGGTATTCCGGGTTGGCGTTGGCCAAATGCCCAATTACCTGGCGGATACGTTCCGCATAAGGACGGCTAGCAGCCATGCGCATTTGTGCCTTGCGCATTTTGCTGACCGCCACTTTTTCCATGGCGCTGGTAATCTTTTGCGTGCTTTTGATGCTCGCAATCTTACTGCGAATCTCTTTTGCGCCTGCCATGTAACACCTATCAGGTTAGCAAGCGGGAGCCTTGCGGCTCCCGCTGCGGCTTACCAGGTTTGGGTGGCCTTGAACTTCTCGATACCGGCTTTCATGCCAGCGTCGATTTCGTCATTGAAGTCACCCTTCACGTTGATCTTGGCCAACAAGTCGGCGTGATCGCGGTTGAAGTAAGCAATCAGCGCTTGTTCAAAGCTGCCGACCTTGGTGATTTCGACGTCAGTCAGGAACCCACGCTCAGCGGCATACAGCGACAACGCCATGTCAGCGATCGACATTGGGGCGTATTGCTTCTGCTTCATCAGCTCGGTAACGCGCTGACCATGCTCAAGTTGCTTACGGGTGGCTTCGTCCAGGTCAGAAGCGAACTGGGCGAATGCCGCCAGTTCACGGTACTGAGCCAGAGCGGTACGGATACCACCGGAGAGCTTCTTGATGATCTTGGTCTGAGCGGCACCACCCACACGGGATACCGAAACACCGGCGTTCACAGCAGGACGGATCCCGGAGTTGAACATGGCCGATTCCAGGAAGATCTGACCGTCGGTGATGGAAATCACGTTGGTCGGAACGAACGCGGAAACGTCGCCAGCCTGGGTTTCGATGATCGGCAGTGCGGTCAGGGAACCGGTTTTGCCGGTCACTGCGCCGTTGGTGAACTTCTCTACGTACTCTTCGGATACGCGGGATGCGCGCTCCAGCAGACGGGAGTGGAGATAGAACACGTCGCCTGGGTAAGCTTCACGGCCAGGTGGACGGCGCAGCAGCAGGGAAATCTGGCGGTAAGCCACTGCTTGCTTGGACAGATCGTCATAAACGATCAGCGCGTCTTCACCGCGGTCGCGGAAGAATTCACCCATGGTGCAACCGGAGTACGGTGCCAGGAATTGCAGCGCAGGAGATTCCGAAGCACTGGCAGCCACGATGATCGTGTTGGCCAGGGCGCCGTTTTCTTCCAGCTTGCGAACCACGTTGGCGATGGTCGATTGCTTCTGACCAATGGCTACGTAGACGCAGAAAATGCCGCTGTCTTTCTGGTTGATGATCGCGTCGATCGCCAGAGCGGTTTTACCGATCTGACGGTCACCGATGATCAGCTCACGCTGGCCACGGCCGACCGGAATCATGGCATCGACAGCCTTGTAGCCAGTCTGTACAGGCTGGTCTACCGACTTACGCCAGATCACGCCTGGAGCAACTTTCTCGACCGCGTCGGTCTCGGTGTTGCCCAGTGGACCTTTACCGTCAACAGGGTTACCCAGTGCGTCGACTACGCGACCCAGCAGTTCCTTACCAACCGGAACTTCCAGGATGCGGCCTGTGCACTTGGCGCTCATGCCTTCAGCCAGACTGGTGTACGCGCCCAATACAACGGCACCTACGGAGTCTTGCTCCAGGTTGAGGGCCATACCGTAGACGCCGCCCGGAAACTCGATCATCTCGCCGTACATTACGTCGGCCAGACCGTGAATCCGCACGATGCCGTCAGATACGCTGACGACAGTGCCTTCGTTACGGGCTTGGGAGGTCACATCGAGCTTGTCGATGCGG
Organism: Pseudomonas sp. N2-3-1-14; assembly: GCF_041228395.1. Taxonomy (NCBI): domain Bacteria; kingdom Pseudomonadati; phylum Pseudomonadota; class Gammaproteobacteria; order Pseudomonadales; family Pseudomonadaceae; genus Pseudomonas; species Pseudomonas sp. N2-3-1-14. The sequence goes on from NZ_CP166199.1 coordinate 6,319,520, forward strand.
CCCTTGATAATTTCACTTATTTCGGAAGGATTGAGTTGCTGCATTGCTCTGCTGCCCCTTCAAACTCAAGATTTCAATGCTTCGGCAAGTTTCGCGATTTTGCCGCGAATCGAGCCATCGATAACCAGGTCGCCGGCACGGATAACAACACCCCCAATCAGGGATGCGTCCTCCGAAGCTTGCAGGCGCACTTCCCGATTGAGTCGTGCACTGAGAACCTTGGCGAGTTTGTCTTGCTGTTCTTGGTTCAATGCAAAAGCACTGGTCACTTCAACGTCTACCGACTTCTCTTCTTCGGCCTTGTACAGGTCGAACAGAGCGGCGATCTCCGGCAATAGCGAGAGACGGTCGTTTTCGGCAACGACGTGGATGAAGTTCTGCACTTTCACATCAAACTTGTCGCCGCACACTTCAATAAAAGTGGCGGCCTTGTCTGCGCTCGTCAGGCGCGGGGCCTTGAGCACGCGCTGCATGGTGTCGTCTTGCGACACTGCTGCAGCCAGGCCGAGCATGGCTGACCAAGAGGCCAGCTGCTGGTGGGCCTGGGCGTGCTCGAAGGCTGCCTTAGCGTAAGGTCGGGCCAACGTGGTCAGTTCTGCCATGATCGCCCTCGCTTAAATTTCAGCAGCCAGTTTGTTAACCAGCTCCGCGTGCGCGTTTTGATCGATTGTGGCACCGAGGATCTTCTCAGCACCGCCGACCGCCAGAGCACCCAGTTGGGCACGCAGCGCGTCTTTGACGCCGTTCAGTTCCTGTTCGATCTCGGCATGAGCCGAAGCCTTCACACGGTCAGCTTCGACGCGGGCTTTATCAACAGCCTCTTCGACGATCTGGTTACCGCGCTTCTTGGCTTGCTCAATGATTTCAGCTGCCTGTGCTTTAGCTTCGCGCAGTTGATGACCCGCTTTCTCTTGGGCCAACTCCAGGTCGCGAGCTGCACGGGTGGCAGCGTCCAAGCCGTCTGCGATCTTCTTCTGACGTTCGTGCAAAGCCGCGATGACCGGAGGCCACACGAACTTCATGCAAAACACTACAAAAATGAAGAACGCAACGGATTGGCCAATCAGGGTTGCATTAATGTTCACGCCAACACCTCGCTCATTCGTTGTCCATCACCCCAATCAACTCGAAAAATTCGAGTGATTAGCCAGCGAGTTGACCAACGAAAGGGTTCGCGAAGGTGAAGAACAGAGCGATACCAACGCCGATCATGGTCACGGCGTCGAGCAGGCCGGCGACGATGAACATTTTAACTTGCAGCATTGGAACCATTTCTGGCTGACGCGCTGCGCCTTCCAGGAATTTGCCGCCCAGCAGGCCGAAACCAATGGCAGTACCCAGGGCGCCCAGGCCGATCAACAGTGCAACAGCGATAGCGGTTAGACCAACTACAGTTTCCATCTTTCCTCCCGACTTTTACGTCGTATGGTTTAGGTTTTTTAGATTTTAAAGCGGTAAAACAAATCGTTTCATAGCCCGGTAGGGCCCACCTTCCCGTGTTACCGGGAAGGACATCAGACTAGTCGAGACTGGTCTTAATGGTTCTCTTCGTGCGCCATCGACAGGTAGACGATGGTCAGCATCATGAAGATGAAGGCCTGCAGGGTAATGATCAGGATGTGGAACACAGCCCACGCCCACTGCAGAACTACGCCCAGGCCGCTAAGCCAGAGCAGACCACTGCCGAACATCACAGCGATCAGAATGAACACCAGCTCGCCGGCATACATGTTGCCGAACAGTCGCAGAGCCAGGGAAATCGGCTTGGCGACCAGCGTTACGAACTCCAGCAGGAAGTTCACCGGGATCAGCAGGGCTTGAACAAAGATGTTCTTGCTGCCGAACGGGTGCAGGGTCAGTTCGCCGATGAAGCCGCCGATGCCCTTGACTTTGATGCTGTAGAAAATGATCAACGCAAACACCGACAGGGCCATGCCCAGGGTGGCGTTAGGGTCCGTGGTGGAAACCGCACGGAATGGAATGTGGTGATCGCCGGTGATCAGGATGGCCAGCTGAGGAATCCAGTCGACCGGAATCAGGTCGACGGCGTTCATCAGGAACACCCAGACGAAGATGGTCAGTGCCAGCGGTGCAATCACCGGGCTACGGCCATGGAAGCTGTCTTTCACGCTGCCATCGACGAATTCGACCAATACTTCAACGAAGTTCTGCAAAGCACCCGGCTGACCGGAAGTCGCCTTCTTTGCCGCCATGCGGAAAATCAGGACGAAGATCAGACCCAATGCGACAGACCAACCCAGAGTATCCAGGTGGAATGCCCAGAAGCCCATTTCTTTGGCTTCTGCTGCGGTGTGGGCGAAGCCCCAGCCGCCGTTGGGAAGCTGACCAAAGGTCAGGTTCTGCAAGTGGTGCTGGATATAGCCCGAAGCGGTTGTTTCTGCCATGGTTGCCTCAAACGCCCTAAGGTTTCGAAAGTCTTGTTTTCATTAGCAGGGGAGCGAACCAGCTGACCAGTTGGGTCAACACGAAGACGCCGAATACAGCCAGCGGCGCCAATGGCTTCACACCTGCAAAGGTCAGTGCAAACAGCACTGCCGTCAAAATCAGTTTCCCTGCTTCGCCGGCATAAAAAGACCGGACGATAGCCTGGGCTGCTCGGGCGCCGGAAAACCGAAAGGCCCTGTGAGCAAAATACATATTGGGCAGCAAGGCTATCAGGCCTCCGCAGAGTCCTGAATATCCGGCTACGACTCCATGCCAATACCAAAGCGCCAATGCGGCGATCAGCAAAATGACAAATTGAGCCAATAAAACCGGGAAAACGGCCAAGCGATGGAACGGCAACGTGTTTGGCGTGCGGGTTTCCATCACTCTTGCTCCTCAATGGTCGGCTGCCGAGAATCAATAACTTGGCATAATTTGTGCCGACAAAATGCGCGCAGAGTATAGGGGCGGTTCAGCCCCTATTCAACTGTCGGGTAGTGTTTTCCGATCGCGCGCTACATAAGCAAATGTTTCAGCGGATGTGGGCAAGGACGCCCTGAAGCTCATCGAGTGAGTTATACCCGATGACCAATTGTCCTTTGCCTTTCTTGCCGTGGCGGATTTGCACCGCAGAGCCCAGCCGCTCGGCCAGGCGCTGCTCGAGGCGCGCAATATCCGGATCAGGTTTGGCCGTTTCGACCGGTGCAGGTTTGCCGCTGAGCCACTGGCGAACCAACGCCTCAGTCTGACGAACGGTGAGGCCGCGTGCGACAACGTGTCGCGCCCCTTCAACCTGTTGATTTTCCGGTAAACCGAGCAAAGCACGGGCATGACCCATTTCCAGGTCGCCGTGGGACAGCATGGTCTTGATGACTTCCGGCAGCGCGATCAGGCGCAACAGGTTGGACACGGTCACGCGGGACTTGCCCACCGCATCCGCGACTTCCTGCTGCGTCAGTTTGAATTCCTGCTGCAAGCGCTGCAGGGCGATTGCTTCCTCGATGGGATTGAGGTCTTCACGCTGGATGTTCTCGATCAACGCCATGGCGATCGCAGTTTCGTCCGGCACATCGCGCACCATCGCCGGGATGGTGTCCTTGCCGGCCTGCTGGCTGGCGCGCCAGCGGCGTTCGCCAGCGATGATCTCAAAGCGGCCGCCGCCAATCGGGCGCACCACGATCGGCTGCATCACGCCTTGGGCCTTGATCGAATTGGCCAGTTCTTCCAGTGCCTGGGGATCCATGTCCCGGCGCGGCTGGTATTTGCCGCGCTGGATCAGGTCCAGCGGCAGGTGCTGCAGCTCGCGCTCGTCGGCCTGCACGGCTTGTTCTTCAAGCGAAGTGACAGTCGGACCACTCAGCAGTGCATCCAGTCCACGTCCGAGACCTCGTTTCTTGACGGCCATGGGGATTCCTTAAGTTGGCTGGGCTGCAGCGGTGCGTGAGTTGCGGCGTTGACGGCGAACCATCTCGCCGGCCAGTGCCAGGTAGGCAATGGCGCCGCGGGATGACTTGTCGTACGCCAGCGCGGGCATGCCATAGCTTGGCGCTTCGGCCAAACGGATGTTACGTGGGATCACCGTGTCGTAAAGCTGATCGCCAAAGTGTTCCTTGAGCTGGGCCGACACATCATTCATCAAGCTCAGGCGCGGATCGTACATGGTCCGCAACAGGCCTTCGATTTGCAGGTTCGGGTTAAGCAACTCTGCGATACGCTTGATGTTATCCACAAGGTCACTCAAGCCTTCGAGCGCGAAGTACTCGCACTGCATGGGGATAATCACCCCATCGGCTGCTACCAAGGCGTTCAACGTCAGCATCGACAGCGACGGCGGGCAGTCGATCAAAATGTAGTCGTAATTCTCGCGGATCGGCGCCAGGGCGCTGCGCAGACGGCTTTCTTTCATCTGCATTTCCAGCAGCACCACTTCGGCCGCGGTCAAATCGCGGTTGGCCGGCAGCAGTTGATAACCGCCGTGCTCGGAATAGTGCATGGCCTGGGCCAGGTCGCACTCGCCAATCAGCAAGTCGTAGACCGAGTTTTCCAGGCCGTGTTTATCCACACCGCTACCCATGGTGGCGTTGCCCTGTGGATCGAGATCGATCAACAGCACCCGGCGCTTGGTAGCGACCAGGGATGCTGCGAGGTTGATGCAGGTGGTGGTTTTGCCCACGCCACCTTTCTGGTTCGCTATCGCGAATACCTTAGCCATTCTTGCTTGTGTTCCCAATCATGCCGTGCGGCGCAGTATCAGCAGATGGCGTTGGCCTTGGCAACCGGGTACGGCCAAGGCGTGTTCGCTATCGAGGTGGAAGTCTGCCGGCAATGCTAACAGCTCGTCGCTTGGATGAACGCCCTTCATTGCCAGCCAACGGGTGTCGCGGTCGCCTAAGTGGCGGGTCCAGTTGCTGAAGTTCTCCATGCTGCTGAATGCCCGGGAAACAATCCCGTAGAAAGGCTGTTCAGGCACGAAGGCTTCGACGCGACTGTGGATAACATTCAGGTTATCCAGCTTGAGTTCGAGTTTGACCTGGGTCAGGAAGCGGGTTTTCTTGCCATTGCTGTCCAGACACGTCACTTGCGACTCTGGAAACAGGATGGCCAGCGGAATGCCAGGCATGCCGCCGCCGCTGCCAACGTCCAACCAACGGCCGTTTTCGATAAACGGCATCACGCTGAGGCTGTCGAGCAGGTGGCGCGAGACCATTTCGTCCGGGTCGCGCACTGCTGTCAGGTTGTAAGCCTTGTTCCATTTGATCAACAGGGCCAGATAGCCCAGCAGCAATTCGTGCTGTGCATCGGTCAGGTCCACGCCCAACTGGCGTGCACCTGTGGATAACTCTTCGGCGTGTTGCGAGGTGACCAACGAACTCAAGCGCTTTGCTCCAACTGACGGCCCGCGCCGCGTTTTTTCAAATGAATCATCAACAGCGAAATAGCTGCCGGCGTGACCCCAGGAATACGTGAAGCCTGGCCGAGTGTTTCCGGCCGAGTTATCCCCAGCTTGCTTTGGATTTCTTTCGACAGCCCGGAAATCCCGGTGTAGTCGATGTCCACAGGCAGCTTGGTGTCTTCACTGGCGCGCAAGCGGGCGATCTCGTCCTGCTGGCGGTCAATGTAACCGGCGTATTTGGTCTTGATCTCAACCTGCTCGGCGACTTGTGGGTCTTCGGCACCGTGACCGGTCACTTCAACCAGGCCAGCGTAGTCGATTTCCGGGCGGGACAGCAGGTTCAGCAAGTTGTATTCGTGGGTCAGCGGCGTGCCGAATTTTTCGGCAATCGCGTCGCCTTGCTCGGTGCCGGGGCGAACCCAGGTACTTTTCAGGCGCTGCTCTTCCAGCGTGATGCTTTCGCGTTTTTTGCAGAAGGCGGCCCAGCGTGCGTCATCGACCAAGCCCAGCTCGCGGCCTTTTTCGGTCAGGCGCAGGTCGGCGTTGTCTTCACGCAGGATCAGGCGGTATTCGGCCCGGGACGTAAACATCCGGTACGGTTCCTGAGTCCCGAGAGTAATCAGGTCATCGACCAATACACCGATGTACGCCTCGTCGCGGCGCGGGCACCAGCTGTCTTTGCCTTGCGCGCGCAGTGCCGCGTTGGTTCCGGCCAGCAAACCTTGGGCGCCGGCTTCTTCGTAACCGGTGGTGCCGTTGATCTGCCCGGCGAAAAACAGGCCGCCGATCACTTTGGTTTCGAGGCTGTATTTCAGGTCACGCGGGTCGAAGTAGTCGTACTCGATGGCGTAGCCCGGACGCACGATGTGCGCGTTTTCCATGCCGCGAATCGATTGCACGATCTGGATTTGCACGTCGAACGGCAAAGATGTGGAAATCCCGTTCGGGTACAGCTCGTGGGTGGTCAAGCCTTCGGGCTCGATGAAAACCTGGTGGCTCTCCTTGTCGGCAAAGCGGTGAATCTTGTCTTCAATCGATGGGCAATAACGCGGGCCAATGCCTTCGATCACACCGGAATACATCGGCGAACGGTCGAGGTTCGCGGCAATGATTTCGTGGGTGCGGGCGTTGGTGTGGGTAATCCAGCAGCTGACCTGTTTCGGGTGCTGTTCTTTGGAGCCCATGAACGACATCACCGGGATTGGCGTATCGCCGGCTTGTTCGGTCATCACCGAGAAATCCACAGAACGCCCGTCGATACGCGGCGGGGTCCCGGTTTTCAGGCGGCCGACACGCAACGGCAATTCACGCAGGCGTTTTGCCAGGGCAATCGACGGCGGATCACCGGCGCGGCCGCCCGAATAATTCTGCATGCCAATGTGGATAAGTCCGCCGAGGAAGGTACCGGTGGTCAGCACCACGGATTCTGCGAAGAAACGCAGGCCCATTTGGGTGACAACACCGCGTACCTGATCTTGTTCGACGATCAGGTCATCCGCTGCTTGCTGAAATATCCACAGGTTCGGCTGGTTTTCCAGGGTTTCACGCACCGCGGCCTTGTAGAGGATGCGGTCAGCTTGTGCCCGGGTAGCCCTAACGGCTGGGCCTTTGCGGCTGTTGAGCACGCGAAATTGAATGCCACCTTTGTCGGTAGCCATGGTCATCACACCGCCAAGGGCATCGATTTCCTTGACCAGATGGCTTTTGCCGATCCCACCAATGGCGGGGTTGCAACTCATGGCACCGAGGGTTTCCACGTTGTGCGTCAGCAACAGGGTTTTTACACCCATGCGTGCTGAGGCCAGTGCTGCCTCGGTACCGGCATGACCGCCGCCGATGACGATCACTTCAAAACGGGAAGGGAAATCCACCACGCACCTCGTGCCTGCTTATGTAGGTAATCAGGAATTGATTGTTGAAAGAGTTTTAGAGCTTTGGCGGCAAGTATAGGGACTTAGCCCTTCCTAAAGAACCCTTTGCACAAAATTTAACCAGCTGTGGATGAATCACAGACAATAGAAATTAAAAGAGAGAAGTTTATAAGATCTTTGTTTTTATGTTTATTTCTACTGAGCCTACTTTCTGTGGATAGATCTATACAGGCCTCTATTTACGTTGTGTACAGCGATTCAAAAGTCTGTGGTCATGTGCCAATGAGGCCGTTGGATAAGTACTTTAAGCCTGTGGATTAAACAGGTGGTTATCCACAAGGGGGTTTTTACTCAGGTTTCAAGCCCTGTTATCAACTGGGCACAGGGGCGGTTATTCACAGGGCTTAATCCACAGATATCGTGTATTTCACCCACGACGAAGCCACCGCGTTTTTTGAACGCAGTAAGGAATGCTGCAAAAAGAGAGCTATTGTGAGAAGTCGACGGCGCAGTTAATAATAGCGATTATCATTAACCTGCCTTAACGCGCCCTATGCCTCCTTCACACACGGCTGCAGTCCAGCACATCTATGAGCATCACCATTCGTGGCTGCAGGGATGGCTCAAAGGTAAATTGCACAACGCTTGCGATGTAGCCGATGTGGCACACGATACTTTCGTGCGTATCTTGGGCGGGCGCGATGCGGCGCAGATCCTCGAACCCAGGGACTACCTGGCAACCATTGCCAGGGGCTTGGTCATTGATCGTTATCGCCGGCATGCGATTGAACGCGCGTATCAACAGTCGTTGGCTGAGCGCCCTGAAGCTGTCGCCATCAGTGAAGAAGACAAGGCCATCATCATTGAAACGCTGGTAGCTGTGGATAAGGCCCTGGCTGACCTGGGCGATCGGGCCCGGCGAATTTTCATGCTGTCGCAGATCGAAGGCCTGACTTATCAACAGATCGCCGATCAGTTGCAGGTGTCCCTGACCACCGTGAAGAAACACATGATCCGCGCGCTTACCGAGTGTTCACTGATCATGGCCAGCCTGTAATGGTTGCCCCCGATCGAAAGGTCTTCGAAGCTGCTGCCACTTGGTATGTGCATTTTCAGTCGCAACCTCCAACGCCGGCTGAGCACTATGCCTGGCAACAATGGCTCAATGATGACCCGGCACACCTGGCAGCGTGGAACCAGATGGAGCAATTGCAACGCAGCCTGGGTGCCCTGCCTCAGGATTTCACCCGCCGCGCCTTATCGGCCACGCAGCAACGGCGGCAGGTGCTCAAGTGGATGCTGGTGCTGGGCGGCACCGGCTACCTGGGCTGGAATGTTCAACACGCGCCTTCCCTGGGCAATGTGTGGGCGGACTACCGCACACGCGTCGGCGAACGGCGAAGGATCGAACTGGCCGATGGCACTCAAATAGACCTCAACACCAGCACCGCCATTGATGTGGTGTTTGATGGGCGCCAGCGTTTGATCCGCCTGCGCGAAGGTGAAGTGCTTATCCACACCGGAAAACTGGGTGGGCAAGCGCCCTTTTATATTGAAACCCGCCAGGGCCGAGTTCAGGCATTGGGAACGAGGTTTACCGTGCGCCAACTGGCGGATTCGACGCGAGTGGGGGTGCTGGAAGACCGAGTGAGTATCTCGCCTGCAGACCAACCCGATCGCACTCGGCTGCTGGCTGCCGGCGAAAGCGCTGACTTCGACCGGGAAAATGTCGGCCCCAACCACGCCTATCGCCGGACCCAGGCGGCTTGGGTCGATGGCCAAGTGATCGTCCTGGATGCGCGACTTGGGGATCTGATCGACGACCTGGCACGCTATCGCTCAGGTGTTCTGCAGTGCGATCCGGCCTCGGCGCCTCTGCGGGTTTCCGGCACGTTCCGCCTCGATTCCACCGATGCAGTACTGGCTAACCTGCAAGCTACTCTGCCTATCCAGGTGAAATATTTCACTCGCTATTGGGTTTCGGTGACACGCGTGGGTTGAGCGAAAAAAATAATCCACAGGGGGGTTATCTTTTTTTTACTTGGCCCGGCCCTACGGGTAATCACGACGCTACCTTCAGGGCTTATCCACCTATGCGCCTTCCCGCTAAACTCCGCCAGCAACTCTCTTACCACGGCATGACCTACGGTTTACTGCTGTCCACGGCCGCCACCGCCGGTGTCTTTTTGTCCACAAGCGCCCTGGCAGCCAGTGCTGCGCAGCATTACACCATTGCCGCCGGGCCCCTTGACGCAGCGTTGAGCCAATTTGCCGCCAAGGCCAACGTGATCTTGTCCTTCTCACCCCAGCAGACCGCGCGCTTGAATACGCCGGGGCTGGAAGGTGACTATTCGGTGGATCAAGGCTTTGCGCTATTGCTGCAAAACTCGGGGTTGCAAGCCGTAACACAGGCGCCCGGAAGCTATGTACTTCAGGCTTCGCAAGATGGGCCATTGACGCTCGCGCCGACCACCGTCAGCACTTATCAACAGGCCGGTTTCAATCAGGACATTGCCGGTGATGTTGGCTACAAGGCGCAAAACAGCCGCGTCGGTACCAAAACCAGCACTGCGCTGTCGGAAACCCCGCGCTCGGTATCGGTGGTCACAGGCCAACGCATCAAGGACCAGAAGTCGCAGACGCTGACGGAGGTGCTGGGGTATGTACCGGGGATCTTCGCGCCACCGTTTGCTGCCGGTGATAGCCTCGCGGGCGACCTGTTTTTCATTCGTGGTTTCAATGCCACGGATTATGGCTACGGCCTGCTGCGCGATGGCCTTCGGGTACAGGGCAATCGGTATGACACCACCAGTGAACCGTATGGCCTGGAGCGCGTAGAGATTTTCCGCGGCCCTTCTTCTCTGCTCTATGGGGAAAACGCGCCGGGCGGGTTGGTCAACCTGGTCAGCAAACACCCCACCGCCACGCCCCAAGGCGAAGTGCAATTGGGTTACGGCTCCAACAATCGGCGCCAGCTGGGTGTGGATATCTCGGGGCCACTCAATGACAGTGGCAACGTCCTGGGCCGCGTGGTCATGCTCGGTCGAAAATCCGACACCCAGACTGACCACGTGCCCGATGATCGCCTGTACATCGCGCCCTCCCTGACCCTGAACATTGATGACTACAACACCCTGACGCTGCTGACCAACTACCAGAAGGACCACACCAATCTGGAACTGGGCCTACCCGCGGCCGGCACTTTACTGAAAAACCCGAACGGCAAGCTGTCCAAACACACCATGCTCGGCGACCCGGACTGGAACACGTTCGAGCGCGAAGCCTGGAGCGCCGGTTACGAGTTCAGCCACAGCTTCAATGACGATTGGCAGTTCCGCCAGAACTCGCGCTACATGCAGTCGCGCATCAACCGCCATGAAACCTGGCCCGGCGCGCTGAACAATCGCGGCTTCGGCACCCAGTTGAACATGACCGCCTACGACCGCTACAACAAGTCGATGGTGTATTCCCTGGATAACCAGCTCGAAGGCAAATTCCAGGTCGGTGACCTGGAAAACACCCTGCTGGTTGGCGCCAGCTACGACCGCACCTCGTTCAATCAGGACTGGGATGCGGGCTTCGCCGGCACCATCAATGTGTATAACCCGGTGTACCTGCGCGACCCGCTCACCCCGATCGCGGTACAGAACACCCTGCTCGAACAGCAGATGAAAGGCGTTTATGCACAGGTCCAAAGCAAATACGACCACTGGCTGTTCCTGCTCGGCGGTCGCCAGGATTGGGTCGAGAGTGATTTTCGCGACAAGGTGAACAAGGCCAGCAACACAGGCTCCGAAGACAAGAAGTTCACGTACCAGGGCGGAGTGATGTACCAGTTCGACAACGGCGTGACGCCGTATGTCAGCTACTCCACCGCCTTCGTCCCGGTGCAGCAGATTTCCAACGCGGGTTCACCGTTAAAGCCGATCACCAGCAGCCAGTACGAAGTGGGTGTGAAGTACGAGCCGATTGGCTGGGACACCGCCATGACGCTGTCGGTGTATGACCTGCGCAAGCAGGATGACACCTACCTTGATGCCACCACCAACAGCTATCGCCAAGTGGGCGAAAGCCGCGCCAAAGGGGCGGAGGTGGAAATCAACAGCAACCTTACGCCGAACTTGAATGTCACTGCGGCCTACACCTATACCGATGCAAGGATTACCAAGGATTCCGCCACTTCACTGGTCGAAGGGCATCAGATGACCGGGGTGCCACGTAACCAGGCGTCGGTGTGGGGCAAGTACCGCTTTCTGGATGGCCAGCTCAAGGGCTTGTCCCTGGGTGGCGGAGTGCGCTACTTCGATAGCACTTTCTCCTACACCGCGCCGACGCTGTACGGGAAATTGGATGCCGGAAGCGTGACATTGGTGGATGCGGCGATCGGTTATCAGCTAGACAAACACTGGTCGGTGGATCTGAACGCGAAGAATCTGTTCGACAAGGAATATGTATCCGGTTGCAACGATGCAGGTCGCTGCTACTGGGGCGACAGTCGGACGCTGCTTGGGACGGTTTCCTATAACTGGTAAAGGCGCACAGTAGCCCTGAAGAACTCAGGCGTTCTTCAGGGCGTTTTTGCCGGCAAGCCGGTTCTCATGGGATGTGTGGATAACTGGGCTATTTGCCGATGCAGAAGCTTGAAAAAATCCGTCCCAGCAAATCATCCGAACTGAATGCACCGGTGATCTCGCCCAGCAGCTGCTGTGCCTGACGTAAATCCTCAGCCAGCAGCTCCCCTGCCCCCGCCAAGGTCAGTTGCGCCCGACCGTGCTCCAGCGCCGCGCTGGCGTGGCGCAGCGCCTCCAGGTGCCTGCGACGTGCACTGAAGCTGCTTTCCGAGGTTTGCTCATAGCCCATGCAGGCTTTGAGGTGGTCGCGCAGCAGCTCCAGGCCATCGCCGGCCGACTTCGCACTCAGGCTGATGGTGACATGGCCATCCTCGCTGGTTTCCATGGCAATAGCTTCGCCGGTCAGGTCGGCCTTGTTGCGAATCAAGGTGACCTTGGCCGGGTCCGGCCGTTGCTCGAGAAATTCCGGCCACAAGGCAAAAGGATCCACAGCCTCCGGCGCGGTGGCGTCCACCACCAACAACACGCGGTCCGCTTCGCCGATGGCCTTGAGTGCGCGCTCTACACCGATCTTTTCGACCTGGTCGTCGGTATCGCGCAGACCTGCAGTGTCGACCACATGCAGCGGCATACCGTCGATGTGGATATGTTCGCGCAAGATATCCCGGGTGGTGCCGGCGATCTCGGTAACGATGGCCGCCTCGCGACCTGCCAGGGCATTGAGCAGACTCGACTTGCCGGCATTTGGCCGTCCCGCGATCACCACGGTCATGCCATCGCGCAGTAGAGCCCCCTGCCCGGCTTCGCGCAGCACTGTGGATAACTCATCGCGGACTTTGTCGAGCATGGCCAGGACGTGCCCATCGGCGAGGAAGTCGATTTCCTCCTCCGGAAAATCAATCGCTGCCTCGACGTAGATGCGCAAGCTGATCAATTGCTCGGTCAGGTTATGCACACGCAACGAAAATGCACCCTGCAACGAACGCAATGCATTGCGCGCGGCCTGTGCAGAACTCGCCTCGATCAAGTCGGCAATGGCTTCAGCCTGGGCCAGATCGAGTTTGTCATTGAGAAAAGCCCGCTCGCTGAACTCCCCCGGACGCGCCAGGCGGCAACCCAATTGCAGGCAGCGCTGCAGCAGCATATCCAGCACGACTGGACCGCCGTGCCCTTGCAATTCAAGCACGTCTTCGCCGGTGAACGAGTTGGGCCCGGGAAAATACAGCGCCAGGCCTTCATCCAGCACGGTCGCATCGGCGTCCAGAAAGGGGCCGTAGTGGGCGTAGCGCGGTTTCAACTCGCGGCCGCTGATGGCCTGGGCCGCATAACCGGCGAGCGGCCCGGAAATTCGAACGATACCGACGCCGCCGCGACCTTGAGCGGTAGCGACAGCAGCGATGGTTTCACGAGGAGCGCTCATCAGCAGGTTCCAGAACAAAAGTGACGGAAAGCAAAACGCCCCACTAGGGGGCGTCTTGAGTGGTTATCCACAGAGTAAATTACGCCGCAGCTTTTTTGGTAGCCGCTTCGATTTTACGTGTGATGTACCACTGTTGAGAGATCGACAGGCAGTTGTTGACGACCCAGTACAGCACCAGACCAGCAGGGAACCACAGGAAGAAGAAGGTGAAGATGATTGGCATCATTTTCATCACTTTGGCCTGCATCGGATCCGGCGGAGTCGGGTTCAAGCGCTGCTGGATGAACATGGTCGCGCCCATGATGATCGGCAGGATAAAGAACGGGTCTTTGATCGACAGGTCAGTTATCCACAGCATGAACGGAGCCTGGCGCATTTCCACGCTTTCCAGGAGTACCCAGTAAAGCGACAGGAATACCGGCATCTGCACCAGAATCGGCAAGCATCCACCCAGCGGGTTGATCTTCTCTTTCTTGTACAGCTCCATCATGGCTTGCGACATTTTCTGCCGGTCATCGCCATGTTGCTCTTTCAGCGCGGCCAGTTTCGGGGCCACGGCACGCATACGTGCCATCGATTTGTAGCTGGCGGCCGACAGAGGGAAGAAGATCCCCTTGATCAGCATGGTCAGCAAGATGATCGAGAAGCCCCAGTTACCTACAATGCTGTGGATATGTTGCAGCAGCCAGAAGATTGGCTGGGCAATGAACCACAGAATGCCGTAATCCACAGTCAGTTCCAGACCTGGGGACAACTCTTTCAGCACAGCCTGGCTTTTCGGGCCGGCATACAGCGTGGCGCTGGTTTCAGCCTTGGCGCCTGGTGCGACGGTCAACGCCGGGCCAGTAAAACCAATGATGTAGTTGCCTTGGCTGTCTTTGCGGGTTTGAACCAGGTTGGCTTCACCCTTGTTCGGGATCCATGCGGTCACGAAGTAGTGTTGTAACCAGGCAACCCAGCCGCCTTGTACGGTTTCTTTCAGCGCGCCCTTGTCGATATCTTTCATCGACACTTTTTTGTACGGCTCGCTACTTGTCCACAGGGCAGCGCCCAGGTAAGTCGCGGTGCCGGTAGCAGTGCTGGAAGACGGATCGGCGCTGTTGTCACGCTTGAGCTGGGCAAACAGGTTGCCGCTCCATGGCTTGGCGCTTTCGTTGTCGATCAGATAGGTGACTTTCAGATCGTACAAACCGCGGGTAAAGCTGAAACGCTTGATGTAGTTGACGCCGTCCTGACTGAATTTCAGGTCAACGTTCAACTGGTTCTGGCCATCAGCCAGTTGATAAGTCTTCTGTTCGGTCGAATAAACCGGACGACCGGTAGCACGAGCATCCGGACCGTCAGTGCCGGTCAGGCCGCTTTGTGCCAGATAAGTGCGTTCACCACCGTTATCGAACAGTTGGAACGGCACATCCGGATGGTCTTGGCGACGTGGATACAACGGCAGTTTCAACTGCGCGATATCACCACCTTGTGGGTCGATAGCCAGGTCGAGCACATCCGTTTTCACGTGGATGAGGTCTTTGTTGGTGACCACTGGCGTTTCTAGAGGGGCGCTTGTCTCGCCATTCGCGCTGGGAACATCGGCACTCGCGGACGCATTGTTACCCAACGGGGTGTCCGGAATAGCCGGCGCAGCCTGATTGGTAGCAACATTCTGAGTCGGCAGGGCAGCCTGGCCGTAGTCCTGGTTCCACTTAAGAACCATGACGTAGGACACGATTGCCAGGGCGACGATCAGGATCGTGCGTTTAATATCCATGATTACTCGGCCATCGAAGAAGAACGGGAGGTAGGGATAGGTGGAACCGGGTCAAAACCACCGGGATTCCACGGATGACAGCGGCCTAAACGACGAAAGGCCAGCCAGCCACCGCGCAGAAGACCATGATTTTCTATGGCCTCTAACGCGTAGCAGGAACAACTGGGGTAGAAACGACAGTGGTCGGCCATCAGAGGACTAATGGCATAACGGTAAAACTGGATCGGAACGAGGGCCAGTTTACGCATTGGTGCTGTCTACCCCTACAGTTTCGGTGCTGACTGCTGGTGCCGGCTTGTGGGTACGCGCCAAACGTTTCCAGAGCTTGCCGAAATGCTGAATCAATTCGGGGTTTTCTACGTCCCCCAAGCCTTTGCGCGCGACGATAACAATATCCCAACCAACCAGAGTTTCCTGGTGGAGGCGAAACGATTCGCGCATCAGACGCTTGAGGCGATTGCGCTCAACGGAGAGCTTTACGCTCTTCTTGCCGATCACCAACCCGAGGCGGGGGTGATCCAGATCGTTGTTACGCGCAAGGAGCAGGAGATTTTTCCCCGGAACCTTGCCGGTGGGGGAGTCAAAGACTGCCTTGAAATGCCGGGGGGTTAGCAGACGCTTTTCCCGACTGAAGTCCTGACTCACCACCAGTACCGGATTATCAAACTGCCAGACGCGCACGACCTTTGGCGCGGCGACGCGACAGGACAGCACGGCCGTTCTTGGTGGCCATGCGAGCACGGAAGCCGTGAGTACGGGCGCGTTTGATGGTGCTTGGTTGGAAAGTACGTTTCATGGCGTTGTTACCTGGTTCGTCCACAACGGGCCGGAATGGCCCCCGTTTTAAGAGACCGGCGATTCTAGAGAAAGCAAGCCTCTAGGTCAATTTCCAACCAGCTTTTCCTTTAATTAGATCTCTGCAGGCAATTGGGCCTTTTCGGCTCGCCCGGCTTTCACGAGCAATGCCATAGATATAAAAATAAAGAAGGAAGTTATTTAAAGCTTTTCTGTAAAGCTTATAAAAGCTAGGGAGGCGATCCTCTGTGGATAACTGCTCTGAGCCCATATTCCACCTGATGTACAGAGAATGACAACTAGGGGGAGAAACGGTGCTCTGCCTGTGCTGCGCTGTCGGATAACCTGTGCGTGGAATGGGTTGTTATCCACAGGCCAGTTACCCACAGACTTTCGACCCCACTTGTACAACGAGCTTAGGGGCGCTTATCCACAGAGCTTATGCACAGACCATTGGTCGGCTTTTTTGCGCTTAACGCATTGATTTTGGGTGCCCTGTGAGCAACCTACATGTGGATAAGTGGGCGGCTGGCCGCTACAATGGCGGCTGTTTTTGCCTCACCGGCTTTCAACTTAGGGGATATCC